>NZ_JBSGHN010000008.1:0-320889 GCF_053604425.1 Microbispora sp. NPDC004025 | reverse complement strand
CTTGGCCTGCCCCGCCCGATGCACCCGCCCCACCCGATCAGCAAGAGCACACGTGATCCGATCCCGGGCGAACAACAACTCCTCGGCCTCGGCCAAGCAGATATCCACATCGTCCGGAACCGGCGCCAACGCCAACGCCTGCGCCGACTCACGCACCGAGGCCACCAGCACCCACGACGACCGGCCCTTGCCCCGACCCGCCCCGGCACCGGCCTCGGAACGACCGGAACCAGGGTCCGCAGCACTACCCGCACTGCCGGCATGACCACCGTTGCTTCCGTCGCCGGGCTTCCGCGTGCTGGTGGAAAGGGGTGCGCCCTTGTCGCGCGACACGCATTCAGGGCGCGGGCAGGTCGCGCTTTTACAGAAATGTCTGGGGGCTTCTGACGGCCAAAGCGGTGAATTGGCCGTCGCATCGGCCCACCAACGACCAGAGATATTCGGACGCCGAGAGCGCCTATGGACGTTGCCCAACGTGTCCATCGCGCCCTCCGCTTCCATGGCCGGATTCGAATTCCTGTGCTAATTCTCCCCTGGCCTACCGCCTCAATCAACCGCGGCTGGGTGATTGCTTGGAGCCACAGATGAATGCCCGCTCATATCAGTCCAAAGGACGAATTGCGGCTATTCGACGTGCGGGAAGTGGTGGCGGACCACTGATACTCGGTTCGCCGATCGGGGTGCCAGGCTCTGCGGGCCCGGTCGGGCGCCTTGAGCCGGCGCGAGGACCGCGCCGTCGCCGGGCGCCAATTCCGCCTTGGTGCCCGAGGTGCCCCTGGTCGATCGCCGGTGCGGCCGGGTGAAGCCGCGACGGCCGGCCTACGGGCTGATCACCTCGGCATCCGCTCTGACCAGGGCGGACGCGAGCGCGGGAGGGGGTTCCGCGTCGGTGATGAGACCGGACAGGTCGTCCAGGGCGCACACCCGGTAGGCGGCGACCCTGCCGTGCTTCGAGCTGTCGGCGAGCACGTACGTCCGGGCGGTGCCGGCGAGGATCACCCGCTTGGTCGCGACCTCGTCCAGGAAGTAGTCGGTGAGCCCGGCCTCGGCGTCCACGCCGCCCGAGCCGAGGAACGCCACGTCGGCGCGCAGGTCCTGGAAGAACCCCAGCGCGTGGGCGTTGGAGACGGCGAGGTCGCCCTGCCTGACGCGCCCGCCCGACACCAGCACCTCCACGCCGGGTCGGCCGGCCAGCTCGGCCGCCACGAGCAGCGAGCAGGTGGCGACCACCCCCCGGAAGGCCGGAGGGAGGGCCCTGGCGACGTGGACGGCCGTGGTGCCCACGTCGATGATCACGGTCTGGCCCGGCCGCAGGAGCCGCGCCGCGAGCTCGCCGATCACGGCCTTCGCCTCGGAGCGGCTCGTCGAGCGCTCCAGGTAGGACAGCTCCTCGCCGGTGCCGGACGGCGCCGCGGTCGCGCCGCCGTGGACGCGGACGAGCAGCGCGCGGCGCTCCAGGATCGCCAGGTCGCGCCGGACGGTCTCGTGGGAGACGCCGAGCAGCGCGGCCAGGTCCTCGGTGCGTACGGTGCCCTTCCGCCCGAGGGCTTCGATGATCCGCTGGTGACGCTGTGCCGGGAGCACGAGACCCCGCCTTCGACTGACCGAATGTGACTGTCCTTGGCCGAGAGTGTGGATCGGTGCCCGAAAATCCGTCAAGGTCCGGGCCCCGAATCGAGCGTGGACGACGACGTCGCAGCTCCGGGAGGGTGCGTCCGCCGGTGAAACGCCCGTCCCGCATGCTGGACACACGCGGATCCGGCCCTGGTCATCCGTAGACTGGGACGGTGATTTCCCGTATCGACCTGCGCGGGTCCCTTCCTGCCGACCTGCGCGACGTGCTGCCCCGCGCCGAACTCGACGTCGAGGCCGCCCTGGAGAAGGTGCGGCCCATCTGTGAGGACGTGCGCCATCGCGGCGCGGCAGCCGTACGGGAGCTGACCGCGAGGTTCGACGGCGTCGAGATCGAGTCGGCCCGGGTGCCCGCCGAGGCACTCGCACGCGCCCTCGAGGAGCTGGACCCGGTCGTGCGCGCGGCGCTGGAGGAGTCGATCCGCCGCGCCCGCCTGGTCCACCGCGACCAGCGGCGCACCGACACCACCACGCAGGTCGTGCCGGGCGGCACGGTCACCGAGCGCTGGGTCCCGGTCGACCGCGTGGGGCTGTACGTCCCCGGAGGCCGGGCCGTCTACCCCTCCAGCGTGGTCATGAACGTGGTCCCCGCGCAGGAGGCGGGCGTGCCCTCGCTGGCCGTCACCTCGCCCGCGCAGAAGGAGTTCGGCGGCCTGCCGCACCCCACGATCCTCGCCGCCTGCGCGCTGCTCGGCGTCGACGAGGTGTACGCCGTGGGCGGCGCCCAGGCCGTGGCGATGTTCGCCTACGGCACCGAGGAGTGCCGCCCGGCCACGATGGTGACCGGTCCGGGCAACATCTGGGTGGCCGCGGCCAAGCGCCTGCTCAAGGGCCGCATCGGGATCGACTCGGAGGCGGGTCCGACCGAGATCGCGATCCTCGCGGACGAGACCGCCGACCCCGCGCACGTCGCCGCCGACCTGATCAGCCAGGCCGAGCACGACGTGATCGCGGCGGCCGTCCTGGTCACCACGAGTCCCGAGCTGGCCGACGCGGTGGAGAAGGAACTGCCCGGCCAGGTGGCCGCGACGCGGCACTCCGCGCGCATCACCGAGGCGCTCGCCGGCCGCCAGTCCGGCATCGTGCTCGTCTCGGACATCGAGGACGGCCTGAGGGTCGTCGACGCCTACGCCGCCGAGCACCTTGAGATCCAGACGGCCGACGCGCACGCGGTCGCCGCCCGCGTGCGCAACGCCGGCGCGATCTTCATCGGCCCGTACGCGCCGGTGTCGCTCGGCGACTACATGGCGGGCTCCAACCACGTGCTGCCGACCGGCGGCTGCGCCTGTCACTCCTCGGGGCTGTCGGTGCAGACGTTCCTGCGCGGCATCCACGTGGTGGACTACAGCCGCGAGGCGCTCGCCGGGGCCGCGGCGCACGTGTGCGCCCTCGCCGACGCCGAGGACCTGCCCGCCCACGGCGCCGCGATCCGCGCCCGCTTCGACTGGGAAGTGCCCGCATGACGACCCTCGACGACCTGCCGATCCGCGACGACCTGCGGGGCAAGCACCCGTACGGCGCGCCGCAGCTCGACGTGCCGGTCCAGCTCAACACCAACGAGAACCCCTACCCGCCGTCGGCCGCGCTGATCGACGACCTCGCCCGTGCCGTACGGCAGGGCGCGGCGACGCTCAACCGCTACCCCGACAGGGACGCCGTCGAGCTGCGCAAGGACCTCGCCGACTACCTCGGCCACGGGTTGACGGCCCGTCAGATGTGGGCGGCCAACGGCTCCAACGAGGTCATCCAGCAGATCCTGCAGGCGTTCGGCGGCCCCGGACGCTCGGCGATCGGGTTCGAGCCGTCGTACTCGATGCACCCGATCATCGCGGGCGGCACGAACACCCGGTGGATCGAGGGCCTGCGCGAGGAGGACTTCGCGATCGACCCGGACGCCGCCGTGCGGGCGATCGAGGAGCACCGGCCCGACGTGGTGTTCCTGACCTCGCCGAACAACCCGACCGGCACCGCACTGCCGCTTGAGGTGATCGAGCGGATCCTCGCCGCGGCGCCCGGCATGGTCGTGGTCGACGAGGCGTACGCCGAGTTCGCCCGCACCGGCACGCCGTCGGCGCTGACCCTGCTGCCGGGCAATCCCCGGCTGATCGTCACGCGGACCATGTCCAAGGCGTTCGCGATGGCCGGCACCCGGCTCGGCTATCTCGCCGCCGACCCGGCGGTGGTCGACGCCCTGCTGCTGGTCCGCCTGCCCTACCACCTGTCCACGCTGACCCAGGCGGCGGCGCGGGTGGCGCTGGCGCACCGCGAGGAGCTGCTCGGCACGGTGGACGCGCTGCGCGCCGAGCGGGACGCCACCGTGGACTGGCTGCGGGAGCGCGGCCTCACGGTCGCCGACTCCGACGCCAACTTCGTGCTGTTCGGTACGTTTGCGGATCGGCGGTCCGTGTGGGAGGGACTGCTCGATCGCGGGGTGCTGATCCGGGAGACCGGCCCCGCGGGCTGGCTGCGCGTGTCGATCGGCACGCCGGAAGAGATGGCGGCGTTCCGCGCCGCGCTGGAAGGGGTCCTCGCATGACCGAGCTCAACGAGCGCCGCGGCCGAGTCGAGCGCACGACGAAGGAGACGTCGGTGCTGGTCGAGGTGGGCCTCGACGGCACCGGGATCGTCGACGTGTCGACCGGCGTCGGCTTCTACGACCACATGCTCGCCCAGCTCGGCAAGCACGGCCTGTTCGACCTGACCGTGAAGACCGAGGGCGACCTGCACATCGACGCCCACCACACCATCGAGGACACCTCGCTCGCGCTCGGCGCGGCGTTCCGCGAGGCCCTGGGCGACAAGTCGGGCATCCGGCGGTTCGGCAACGCCTCCTGCCCGCTGGACGAGTCGCTGGCGCAGGTCACGGTCGACCTGTCCGGCCGGCCCTACCTCGTCCACACCGAGCCCGAGTGCATGGCCCCGATGATCGGGCCCGACTACGACACCACCATGACCCGGCACATACTGGAGTCGTTCGTCGCGCAGGCGGCGGTCTGCCTCCACGTGCACGTGCCGTACGGGCGCAACGCGCACCACATCGTGGAGGCGCAGTTCAAGGCGCTCGCGCGGGCGCTGCGGGAGGCGTCGGAGCGGGACCCGCGGGCGAGCGGGGTGCCCAGCACCAAGGGCGTTCTCTGATGACCTTCGCGTCCGGAGGCATGATCTTCATCGGCCTCTTCCTGATCGGCGGGGTCATCTCGGGCATACGGCAGGGCCTCAAGCTGCTGGCGGCGCTCGCCGGCGTCGGCGCGGCCCTGGCGATCACCGCGGGGGTGATGTGGTGGCAGTGAACAAGCGGGTGGTCGTTCTCGACTACGGCTCGGGCAACCTCCGCTCGGCCGAGCGGGCGCTGGCCCGGGTGGGGGCGGACGTCACCGTCACCGCCGACTTCGACGTGGCCCTCGACGCGGACGGGCTCGTCGTCCCCGGCGTCGGGGCGTTCGCGGCGTGCATGGAGGGCCTGAAGGCCGTGCGCGGCGACCAGATCGTCGGCCGCCGCCTGGCCGGCGGGCGTCCGGTGCTCGGCATCTGCGTCGGCATGCAGATCCTGTTCGAGAAGGGCGTCGAGCACGGCGTCCACACGGAGGGCTGCGGCGAGTGGCCGGGCACGGTCGAGCGGCTCGACGCGCCCGTGCTGCCCCACATGGGGTGGAACACCGTCACCGTGCCCGAGGGCAGCGTGCTGTTCCGCGGTCTGGACGAGGACGTGCGCTTCTATTTCGTGCACTCCTACGGCGTGCGCGACTGGGTGCTCAAGGCCGGCGACGGCTTCCACGAGCCGCTGGTCACCTGGGCCGAGCACGGCGTGCCGTTCGTGGCCGCCGCCGAGAACGGCGCCCTCATGGCCACCCAGTTCCACCCGGAGAAGTCCGGGGACGCGGGGGCCGTGCTGCTCGACAACTGGCTGAGCACGTTGTGAGCGTGTCCGGCACGCGAAATCTCGAGGCAGCGGTGCGACACTGGGGAACGGCGGGGCTGCGGCGCGTACGGCCGGCCAGGCCGTGACCGGACCTGAGCGGGAGGCCCGATGAGCAAGGAACGGGCCCGCCGGAGGGCGGAGCGCGAAGCCGAGCGCGAACGCCTCGCGGCGGCCCGCGCCGCTCGCGAGGCGAAGGCCGCCAGGCGCCGCGAGGTGCGCGACCGGCTCGTCGGACCCGTCGCCGGAGCCGTGGCCGCGGTGCTGCCCCGGCGACCGGTGCGGGTGGCCCGGCAGCGGGGCTACCTCGCCCGCCGCCGCCGCACGGAGAACGGCGTCGTCGCCGTGCTGTGGTTCCTCGTCCAGGTGCTCGCCTGGATCCTGCTCGACTCGTGGACGGCCCGGCTGGGCGTGTTCCTCGGCTCGATCCTGCTGCTCCCGGTGCTCGTCACCATCGTTTTCGACCGGAGGTCATGACCCAATGTCGCTCGTATTGCTCCCCGCCGTCGACGTCGCCGACGGCCAAGCCGTCCGCCTCGTGCAGGGCGAGGCGGGGACGGAGACCTCGTACGGGGATCCGCTCGCCGCCGCCCTCGCCTGGCAGAAGGCCGGCGCGGAGTGGATCCATCTGGTCGACCTCGACGCGGCGTTCGGCCGGGGGAGCAACCGCGAGCTGCTCGCCTCCGTCGTCGGCGCGCTCGACGTGCACGTGGAGCTGTCCGGCGGGATCCGCGACGACGCCTCGCTCGAGGCCGCGCTGAGCACCGGCTGCCGCCGCGTGAACATCGGCACCGCCGCGCTGGAGAACCCCGAGTGGTGCGCCAAGGCGATCGCCGAGTACGGCGACCGCATCGCCGTGGGGCTGGACGTGCGCGGCACCACGCTGGCCGCCCGCGGCTGGACGCAGGAGGGCGGCGACCTGTGGGAGGTGCTCGACCGGCTGGAGTCCGAGGGCTGCCCCCGCTACGTCGTCACCGACGTCACCAAGGACGGCACGCTGCGCGGCCCCAACCTCGATTTGCTGCGCCAGGTGTGCGCGCGTACCGACCGCCCGGTCATCGCCAGCGGCGGGGTGTCCTCGCTCGACGATCTGCGGGCGATCGCGACGCTCGTGCCGGACGGCGTCGAGGGCGCCATCGTGGGCAAGGCGCTGTACGCCCAGGCGTTCACGCTGGAGGAGGCGCTCGCGGCGGTGAAGAACGCATGAGCGAGCAGATGCCCGAAGGGCGGATCTCCTCCGGCGGCCCCTGGGAGGACCGTTACGGCTACGCCCGCGCGGTCGTGGCCGGGCCGCACGTGCTCGTGTCCGGCTGCACCGCCACCGTGGGCGGCGAGGTCCAGCACGTGGGCGACGCCTACCAGCAGACGCTCACCGCCTTCTCCATCGCGCTGGACGCCGTCGAGAAGGCCGGAACCACCCGGGCCGACGTGGTGCGCACCCGCCTGTACGTGGTGAACGCCGGCGACTTCGACGCCGTCGGCAAGGCCCACGGTGAGATCTTCGGCGACGTACGGCCCGTCTGCACGAGCGTGCAGGTCGCCGGGCTGGTCGACGAGCGCATGCTGGTCGAGGTCGAGGTAGAGGCGTACCGGGCGGTGGAACGTGGCAACGACGGGGGCTGAGCGATGACGGTGGCGGTGCGGGTGATCCCCTGCCTGGACGTGGACGCGGGCCGGGTCGTCAAGGGGGTCAACTTCGAGAACCTCAGGGACGCCGGCGACCCCGTCGAGCTGGCCGCGCGCTACGACGCCGAGGGGGCCGACGAGCTGACCTTCCTCGACATCACCGCGTCCTCGGGCGAGCGGGAGACCATGCTCGACGTGGTGCGCCGTACGGCCGAGCAGGTGTTCATCCCGCTGACCGTCGGCGGGGGAGTGCGTTCGGTCGACGACGTGGACCGGCTGCTGCGCGCGGGCGCCGACAAGGTGGGCGTCAACACCGCCGCCATCGCCAGGCCGGAACTGCTGACCGAGGCCTCCCGCAGGTTCGGGTCGCAGTGCATCGTGCTGTCGGTGGACGCGCGCCGGGTTGTCGACGGGCCGCCCACGCCCTCCGGTTTCGAGGTGACCACCCACGGCGGACGCCGGAGGACCGGCATCGACGCGGTGGAGTGGGCCAGGCGCGGGGAGGAGCTCGGCGTCGGCGAGATCCTGCTCAACTCGATGGACGGCGACGGCACCAAGTCGGGATTCGACCTGGAGATGCTGCGGGCCGTACGAGCGGCGGTGAGCGTCCCGCTGATCGCCTCCGGCGGCGCCGGGCGGCTGGAGGACTTCCCGCCCGCGGTGGACGCCGGGGCGGACGCGGTGCTGGCCGCCTCGGTCTTCCACTTCGGCCAGCTCAAGATCCACGAGGTCAAGGACACGCTGCGCGCGGCCGGTCACCCGGTCCGCTGAGCGCCACCGGGGGCCGGATCCCGGCCCCCGGTCGCCGCTCCTCAGTCGATGTCGACGATCGCCGTGGGGTAGGCGTCCGGACCGGTGCCGAGCGAGGAGGACGCCATCGACTGGTACTGCCACTGGCTCTGGTGGGAGCCACCGAAACCGCACCCGCCATCGCCCCAGCAGATCGTGGCGGCGGACGCCTCGTGGGCCGGCTGGGCCGCCGCGAGACCGACGGCCGCGAGGAACGCCAGGCCCAGCAGGCTCGGGAAACGCTTGGCACGCATGGCTGTCTCCTGTCCGTAGAGGGATCCTGCGGCGCTCCGGAGCCCGCCTTCTCAATGGTCAGCCGGGCGTGGAGGAATCGTCCATACCAATCGCCCCAAATAGGGCGATAGCGGGCGAAAACCGGCATGAGTGATTGTGTGGTCTTTTATCGGTCATGCCCGGCTGACGTGCCCTAAGGTTGCCAGTGATCATCCAGTGATCGGTGATCATCGCTGACCATCGGAGGGAACGCATGTCCGACCCCACCTCGCTCGACGAGGTCCGCCACCGGATCGACGAGATCGACGCCCGTCTGACGACGCTGCTGGCCGAACGGCAGCGACTCGTCCGCGCGGCGGCGGCGTTCAAGACAGACGAGCAGGCCGTACGGGCTCCCGACCGAGTGGAGCGCGTCGTGACGGCGGCGCGGGAGAGGGCGGAGCGCGAGGGGCTGTCCCCGGAGGTCGCCGAGGCCGTCTGGCGGGCGATGATCGGGGCGTTCGTCGAGTACGAGCTCACCGAGCACCGGCGGGCCGGGTAGGTCGCGCGGAGGGTCGCGGAAGGATCGGAGGGTCGCGGAAGGAGAGGCCGGCGGAGCAAGGCGGATGCCCTGCCGGCCCTTGTGTGCGCGGAGAGCCTCGCGGCTCGGGTCAGTCGAAGTGGTTATCGGCGGGGCCGCCGGGACGGAGAGCGGGAGCGGGGGGTCCGCCGCCTCAACTCAGGACCGAGGTGAAGAAGGTCGCCAGCCGGCTGGCTCCGGTGTTGACCGTGTCGAACACGCCTCGCACGGCACCTGCCGCCGCTTGCGGCTGGCTGTAGAGGTAGAAGACCACGAACGCGATGGCCGCGTACGTAAGAACCTTCTTCGCCTTCATCGGGGGGCCTCCTGCAGTCGGTATCCCGGTCGTTTGTACCCGGCGGCAGTTTTGATCATAACTAGCCGCGAGGACATGAGGCCGTTCCGCCCTCATCGTGAGACGGGCGCGGACGGCCTCGTGGCGGACCGCCCGGTCAGCCCGAGAACAGCGAGGTGAAGAACGCGGACAGGCTTTCGGCCCCCGTGGTGATGCCCCCGAACAGGCTCCTGACCGCGCCGGCGGCGTTCGCGGGCTGCGTGAACAAATAGAAGATCACGAACGCGATGGCCAGGTAGGTCAGGACCTTCTTGAGGTTCATCCGGGGCTCCCAAACGCTCCCACTCATCGTGGCTGGTCCCATGCTGCCCCATTGCGCGGCGTTTACGTGGAGGATTCCGGACAAGTCTGGAGAGTCCTTTCTTATGGCCCCAATCGGGCCGCCCGCAGCCGGGCGACGGCCGCGTCGTCCCCGTCGTACGTCACCCGGGCGTGCGCCTGCCGGCCGAAGGCGAACAGCATCAGCTCCGACGGCTCGCCGGTGACCACCACGGCCGGCTCGGCCATGCGCCCGGCCGCCTTCGCTCCGTCGGGACGGCGGAGCACGACCCCCACCGGGGCCTTGCGCAGGAAGAGCCGGGCGGTTCCGCGCAGCCGATGCCAGAGGGCCTCCTGCAGGTCCCTCGGGACGACGCGGGGCTCCCATCCGCTCTGCGCCCGGCGCACGTCCTCGTGGTGGACGAACAGCTCGACGGTGTTGACGATCTCGTCCAGACGGGGGACCAGGCCGTACGGAGTCCAGCGCGGCGGCCCCTGCCGGACGAGCCCGACCAGTTCGGAGTAGGGGTGGCGCCGCTTGAGGCGCTCCTGCACGGCGGCGGTGTGCCCGGCCAGGAGCGGCAGCGCGATGCCGGGCGCGGCGTCGAGCCGGCGCTCGCGCAGGACGAGGTGGGCCGCGAGGTCCTCGGTCGTCCATCCCTCGCACAGCGTGGGCGCCCCGGGACCGAGGCGGTCGAGCAGGTCGCAGAGCGTCGCGCGCTCCGTCTGGGCGTGTGTCACGTGATCAGCCTATGCGCCGGTCACGCCACCCGGATCTGAAGACCGGGCACGACCGAGGAATAAACGGCTTGATCAGGATGATAGGGAGTATCTAGGACCATGGGCTCGGGTGGCGTCGGTCTGGTGACCGATCCGGCGGCGTCCCCGAGTGGGTAACGTCCCCCTCCGGGGCGCTCGCAGGGAGCGGCCCCGGTTGGTCCCCGATCGGAAGGAACGCACCGCGTGCCGACGAAGGAGTCTCCCGCGCGGCCCCGCAGCTCAGTCATGCTCCAGGGTCTCAAGGTCATCGGTGTGGCGATCAGAACCGAGCCGAGGATCTTCACCGGCGCGGTCCTCGCCAGCGCCCTGTACGGCGCGATGACCGTCGTCTCGTCCTGGGCGCTCGGCTGGGCGACCGACAACGCCGTGCTGCCCGCCTTCCGGGACGGCGCGGCGAGCAGCGGCGCGCTGGTCACCGCGGCCCTGCTGATCGTGGGCGTGGCGGTGCTCAAGGCGGCGGGGATCATGGGCCGGCGCATCATGGCCGGCATCCACCAGTACCGCATGCAGGCCCACTCCCGCCGCGCGGTCACCCGGCAGTACCTGCGGCTGCCCCTCGCCTGGCACCACCGTCACCCGACCGGGCAGCTGCTGTCCAACGCCAACTCCGACGTCGAGGCGGCCTGGGGGCCGCTCGCGCCGCTGCCGATGGCGGTGGGCGTGGTCGTGATGCTCGTGACGGCCGCCGCGGCGATCGTGCTGGTCGACCCGGTGCTCGCCCTCGTCGGGTTCCTGATCTTCCCGGCCGTGGCCGTGCTCAACCTGGTCTACCAGCGCAGGCTCTCGCCGCTGGCGATGCGGGCGCAGCAACTGCGGGCCGAGGTGAGCGAGGTCGCGCACGAGAGCTTCGACGGCGCGCTCGTCGTCAAGACCCTCGGCCGCGAGGACGCCGAGACCGCGCGGTTCCAGGCGAAGGCCGACGCGCTGAGGGACGCCAACGTCGCCGTCGGCCGGGTCCGCGGGCTGTTCGACCCCATGCTGGAGGCGCTGCCCACGCTGGGCGTGCTGGCCGTGCTGCTCGTCGGGTCGCTGCGGCTGGAGTCGGGCGGCGTGGCGGCCGGCGACCTGATCCAGGTCGCCTACCTGTTCACCCTCCTCGCCTTCCCGATCCGGGCGCTCGGCTGGGTGCTGGCCGAGCTGCCGCGCAGCGTCGTCGGCTGGACGCGGGTCAGGGACGTCCTCGACGCCTCCGGCTCCATGGAGTACGGCACCGCCCGGCTGGACGCCTCCGGTCCGGCCGGGGTGGAGGCCGAGGGCGTCGGCTACGCGTACGTGCCGGGGAGCCCGGTGCTGACGGACGTGACCTTCACGGTCGCGCCGGGCCGCACGATCGCGGTCGTCGGACCGACCGGAGCGGGCAAGTCGACGCTCACCCAGCTGCTGGCGCGGCTGATCGACCCCGACAAGGGCGTGGTCCGCGTCGACGGCGTCGACCTGCGCGCGGTGGCCAGGGGCGGGGTCAGCGACTCGGTGGCGCTCGTCCCGCAGCAGACGTTCCTGTTCGACGACACCGTGCGCGGCAACCTCGCGCTCGGCGCGGCGGTGCCGGACGAGCGGATCTGGGCCGCGCTGCGGCTCGCGCAGGCCGACGGCTTCGTCAGCGCGCTGCCGTCCGGCCTGGACACCAGGATCGGCGAGCGCGGCGCGACGCTGTCGGGCGGGCAGCGGCAGCGCCTGGCGCTGGCCCGCGCGATCGTGCGCGAGCCCCGGCTGCTCATCCTCGACGACGCCACCTCCAGCGTCGATCCACAGGTGGAGAAGCGCATCCTGTACGGCCTGCGCGACGGCGCGGCCGAGGCCACCGTGATCGTGGTCGCCTACCGGATGGCGACGATCGCGCTGGCCGACGAGGTCGTGTACCTGGAGCAGGGCGTGGTCGCCGACCACGGCACCCACGAGGAGCTGCTGACTCGCTGCGCGGGCTACCGCGACCTCGTCACCGCCTACGAGCGCGAGGAGGCCGAGCGGGCCGAACTCGACATCCGCGACGACATCCGCGACGACATCCGCGACGACACCGATGAGGAGGTCATCGCATGACCGTCACGGCCACAGGACAGACTTCGTCCCTCCGGTCGGCCGACCGGGGCGCGCTGGAGACGCTCAGGCAGGGCCTGCGGCTGTCGCCGGAGTTCCGCCGCGGGCTCGCCGGGACGCTCGTGCTGGCCGTGCTGGCCACGCTGGGCAAGGTCGTCGTGCCGATCGCCGTGCAGCAGGTGATCGACCGGGGCCTGGGGTCGGGCGTGCCCGACCTGCCGTTCATCCGGAACGCGGTCGCGCTGTGCGCGCTCGCGGTGGTGCTGACCGCGTTCTGCGGCTACCTGATGAACGTGCGGCTCTACCGCTCCACCGAATCGGGCCTGGCGGCCCTGCGGGGCAAGGGCTTCCGTCACGTGCACGACCTGTCGGTGCTGACGCAGAACACCGAGCGGCGCGGCGGCCTGGTCTCCCGGGTGACCGGCGACGTGGACCAGATCAGCACGTTCATGCAGTGGGGCGGGCTGATGGTCATCGTGTCGGCCGGCCAGCTGGTGGTGGCGACCGTGCTCATGGCCGTCTACTCCTGGCAGCTCACGCTGCTCGTGTGGGCCTGCTTCCTGCCGCTGATGCTGGCCCTGCCCCGGTTCCAGCGCCTGGTGGCCAAGGCGTACACCCGGGTGCGCGAGCGCGCCGGCGACGTGCTCGCCGCCGTCAGCGAGTCGGTCGTCGGCAGCGCGGTGATCCGGGCGTACGGCTCGGAGGACCGCACGGCCGAGCGGATCGACACGGCGGTGGACGGCATGCGCGCGGCGCAGACCCGGGCCCAGAAGATCGTCGGGTTCACGTTCCCGACCACCGAGCTGGTCGCCTCGATCTCGGTGGCGCTGGTGGTCGTGGCCGGGGTCTGGCTGGGCGTCGCCGACTCGATCACGGCGGGGCGGCTCATCGCGTTCCTGTTCCTGATCACGCTGTTCATCAGCCCGCTGCAGACCGCGACCGAGGTGCTCAACGAGGCGCAGAACGCGATCGCCGGGTGGCGGCGCATCCTCGGCGTGCTCGACACCCCCGCCGACGTCGCCGACCCGGTGAACGGCGCGACGCTGCCGCGCGGCCCGATCTCGGTCCGCTTCGACGGCGTGGGCTTCGCCTACCCGGGCGGACCGCCCGTGCTCCACGACGTGTCCGTGGACATCCCGCCGCGCACGCGGATCGCGGTGGTGGGGGAGACCGGCTCGGGCAAGACGACCTTCGCCAAGCTGCTCACCCGGCTCATGGACCCGACCTCCGGCCGGATCCTCGTGGACGGTGTCGACCTGCGCTCCCTGAGCTTCTCCTCGCTCAGGGAGCGGATCGTGATGGTCCCGCAGGACGGCTTCCTGTTCGACTCGACGCTGGAGGACAACATCCGCTTCGGCCGGCCTTCGGCGACCCGGGAGGAGATCACCCGGGCGCTGACCGAGCTCGGCCTGGCGGACTGGCTCGACGGCCTGCCCGCCGGCCTGGACACCCCCGTGGGCCAGCGGGGCGAGTCGCTGTCGGCCGGGGAGCGGCAGCTCGTCGCCCTCGCCCGGGCCTACCTCGCCGACCCCGACCTGCTGCTGCTCGACGAGGCCACCTCCGCCGTGGACCCCGCGACCGAGGTGCGGCTCGCCCGCGCTCTCGACGGCGTCACCCGGGGCCGTACGGCGGTCTCGATCGCCCATCGCCTGTCCACCGCCCAGGCGGCCGACGAGGTCCTGGTGTTCGAGCACGGCCGGATCGTGCAGCGCGGCCCGCACGCCGTCCTGGTCGAGCAGCCCGGCGTGTACGCCGACCTCTACGCCTCCTGGACGACCGCCACCACCACACGCTGACGCGGGCTGCCGGCCGCCTTCAGCGCCTTCTCAGCAGAAGCTCGGTGTTGCGGTCGCCGGGCAGGCCGGCCAGGCCGCTCCGCGTGCCGGGGGAGTTGAACGAGAGCTCCCGGTAGAGCGCGGCCAGGCCGCTCTGGGACAGGTCGCCGAAGTCGGTGCGGTGCGGCGCGGCCGACTCCACCAGTGTGGTGAACAGGGACAGTGTCCCGTCGCGGTTGTCGGCCAGCTCGACGACTCTCGCCAGCTGCGGGTAGTCGACGTGGGAGGCGGTGGAGATCTCCCAGAAGCCGCCATGAGGGACGATCTTGTTGAGGTGGGAGTGGCCGTTGATCCACGCGGCCACGTTGCCGTGCTTCCTCAGCACTGCCAGCAACTCCTGCCCGCCGTGGCGCTTGTCGTGCGGGCGGGCCGGATCGGGCGCGAGGTTGGTCATGGACCAGCTCGGGTGATGACTGAAGATCAGGGCGATGTCGTCCGCGTGGGTCTTCAGGGTCCGCTCCAGCCAGGCCAGCTGCCGGGTGCCGACCGATCCGCGGTAGTCGCCGCCGCGGTCGGTGGTGTCCAGGCTGACGCCGACGACCCCGTCGGCGATCCGGAAGGAGTAGTCCAGCCGGCCGCTGTCGAGGTTGTCCCGCGTGTAGCCATGGCCGACGGGTCCCGCGCCGGTGTACGCCGGGTCGAGGTGGGCGGCGATGTAGGCGTGCGGGCTCAACGGGGCGCGGCGCTCGTCGGCGGTGACCGTGCGGGCCTTGCCCCGGTAGCGCTTCCACGCGGCGCGGAAACGGGCGCCGGTGGGGTCGCCCCGGCGCAGCGCCCGGTAGACCGCGCCGGCCTCGGAGGCGGGCAGGGCGAACAGCTTGCGCGAGCCGGTGGCCAGGTCGGCGAAGAAACCGCCGGCCGCGGAATAGGCGCCGCCGAAGAGCTGGTCGTGGTTGCCGACGGTGGAATACCACGGCACGGCCAGGCCGGGGCTGCTCACCTCGCGGATGGCCGCCTCCAGGAAGCCGTCCAGGTGAGGGAACCCTGCCCGCTTGTCGATGTCGCGCACGCGGGAACCGGGCTGCCAGTAGAGGCCCAGGCCGGAGCTCTGCACGCCCTCGTACGCGCCGGGGTCGCCGGTGTTGGGGGTGAATCGGCCGCCGGTCATGGCGGTGAGGAACCACTCCATCTCGACCCGGGAGTTGTTGTCGGTGTTGTCGCCGGTGGTCATGACGAAGCCGATCGGCGCCCGGGTGGCCGGGCCGTGCCGCAGGGCGTTGACCTGTTCGATCAGCGAGACGGCGCCGACGGCGGTCAACGCCTCCTGCGGGCGCCAGGAGCTCATGTCTCCCGCGCGCAGGAACTCATAGCGCTGCGGGTTCTGCACGTCGGTGATGTGCAGGTCGGTGAACTGGACGAAGCAGGCCAGCGCCGTACGGCGTTCGGCCCTGCCCTTCCTGGCCTCGGCCAGCTCCGTGCGTGTCACGCGGCGCCAGCCGGGGCCGTCGGACAGCCTGCGGTATCCGCCGGCGCCGTGCGGCCTGGCGACGGCGCGGATCGTCGTCAGGGGGGTGGTGGCCGAGGGCGTCGCGGCCGAGGAGGCGGCAGGAGTGGAGGCGAGTGCGATCTCCAGCGCGACGCCCGAGGCGGTCATGCCGGAGGCGACGAGGAAGGCGCGGCGGCTGAGGGCGGGATCCATGATGCTCCCCGGTGGTGGCGTCGAGGGATGCGTCCACTGGGGATGGTTGACACCGGGAATGACTCCCGGCCTAACACGGCTGAAACGCCGTCCAGCCATAGAGCGCCGAGAAATGACCGCATGTCATCCGGACACCTGATGGCAGCGGGCCGGAAGCCTGCCGCTTTCCCGCCGTTCAGAAGTGCGCGGCCGGGTAGCGGCGGAGAGGGGGGCGGCCGGGGCCTGCGGCACAATTGCCTCATGGCCCTCGACCCGAAGATCGCCGACCGGCTCAAGCGCACGCCGGACGGCCTGGTGCCCGCGATCGTCCAGCAGCACGACACCGGCGAGGTGCTCATGCTCGCCTGGATGGACGACGAGGCGCTGCACCGCACGCTCACCACCGGCCGGGCGACCTACTGGTCCCGCAGCCGGGGGGAGTACTGGGTGAAGGGCGACACCTCCGGCCACGTGCAGTGGGTCAGGCACGTGGCGCTCGACTGCGACGGCGACACGATCCTGCTGAAGGTCGACCAGGTGGGGGCGGCCTGCCACACCGGTGACCGCACCTGCTTCGACGCCGACGTCCTCGACGTGAGCGGCGCGCCGTGACCGCTCCGGCGCCCGTCCACGACCGGACGAGCAGGGCTCGGCGCTCGCTGCTCGCCTGGCTGGCCGCCTGCGCGGTGGGCGGCGGGCTCGCGCTGCTGGCCGCGGGCCGCGTCTGGGTCACGCTCGGCACGGCGGGGAGCCCCGCCGGAGCGGGCGGCGGCTCCCTCACCGGCAACGACCTGGTCGCCTGGCTGACCCCCGCGGCGCTGGCCGCGCTCGCCGCCGTGCTGGCCGTACTCGCGGCCCGGGGGGTCGCGCGGCGGGTGACGAGCGTGGTCGTGGCCCTCCTCGGCGCCGCGGTCGCGGCCGGGGCGTGGGACGGCACGCGCGGCGGCACCATCGCCGCGGCGGCCGCCGGGCACATGACGACCGCGGTGACGTCCGCCGGTCACATCTCCGTGGAGTCGCGCGCCTGGGTGTGGCCGGTGCTGGCCGCCGCGGGCGGGATCGTCCTGGCCGGCGCGGGCGCCGCGGCGGCGGTGCTGAGCGCGCGCTGGCCCGGCATGTCGAGCAGGTACGAGCGGGGGGCCGGGCGCGCGGGAACCGGCGGCACGGCCCGGGTGAAGGACGCCGACAGGGCGATGTGGGACGCCATCGACGAGGGCGACGACCCCACCGCGTGAACGCCCCCGCAAGGGCGGCAGCGCCAGCGCGGGCGATGTTGGACCGTTCCCAACTGTTTGATCACAAGTTGCCCACAAAGCTCGGTTTTGCCCTGAACGGCCCTTCCTTCTCGCTAAGCTTCCCGCCGACCTGAAGGATTTCACGGGAGCTTCGGATGAGCTACCAGCACCAGCCGTACGGGTGCCCGCCTTCCCCGGGGCGGGACACCGGCGGCCCGCTCCTGTGCGCCCTCGCGTCGTTCACCGGTGTGATTCCCGGCCACGTCGCTGTGGACCGGATCGCGGTGCTCTGATCGGGCCCCCGCGGCGGACGCGAAGAAGCGGCCGCCGATCCGGCTTCCGTCTCATACCGAACTCTCTCCCTATCGACAGCAGGAGCGACAAATGAGCTACGACCCCGGCAACCCCGGCGGCTTCCCTCCGCCCCCGCCTCCCGGCGGCGGTTACGGCGCCCCGATGCCGCCCGGCGGTGCCCCCCCGAACAACCACCTGGTGATGGCGATCGTCACGACGATCCTGTGCTGCCTCCCGCTGGGTGTCGTGTCGATCGTCTTCGCCAGCCAGGTCAACTCCAAGTGGATGGCGGGCGACTACCAGGGCGCGGTCGCGGCCTCGGAGTCGGCCAAGAAGTGGTGGATGGCGTCGCTGATCACCGGCATCGTGCTGCTGGTCCTGTACATCCTCTTCGTCGTCGTGCTGGGGGTCTTCAGCTTCAGCACCTCGACCACGTCATACTGAGGGTCATGACATCGACCGTCCCGGCGCGGCGCCCGGCGGACCGCTTGCGGTCCCTGCTGGCGCCGCTCGGCGTGGCGGCCGTCGCGTCGGCGGCGGCCGCGTACGTCGCCGCCGTGGACCCGAACGAGCCCGGGCACTATCCGACCTGCCCGCTCCTCTTCCTCACCGGGCTCTACTGCCCCGGATGCGGTTCGCTGCGCGCTGTCCACGCCTTGGGACACGCCGACGTGCTGAGCGCCCTGCACCTCAATCCGCTGCTGGTCGCGGCCGTCCCGTTCCTGTTCTATCGATGGGCCCTCTGGGCATTACGATCATGGCAGGGACGGCCTGTGCGCACGAACCTCGCGCACCCCGCGTACCTGTGGTTACTTCTCGCCATCGTGATCGTTTTTTGGGTAATACGGAACACGCCTTTCGGGCATTTCCTCGCACCCTGAATCGACCCGGTGGCGGATCGACGCGAGACGGGCCGATACCATCGCAGGGCAGGACACGCAGAGCAGCCGACCGGAGGGACCCTTACGCGTGAGCGAGCGGACAGGCAAATCGCGCGAGCTCCGAGCCGAGAGCGAGGAGGACGCGTGAGTGTTCTTGAGGACATCATCCTGGGCGTGCGGGAGGACCTCGAAGAGCGGCAGCGCGACGTGCCGATCGAGGAGCTCAAGCGGCTCGCCGCCCGTGCCCCCGAGCCCCGTGACGCCTATGCCGCGCTCGGCGGCGACCGGGTGTCGGTCATCGCGGAGGTGAAGCGGTCGAGCCCCTCGAAGGGCGCGCTCGCCGCCATCGCCGACCCCGCCGCGCTCGCGGCGGACTACGAGGAGGGCGGCGCCCACGTCATCAGCGTGCTGACGGAGCGGCGCAGGTTCGGCGGCACCCTCGCCGACCTCGCCGCCGTGCGCGCGGCCGTGGACATCCCCATCCTGCGCAAGGACTTCATCGTCACCTCCTACCAGCTGTGGGAGGCCAGGGCGCACGGCGCGGACCTCGCCCTGCTCATCGTGGCGGCCCTCGACCAGCAGGCGCTCGTCTCGCTGATCGAGCGGGCCGAGTCGATCGGGCTCGCCCCGCTCGTCGAGGTGCACACCGAGGAGGAGCTGGTCCGGGCGGTCGACGCCGGCGCGAAGATCATCGGGGTCAACGCCCGCAACCTCAAGACGCTCGAGGTGGACCGCGAGGTGTTCGCCAAGCTCGCGCCCAAGGTGCCGGACGGCGTCATCAAGATCGCCGAGTCCGGCGTGCGCGGCCCGCACGACCTGCTCGCGTACGCGCGGGCGGGGGCGGACGCGGTGCTGGTGGGCGAGAGCCTGGTCACCGGCAGGGACCCCAAGGCCGCGGTCAACGACCTGGTGACCGCCGGCGCCCACCCGGCCTCGCGGCAGGACACCGGCTCCGAGAGGCACTCGTGAACGACAGCGCTGCAGAGGGAGGCCGCGTGACCCCGACGGAAGGGACCATGATCACCCCCGCCGACCTGGCCGGTGGCGGGGTCCGCGGCGACGACCCGGACGTCCACGGCAAGTTCGGCAGGTTCGGCGGCAGGTATGTCCCCGAGGCGCTCATCCCGGCCCTCGACGAGGTCGCCGCGGAGTACGAGAAGGCCAAGACCGACCTCGAGTTCATCCGCGAGTTCGACCACCTGCTGCGCACGTACGCCGGGCGTCCGACGACGCTGACCGAGGTGCCGCGGTTCGCTGAGCACGCGGGCGGCGCGCGGATCGTGCTCAAGCGCGAGGATCTGACCCACACGGGCGCACACAAGATCAACAACGTGCTCGGCCAGGCGCTGCTGACCAAGCGGCTCGGCAAGCGGCGCGTCATCGCGGAGACCGGGGCGGGGCAGCACGGCGTCGCCACCGCCACCGCCGCGGCGCTGATGGGCCTGGAGTGCGTCATCTACATGGGCGCCGTCGACTGCGAGCGCCAGGCGCTCAACGTGGCCAGGATGAAGCTCCTCGGCGCGACGGTCGTGCCGGTGACCAACGGCAGCCAGACCCTCAAGGACGCCATCAACGAGGCGTTCCGCGACTGGGTCACCAACGTCGACCACACCCATTACCTGTTCGGCACGGTCGCCGGGCCGCACCCGTTCCCGGAGATCGTCCGGGACTTCGCCCGGATCATCGGGGTCGAGGCGCGCCGTCAGGTCCTCGAGCTGACCGGCCGCCTGCCCGACGCCGTCTGCGCCGCCGTCGGCGGCGGGTCGAACGCCATCGGCGTCTTCCACGCCTTCATGGAGGACCAGGACGTCAAGCTGTACGGCTACGAGGCCGGCGGCCGGGGCCTGGACACGGGCGAACACGCGCTGACCCTGACCGAGGGCAGCGTCGGCGTGCTGCACGGCGCCCGCACCTACGTCCTGCAGGACGATGAGGGCCAGACGATCGAGTCGCACTCGATCTCGGCCGGCCTCGACTACCCCGGCGTCGGCCCCGAGCACGCGTGGCTCAAGGACACCGGCCGTGCCACCTACGAGGGCGTGACCGACGAGGAGGCCATGGAGGCCTTCGCCCTGCTCGCCCGCACCGAGGGCATCATCCCGGCCATCGAGTCCTCGCACGCGCTCGCGGGCGCGCTGCGGCTGGGCCGCGAGCTCGGTCCCGACGCCGTCATCCTGGTGAACCTGTCGGGCCGCGGCGACAAGGACATGGGCACCGCGATGAAATACTTCAACCTCTGATCAGCATCGACAGGACATCCCGATGACGACACTCCAAGCGGTGTTCGACAAGGCCCGCGCCGAGGACAGGGCCGCGCTGGTCGGCTACCTGCCGGCCGGCTTCCCGACCAAGGACGGCGCGGTCGCCGCGGCGACCGCGATGGTCGAGGCCGGCTGCGACGTGATCGAGATCGGCCTGCCGTACTCCGATCCGCTCATGGACGGCCCGACCATCCAGGACGCGGTGCACCGGTCGCTGACCAACGGCACCCGCATCGCCGACGTGCTGCGCACCGTCGAGGGCGTGGCGAAGTCGGGGGCCGCGACGCTGGTCATGACGTACTGGAACCCGATCGACCGCTACGGCGCCGAGCGCTTCGCGCGCGACCTCGCCGCCGCGGGCGGCGTCGGGACCATCACCCCCGACCTGACGCCCGAGGAGTCCGAGCCCTGGCTCGCCGCGAGCAAGGAGGCCGGCATCGACACGGTCTTCCTCGTCGCGCCCAGCTCGCCGGACGAGCGCATCGAGCGGGTCGCCGCCTGCTGCACCGGCTTCGTGTACGCGGCGTCGCTGATGGGCGTGACCGGCGCGAGGGAGACCGTCAGCTCGGCGGCCGAGGGCCTGGTCAAGCGCACCAGGGCGCACACAGGGCTGCCCGTCTGCGTCGGCCTGGGCGTCGGCAACGGCACCCAGGCGGCCGAGGTCGCGGCGTACGCCGACGGCGTCATCGTCGGGTCCGCCTTCATCCGGCGCCTGCTCGACGCCCCGGACGAGAAGTCCGGTCTCGCGGCCGTTCGCGAACTCGGGTCCGAACTCGCCCGGGGTGTCCGGCGCTGATCCGCCCTGAGGTTTCCTTCCCGTAGGTGCGCCACGACCGGCCGAGATAAGGCGGCTTACCATGCTCTTATCCAGCACATGGTGAGGTTGGGTCCCGGTACTGTTCAGTCGGTGTTGCCTACCGGGCGAGGAGACTCATGGTTCAGTTGGCATCCGGCACCTCGGTGTCCGAGCGGTTACAGCCTGCGAAGCCCGCGCTCTCCTGGGTCACGACCGCCGCACGGGTCGTGCTCGCCGGCGTACTGATCGTCGCCGGTGCGCTCAAGATCGGCGCACCCGCGTTGTCGGTGCAGGCGGTGCGGGCCTACCAGCTCCTGCCCGACTCCGTCGCGCAGGTCGTGGGGTACGGCCTGCCCGTCTTGGAGATCATCACCGGCCTGCTGCTGCTCGTCGGCCTGTTCACACGCGCGGCGGCGGTCGTCGGCGGGGTGCTGATGGTGGCCTTCGTCGTCGGCATCGCGTCGGCCTGGGCCAGGGGGCTGCGCATCGACTGCGGCTGCTTCGGCGGCGACGGCACGCTGGCCGCGGGACAGGAGCCCGGCTACTTCTGGGAGCTGCTGCGCGACCTCGGACTGCTCGTCTGCGCGGCGTGGATCGTCGTCAGGCCGGCGGGCCGCTTCTCGCTGGACTCCGCGCTGGGCTTCACCGGGGAGCGGGATACGACGGACGAGGACGGCTCGGACGACGGTGAGGACGACGGCGCGTGACCGCGGACGACCGCGGAACGTGGCCGAGGGGATAGCCAGGGGGGAAGTTTCGTGAGCAAGCGTACGAGCGAGGCGGCCAGGGCCCGCATCGCGGCCCAGCGGGAGGCCCTGCGCAAGCAGGAGCAGCGCAAGCGCGTCACGATGATCGTGACCATCGCGGTGGTCGCCGTGATCGCGGTGGCCTTCGCCGTGTGGTCGGTGCGCCAGGGGGCCTCGGAGAAGGTCGCGGGCGGCCTCGCTCCCGTCAGCGTGGAGAAGGACGGCACGGTCGTGATGGCCAAGTCCGGTGTGACCGCGCCCGTGGTCGACGTGTTCGAGGACTTCCAGTGCCCGGCGTGCAAGCAGTTCGAGGAGACCAGCGGCTCCACGCTGAAGAACCTGGCGGCCGAGGGCAAGGCCAAGGTCGTGTACCACCCGATCACGATCTTCGGGCAGGAGCCCACCAAGGGCAACTCGCTGCGGGCGGCCTCCGCGGCCCGGTGCGTGACCGACGGTCAGCAGTGGCTGGCGTACCACGACAAGCTCTACAAGAACCAGCCGAGTGAGACCGTGACCGGCTTCACCGCCGACGAGCTGATCAAGTGGGGCAAGGAGGCCGGCGTCACCGCCGACGATTTCGACACCTGCGTGCGGGAGCAGCGCAACGTCGCCGCTCACCAGCAGTTCACCGAGAAGACCATGAGCACGCAGAAGCTGACCGGCACGCCGACCGTCAAGCTCAACGGCAAGGACCTCGACACCAACGTCGCCTTCGTGCCGGCCTCGCTGCGCGACGCGGTGGAGAGCGCCGGCAAGTGACCTCCCGGGAGCGGAGGATCCACGCGGCGATGCTCGCCTTCGCGGCGGGCGACGCGCTCGGCGTGCCGTGGGAGGGCCGCCCGCCGGAGCGCGTCGACCCGGCCGAGGTCGTCCGGCTGCCCGCGCCGGACCGGGGCTGGCCGCGCGGCGCGACCTCCGACGACACGGCGCAGATGGTGCTGGTCGCCCGGTGCCTGGCCGACACGGGCGGGCGCCCCTCCTCGTTGGACTTCCTCACCCGGCTGGCCGGCGCGGCGCCCGCGGTGCGCGGCCTCGGGCCGACGACGCGGCGTGCCCTCGCGCGCTTCGCCGAGACGGGGGAGATCCCCGCGCCCTCGGCGGACGATCTGCCCACCAACGGCGCGGCCATGCGCGTCGCCCCGGCCGGGTGGGCCGTGCCGCCGGACCGCCCCGGACGCCGCCGGGACCTGTGCGAGGTGCTGTCCGTCGCGACGCACCGGGCGCCCGCGGCCGTGGCGGCGGCCTGCGTGATCGCGGCCATGGCGTCGTACGCGGTCGAGGGGGCCGGTCCGGCGGACCTGCTGGACGCGGCGGCGGCCGAGGCCCGCTGGGCGGGTGAACACCACGGCCTGATGGACACCGTTATGGACACCGTGACGGCCGCCGCGCGCGGGCGGTGGTCGCCCCCGCCCGAGGGGGTCTCGCTGGACGCCGTGGAGACGGCCGCCGCGGTGGTCCACGTGATCCGCGAGGCCCCGGACCCGGCCGCCGCGCTGCCGTACGCCGTGTCGCTCGGCGGGGACGCCGACACGGTCGCGGCGCTCGCGGGAGGCGTGCTCGGCGCGTGCGACCCCGAGGGGGTGGCCGGGCTGGGCTGGCTCGGGCTGGTGGATCTCGGTGAGTACCCCGGCCTTGAGGACCTCGCCGCACGCCTGTCCGCGCTCCGCCAGGACGCCGCCGCCGGGCTCTGAAACGGGGTGCGCCGGGTGGTCGGCGCAGGTCGGGCGGGCGATGCCCGTGCCTCGCTCCGGGGCCGCCCTCTCTTGCGGTAACGTCACGTTACATGCCCCTCCTCGCCTCGATTCCCAGCCCGTCACAGGGGGTCTGGAATCTCGGACCGATCCCGATCCGCGCGTACGCGCTGTGCATCGTGCTCGGTGTCATCGTCGCCGTCTGGATCGGCGAACGCCGCTGGCGCGCCCGTGGCGGCGCCCCCGGGACGATCACCGACCTCGCGGTCTGGGCCGTGCCGTTCGGCCTCGTCGGCGGACGTCTCTACCACGTCATCACCGACTGGCAGATCTACTTCGGCTCGGACGCGCCCAAGCGGCCGATCGACGCCCTGTTCATCTGGGAGGGCGGCCTCGGCATCTGGGGCGCGATCGCCCTCGGCGCGCTCGGTGTCTATATCGCCTGCCGCCGGCGCGGCATCTCCTTCACCGCCGTCGCCGACACCCTCGCCCCCGGTGTGGCCGTGGCCCAGGCCATCGGCCGCTGGGGCAACTACTTCAACCAGGAGCTGTTCGGCGGCCCCACCGACCTGCCGTGGGGCCTGGAGATCGAGCCGGGCCGCCCCGGCACCGTCCCCGGCGCGACCACCTACCACCCGGCGTTCCTGTACGAGTCGCTGTGGGACCTCGCGCTCGCCGTCGTGCTGATCCTGGCCGCCCGCCGGTTCACGCTGCGGCACGGCCGGGTGTTCGCGCTGTACGTGGCGGGCTACACGCTCGGCCGGTTCTGGATCGAGGGGCTGCGGGTGGATCCCGCCCACGAGATCCTCGGCCTGCGGCTGAACCAGTGGACCTCGATCGTCATCTTCCTGTGCGCGCTGGCGTATCTGTGGCTGGCCCGCAACCGCGCGGGCGAGGAGCCGCTGGGCGCGCAGATCGGCGACGGCGACCCCGCCCACGCCGACCCCGCTCACGGGCGGGACCAGGCCGACGAGCCGGAACTGCTGCGTGAGGAGGAACAGGACGAGACGCCAGGGGAGCCCCAGGAGACGGCGGCCGCGGGCGCGAACGCCGCGAACGAGGCCGGCCCGGCGGAGGGGGAGGCCGACCGGCGATGACGAAGGCCACGACGGGGGCGCGGGCCGAGATCCACCACGAGCACCGGGACGTCAACGGCGGCTGGTTACGCCCGGCGGTGTTCGGCGCGATGGACGGGCTGGTCTCCAACTTCGCGTTGATCGCGGGTGTCGCCGGCGGCACCGCCGAGACCAGGATCATCGCGCTCGCGGGCATCGCCGGCCTGGCCGCCGGAGCGTTCTCCATGGCGGGCGGCGAGTACGTGTCGGTCGCCAGCCAGCGCGAGCTCGCGCAGGCCGAGATCGACGTCGAGCGGCGGGAGCTGGAGCGGCACCCGGAGGCCGAGGAGGCCGAGCTCGCCCGCATGTACGAACAGCGGGGTGTGGACCCGGAGACCGCCAGGGAGGTCGCCCGGCAGATCTCCCGCGACCCGGAGGAGGCCCTGGCCGTCCACACGCGGGCCGAGCTGGGCGTGGACCCCGGCGACCTGCCCTCTCCGGTGCTCGCCGCCGTGTCGTCGTTCCTGTCGTTCAGCCTGGGCGCGATCGTCCCGCTCCTGCCGTACCTGCTGGGCGTGCGGGGGCTGTGGATCTCCGCCGTGGCGTCCATGGTGGCGCTGTTCGCCGCCGGCGCCGTGGTCTCCCGGGTGACGGCCCGCAGCTGGTGGTTCAGCGGCCTGCGCCAGCTCGTGGTGGGCGCCGTGGCCGCGGCGCTGACCTGGGGCCTGGGCTCGCTGATTGGAACCGGCGGTCTATGACCAAGCGCAAGCGCCGGTCGTCCGCGCCGGCCCCGGGCAGGACCGGGGCCGCCCTCACCGAGCTGGGGCTGGACGACAGGCAGCAGCGGGTGTTCGTGTGGTCGGTCGTCGGTGCGGGAGTGCTGGCGATCGCCCTGGTGCTGACGCTGACGATCAACGCGATCGGCGGGCCGCCTGCGCCGCCGGCGGCGCAGGCGGCGGGCGGCGTGGTCGGGGAGGGACTTCCCGCGTCCTTCCAGTCCTGGCCGACGCTGAAGGAACTGGCCCCGGTGCGGGATCGGAAGGCCGACTCCGCGCCGCTGACCGCCCAGGAGGTGTTCGGCGCGCGGACGCTCACGGCCGGGAAGGTCACGCTGCGCAGGCTCGCCAGCCGTCTGGACCAGTCCTGCGCCGGCGCGGTGTGGGGAGCCGACCTCGCCGACGCCCTGGCCGAGGCCGGATGCACACAGGCGGTCCGCGGCCTGTACACCACGGCCGACGGCGCGTACGTCGCGCAGTACACCCTGTTCAACCTCGCGGACGTCGCGGCGGCCGACTCGCTGGCGAAGTCGCTCACGTCGCTCTACCGGGGCGCCTGGGTGCAGCCGCTGGACTCGCCCCGCGCGAGGTTCGGCGCCTACAGCGAGGCCGACGCCTACGTCCTGGGGCACTACCTCGGGGTGGCCTGGGTCGGCAGGACCGACGGCGCGGAACCGGGGGAGAGGGACGACTTCATCATGCTCGGCCTGGCCGTGCGGGAGGCCGAGAAGGCGGTCTTCCGCCGCGTGGTCAAGGTCGCCGGGGTGCCGTCGGACCCCGCGCAGCCGCCGGGCCCGGCCGACACCGCCCAGCCCTCGGAGGCTCCTCCCACCGACCCCGGCGCGACCACTTCGGTGCAGCCGTCAGCCTCCCTCCCCGCCGCCCGGTAGCCGCGTCGCGGTGATCAGCGCCGCCATCTGGGCGAACCGGTGGAGGGGGAGTTCGAGCGGCGTGGCGTCCAGTGCCCACGGCGCGGCCTCCTCGACGGCCGCCCTGGCCTGCCGCTTGGTGAGCCCGGCCGTCTCGGTGAGCGCCTCCCGCCAGGTGTTGGCGACCTTTCCGTGCGCGTTGTCCATGATCGTGCGCACCGCCCGGTCCGTGCCGCCGTCCGGCCGCGCGAGCCGTACGGCGTCGAGCACGTGGCCCGTTTCCGAGGGCGCGACGGTCAGCGAGTAGACGGGGGCCAGCAGCGCGGCCAGCGCGGCCGGGTCCGTGATCGGACCGGCCGTGAGCACGCGCACGTGCCGGGCGCGCGTCGCGAGCAGCAGGCGGGGCAGCGCCGCCTCCAGCCCGGCCGGCACGGCGATCGCCACGCGCCCGGGATCCGCGGCGTACGGCTTGGCCAGCAGGGTGGCGAGCCGGGTGCGCGGCACCTGGGGCAGCAGGCCGCGCGGCCAGTCGCCGGCGAGCAGGTCCGGCCCGAACGCCTTCACGGCCGCCTCGCCGGGCGGCGCCGCCGGGGCGGACTCGACGGCCTGGGGGCCCTGCGTGTAGATGGCCGTGGCGAGGCGGTCGAGCCGGGCGGCGATCGCCGGCCACGTCTTCGTGGTGGGGCGCAGCACGTACAGGTCCGCCGCGCTGCCGATCGCCTCCGCGCCGTGATACCGGTTGAAGTGCGGAAATATCGCCTCTTGCAGCAAGTTGAGGTCGATGAGAGCCTTCTGCACTTTGAGGGCGAGCATCGGGGTGCGCTCGGACGCGCCGTAGGCCACCAGGATGCGTCCCTGGTCGCGGTCGCGCAGGCCCTCGGCGGCGCGGGCGGCGAACAGCCCGATCCCGTCCGGCGTGTACGGCGGGTCGGTGATCGCGAGGTCGGCCCAGCCGCGCAGCGACGGCGGCAGGCCGAGGCGCAGGTCCGCCCAGCGGGTGCGCACTCCCAGGTCCTGGGCGTCGATGTACTCCAGGATGCGGTCGTCGATGTCGGCCACGGCGACCTCGACCTCGGGGTGGACCATCCGCACGGCCAGCGAGGTCAGATCGTGGTCGCCGACGCACAGCAGGCGGGCGCCGGGCAGCCAGAACCGCCGCCCCAGCAGCAGGGCCCGGCGCAGAACCGTCTCCGCGGTCGCGGAGACGTGGTCGAGCGCGTGCCGCCCCCGGGGGGCTCCGGCGATCAGGGTCTCCAGGCGGTCGAGCGTCTCGGCGTGCGCCGCGACCATTTCGGAGACCGGATTCCCGAGACCGGAAATATCCGTATCGAATGGGACGTTGTAGCGGTTGACCTGATCGCTGGGAATACGGACACGGTCACCGCTGTGCTCGAGGGGGAGCACCCGCAGCAGCGACTCGATCGTCCGCCGCGACGTCGCGGTCTCCCTGACCAGGTCGGACAAGGTCCACCAGCGGCCGCCGGACAGGAGCGCCAGCGCTCCGCGCAGGCGCAGGCCGTCCACGCCGGCCTCCGCGAGCAGTTCGTCGATCGCCTCATGACCACTCATGCGCAAACCATATCCACGGCGCTGACCTGTGAAGGTTCGCGAAGCGGACCTGGGGGGCACTATTCCGGCAGCGTGTTGTAATCTCTAAAGCACTCAACCCGCAGCAGGGCCAGCGTCGTCCCTCTGTTCCACGCAGACGTTGACGACGGGAGTGACTACATGCCTGCTGCCCGCCTTGGCCTTCCCGGAGGTCTCCCCGAGCCCCAGGGACTCTACGACCCCGGATTCGAGCACGACGCCTGTGGCGTAGCCATGGTGGCCGATGTCGCCGGCCGCCGCAGCTACGACATCGTCGCCAAGGCACTGACCGCGCTCCGCAACCTCGACCACCGGGGTGCCAGCGGCAGCGAGCCGGACACCGGCGACGGTGCGGGCATCCTCACCCAGATCCCCGACGCGTTCTTCCGCGCGACAGTGGACTTCCCGCTGCCGCCCGAGGGCGCGTACGCCGCGGGCACCGCGTTCCTGCCGCTGGACGAGCAGGCGAGGGCCTCCGCGGTCGGCCTCATCGAGGAGATCGCCGCCGAGGAGGGCGTCACCGTCCTCGGCTGGCGCGACCTGCCGGTGGACCGCGACCTGCCCGGCGCCACCGCACGCGCGGTCATGCCCCACTTCGCCCAGCTGTTCGTGACCTCGCCCGGCGGCGAGACCGGCGTCGACCTCGACCGGATCGTGTTCGCCTTCCGCAAGCGGGCCGAGCACGAGGCGGACGTCTACTTCGCCTCGCTGTCCTCGCGGACGATCGTCTACAAGGGCATGCTGACCTCGCTGCAGGTCGACCCGTTCTTCGCCGACCTGTCCGACGAGCGCTACGTCAGCGCCATCGCGCTGGTCCACTCGCGCTTCTCGACCAACACCTTCCCCTCCTGGCCGCTGGCCCACCCGTACCGGTACGTCGCGCACAACGGCGAGATCAACACCGTGCGCGGCAACCGCAACTGGATGCGCGCCCGCGAGGCGATGCTCGCCACCGGCCTGATCCCGGGCGACCTGCGGCGGCTGTTCCCGATCTGCGACCCCGACGGCTCCGACACCGCCTCGTTCGACGAGACGCTGGAGCTGCTGCACCTCGGCGGCCGGTCGCTGCCGCACGCCGTGCTGATGATGATCCCGGAGGCGTGGGAGAACCACACGGAGATGGACCCGGCCCGCCGGGCCTTCTACGAGTTCCACTCCACGCTCATGGAGGCGTGGGACGGCCCCGCGTCGATCACCTTCTCCGACGGCACGCTGGTCGGCGCGGTCCTCGACCGCAACGGCCTGCGCCCGGGCCGGTTCTGGGTGACCGACGACGGCCTCGTCGTGCTCGCCTCCGAGGCGGGCGTGCTGTCCGACATCCCGCAGGAGAAGGTCGTCCGCAAGGGCCGCCTGCAGCCGGGCCGGATGTTCCTGGTCGACACCGCGCGCGGCCGGATCATCGAGGACGACGAGATCAAGGCCGAGCTCGCCGCCGCCGAGCCGTACGGCGAGTGGCTGCACGCGGGCCTGGTCCGCTTCGAGGAGCTGCCCGAGCGCGAGCACGAGCACCCGACCCACGAGGCGCTGGTCAAGCGGCAGCAGACCTTCGGCTACACCGAGGAGGAGCTGCGGGTCATCCTCACGCCGATGGCGAAGAACGGCGCCGAGCCGATCGGCTCGATGGGCACCGACACCCCGGTGGCGGTGCTGAGCGAGAAGCCGCGGCTGCTGTTCGACTACTTCAGCCAGCTGTTCGCGCAGGTCACCAACCCGCCGCTGGACGCCATCCGCGAGGAGCTCGTCACCTCGCTGCAGTCGACGATCGGCCCCGAGGGCAACCTGCTCGACCCCGGTCCGGCCTCCTGCCGCAGGCTCGTGCTGCCCTACCCGGTGATCGACAACGACGAGCTCGCGAAGATCGTCCACATCAACGACGAGGGCGCGCTGCCCGGCTTCCAGCCGTACGTCGTGTCCGGCCTGTTCGACGCGGCCGGCGGCGGCGAGGCGCTGGTGCGGCGGCTGGAGGAGATCCGCCAGGAGGTCTCCCGGGCCATCGAGGACGGCGCGCGGATCATCGTGCTGTCCGACCGCGGGTCGTCCCGCGAGCGGGCGCCGATCCCGTCGCTGCTGCTCACCGGCGCGGTGCACCACCACCTCATCCGGGAGAAGTCCCGCACCCGTGTCGGCCTCGTGATCGAGACCGGCGAGGCCCGCGAGTGCCACCACATGGCCCTGCTCATCGGCTACGGCGCGAGCGCGATCAACCCCTACCTCGCCCTGGAGACGGTCGAGGACATGATCGCGACGGGCCGGCTCGACCTCGACCCGCGCAAGGCCGTGCGCAACCTGATCAAGGCGTACGGCAAGGGCGTGCTGAAGGTCATGTCCAAGATGGGCGTGTCCACGGTCGCCTCCTACACCGGTGCGCAGATCTTCGAGGCACTCGGCCTCGGCGCCGAGGTCATCGACCAGTGCTTCACCGGCACCACCTCCCGTCTCGGCGGCGTCGGCTTCGACGTGCTCGCCACGGAGGCTCTGGAGCGGCACGCGCGGGCCTACCCCCGCGCGGAGAACCCGCACCGGCGGCTGGAGGTCGGCGGCGAGTACCAGTGGCGCCGCGAGGGCGAGCCGCACCTGTTCAACCCGACCACCGTCTTCAAGCTGCAGCACTCCACCCGCACCCGGCGGTACGAGATCTTCAAGGAGTACACGTCCCTCGTGGACGGGCAGTCCGAGAATCTCATGACGCTGCGCGGTCTGTTCAAGCTGCGTCCCGCCGGCGCGCCCGTGCCGATCGACGAGGTCGAGCCGGTCGAGTCGATCGTCAGGCGGTTCTCCACCGGCGCCATGTCGTACGGCTCCATCTCCATGGAGGCGCACGAGACGCTGGCCATCGCGATGAACCGGCTCGGCGCCAAGTCGAACACCGGCGAGGGCGGCGAGGACCCCGAGCGGCTGTACGACCCCGCGCGGCGCAGCGCGATCAAGCAGGTGGCCTCCGGCCGCTTCGGCGTGACCAGCGAGTACCTCGTCAACGCCGACGACCTGCAGATCAAGATGGCGCAGGGCGCCAAGCCCGGCGAGGGCGGCCAGCTGCCCGGCCACAAGGTGTACCCGTGGATCGCCAAGACCCGGCACTCCACGCCCGGCGTCGGCCTCATCTCGCCGCCGCCGCACCACGACATCTACTCGATCGAGGACCTGGCCCAGCTCATCCACGACCTGAAGAACTCCAACCCGCGCGCCCGCGTCCACGTGAAGCTGGTCGCCGAGGTCGGGGTCGGGACCGTGGCGGCGGGCGTCAGCAAGGCCCACGCCGACGTCGTGCTGATCTCCGGCCACGACGGTGGCACCGGCGCCTCCCCGCTGACCTCGGTCAAGCACGCGGGCGCCCCCTGGGAGCTCGGCCTGGCCGAGACCCAGCAGACGCTGCTGCTCAACGGGCTGCGCGACCGCATCGTCGTGCAGGCCGACGGCCAGCTCAAGACCGGCCGCGACGTGATCATCGCGGCGCTGCTCGGTGCCGAGGAGTACGGCTTCGCCACCGCTCCGCTGGTCGTCTCCGGCTGCGTCATGATGCGGGTCTGCCACCTCGACACCTGCCCGGTGGGCGTGGCCACGCAGAACCCCGAGCTGCGCAAGCGGTTCACCGGCAAGCCCGAGTTCGTGGTGAACTTCTTCGAGTTCATCGCCCAGGAGGTGCGCGAGTACCTCGCCGAGCTCGGCTACCGCTCGCTGGACGAGGTCATCGGGCGGGCCGACCTGCTCGACACCACCCAGGCCGTCGAGCACTGGAAGGCCTCCGGACTCGACCTGTCGCCGATCCTGCACCAGCCGGAGCTGCCCGAGGGCACCCCGCGCCGCAAGGTCGTCGAGCAGGACCACGGGCTCGACAAGGCGCTGGACAACACCCTGATCCAGCTCGCCGAGGGCGCGCTGAACCTCGGCGAGCCGGTGACGCTGGAGCTGCCCATCCGCAACGTCAACCGCACGGTCGGCACCATGCTCGGCCACGAGGTGACCAAGCGGTACGGCGGCGCCGGCCTGCCGGACAACACGATCGACGTGTCGTTCACCGGGTCGGCCGGCAACTCGTTCGGCGCGTTCGTGCCGCGCGGCGTCACGCTGCGGCTGACCGGCGACGCCAACGACTACCTCGGCAAGGGCCTGTCGGGCGGCCGCCTCGTCGTCCGCCCGCACCCCGACGCGCCGTTCGAGGCCGAGACGCAGGTCATCTCCGGCAACGTCGGCCTGTACGGCGCGACGTCCGGCGAGGTCTTCGTCCGCGGCGTCGTGGGCGAGCGGTTCTGCGTCCGCAACTCCGGCGCGACCGCCGTCGTCGAGGGCGTGGGCGACCACGGCTGCGAGTACATGACCGGCGGCCGGGCCGTCGTCCTCGGGCCGACCGGCCGCAACTTCGCCGCCGGCATGTCGGGCGGCGTCGCGTACGTGCTCGACCTGCGGCCCGAGCGGGTCAACCGCGAGATGGTCGAGCTGGAGGCGCTGGACGACGAGGACGCCGAGTTCCTGCGGGAGATCGTCGACAGGCACTTCGCGGAGACCGGGTCCACGGTGGCCAAGGCGCTGCTCGCCGACTGGGACGTCGCGCTCGGCCGCTTCTCCAAGGTGATGCCGTCGGACTACAAGCGGGTCCTGCTGGCGCGGGCCGCCGCCGAGGCCGAGGGTCGCGACATCGACGAGGCGGTCATGGCCGCCGCACACGGATAAGGGGGGTACACCGATGGCTGACCCGAAGGGGTTCCTGACACACGGGCGCGAGCTGCCGGCGCGCCGCCCGGTCGACGTCCGCATCCGCGACTGGCGCGAGGTCTACGAGGACTTCCCCAAGCCCGCGCTCACCAAGCAGGCGGCCCGCTGCATGGACTGCGGCATCCCGTTCTGCCACAACGGCTGCCCGCTCGGGAACCTCATCCCCGAGTGGAACGACCTCGTCTATCGCGACGACTGGCGTGAGGCGATCGAGCGGCTGCACGCGACCAACAACTTCCCGGAGTTCACCGGCCGTCTGTGCCCGGCGCCGTGCGAGTCGGCGTGCGTGCTCGGCATCAACTCCGACCCGGTCGCGATCAAGCGGGTCGAGGTCGAGATCGTCGACCGCGCCTTCGCCGAGGGCTGGGTCACGCCGCAGCCGCCCGCCGTGAAGACGGGCCGCAAGGTCGCGGTCGTCGGCTCGGGCCCGGCGGGCCTCGCCGCCGCGCAGCAGCTCACCCGCGCGGGGCACGACGTGGTCGTGTTCGAGCGGGCCGACCGGATCGGCGGGCTGCTCCGCTACGGCATCCCCGAGTTCAAGATGGAGAAGCGGCACGTCGACCGCCGCATCGCCCAGATGGAGGCCGAGGGCACCGAGTTCCGCACCGGTGTCGACGTCGGCGTGGACGTCACGGTGGAGCGGCTCCGCGAGGAGTTCGACGCGGTCGTGCTGGCGGGCGGCGCCACGGCGTGGCGCGACCTGCCGGTGCCCGGCCGCGAGCTCAAGGGCGTCTACCAGGCGATGGAGTACCTCCCGCCGGCCAACAAGGCGCAGGAGGGCGACTTCCCCGAGTCGCCGATCTCGGCGAAGGGCAAGCACGTCGTCGTGATCGGCGGCGGTGACACCGGCGCCGACTGCATCGGCACGGCGATCCGGCAGGGGGCCCTTTCCGTCACCCAGCTGGAGATCATGCCGAGGCCGCCGGCGGCCCGCCCGGGCAGCCAGCCGTGGCCGACCTACCCGCTGCTGTTCAAGATGGAGAGCGCGCACGAGGAGCTCGAGGCCGGGGCGGGCGACCGCGTGTACGCCGTGTCCACCACGGAGTTCGCCGGCGACGACGAGGGCAACGTGCGGGCGCTGCGCCTGGTCGAGGTCGAGGGCCCGGCGGCGGGGTTCAAGCCGATCCCCGGCACCGAGCGGGAGATCCCGGCCGAGCTGGTCACGCTCGCGATGGGCTTCCTCGGCCCGGAGAAGGGCCCGCTGCTGAACGACCTCGCGGCGCTGTCCGGCGACGCGGAGTCGTTCTTCGACGCCCGGGGCAACGTGGCCAGGAACGCGTCGTACGAGACGTCGGTCGAGGGCGTGTTCGCGGCCGGCGACATGGGCCGGGGCCAGTCGCTGATCGTGTGGGCGATCGCCGAGGGCCGGTCTGCGGCGGCGGCGGTCGACCGCTACCTGAGCGGGCGGACCGTCCTGCCCGTTCCCATCCCGCCGACGGCGCGGCCTCTCGTCTGAGGTGTGATCCGGCGGCCGTGGTCCCAGGGGACCGGACCACGGCCGTCCGGCTTTGCGGGGATAAAACGGGCATATCCCTTTTCGGTGGCCGGCTTGCGAGCGTGCGCGGCCGCCGGGGAGGATGCTTGAGCCCGGATCGAGGGGCCCCGGCACCGGGGGCCCGCAACCGAGGAGGATCGTTGTACGCACGGGGGCGGCTCGCCGGGGCCATCATGTCCATCACGCTGCTCGGCGGGCTGGGGGGCCTGCAGGGGGCGGCGACCGCGTCCGAGCCTTCGCAGGACTACCTGGTCTTCTACACCGACGGAGGCCGGGCCGCCGCGCAGCGGGCGGTCGAGGCGGCCGGAGGCACGGTGCGGGGGCGGGACGACAAGCTCGGCTACCTCGTCGTGCGCGCGTCCGACCCGGTGAAGATCGGCGCCGACCCCTCCGTGGTCGGCGTCACGCTCGACCGTCCCGTCGGCAAGACCGCGGACGTGCCCGCCTCGGCCGGCGCGCGGGCCCTCGGGACGGGCGCGGCGGACGTCAGGAAGGCGCCCGGCGGCGACCCGCTGTCGGACCGTCAGTGGGACATGAAGATGATCGGCGCCACGCCGAGCGGCTCGTACGCCAAGGCCCGGGGCAGCCACAAGGTGCTCGTGGGCGTCATCGACACCGGGATCGACGGCAGGCACCCCGACATCGCGCCGAACTTCAACCGGGCGCTGAGCCGCAACTTCGTGATCGACCAGCCCACCGACGAGAACGGCAAGAAGCTCGACGGCCCCTGCGAGCACAAGGGCTGCAAGGACCCGGCGGACGTCGACGACGACGGCCACGGCACCCACGTCGCGAGCACGATCGGCTCGCCGATCAACGGCCTCGGCGTCAGCGGGGTCGCGCCCGACGTCTCGCTGGTCAACCTCCGCGCCGGCACCGACTCGGGCTTCTTCTTCCTCAAGCCCACCATGGACGCCCTGGAGTACGCCGCCGACGTCGGCGTCGACGTGGTCAACATGAGCTTCTACGTCGACCCCTGGACGTTCAACTGCGCGAACAACCCGAGCGACAGCCCCAGGGAGCGGCTGGAGCAGCGGGCGATCCTGGAGGGGATGCGCCGGGCGGTCAAGTACGCCCGGGCGCACGGCGTCACGCTGATCACCGCCATCGGCAACTCCGGCGGCGACCTCGGCAAGCCGAAGACGGACACCGCCAGCCCGGACTTCCCGCGCGGGTCGGAGCGGAAGCGGCCCGTCGACAACACCTGCCTCAACGTCCCCGCGGAGCTCGACGGCGTCATCTCGGTGTCCTCGGTCGGCCCCAGCGGGCGCAAGGCGGGGTACTCCGACTACGGCGTCGAGCAGACCGACATCGCCGCGCCGGGCGGCGACATGTTCGACGGCGGCACCGATCTCAAGGGCGCCACCCGGGAGATCCTGGCCGCCGCCCCCGAGCACGTCCTGCGTGCCAGGGGCCTCCTGTTCGCGAACGGCAAGCCGAAGACGCCCTCAGTGATCCGCGACTGCCAGGGCGGCAGATGCGCCTACTACCAGTACATGGAGGGCACGTCCATGGCCGCGCCGCACGTCACCGGCGTGGCGGCGCTGATCATCGGCCGGTTCGGCAAGCCGGGCAAGGGCGGGCTCCAGATGGACCCCGCGCAGGTGGAGCGCCTGCTGTACGCGACGGCGATCCCGAAGGGCTGCCCCACGCCGCGGACCTACCGCTACGGCACCGGCGAGACCCACGTCTGCGAGGGGCCCACGGACAAGAACGGCTTCTTCGGCCACGGCCTGGTCGACGCCGCCCGGGCGGCCACCGTCTCGCCCTGAGCCGCGCCGTCCCGAGCACGCGTCGATCTGAGTACGCGCCTGAGTAGCCCGCCGGATGCCCCGGCGGGCGGCGGCGGCCTACCCTCCTTCGCGGAGGAGGGCAGACCATGATCTACCGGCTCGTCTGGCAGGCCACGATGGTGGCGCATTTCCTCGTCATCGCCTACATCGCCCTGGGCGGCTTCCTCGCCTGGCGGCGGCCCCGGCTGATCTGGCCGCACCTCGGGCTGTGCGCCTGGGGGCTGGTGCAGCTCGCCGGGCTCGTGGAGTGCCCGCTGACCGCGCTGGAGAACTGGGGGCGGGCCAGGGCGGGGGAGCGCGGCCTGCTGCCCGGCGGCTTCATCGACACCTACATCGAGGGCGTCGTCTACCCGGAGGCGTACGTCACGCACGTGCGGCTGGCCGTGATCGCCGTCGTGCTCGCCTCCTGGGCCGGTCTCGCGGTCAGGATCCGCCGACGCCGCACACGTCCTGCGCGTACGACAGGAACGTCCGCTGCACCGGAGCCGGAGGCGTCGCGATGAGGTAGCGCCTCTCTCCGCCGCCCACGACGGCGTAGACGGGGAACAGGTAGGCCTTCTTTGCCTCCGCGAAGGCGTGCCAGTCGCAGCGCATCGGGGTGACCTCCACGGGGATCTCCAGCCGCGTTGCGTCCGCCGCGAGCACCGCCACCGGCCGGCGCTTCCCGGAGCGGGGCAGCAGCGTGTAGTGCGTGGTGGCGCCGAGGTCGTCGATCGTGACCGGCTCCGATCCGCCCTTCCTGGTGACGACGAGGTCGCCGTGGAGGGCCCGGCCCGCCCTGGTCCACGCGTCCCCGAACGTCACGTCCACCGACCGGCGCAGGATGTACGCCCCGCACTCGGCCTTCACCAGGCCGTCCAGGGTGGGGTCGGGGTGACGGACCGGGAACACCGCCTTACGCGTCGGTCCGCCGGCGATCTGGACGTGCGCGACCACCGTGGCGGGCTCGACCGGCGGGATCGTCACCGGATCGCAACGCGCCTCGCCGTACGGGATCCGCAGGTCCGTGCGCGGCGTCCTGCCGAGGGTGGCGTCCACGCGGGCCGGCGGGAGCGTCGCGAACGAGCCGGTGACCAGCTGGACGTCCAGGAAGCGGACGGGCGTCGTGGTGTCGTTGCGCACGGAGACTTCCAGCGCGTGGGACGCCTCGTCGCTGCGCCATTGGTTGAGCGATACCGAAACGCCCGTCGGAGGGGCCGTCGATTCGGTACCCTGGCCTCCGCACGCGGCCAGGGTGAACAGCGCCGTTATTACCCCCCAGGTCCGGGTACGTCCCATGGCTGCCAAGGCTAGGGCACGCGGATGATCGCGTGAAGTGTCTGAACATCAGGCGACGGCTGTGTGCGCCGTCACTGCAAGTGGTCTGTACCAATTAGGGTAGTGCTGTGAGTCGTCGAGCAAAGATCGTCTGTACCCTCGGGCCCGCCACCTCCTCACCGGAGCGCCTACGCGAGCTCATCAAGGCGGGCATGAACGTCGCCCGCTTCAACCTCTCGCACGGCAGCCACGAGCTGCACAAGGAGGTGTTCGACCGGGTCAGGGCCGCCGCCGACGAGCTGGGCTGCGCCGTCGGCGTCCTCGCCGACCTGCAGGGGCCCAAGATTCGTGTCGGCCGCTTCGCCTCCGGTCCCGTACGTCTCGGCTACGGCGACGTCTTCACCATCACGACCGAGGACGTCCCCGGCGACCGGGACATCGTCTCCACCACGTACTCGGGCCTGCCGGGCGACGTCAAGCCCGGTGACACGATCCTCGTGGACGACGGCCGGCTGAACCTCGAGGTGACCGCGGTCGAGGGGCCGCGCGTCGTCACCCGCGTCGTCATCGGTGGCATGATCTCGGACAACAAGGGCCTCAACCTCCCCGGCGTCGCCGTCAGCGCCCCCGCGCTCACGGACAAGGACGAGGAGGACCTGCGCTGGGCGCTGCGCACCGGCTTCGACATGATCGCCCTGTCGTTCGTCCGGTCGCCGGAGGACGCCGCGCTCGTCCACGCGATCATGGAGGAGGAGGGCGTCAGGCTCCCGCTCCTCGCCAAGATCGAGAAGCCGCAGGCCGTCGACCGTCTCGAGGAGATCGTCGACGCCTTCGACGGCGTGATGGTCGCCCGCGGCGACCTTGGCGTCGAGCTTCCGCTGGAGCAGGTGCCGATCGTCCAGCGCCGCATCATCGAGCTGTGCCGGGAGAAGGCCCACCCGGTCATCGTGGCCACCCAGATGCTCGACTCGATGATGAGCGCCCCCAGGCCCACCCGCGCCGAGGCGTCCGACGTCGCGTACGCGGTGATGGACGGCGCCGACGCGGTGATGCTGTCCGGCGAGACCTCGGTGGGCACCTACCCGATCGAGTCGGTCGCCACCATGGCCCGCATCGCGGTCGCCGCGGAGGGCACCTACCTTCAGGCCACCCACACCCTGGAGCGCCTGCCGGAGACGACCGGCGGCGCCATCGCCCGCGCCGCGGCCGAGGTCGGCGCGATCGTCAACGCCAAGGCCCTGGTGGCGTTCACGATGTCCGGTGAGACCGCCCGGCGACTGGCCCGCTACCGCTCGCCGATCCCGCTGCTGGCGTTCACCTCCAACCCGCTGGTGCGCGGCCAGCTCGCGCTGACGTGGGGCGTGGAGACGTTCGAGGTGCCGTTCGTCCACCACACCGACGACATGGTCCGCCAGGTGGAGGCCTCGCTGCTGTCGCTCGGCGTCTGCGAGAAGGGCGACAAGATCGTCATCGTGGCCGGCTCGCCGCCCGGCAACCACGGCTCCACCAACTCGCTGCGCGTCCACACCATCGGGTCGGCGGTCGCCCACCCGCGCTGAGGCGGCTCCGCCGGGCTGTGCCCCGGCCCGGCTCCGCCGGGCTGTGACACCCGGCGGCGGGCGAAAACCCCTTGAAGGCGCGGCGCCCTTCGACGGAGCATGGCAGGAGCGAGTCGTCCTGTCCTGTCAGACGCCGGAGGAGCGCTGCGCCCGTTGATGGACTCCCCACAGGCACAGGCACCGGAACAGGCACTGGAACAGGCACTGGGGCCCGGTGTCCGCCGGTCCTCGTGGGGCTCGTTGTGGCGGTTGCGGTCCTACCTGCGCCCGTACCGGCGCAGCCTGGTGGTGTCCTGGATCGCGGCGCTGCTCGGGATCGCCGCCGGCACGGTGATCCCGCTCGTCGGCAAGGAGATCATCGACGGGCCCGTGGCCCACGGGGATCACGGCGGGCTGGTCCCGCTGGGGCTGCTGGCCCTCGGCCTCGGCGTCGCCGAGGCGGTCCTCACGTTCGTCCGCCGATGGTCGCAGGCGGGGCCGGTCCTCGGCCTGGAGACCGCTATCCGCGACGACCTCTACCGGCACCTCCAGCGGCTGCCGATGAGCTTCCACGACCGGTGGCAGTCGGGCCAGCTCCTGTCCCGGGCGACGACCGACCTGTCCACGATCCGCCGTTTCCTCGGCTTCGGCGTGCTGTTCCTGATCATGAACATCCTGCAGCTCACCGCGGTCGCCGTGGTGCTCCTGCGGATGTACTGGCCGCTCGGCCTGGTCGTCGCCGTCTCCGCCGTCCCGGTCGTGGCCCTGTCGCTGCGGTTCGAGCGGCGCTACATCGTCATCTCCCGGCAGGTGCAGGACCAGCAGGGCGACCTCGCCACACTGGTCGAGGAGTCGGCCGTGGGAATCCGCACGGTCAAGGCGTTCGGCCGGCGCGAGTACGTCTTCGCGAACTTCGCCGCCGCCGCCCGCGAGATCCGCCGCATCTCGCTGGCGAAGGTGCGGCTGGCCTCGCGGTTCTTCACCTTCCTCGAGGTCGTGCCGAACGTCACTCTCGCCCTGGTCCTGCTGCTGGGCGCGATCGCGGTCGGCGCCGGCGCGCTGACGCTCGGCACGCTGGTCGCCTTCACCACGCTGGTCCTCCAGCTCGTCTGGCCGGTCGCCTCGCTCGGATACATCCTCGCCATGGGCCAGGAGGCGATGACCTCGGCCGACCGGGTGGTCGAGGTGCTCGACACGGTGCCCGCGATCAGCGGCGGCCCGGCCGTCCTCGATCGTCCGCGCGGTCACGTGCGGTTCGAGGGCGCGGGGTTCCGCTTCCCGGGAGCCGACCGTCCGGTGCTGCGCGACGTGTGGCTGGAGGTGCGGCCGGGGGAGACCGTCGCGCTCGTGGGGGCCACCGGGTCGGGCAAGACGACGCTGACCGCGCTCGTGCCCCGCCTGCTCGACGTCACCGCCGGCCGCGTCACGATCGACGGGCGCGACGTGCGGGAGCTGTCGCTGACCTCGCTGCGCTCGGTGGTCGCCACCGCGTTCGAGGAGCCCACGCTCTTCTCGATGAGCGTGCGCGAGAACGTGACGCTCGGCCACGGGCACGCCTCCGAGGAGGAGATCGGGCAGGCGCTGGAGATCGCGCAGGCGACGTTCGCCTACGACCTGCCGTGGGGCCTCGACACCCGCATCGGGGAGCAGGGGATGTCGCTGTCGGGCGGTCAGCGGCAGCGGCTCGCGCTGGCCAGGGCCGTGCTCGGCAGGCCGCGGGTGCTCGTCCTCGACGACACCCTGTCGGCGCTCGACGTGGAGACCGAGGCGCTGGTCGAGGAGGCGCTGCGGCGGGTGCTCGCGGAGGCCACCGGCATCGTCGTGGCGCACCGCGCCTCGACCGTGCTGCTCGCCGACCGGGTGGCGCTGCTGCGCGACGGCACCGTCACGCACGTCGGCCGCCACGGCGACCTGCTGTCGGACGTGCCGGAGTATCGCGAACTGCTCGCCCAGGACGCCGACCTCGACCCCGAGGGTTTGATCCGATGACCCGCGAAGCGGACAACACCGAGCGAGCCGCAAGCGAGCGCCCCGACGAGCGAGCGGGAAACACAGCGTGGCGGGGGGTGGCGGCGGAGGACCGGGACGAGATCCCGGAGCGCGTCTCCCTGCTGCTGCGCACCCGGTCGCGCCGGCTGCTCGGCGACCTGCTGCGCCCGCACCGCCGGGCGATCGCCGTGCTCACCGCGGTCATCGTGGTGTCCAACGTGGCCGGGCTGGCCCTGCCGTACCTGGTGAAGGCGGGCATCGACGACGGCATTCCGCCCATGCTGCGCGGGCAGGGCGCGGGCACGCTGCTCGCGATCGTCGGCGCGGTGCTGGCCGCGGCGCTCACGCAGGCGTTCACCCGGCAGGCGTTCCTGCAGATGTCGGGCCGGATCGGCCAGGACATCCTGCTGGAGCTGCGCCGCCGGGTCTTCGACCACTTCCAGCGGCTGTCGCTGCCGTTCCACGAGAAGTACACCTCGGGGCGGGTCATCTCCCGGCTCACCTCCGACGTGGACGCCATCGCGGAGCTGCTCGAGTCCGGATTCGACGGCCTGGTCACGGCCGTGCTCACGCTGTGCGGCACCGCGGTCATGCTGCTCGTGCTCGACGTGCGCCTCGGTCTGGTGGCGCTGTTGCCGCTGCCGGTCCTGCTGCTGTTCACCCGGTGGTTCCGCCGCCAGTCGAGCGTCGTCTACCGCCGTACGCGGGAGGCGGTCGCGCTGGTCATCGTCCACTTCGTGGAGTCGATGACCGGGATCCGCGCGGTGCAGGCGTTCCGCAGGGAGCCGCGCAACCAGGAGATCTTCGAGCGGCTCAACGACGGCTACCGGGCCGCCAACACCCGCGGCATGCGCCTGGTCGCGGTGTTCATGCCCGGCATCAAGCTGATCGGCAACGTGACGGTCGCCGCCGTCCTGCTGTACGGCGGCCTGCTCGCGCTGCGCGGCACGGTCACGGTCGGCGTGCTGGCCGCGTTCCTTCTCTACCTGCGGCAGTTCTACGAGCCGATGCAGGAGATCTCGCAGTTCTACAACGCCCTGCAGTCCGCGGGGGCGGCGCTGGAGAAGCTGTCGGGCGTGCTGGAGGAGCGGCCCTCGGTGGCCGAACCGCGCCGCCCGGTGCCGCTGCCGCGCGCCGCCGGGGCGCTGCGTTTCGAGGCCGTCCGGTTCGCCTACGGCGACGGCCCGCCGGTGCTGCCGCTGCTCGACCTGGAGATCCCCGCGGGGCAGACCGTGGCCGTCGTCGGCACCACGGGCGCGGGCAAGACCACGCTGGCCAAGCTCATCGCCCGGTTCCACGACCCGGTCGCCGGGCGGGTGCTGCTCGACGGCGTCGACCTGCGCGACCTGGACGAGGACACACTGCGCCGCCACGTGGTGATGGTCACCCAGGAGAACTACCTGTTCAGCGGGACGATCGCGGACAACGTGCGGTTCGGGCGGCCCGGGGCGCCGGACGTGGAGATCGAGCGGGCCGCCGAGGCCATCGGCGCCCACACGTTCGTCTCGGCGCTCCCCGGCCGGTACGAGACGCAGGTCGGCAAGCGCGGCGGCCGCATGTCGGCGGGGCAGCGGCAGCTCGTCGCGTTCGCCCGGGCCTTCCTCGCCGACCCAGCGGTGCTGATCCTGGACGAGGCCACCTCCAGCCTCGACGTACCGAGCGAGCGGCTGGTGCAGCGGGCGCTGCGGACGATCCTCGCCGACCGGACCGCGCTGATCATCGCCCACCGCCTGTCCACCGTGGAGATCGCCGATCGGGTGCTCGTCATGGAGCACGGCCGGATCGTGGAGGACGGCCCGCCCGACCGTCTCATCGCCGGCGCCGGCCGGTTCGCCCGTCTCCACCGCGCCTGGCTCGACAGCCTCGCCTGACCTGCTTCCCGCGTACCCGCTGAGCCGGCCACGCGATCACGCCGGGGGCCGGAGAAGGAGGCGTTCCATGGCGGGACGCAGGGGTGGGCCGATCTCCACGGGGCGGCGGGTGTGCCGGTCCACGAAGACGTGGGTGAAGTCGCCCTCGGCGACCAGTGTGTCCCCGGTGAACAGGCCGAGCTCGTAGCGGACGCTGGAGCGGCCCAGATGGCCGATCCGCAGGCCCACGCTGATCACCTGGGGGAAGGACACCGAGGCCCGGTAGGAGCAGCGCGACTCGACGCACAGCCCGATGGCCGGGCCCTCGTGGATGTCCAGCCCGGCCTCCTCGATCAGCCAGGTGTTGATCACGGTGTCCATCAGCGAGTAGTGCACGACGTTGTTGACGTGCCCGTAGACGTCGTTGTCCTTCCACCGGGTGGGCACGTCCCGCCAGTGGGGGTAAGCCGTCCGGTCGTTCACAGGCCCAGATCCCGGCCGACGATCTCGCGCATGATCTCGTTGGACCCCGCCCAGATCCGGGTCACCCGGGCGTCCATCCAGGCCCGCGCCACGCGGTACTCCTTCATGTAGCCGTAGCCGCCGTAAAGCTGCACGCAGGCGTCGATCACCTGGTTCTGCACCTCGGCGGTCCACATCTTGGCCTTGGCCGCGTCGACCGCCGTCAGCTCGCCGTCGGCGTGGGCGGCCACGCACTGGTCGACGTACGCCCGGGTCACCTCGACCTTGGTGACGAGGTCGGCGAGGGTGAACTTGTTGTACTGGAAGCTGCCGATCGCCTGGCCGAACGCCTTGCGCTCCTTCACATACGACAGGGTCTCGGCGAGCACGGCGGCGGCGTGCGCGATGTTGGTGACCGCGCTGCCGAGCCGTTCCTGGGGGAGGCGCTCCATCATCGCGACGAACCCCCGGTCCACCTCGCCGATCACGTTGGCGGCCGGCACCCGCACGCCCTCGAAGAACAGCTCGGCCGTGTCGGCCTCCGGCTGTCCGACCTTGTCGAGCTTGCGCCCTCGGTGGAAGCCGGGCATGCCCTCCTCGATCGCGAACAGCGTGATGCCCTTGGCCCGCTTCTCCGGGCTGGTCCGGGCCGCGATCACGACGAGGTCGGCCTGGTAGCCGTTAGTGATGAACGTCTTGGAGCCGTCGACGATCCAGTCGGAGCCGTCCCTGACGGCGGTGGTGCGCAGTGCCGCCAGGTCCGACCCGCCGCTCGGCTCGGTCATGCCGATCGCCGTGATCATCTCTCCCGAGCAGAACGGCGGCAGCCAGCGCTTCCTCTGCTCGTCCGTCGTCAGCTCCACCAGGTACGGCGCGACCACGTCGAAGTGGATGCTGAAACTGGACGCCAGAGCCATGCCCACCCCGGCCAGTTCCTCGGTGAGCACGGCGTTGAAGCGGTAGTCGCCCGCCGCCGCGCCGTCGTACTCCTCGGGGACCTCCAGGCCGAGGAGTCCCTGCCGGCCGGCCTCCCGCCACACCTCGCGGTCGATCAGCCGGCGCTCGATGAACTCCTCGGCCCTCGGGGCGACCGAGCGGATCACGAACTGCCGCACGGAGTCGCGGAAGGCCTCGTGGTCCTCGCCGTAGATGGTGCGTCGCATCGATTCTCCAGACGATTGTTCGGCATGGGGATACTAGCCAGTGCCCCACCGGCGCGGACGTGGCCCCTCGCGGGTCAGCCCACCGGCACCGGGTAGTCCTTCGCCAGCTCGGAGACCTCCGGCTCCCTGAAGACCACCGCGCCGCCGAGCGCCGCCTTGTCGGGCTTGAGCACGTACGACGAGCGGGAGGCGGGCTTGTCGAAGAACGTGAAGTCCATCGGCGTGCCGAAGTCGCCGCCGAAGCTCGACTGCGAGCGGTGGGCGGTCAGGACGCCGTCCCGGCTGAGGTCCTTGGCCTCGCAGGCCTTCTTCATCGCCTCGTCCACGATCATCGCGGCGCTCCAGCCGCTGGCCACCCCGCTGTCGAGCGTCTCGCCGGGGTACTTCGCCTGGTAGTCGGCCACCAGCTTCTGCATCGCCGGGTTCTTCGCGCTGACCGGCGTCCCCGCCGTCACGTAGTAGAAGTCCTTGAGCAGGGCCGGCGCGGCCGGCGTGCCGAGCAGCTGCGGCGAGTACGCCGAGTTGCTGCCGACGAACGGCACGTCCATGCCCTTGGCGAGGGACACGCCGACCAGCGAGGCCGTCTGACGGGGGCCCACCGAGACGAGCACGGCCTTCACCCCGGCCGCCTTGAACGCCGCCACCTGCGCGCTCATGTCCTGGTCGGTCGCCTTGATCTTCTGCTCGACGAGCTGCAGGCCGAGCTTGTCCGCGGCGTACTTCGAGCCGTTCAGCGAGCTCTCGCCGTAGTCGCCCTCGAAGTACAGGTGCCCGATCTTGTCGCCGGACTTGACGCCCTTCTCCTTCCTGAGGAACTCGACCCCGTTGATCATGTCGATGTCGTACGTCGTGCCGGTCACCTGGATGGCCCGGCTGCCGAGCAGCGTGGTCGCCCACGCCATCGGGATCGTCAGCAGCTTGTCGCCGTCGATGCGCTGCTTCAGCGCGGTGATCATCGGGGATCCGATGAACTGCGCGATCGCCGCCGACCTGGGCGCGACCTCGGTGTAGGCCGCCACCGCCTTCTGCGTGTCGTAGCCGTGGTCGCGGACGACCAGCTCGTACTTGCGGCCGCAGACCCCGCCGCCGGCGTTGACCTGGTCGAAGTACAGCTGCTGCGCCTGCGTCTGGCTCTTGCCGAACGACGCGTACGGGCCGGTCAGGTCGGTGAGCGCGCCCACGGTGATCGTGGTGGCCGTGACGCCGGGGCCGGTCTTGACCCCGTCCCCGCTCACCGCCCCGGCGTCCGCGCCGCCGCCTGTCGCCTTGTCGCTGGCACACCCCGCGGCCGAGGTCGCGATGGCCAGGGACAGCAGGGCTAACGCCGCGATGCCGGCGCGGGTGCCGATTTCGCCCATTTGAGCTCCTTGAGTCGAACGCGGCCCAGCCGCGTGGCGAGCCCGGCCAGACCGCCGGGCAGGAACAGCACCACCGCGACGACGGCGGCGCCGTAGAGGATCCGCGCGGCCTCGGCGGGGGAGACCCCGCCGGAACCCGGCTCGGCCACCAGCGGCAGCGCGTCGCTGTAGCGGGTGAGCAACTGGGGGAGCAGGGAGACGAACGCGGCCCCGGCGACCGCCCCGGCGACCGATCCCAGGCCGCCGATCACGATCATCGCGAGGTAGTCGAGCGACAGCAGCATGCCGAAGTAGTCCGGCACGACCTGCTGGAAGACCAGGGCGACCAGCACCCCGGCGAGCCCGCCGTACATGGACGACAGGACGAACACGCCCGCGCGGTACCGGGCGACCGGGACGCCCATGACGCCCGCGGCGATCTCGTGGTCCCTGATCGTGTTCATCGCCAGGCCGGGACGGCCGCGCAGCACGCCCCGGGCGAACGCCGCCGCGCCCGCGAGCAGCGCGATCCCGAGGAACCACAGCCGTTCGAGCGACCCGAACGGCACGTTCAGCACCACCAGCTCGGGGGTGTCGGCGAAGACGAACCCGAACAGCTCCATCGGCGGCACCGGCCGCCCGTTGAAGCCGCCGGTCACGGGCTCGGCGTTGAACAGGATGTGCTGGCCGACGAAGATCAGGGCGAGCGTGGCGATGCCGAGGTAGGCGCCCCTGAGGCGGCCCGCGATCGGGCTGAACAGCCCGCCGCACACGCCCGCGACGGCCACCGCCGCCACGGCCGCGAGCGGTGTGGGCAGCCCCAGGTCCGACGACAGGTAGACGTAGGAGTACGCGCCGGCCGCGAGGAAGAAGGCATGCCCCAGGGACAGCTGCCCGGTCGCCCCGGTCAGCAGATTGATCCCGATGGCGCCGATCGCCGCCGACATCGCGAACAGCCCCGCCTGCAGCCAGAACCCCTCCAGGTAGAACGGCACCGCCACGGCCGCCGCGAGCACCGTGAGCCACAGCGCGGCGCGGAGGGTCCGGTACGCGCGCCGTGCGGGCGTACCGGGGGTGGACGTCGCGGCTGTGGGTGTGGAGTCAGACACGGGCCCGCTCCTTCGTGCCGAACAGCCCGGAGGGCCGCAGCAGCAGGATCACGATCATCACGAGGAACGGCGCCGCGTCGCCGATGCCGCGGCCCAGGAAGGCGAGCTCGCTCTGGTAGCCGCTCATCAGCGTCTCGGTGACGCCCACGATCAGCCCTCCGGCCAGCGCCCCGGTGGTCGAGTCGAGCCCGCCGAGGATGGCCGCGGGGAACGCCTTCATCGCCGCCGCGGCCGTGCCCCGGTCGAGGCCCGGCGTCGGGAAGACGCACAGGAACATCGCCGCGACCGCGGCCAGCGCCCCGGCGACGGCCCACGCGCTGAGCGAGACCCGGCCGAGCCGTACGCCCATCAGCGCGGCGGTCTCGGCGTCCTCGGCCGTGGCGCGCATCGCCACGCCCCAGCCGGTGAACTTGAAGGCGAGCAGGAACACCACGATCAGCGCGGCGGCGACCGCGAGGGCCACGACACGGGTCTCGGCGACCGTGATCGGGCCCAGACGCAGCACCCGGTCGCCCCAGGGGTCGCCCAGGGCGAGCACCTCGGTGCCGATCCGACGGGTGAGCTCGGTCGTGAGCAGGATGTCCACGCCGATCGTGACGATGGCCAGCACGCCGCGCGAGCCGACGTGCGCCCGGCGCAGGATCAGGAACTCCACCAGCGCACCGACCACCGCCGCCGCCGCGATCCCCGCCGCCAGCGCCGCCCAGAACCCGGCCAGCGGGTGCAGCCTGGCGACCACATAACCGCCGGCCAGCAGCAGCGACGCGTGCGTGAAGTTGACCACCTCGGTCGCCTTGAAGATCACCACGAAGCCGAGCGCGATCAGCGCGTACACGGCCCCGACCGAGATCCCGTTGACGAGCAGCTCCAGGAAGACCGCCATCACGCCTCCCCGCCCGAACCGCCGGAGCCGAAGTCGCCGAGGTAGGCGCGGACGACCTCGGGGTCGCGCTGGACCTGCGCGGGCGGGCCGTCCGCGATCCGCCTGCCGAAGTCGAGCACGGTCACCGCGTCGGCGATCCGCATGACCATGCCCATGTCGTGCTCGACCAGCAGGATCGAGATGCCGAGGCTCTCGCGCACCGACTGGATGAGGGCGGCCATCTCCCGCCGCTCGCCGCCGTTCATCCCCGCGACCGGCTCGTCCAGCAGGAGCAGCCGCGGCTCCATGCACAGCGCCCGGGCCAGCTCCACCCGCTTCTGCACGCCGTACGGCAGCAGGCCCACCGGCACGGGCAGCGCCTCGCCGACGCCCGCGAACTCGGCGATCTCCTCGACCCGCGCGCCGTGCCGTACGGCCTCGCGCCTGGCCGAGGGCAGCCGCAGACCGGCCGAGACGAATCCCGCCCTGGTCAGGCGGTGCCGGCCGAGCATGAGGTTGTCGCGGACCGTGAGATGCGGGGACAGGGCGATGTTCTGGAAGGTCCGGGCCACGCCCAGCGCCGCCACCTGGTGCGGGTGCAGCGTGGTCAGCTCGGCGTCGCCGAAGCGCACGCTGCCGGAGGTGGCGCGGTAGACGCCCGACAGCACGTTGAAGCAGGTGGACTTGCCCGCGCCGTTCGGGCCGATCAGCGCGTGCACGCTGCCCGGAGCCACGGTGAAGCCGACCGCGTCGAGCGCGGTGAGCCCGGCGAAGCGGACCGTCACCTCGTTGACCACGAGCTCCGCCGGGCCGTCCCCGCCGGACGTACCGACCGGTTGGTTTGCAGAGGGCGTGCGGAGGCGCCTCACGGGGAGTGTGTGCGATGCGCCGCGGTGGCGGGTCATGCCGTCCATCTCGCCAGCCTGGTCCTCTCGTGCCTCTCGTGGCCGTCGGCGGCGCCGGCATCGGTACCGACCGGTCGGTCTGTGTCGGGCGCGCCGACGCCGAGGTAGCGGCGGCGCACCTCGTCGCTGGCCGCCAGGTCCGCCGCCGGTCCCGCCAGCGTCACCTCGCCCACCTCCAGCACGTACGCCCGCTCGGCCAGCGCGAGCGCCATCGCCGCGTTCTGCTCCACCAGCAGCACCGACGTGCCCTGGGCGTTGATCTGCCGCACGGTGTCGGCGATCCGGGCCGCCGCCAACGGCGCGAGACCCAGCGTGGGCTCGTCGAGCAGCAGCAGCGAGGGGCCGGCCATGAGCGCCCGGCCGATCGCCAGCATCTGCTGCTCGCCGCCCGACAGCAGGCCCGCGCGCTGGTGCGTCCGCTCGGCCAGCACCGGGAACAGCTCCAGCACCCGCTCGCGGGCCGCCGCCGCGCGCCTGCCGGGCACGCCCAGTGCCCCGGCGCGCAGGTTCTCCGCCACGGTCATCCGGGCGAACACCCGCCGTCCCTCGGGCACCTGGACCACGCCGCGCCGTACGACGGCCGCCGCCTGCGCGCCGTCGAGGCGGGACCCGCCGAAGGAGACCGTTCCCGACGTGATCGCGCCTCGGTGGAACCGCAGCGTCCCCGACACCGCGCGCAGCAGCGTCGTCTTGCCCGCGCCGTTCGCGCCGAGCACCGCGGCCACCGCGCCCCGGGGCACGGCCAGGTCGACGCCGCGCAGGGCGCGCACGGGGCCGTACCGCACCTCCAGACCCTTGATCTCGAGGCCCCCGGTCTTTGGGCCACCGGTTCCCGGGCCCGACTCACCAGACATCCGCGCCTCCTGTGACTTCGATGAAGGCACACCCAACCCAGCGCGGTCGAGGGCCGTCCAGCGCCGGGAGTCAAGTCGGGACCCCAGCCCATGCCCGCCGGTGGTGTCCTGTGCTCCAGCACAATCCCGCATCACGAAACGAGAACCGAACCTTGTTCCGGACGCCGTCGGCTGGCACATTCGGGGACATGAGGTCCAGGACGGACTCCGAGGTCCGGGAACTGCTGCGGACCTCCGCCGCAGGACTGCTGGAACGGCTTCCCCAGCTCGCCGACGAGCTGGTGAAGCGCGGCAGGGACAGCGACGAGGCCTACCGCATGACGGTCCCCTACGAGGACCACTGGAAGAGCACCCATGAAGGGCTGCGGATCGGTATCACCGCGATCCTGCAGCCCCGGCACGAGCGGCGCGACGTCGCCTACGCCCAGACGGTCGGGCGCAGGCGGGCCGAGTTCGGGCTTCCGCTGGACTCGCTCATGCGCAGCTACCGCCTGGCCGCGCAGGTCACCTGGAACGGTGTGATCGACATCATCGGCGACCAGGGCCAGGAGCGGCTGCCCGCCCTGCTGCGCAGCGCCACCCACGTGTGGCACGCCATCGACCGCCAGGCCGTGGCGGCGGCCGACGCCTACCGCCGCCGGGAGAACGAGCTGCTCGGCCGGACCAACCAGCGCGTCAACGCCATGCTCGACGCCCTCCTGGAGGGCCGCGCCGACCCGGCGGTGGCCGGCGTGGCCGCCGGCGCCCTCGGCCTGCCGGAGCACGGCCGCTATGCGGTCGTCACAACGCGGCTGCCCGCGCAGCCCGACCGGGTGCACCGCCCCGACGAGATCGGCGGCCTGCGCTTCCTGTGGCGCATGCGCCCGGACCTGGAGATGGCGGTCGTGTACCTCGGCGACCGGGAGCTGGACGACCTGGTCGCCGCCATCACCCCGGTCGTCTGCGCGAGCGCCGGTGTCAGCCCGGTGGTGGAGAGCCTCGCCGACCTCGGCACGGCCCGCCGCTTGGCGGAGGTGGCCATGCGCACCTGCTCGGGGAGCGCGCCGGAGGTCGCGCGGCTCGACCGGCGGCTGCCCGCCGCCCTGGTGGTCTGCCAGCCGGAGCTGGCCGGGCATCTCGCGGGCGGCGTCCTCGGCCCGATCCTCGCCTCACCCGACGGCGGCGTGCTGCTGGCGACGCTGCAGGCGTGGCTGCGCTGCGAGGGGTCCGCGGCCCGGGCGGCGGCCGAGCTTTACTGTCACCGCAACACCGTCTTCAACCGGGTGCGCCGCATCGAGCAGCTCACCGGCCGGTCGCTGGCCCGGCCGCTGGACGTCGTCGAGCTCTCCCTCGCCCTCGACGCCGTCCGGCTCCATCCCGAGTCGTGAAGACGGTCAGTACTTGGGGCCGACGGATCGTGGCGGTGACCACTGACGGTTTTCGGGTGACCGCGAAGGGTGAGAGTGCCCCGAGTGGGATTCGAACCCACACTGAATGGATTTTGAGGCCATCGACTCTGCCGATTGGTCTATCGGGGCTATTTCCAGATTTGTCCGGTTTTGGCGGAGGGTGGCACCCTAACGGTCGATCTTCTTGGAGATCGCTTAGGGCATCCCCTGCCGTGTTCCTAATGTAGCGGACCTCGGTAACCTCTTGTGCGTGAGTACGCAGCGGCGAGTGGTGATCGCGGAAGACGAGGCGCTGATCCGCCTCGACCTGAAGGAGATGCTCGAAGAGGACGGTTACGCAGTGGTCGGCGAGGCCGGCGACGGAGAGACGGCGGTCAAGCTCGCCATGGAGCTCCGCCCCGACCTGGTGATCCTCGATGTCAAGATGCCCGTGCTCGACGGCATCTCGGCGGCCGAGCGGATCGTCTCCGAACGGATCGCGCCGTGCCTCATCCTCACCGCGTTCTCCCAGCGTGACCTGGTCGAGCGCGCCAGGGACGCGGGCGCGATGGCCTACCTGGTCAAGCCGTTCACCAAGGGCGACCTGGTTCCCGCGATCGAGATGGCGGTCAGCAGGCACGAGGAGATCGCCGCGCTGGAGAAGGAGGTCTCCACGCTGTCGGAGCGGCTGGAGACCAGGAAGCTCGTGGAGCGGGCGAAGGGCCTGCTCATGGCCCAGCACGGGTGGACCGAGCCGCAGGCCTTCCGGTGGATCCAGAAGGCGTCCATGGACCGGCGTCTGAGCATGCGCCAGGTCGCCCAGATCGTGGTGAACGAGAGCGGCGGCGAGGCCCAGCCGCCGGCCTGAACGTCCCCCTGCCGGACCCGGAGGAGAAGACTCCTGGTCAGGGGCCGTCCCGCTAAGTTGAGGAGTTATTACGACTCCGCATCCAAGTGCGGACAGTTCTGATGCATCCCTGGTCGGGCCGTGCCCGGCCTATGTACCTTTCAGCCATTCGATCGGGACCAGTCGGCTGCGCTGACGATTCCCGGGCCTGGATGAAGGAGATGCTTTCATGATCCGCATTGCCCCCCTCGGGCGGGCGCTGGCCGTCGCCGCGGCCGCCAGCCTCGCGCTGACGGCCTGTGGCGGTGGTGAGGACAGCGCCGCGCCGGCTTCCTCGGCGCCGGCGGCGCAGTCGTCCTCGGCGCCCGCCGCCGACACGGCGCAGGGCGACGGCGTTCTCACCGTCGGCACGCTGCTGCCGCAGACCGGTTCGCTCGCCTTCCTCGGTCCGCCGGAGTTCGCGGGTGTCGGGCTGGCGGTGAAGGAGATCAACGACGCCGGCGGCGTCCTCGGCAAGCCGGTGGTCCAGATCGACACCGACTCGGGTGACACGTCGACCAACATTGCGTCCCAGTCTGTCGACAAGTTGCTGCAGCAGAAGGCCGACGTGGTCGTGGGTGCCGCCTCGTCCTCGGTGTCGCTGTCGGTCATCGACAAGATCACTGGTGCGGGCGTCGTGCAGATCTCGCCGGCGAACACCTCCGACCAGTTCACCACCTACAACGACAAGGGCCTGTACTTCCGTACGGCTCCGCCGGACGTGCTGCAGGGCCGTGTCCTCGGCGACCTGATCCTCGCCGACGGCAACGACACGGTCGGCATCCTGGCCCTCCAGGACGCGTACGGCACGGGCCTCGCGGACAACGTCCAGAAGGCGGTCGAGGGCGGCGGCGGCCAGGTCGTGGAGAAGGTCATCTACGACCCGAAGGCGGCCGACTACTCGGCGGACGTCGCCAAGATCAAGGAAGCCAACCCGAAGGCCATCGCGCTGATCGGCTTCGACGAGACCAAGAAGATCATTCCTGAGCTCGTCAAGCAGGGCCTGACCGCCAAGAAGGTCAAGTACTACTTCGTCGACGGCAACCTGTCCAACTACGGCACGGGCAAGGACGGCTTCCCCAAGGGGACGCTCGACGGCGCGAAGGGCACCCAGCCGGGCGCCCAGGTCTCCGACGACTTCAAGGCCAAGCTGATGACGGTCGACCCGAACCTCAAGGACTTCAACTACGGCCCCGAGTCGTACGACGCCACGATCCTCAGCGCGCTCGCGGCCATCGCGGCCAAGAGCGACGCGCCGAAGGACATCGCGGCCAAGCTGCAGGAGGTCTCCAGCGGCGGCGAGAAGTGCAAGGACTTCAAGTCCTGCAACGACCTGCTGTCGGCCGGCAAGGACATCGACTTCGACGGTGCGTCCGGCCCGATCGAGTTCAACGAGGCCGGTGACCCGGCCGAGGCGACGATCGGCATCTACGAGTACGGCGCCGACAACACCAACAAGAACGTCGCCTTCAACACCGGCAAGATCGCCGGCTGATCCACAGCGCGACCGACTCACAGTACGAGGGGGCCCGCTCGGTGGAGCGGGCCCCTTCCGCGTTCTCAGGAACGGCCGCAGGCGGCCAGGACGGCGTCCGACGCCGCGCGATACCGGCGCAACAGGCCCGGACGCCGGGAGGCGGCCGTGCCGGCCCGGGACAGGGTCTCCGCGACGCCGTCGACGGCCGCGACGGCGTCCGCGGCCGACGCCGGCAGGCGAGGGCCGTACATCTCCAGCGTGCCGCGCAGATAACCGAACCGGCCGCGTACGTCGCCGTCCCAGTGCTGGGCCTCCTCCCGCCCCGGCGGCAGCAGCGACAGCCCCAGGTAGCCGATGGCCGACACCACGCGGGCGCAGGGGTCGTCCCCGGCCTCGGCGCCGGTCACGTAGATCGCGCCGGTGGCGGCCGGCGAGGCGGCGGGGGACGCGGAGGAGGCCGGCGGCCCGGGGGGCGGCGCCTGGCAGGCGCTCAGGCCCGCCGCCAGCGCCGCGACGACCAGTGCCGCCCGGAGGGGGGTTCGGGTCATACGGCTCATTGTGACCCCGGTGATTGCCGATCAGGCGCGGATGACGTCACAGACGTACGACGAGGGCCCCGGCGCGGGGTGCGCCGGGGCCCTCGGGGAAAGGCTCAGGCCCGGGCGAGGGTGCCCAGGTAGAGCTGGATGACCTTCGGGTCGTTGATCAGGTCGCGACCGCTGGCCATGTAGGCGTTGCGGCCCTGGTCGAGCACGTAGCCCCGATGGCAGATCTGCAGGCAGCGGCGCGCGTTCTGCTCGACCATGATGACGGTCACGCCGGCCTTGTTGATCTGCTGGGCCTGGATGAAGACCAGGTCCTGCAGCTTGGGCGACAGACCCGCGGACGGCTCGTCCAGGAGCAGGACCGACGGCTCGGTCATGAGCGCACGGCCCATGGCGACCATCTGCCGCTCACCGCCGGACAGCGAACCGGCGCGCTGCTTGCGGCGCTCGCGGAGCGCGGGGAAGATCTCGCAGACGAACTCGAACCGCTCCTTGAACTTGCCGGGCACCTGGTAGGCGCCCATCTCCAGGTTCTCCTCGATGGTGAGGCTGGGGAAGACGTTGTTCGTCTGCGGGACGTAGCCGACCCCGCGGGCCACCAGCGAGTGGGCCTTGAGGCTGGTGATGTCCTCGCCGTTCAGGACGACCGAGCCGCTGCGCACCGGCACGAGCCCGAACAGGGTCTTCAGCAGGGTCGACTTCCCGGCGCCGTTGGGGCCGATGATGCCGATCAGCTCGCCCTTCTTCACGTACAGGTCGGCGCCGTTGAGGATGTTGACCCCGGGGATGTAGCCGGCGTATAGCTCGTCGGCCCGCAGGAGCGCCGTCTCGGCTCCGGCGAGATGGTCGGAGCGGTCGACGACGGCCGCCTGGGAGACCGGCTCTTCGGGGTTGCCCGGTGTGGAGGCGCGGTCCGGCTCCGCGGCGTCCTCCGCAGTGGGGACGCGGTCCGGCTCGGCGCCGTTGTCCGGCGTGGGGGCGGTCATGCCTTCTCCTCGATCCCGGCCTCCAGCTCGGCCTCGGCCTCCTGCAGCTGCTCCTCGAACTCCTCGGCGGACATCGGCGCGTCGTGGTGGGCGCCCAGGTAGGCGTCGATCACGCGCGAGTCCGACATGATGGTGTCCGGAGGGCCCTCCGCGATGACGGCGCCCTGGGCCATCACGATGACCCAGTCGCTGATGTCGCGGACCATGTCCATGTCGTGCTCCACGAAGAGCACCGTCATGCCCTCTTCGCGCAGGTCCTTCACGTGCCCGAGGAGCGACTGGGTCAGGGCCGGGTTCACGCCCGCCATGGGCTCGTCCAGCATGACCAGCTCGGGGCCGACCATCAGGGCCCGCGCCATCTCCAGCAGCTTGCGCTGGCCGCCGGACAGCGAGCCGGCGAAGTCGTCGCGTTTGGCGGCGAGCTTGAAGCGCTCGAGGAGCTCCTCGGCGCGTTCGGTGATCTCGTCCTCCTGACGGCGCCAGCTGCCCGGGACGAGCGCGCGGAAGAAGTTCTCGCCGCGCTGGTTCTGCGCGCCGAGCCGCATGTTCTCCATGACGGTGAGCTTCGACAGGGCCTTGGTGAGCTGGAACGTGCGGACCATGCCCGAACGGGCCACCCGGTGGGCGGGCACGCCCTTCAGCTGCTTGCCGTTGAAGGTCCAGGACCCCTCGTCTGCGCTGTCGAAGCCGGTGAGCTGGTTGAAGAACGTCGTCTTGCCGGCGCCGTTCGGGCCGATGAGCGCGGTGATGGACCCGCGCTGGATCTCCACGTGGTCGACGTTGACGGCGGTGAGGCCGCCGAACCGGCGTACGACCTTGTCGACGACGAGGATCGGGTCCGGCTTGGGAACGCCGGGCTCGCGGTCGAGGCCCGTGAAGGCGGCCAGCGCCGCCGCCTTCCTGGACGGGGTGGTGTCAGCGTGCATCGAGCGCGATCTCCCTCTTGTCGCCGAAGATGCCCTGAGGCCGGAAGATGAGCAGGAGCATCAGGCCGAGACCGACCAGCATGAAGCGGACCGCGCCGATGTTGTTCACGGTGAACAACGAGGGGAGCAGGCCGGCGGAGACGGCCTCGCTGAGCGTGTTGCCGACGAAGACCAGCAGCACCCAGAAGATCGCGGCGCCGACGACGGGGCTGAAGACGCGGGCCGCGCCGCCGAGGATCACGATCGTGTACGCGTAGAACGTGAACTCCGTGCTGAACAGGTCGGGCTGCACCGACGCCTGCCCGAGCGCGAACAGGAAGCCGCCGAGGCAGCCGACCACGCCGCCGAGCACGAGGGCCTGCATCTTGTAGGAGAAGACGTTCTTGCCGAGGCTGCGCACGGCGTCCTCGTCTTCGCGGATGGCCTTGAGCACGCGGCCCCAGGGGCTCTTCATGAGCAGGTAGACCAGTCCGCAGGCGATCGCGATGAGCACCCAGCCGACGGTCAGCACCCACGTCACCCGCTCGTTGAAGCTGATCGGGCCGATGCCGTACGTGCCGGGGGAGTAGGGGTTCATCGCGAAGAAGTCGCCGGAGAAGTTCTGCCGGCCGTCCGAGCCGCCGAAGACGCTGCTGAACTTGACCGACCTGAAGATGAGCCGGACGATCTCGGCCGCCGCGATGGTGACGATGGCGAGGTAGTCGGCGCGCAGCCGCAGGGTGGGGATGCCCAGCAGGAATGCCAGCACGATGGTGGCCGCCAGGCCGATCACGATGCCGAGCCAGAACGGCAGGTGGAAGGTGGCCACGGTGACGGCCATGCCGTACGCGGCGACGCCGAGGAAGGCCGCCTGACCGAAGTTGAGCAGCCCGGCGTAGCCGAACTGGATGTTGATGCCGATCGCGGCGAGCGCGTAGACGACGGTCTCCAGGCCGATCGAGGCCTTGACCGTGGTGATGAGGATGGTGTTCCAGTCCACGTGTGGTCTCCGATCAGCCGATGCGCTCGCGCCGGCCGAGGATGCCCTGCGGCCGGAAGAGCATGACGAGGATGAGCACCAGCAGCGCGCCGACCGTCTTCAGCTCGGTCGGCACCACGACGGTGGACAGCTGGATGAACAGGCCGACGACGATGGAGCCGACCAGGGCGCCGAACGCGGTGCCGAGGCCGCCGAGCGTGACGCCCGCGAAGACCAGCAGCAGGATCTGGAAGCCCATCTGGTAGCTGACGTTCTGCGACAGGCCCAGCATGACGCCCGCGAGCGACGCGATGGCGCCGCCGACGGTCCAGATGATCCTGATGACCCCGTCGACGTTGATGCCCGAGGAGGCCGCCAGGGCGGGATTGTCGGCGACCGCGCGGGCCGCCTTGCCGACACGGGTCTTGAGCAGCGCGACCCCGACGACGATGAGCACGGCGAGCTCGATGCCCATCGCGATGAAGTTCTTCGGCGCGGCGGAGATCGGGCCGACCTGGATGCCGGGCTGGGCGTTGTAGTCCGCGAACGGGGCGCCCTCGCCGCCGAAGAAGAAGAGGAAGACGTAGCGCAGGAACAGGGCCAGGCCGATCGAGATGATCATCATGGCGACCAGGCTGCTGCCGCGCTTGCGCAGCCGCCCCCAGAAGAAGCGGTCCTGGCCGTAGCCGAAGACCCCGCCGATCACGACCGAGATCACCGCGGCCCAGACGAGCGGAATCCCCACGACCACGTTGAAGAAGTAGGCGCACATCGCGCCGAACGTGAGCAGCTCGCCGTGGGCGAAGTTGGTGAGCCCGGTGGTGCCGAAGACCAGCGAGAGGCCCATGGCCGCGAGGGCGATGATGAGTCCGAGGTTGAAGCCCTCGAAGGTGAGCTGGGCGACCCGGTCCCAGAAGGAGGAGGAGGAGTCCGAGGACGCCGCGGCGGCCCCGCCCTGCTGGCCCGCGGGGGCGAGGGCGAACAGGACGTTGCGCTCGCTCCCGTCGTAGACCTGGACGTTTAGGGTGGCCCGGTCCTTGAACTTGAGCGCGACCCCCTGCGGGAGCGTCGACTGGTCAAGCGTGACCTTGTATGTGCCCGCCTCGGGGACCGGCACCTCCCACTTGCCGTCGGCACCCGTGGTGGCGTCGCCGACGGGTTTGCCGTCTTCGCCCGCCACGCTGATCTTCACGCCGTTCACCGGCTGGCCTTGGTTTTGGAGTGTGCCCTTCAGGGCCTCCCCGTCCGCCCAGGCGGGGGAGGAGAGGAGAAAGACGAGTCCACCCAGGAAGGCCGTGAACGCGATCACGGCTCTGCGCAATGGTGCTCCCTCTGGTTCAGGTCATGGCGGGGTCGTGCCCCCACTGCGGACGCGCAACATCGGTCAGGTTGCTGCGATGTTGTGGCCGGAGCATAAGCCTGAGACGCCCGTTTCGGGGTCGTTCGTCACCAATTGGTGACCATGGTGTGTCACTGACGTGAGAAAGGGTTCGCAGGTCAGGGCATGTAAGGAGTCAACCGGGCATCGGTGCTGAGATTTGGTGCCGAGAAGTCATGAGCCCGTGGGAGGACCTTTGGGACCGTACACAGCTTCCCCGGCTCCGCACGTTGTCTACTCGGTCTTCCCACGGGCTCTGGAGCCACAACGGTAGCGACCGGAGCGACTCCCGTGCAAAGAGAGTCGCAAGCCGTTCCGTTATGAGGCTCAATGCGTCGTAAGAGGTTTTCGTGGTGCTTGCCCGGCCGGTGCCTGGGCGAGTCCGGCCCGCGCGCCTCCCGGCCTCAGCGGGCGTCCCTGAGCATGCAGGTCAGGCGGGCCGTGCAGACCGCGCCGCCCTCGTCGTCGGTGATCTCGATGACGTACGTCGCGAGCGTGCGCCCGCCGTGCACCCGGGTCGCGACGGCGGTGACGTGCCCCGAGGTGGCGGAGCGGTGGTGGGTGGCGTTGATCTCGATGCCGACGGCGATCCTGCCCGCACCGGCGTGCAGGGCGGCGCCGGTCGAGCCGAGCGTCTCGGCCAGCACGCAGGAGGCGCCGCCGTGCAGCAGGCCGTACGGCTGGGTGTTGCCTCCGACGGGCATGCGGCCGACGACCCGCTCCGCGCTCGCCTCCAGGATCTCGATGCCCATCCGCCGGTGCAGGTGGTCCCCGGGCGCGTTCATGAACGCCACGAACTCCTCGGGATTCGTCAAGGTCAAGGGGACGCCTCCTGTGGGAAGAGCACGGGTTTTCTGTCGTACAGGGAGACTAGGCTGCGGGTGTGCCGAAGAGTGAAGCGACCCCCACCCGTCCGTGTCTGCTGCTTCTGGACGGGCATTCTCTTGCTTATCGCGCGTTCTACGCGTTGAAGGACGCGAACCTCATGACCACCGACGGTCAGCACACCGAGGCCGTCTACGGCTTCACCTCGATGCTGGCCAACATCCTGCGCGACGAGCAGCCGAGTCATGTCGCGGTCTGCTTCGACCGGAGCGAGCCCACCTTCAGGCACGAGGCGTACGACGGCTACAAGGCCAACCGGGCGGAGACCCCCGAGGACTTCCGCGGCCAGATGCAGCTCATCTTCGAACTGCTCGACGCGCTGCGGATCCCGCGCCTGTCGGTGCCGGGCTTCGAGGCGGACGACCTGATCGCGACGCTGGCGACGCGCGCCTCCGGCGAGGAGATGAGCGTGCTCATCGTGACCGGCGACCGTGACGCGCTCCAGCTCGTCGACGAGAAGGTCACGGTGCTGATGACCAGACGGGGCATCAGCGACATGACCCGCTTCACCCCCGACGCCGTCATGGACAAGTACGGCCTCACCCCGGCCCAGTACCCCGACTTCGCGGCGCTGCGCGGCGACCCCAGCGACAACCTGCCGAGCATCCCGAGCGTGGGGGAGAAGACCGCCACCAAGTGGATCGTCGAGTACGGCTCGCTGGACGAGCTGGTCCGGCGCGCCGACGAGGTGAAGGGCAAGGTCGGCGACAAGCTGCGCGAGCACCTCGGACAGGTGATCCACAACCGGATGCTGACCGAGCTGAAGCGCGACGCCCCGGTCGACGCCGAGGTGTCCGCGCTCACCATGGGCCTGTGGGACCGCGAGGAGGTCAACAAGCTCCTCGACGCGGTGCAGATCCGCGGCGAGCTGCGCGAGCGCCTGTTCAAGGTCCTCGGCACCACCGAGCCGGAGGCCGGCGAGGGCTTCGAGCTCGAGGTCACGGTGCTGGAGCCGGGCCAGGTGCCCGGCTGGCTGGCGGCCCTCCCCGAAGGCCGCGCCGGGCTGGCCTTCCAGGGCTCCTACGGCAGCGGCACCGGGCGGCTGGAGGGCGTCGCGATCGCCGGGCCGGACGGCGCCGCCTATCTCGACCCCACGCGGCTGACGCAGGAGGACGAGGCGGCGCTCGGCGCCTGGCTGGCCGACGAGAACCGGCCGAAGGCCCTGCACGACGCCAAGGGGCCGCTGCTCGCGCTGTGGGCACACGGCCTCGACCTGCGCGGTCTCACCTGCGACACGGCGCTCGCCGCCTATCTGGCGATGCCGGGCCAGCGGTCGTTCCCGCTGGAGGACCTGGTCCTGCGCTACCTCCATCGCGAGCTGCGGGCGGAGTCCGCGCCCGGCGGGCAGACCTCCCTGTTCGAGGACGCCGACGAGGGTGCGGCCCGGGACCTGGCCTTGCGGGCCCAGGCGGTGCGCGACCTGGCCGACGCGCTGGAGGCGCACCTGTCCGAGCGCGGCGGCACCCGGCTGGTGACCGAGGTCGAGCTGCCCCTGGTGCGGGTGCTGGCCGAGTTGGAGCGGGACGGCATCGCCGCCGACCGGCAGTACTTCGCGGCGCTGGAGGCGGAGTTCGGCGCGGCCGTCAAGCAGGCGGTCGAGGCCGCCCACCAGGCGGTGGGGGAGCAGTTCAACCTCGGCTCGCCCAAGCAGCTGCAGGAGATCCTGTTCGGCAAGCTCGGCCTGCCCAAGACCAAGAAGATCAAGACGGGCTACACGACCGACGCCGACGCGCTCGCCTGGCTGGCCGAGCAGACCGACAACGAGCTGCCGGTGATCCTGCTCCGCCACCGCGACCAGACCAAGCTGCGCACCACGGTCGAAGGCCTGATCAAGGAGATCGCCGACGACGGGCGGATCCACACCACGTTCAACCAGATCGTGGCGGCCACCGGGCGGCTGTCGAGTGAGAAGCCCAACCTGCAGAACATCCCGATCCGCACCGTCGAGGGCCGGCGCATCCGCAAGGGCTTCGTGGTGGGGGAGGGCTTCGACACGCTCCTGACGGCCGACTACAGCCAGATCGAGCTGCGGATCATGGCGCACCTGTCCCGGGACGAGTCGCTGATCGAGGCCTTCGAATCCGGCCACGACTTCCACCAGGCCACCGCGTCCCGCGTCTTCGACCTGCCGCCCGAGCAGGTGGACGCCGACCTGCGCGCCCGGATCAAGGCCATGAACTACGGCCTCGCCTACGGCCTGTCCGACTTCGGCCTGTCGGGGCAGCTCAATATCCCCGTCGCGGAGGCCAGGGCGCTCAAGGAGGAATACTTCGAGGAGTTCGGCGGCGTCCGCGACTACCTGGAGTCGATCGTCGCCCAGGCCCGCAAGGACGGCTACACCGAGACGATCCTGGGCCGTCGCCGCTACCTGCCCGACCTGACCAGCGACAACCGGCAACGCCGGGAGATGGCCGAGCGGATGGCGCTCAACGCGCCCATCCAGGGCTCGGCCGCCGACATCATCAAGGTCGCCATGCTGAACGTGCAGAAGGCGATCGAGGGCATGCGCTCTCGCATGCTGCTTCAGGTCCACGACGAGCTGGTGTTCGAGGTCGCGCCGGGCGAGCTGGAGGAGCTGACCGAGGTCGTGCGCACGCAGATGTGCCGGGCCTACGACCTGAGCGTGCCGCTGGAGGTCAGCGTGGGCGTCGGGACCACCTGGGAGGACGCCGGCCACTGATCCTCGCCGGCCCGGCCGCCCCCGCTCGCGCTCCGGGGGACCATCGCCTTGCAGGGCGACTGGGCGGGGTGCGCCGGATCAGAGGTCGAAGGGGTCAGGGGTGGCCGGTGGAGCGGGCGGCCCGGTGGTCCCGCCCGTGCACGGCCAGGCCCGCCTCCTCGACCTCCAGCAGGCTCGCCTCGTGCCGCTCCGACTCGAAGGCCGCCCGCCCGCCGCGCAGGCCGAACAGGCGCTTGCTCAGCGCGATGTACAGCACGGCCGCGATGTTGACCAGGAGGACCGCGATCCGGAGCGGGCTCACTTTCTCGGCGATCTCGTAGATCTCCACGGGGATGAACGCCGAGGTGATGATCACCGAGAAGTACTCACCCCACCGCTTCAGCAGCCACAGGCCGATCCCCTCGGTCAGCAGCAGGGCCGCGAGGGCGAGCAGGGCGAGGAAGATCCAAGTGAGGGTCGTCGTCCGCGCGCCCAGCGCGGTCCGCAGCGTGTGCACCACGCCCGACTGGTCGAGGTTCCACCCGAGCTTGTGCGCCAGCGGCCTGACCAGCGGGAGGTCCTGGTCGAACGCCCGCCGTACGGCGTCGTGGTGGGCCCGGAACCGCCACACGCCGTACGCTCCGGCGAGCACGAGCACGGCCTTGGTCCAGCGGAGGACGGCGATCAGCCGTAGCACGGCGGCGTCCCGCAGCGCCCGGCCCCGCAGCACGACGGGCGCGTCGCCGGCCGGTCCGGCCGCCCGTGGCGGGCCGAGCGTGAAGTCGCCGCAGCGCAGGCAGCGCCACGCCTCGCCCAGCGCGGTCTCGGCGCGCAGGCGGCCGCGCAGCGCCTCCTCGTCCGGGGCGTAGGTGACGTGCCCGTGCCGTCCGCAGGCACGCAGGCTCCAGTCCACAGGAAAATTGCAACACATACGAATGCGGACACGCCGGGCAGTAAGGTCAAATAACTGTGCGCAATCTTGCCCGGATGACCGCAATCGCCAATGTCGTCGTTGTCGTGATCGGACTTGTCGCGCTTGTGCTGCTGCCCCGCTCCTCGGGCGAGGAGCGGGCGCAGGCGCCGGCGCACCCGCGAACACCGTCGCCCAAGCCCAGCGCCGCCCCGCTCCGGGCGACCGCCGAATCGGCCAGGAAGGTCAAGGCGAACGAGGCAGGCCTGGTGCCCGTGATCATGTATCACCGCATCGTGCCCAAGCGGAGGGCGTCCATCGACCGGACCCCCGACCAGCTGCGCAAGGAACTGGAGCGCCTGGCCAAGGGCGGCTACGTGCCGATCACCGCGGCCGAACTGGTCGCCAGGAAGATCGACATCCCGGCGGGGACCCATCCCGTCGTCCTGACCTTCGACGACGGCCACCCCAGCCACTTCGCCATGGACCAGAACGGCATGCCGAAGAACGACACGGCCGTCGGCGTCATCTACGAGATCGCGGCGAAGTACCCGAACTTCCGGCCCACGGCCACCTTCTGGGTCAACCGCGACCCGTTCGGCCTGCGCGACCGCGAACGGCAGCGGCAGGCGGTGAAGTGGCTGCTCGACCACGGGTTCGAGGTGGCCAACCACACCTACGCCCACCCCGATCTCCGCCGGCTCTCCAACAGCAAGGTCAGCGAGCAGATCGTCCGGCAGGAGCGGCTGCTGAAGAAGATCGGCGTGCCGGGCTCGACGACCATGGCGCTGCCGTACGGGTCGCGGCCGAGGAAGCTGAGCAGGGCCCACGACGGGAAGTGGGACGGCGGCGAGTACCACTTCGACGGCGTCTTCCTGGCCGGTGCGGAGCCGGCGGTTTCGCCGTACGCGAAAAGTTTCCCGCGTTTCGCGATCCCGAGGATCCAGTCCAACGGGAAACAAGGGGACTGCCGGCGCTGGTGCACGACCTACTGGCTCGACTGGCTCGACAAACACCCACGGGAGCGTTATACGTCGGACGGGGATCCCGCCCGCGTGTCTGTGCCGCGCAAACTCCGGGTAACGCTCTCGCCGTCCCGGGCGAAGTCGGTCATCACGTACTAGAGGCCCGTCTGGTTGCCTCGGATTGACCCGGCTCGCTCCGTCTCATATGCTGATCGCTGCGTTGTGGGCTCGCGCGCGTCACGGACGGAGAGGGCTCGCGCTCGGTCATCTGGTGGCTACCAGGAAACAGCATCATCCGGTGAACGAAAAACGGCCCGCCGCGCTCCTGTCACAACGACATCTGTCCGGTTCGGAGCAATTCCACACATGACGAGCAGCACTGAGGCCACCTCGAGCACCCCGCAGGTAGCGGTCAACGACATCGGTTCCGAGGAGGCCTTCCTCGCCGCGATCGACGAGACCATCAAGTACTTCAACGACGGCGACATCGTTGAAGGCACCGTTGTCAAGGTCGATCGAGACGAGGTCTTGCTCGACATTGGCTACAAGACCGAGGGCGTCATCCCTTCGCGCGAGCTCTCGATCAAGCACGATGTCGACCCGGCCGAGGTCGTCGAGGTCGGAGAGCACGTCGAGGCCCTGGTTCTCCAGAAGGAGGACAAGGAAGGCCGCCTCATCCTCTCCAAGAAGCGCGCCCAGTACGAGCGCGCCTGGGGCACGATCGAGAAGATCAAGGACGAGGACGGCATCGTCACCGGTACCGTCATCGAGGTCGTCAAGGGCGGCCTGATCCTCGACATCGGCCTGCGCGGCTTCCTCCCCGCCTCCCTGGTGGAGATGCGCCGCGTCCGCGACCTGCAGCCGTACGTCGGCCGTGAGCTCGAGGCCAAGATCATAGAGCTGGACAAGAACCGCAACAACGTGGTCCTGTCCCGCCGTGCCTGGCTGGAGCAGACCCAGTCCGAGGTTCGCCAGACGTTCCTCAACACCCTGCAGAAGGGCCAGGTCCGCAAGGGCGTCGTGTCCTCGATCGTCAACTTCGGTGCGTTCGTGGACCTCGGCGGCGTCGACGGCCTGGTGCACGTGTCCGAGCTGTCCTGGAAGCACATCGACCACCCGTCCGAGGTCGTCGAGGTGGGCCAGGAGGTCACCGTCGAGGTTCTCGACGTCGACATGGAGCGCGAGCGGGTCTCGCTGTCGCTCAAGGCGACGCAGGAGGACCCGTGGCAGCAGTTCGCCCGGACCCACCAGATCGGCCAGGTCGTGCCGGGCCGCGTCACCAAGCTGGTGCCGTTCGGCGCGTTCGTCCGGGTCGAGGAGGGCATCGAGGGCCTGGTCCACATCTCCGAGCTGGCCGAGCGCCACGTGGAGATTCCGGAGCAGGTCGTGCAGGTCGGCGACGAGATCTTCGTGAAGATCATCGACATCGACCTGGACCGCCGCCGCATCTCGCTGTCCCTCAAGCAGGCCAACGAGGGCGTCGGCGCCGAGGTCGAGTTCGACCCGACGCTGTACGGCATGTCGGCGACCTACGACGACCAGGGCAACTACATCTACCCCGAGGGCTTCGACCCGGAGACCGGCGAGTGGCTCGAGGGCTTCGACAAGCAGCGTGAGGAGTGGGAGCGGCAGTACGCCGAGGCCCAGGCCCGCTTCGAGGCGCACCGTTCGCAGATCGAGAAGGCCCGCCAGGAGGAGGCGGCGGCCAGCGAGGCCGCTCCGTCGTCCTACAGCGGCGAGACCACCTCGCAGACGAGCGGTGGTGGCGGCGCCCTGGCCTCCGACGAGGCCCTCGCCGCTCTGCGCGAGAAGCTGGCCGGCGGCCAGAGCTGACCCCGGTCTCCTGACCGGAGGTCGTGTTCCAGCCTCCACAGCATGACGAAAGGCCCCGCTCCGGCGGGGCCTTTCCGCTTTCCCGGCACCGTCGTCTCGTCGGCGCGGCGGCGGGCCGGACGGCATGATGAACCCATGATCGAGGGCACGGTTGCGCCGGGGGACGAGGCGGCGTTCGGACTGCTGGTGCAGCGGCATCGCAGGGAGATCTACACCCACTGCTATCGGATGCTCGGCTCGGTCCAGGACGCCGAGGACGCGGTCCAGGAGTCGCTGCTCGCGGCGTGGCGGGGCCCGGCCGGATTCGAGGCCCGTAGCTCACCGCGGACCTGGCTCTTCCGTATCGCCACCAACGTCTGCCTGCGGCTGTCCTCGCGGCGTCCCCGCCGGATGCTGTCGTCCGATCACGGCCCGGCCCGCTCCGGCACCCGCGATCTCGGGGAGCCGGTGACCGGACCGGTCTGGCTCGAGCCGTGGCCCGACGACCTGCCCGCGGACGACGAGCCCGATCCAGCGGCGGCCTACCTCCGGCGGGAGAGCGTCGAGCTCGCCTTCGTCGCCGCGCTGCAACACCTGCCGGGCACCCAGCGCGCGGTGCTGATCCTGCGCGAGGTGCTCGGTTTCAGCGCGGCGGAGGTCGCCGAGATGCTCGGCACCACGCCCGCGTCGGTGAACAGCGCGTCCCAGCGCGCCCGGGCGGTCGTACGGCAGCGGATGCCGGAGCGCTCCCAGCAGGCCGAGCTGGCCGCGGTGGGCCCCGGCGGACGCCGTGCGCTGGTCGACGCGTTCATGGCCGCGTGGGAGCGGGCCGACGTCCCGGCGCTGCTCGACCTGCTGTCCGAGGACGCCCGGTTCACCATGCCGCCGCTGCCCGCCTGGTTCGACGGCCGCGAGGACGTCGGCCGGTTCCTGGCCGAGCGGGTGTTCGCCACGCCGTGGCGGCTGGTGCCGATCGCGGCCAACGGGCAGCCCGCGTTCGCCTGCTACCAGTACGACGGGGAGCGGTTCCGCCTGGGCGCGGTCAACGTGCTGAGCCTGCGGGACGGCCGGGTCTCGTGGATCGCCGGCTTCGTCGATCCCCAGGTGACCCGGCGTTTTCCCGTGCCCGTGGAAATTCTTCCGCCGCAGCGATGAATCCGGCGCCGCAGGTGTCTCTGTTCGGGTGACGGTTCTCCACCACCGACCCGAAGGACACCCACCATGCGCAAGCTGATCGTCTCCGCCGTCATGTCGCTCGACGGGTACGTCGAGGGGCCGGGCCGCGACGTCATGGCCCTGCCGATGGACGACTTCTTCGACGAGCACAACCTCGAGCGGCAGCGGGAGGCCGACACGCTGCTGCTCGGCGCGACGACGTACCTGGGCCTCAAGGCGTACTGGCCGGCCGTGGCGGACGACCCCGCGCTGTCCCCGGCGGTGGTGAACAACCCCGGCGTGGCGGAACTGCACCGGGAGATCGGCCGGCGCAACAACGAGATACGGAAGGTCGTCGTGTCCGACTCCCTGACGGAGGAGGACACGGCGCCGTGGACCGGCACCACGACCATCGTGCGGCGGGCAGGCGCGCACAAGGTCGTCGCGGAGCTGAAGGAACGGCCGGGCAGGGACATCCTGATGTTCGGAAGCCGAACGCTCTGGAACGACCTGCTGGCCGCCGGGCTCGTCGACGAACTCCACCTCATGGTCGGCGCCGCCGTCCTCGGCGGGGGCACCCCGGCCTTCGGCGCCGGCCGGGTCCCGCCGCTGCGGCTCCTGGGGACCCGTCGCCGGGACGGCTCGGAGAACGTGGTCCTGCGGTACGCCGTGGGCCGCGCCGGTGAGTGAGGTCCGGAAGGCTCGCGCCTGACGGAGGCGGATGTGCCGATAGGGTGGCCCCCGTGGTGGAGATCACGCGGGCCCTGCCCGAGGACGCCGGCGAGATCCTGACCCTGCAGCGGGCCGCGTACGTGACCGAGGCGCAGCTCTACGGCGATCCGTTCATCGGGCCGCTGGTGGAGTCGCTCGACCAGATGCGTACGGTGATCGAGACGGCGGTCGTGCTGAAGGCGACGGACGGCGGCCGGGTGGTCGGCGCCGTCCGGGGCCAGGTGTCCGGCTCGACCTGCCTGGTGGGCCGCCTCGTGGTCGCGCCGGACCGGCAGGGGCAGGGGATCGGCACCGCGCTGCTGGCCGCGATGCACGAGGCCGTGCCGGAGGCGGCGGCGTTCGACCTGTTCACCGGGCACCTGTCGGAGGGGAACCTCCGGCTCTACCGCCGCCTCGGCTACCGGGAGACCCAGCGCGAGCGCGTGCAGGACCACCTGACGCTGGTCCACCTGCGCAGGATGCCCGAGACGAGCACGTCCTGAGTCGTCCTGGGTCGTCCTGCGCTCGGCCGGCGCACGGGCGTCACGGTGCTCAGGCGAGCCGATACCCCACGCCGGGTTGCGTGGTGATGACCGGTGGTTCGCCGAGCTTGCGGCGCAGCCGGCCGATCGTCACCGTCACCGTATTGGTGAACGGGTCCGCGTTCTCGTCCCAGACCTGCTCCAGCAGCGCCTCCGCGCTCAGGAAGCCGGGGCTCGCCCGCATCAGCGCCCGCAGCAGGGCGAACTCCTTCACCGACAGGTCGAGCTGCCGGCCGTCGCGCACGACGGTCCGGCGTACCGGGTCCAGCTCGATCCCGGCCGCGCGCAGAGTCCGCGGGCGCGCGTGCGGCTTGCGCCGGGCCAGCGCCTGGACACGCAGGATCAGCTCCGGGAAGTGGAACGGCTTGGTGAGGTAGTCGTCGGCTCCGAGCGTCAGGCCGGTGACGCGGTCACCGGGCGTCCCGGCGGCCGTCAGCATCAGCACCATCGGGCGGTCGGGCCGCTCGGTGATCATCTGACACAGCGTGTCGCCGTGCAGGCCGGGCAGATCGCGGTCCAGGACCACCACGTCGTACGCCGTGAGGTCGAGCTTGGCGGCGGCGGACAGCCCGTCGTGACTGATGTCGACGGCCATCCCCTGATCGCGCAGGCCCTCGGCGACCACCTCGGCGAGCGGACGTGCGTCTTCGACGACCAGGACCCTCACGCCGGCACCTCGGCGGGGACCTCGGCCGGGACCGGGACGGACGGCAGCGCGACCGAGACACGCAGGCCTCCCCGCGGCCGCGCGAGCAGTTCGAGCCGCCCGCCGTGCGCGGCCGCGATCGCCGCGACGATGGACAGCCCGAGGCCGGAGCCGTTCTCGGAGCCGGTGCGATCCGCGCCGAGCCGCTCGAAGGGCTGTGCGAGCCGGTCCACATCCCGCTGGTCGAGGACGCGCCCCCCGGTCTCCACGACGAGCCGGACCTCGGCGTCCTCCCGGAAGGTCTCGAGCCGGATCCAGCCGCCGTCCTCGTTGTGCGTCACGGCGTTGTCGACCACGTTCTCCACCAGGCGGGCGAGCAGCGCGGCGTCGCCCCGGGTGACCGCGCCCGCCCGCAGATCCTGGGTCACGCCGAGCCGCTTCGCCGCGATCCGGGTGGCGCGATCGGCGATCGCCCGCGCGGCCGGCCGGGCCAGATCGACGTCGGCGGGCCCGGTCATCGCGCCTGTCATCGCGCAGTGCTGGGCCCTCGCCAGCACGAGGAAGCCGTCGAGCAGTTCATCCACCCGGTCCAGCTGCGTACGCAGCCGGTCGCCCAGGACGAGCGTCTGCCGCGCCGCGCCGGGCTTGGCCACGGCGACGTCCAGCGACGCGCGCATGGTCGCCAACGGGGTCCGCAACTCGTGCGAGGCGTTGGCGACGAACCGGCGCTGGGCTGCGAACGACGCCTCCAGCCGTCCCAGCAGGGCGTCGATGGTGTCGGCGAGGTCCTTCACCTCGTCCGACGGGCCGCTGACGCCCAGCCGCCGGTCCAGGTTGTCGGCCGTGATGCGCCGGGTCGCCGCGGTGATCATCCGCAGCGGGCGCAGCACCCGGCGGGCGAGCGCCCGGCCGGCCAGCACGGACACGATCGCCATCACGATCAGCGCGAGCAGGGAACCGACCAGCAACTGCCGGGAGTGCTGCGCGTGCACCTCGGCCAGTTGCTCCCGCAGAAGGCCAACGCGCTGGTGCAGCTCGTCCAGGCCGGCCGCGGACGGGGGCGGCGGGCCGACGGGGACGCTGTGCCTTCCCCCGCCGGCGAGCAGGAAGGTGAGGGACAGCAGTCCGATTCCGGAGACGAGAAACACCCCGGCGTACAGGATCGTGAACCGGAGTCCCACGGTCCCGTTGCGCAACCTGATCACGCCTCCAGCATGCCGGGCCGGACCTAACAACGGGGTGACAGGGACGGTTCGGGCGGTATCAGGCCCGCACCCGTAGAACGGCGGCATGCTCACCAGACAACTCCTCCACCGGGAGTGGGCGGCCTTCCGGCGCCCCGCCCGGCTGATCGCCCTGGCCGCGGCGGCCCTCGCCGTGATCGCCGCCGGCCTGCTGTCCGCCGCCGGAAACAGGGTGTCCTGCCAAGGGCCGTGCCCGGCCGATCCGGCCGCCGCGGACGGCTCGAACGTCGGCGACCGGTTCTGGTTCCTGCACCGCGACCTCGGCAGGGAGGGCGCCATCACCGTGCGGATGACCTCGATGACCGGCACGATCACCTATCCACCGCCCCACCATGACCGGATCGTCACGGGCCTGGTGCCGTGGGCGAAGGCCGGGATCATCATCAAGGACGGCGTCCGGCAGGGCTCCTCCTACGCGGCGCTCATGATGACCGGCGGGCACGGCGTGCGGATGCAGTACGACTACCGGCACGACATCGCCGCGGGCGAGGCCGCCCTCGTGCCGCGGTTCCCGCGCTGGTTGCGCCTGACGCGGTCCGGCGACACCGTCACCGGCTCCGAGTCGGCCGACGGCCGGCGCTGGCACACCGTGGGAACGGTGACACTGGCCGGTCTCCCGGCGACGGCGCAGGCCGGGCTGTTCGCCACGTCCCCCGGCGACCTCACGCTACGAGAGGTCGGGCTCGGCGGGGCGGTCGAGGAGAGCCGCTTCACGCAGGCCACCGGCGTCTTCGACCACGTCACGGTGGTGGGCGGGTCCGCCGGCCCGTGGCGCGGCGAGGCGGTCGGCGAGATGAACCAGACCGACTGGGAGAAGTATCACAACGCCTCCGGTGCGGTCGAGAGGGACGGCGTCGTCACCGTGAGCGGGACCGGCGACATCGGCCCGATCGGGAGCGAGGGCGCCGTCGCCGTCGAGCGGACGTCGCCCGGTCTGGTGATCATGCTGATCGTCGTGATCGTCCTGGCCGCCGGGTTCGGCGCCCGGCCGGACACGGCGGTGTCTCGCCGGGTCCTGACCGCCCGGGCCGTGGTGGTCGGCGCCGCGACCTTCGCGGCCGGGCTCGCCGCCGTCGGTGTGGTCCTGCCGGCCGGCGTCGCGATCCTCGGCGGCAACGGCGTTCCCGTGCAGCCGGTCTCCGCGCTGACCGGCGTCCGGGTCGTCGCCGGGACCGCGGCGGTGCTCGCCCTCTGCGCCGTCCTGGCGTACGGGCTGGGCGTTCTGCTGCGGCGCGGCCGGGCGGCGATCGCCCTCGCGCTGTCGCTCGTCGCCGTGCCCTACGTGGTGACCGCGTTCCCGTTCCTGCCCGATGACGTGTCGCGATGGCTGCTGCGGCTCACCCCGGCCGCGGGCTTCGCCGTCCAGCAGACGGCGGTGGAATATCCGCAGGTGGTCGCCCACTACGCGCCGTCGGCCGGCTACTTCCCGCTCCCCGGCTGGGCGGGCTTCGCCGTGTTGTGCGCGTACACGGCGGCGGTCGTGTGGCCGGCCGTGAAGCGCACGCCGGGGGAGCGGCCCGCGCACCGATGACAGCGTGCCCGGCGCCGCGGCGACCCCCGCACGACCGAGTCGGGCATACCGCGAACCGCCCGATAGGCTGCGGCACGTGCTGAAGGTTGGCCTCACGGGCGGCATAGGTTCGGGCAAGAGCGAGGTGTCGCGCCGGCTCGCGGCCCGCGGCGCCGTCGTCATCGACGCGGACAAGATCGCCAGGGAGGTCGTGGAGCCGGGCACCCCCGGGCTCGCGGAGATCGTCGAGGCGTTCGGCGAGGACGTGCTCCGTCCCGACGGCACGCTCGACCGGGAGCGGCTCGGCGCCATCGTCTTCGCCGACGCGGAGAAGCTGAAGGTCCTCAACGGGATCGTCCACCCGAAGGTGGGCGAGCGCACCCAGCAGCTCCAGCGGGAGGCCCCGGACGACGCCGTCGTCGTCTACGACGTGCCGTTGCTCGCGGAGAACAATTTGGCCCCCCTGTACGACGTGATCGTCGTGGTGGACACGCCGGACGAGGTCCGGCTGGACCGCCTGCGGCGTTTCCGCGGCATGCCGGAGGCGGACGCCCGTGCCCGGATCGCCGCTCAGGCCTCCCGGAAGGAACGGCTGAGGATCGCCGACATCGTCGTCGGCAACGAGGGTTCCCTGGAGGAGCTCGACGCCCGGGTCGACAAGGTCTGGCAGGACCTGAGCGCCCGGGTCGCCACGGAGGGCTGACGCTCCCCGAATCTACAACGTAAAGGCGTCGGCCCGGATCGTCGCCGCCTCGATCTTGACGGCCGTCGGCTAATGGCATTAGCCTTTGGGCTATGTACTTGAGCCTGGAGGGCGGCATGACGGAGTTCTTGAAAATCGACGGCGGCGAGATCGCGTACGACGTGACCGGGGAGGGCCCGCTGGTCGTGCTGGTCCCCGGCATGGGGATCACCCGGAACACCTACCGATTCCTCGCCCCGGTGCTGACCGCCGCCGGGTATCGCGTGGCGACCACCGACCTGCGTGGGCACGGCGAGTCGAGCCTCGGCTGGGACTCCTACACCCGCACCGACACCGCGAACGACATCGTCGCCCTGATCGAGCACCTGGGCGGGCCCGCCGTCGTCGTGGGGCACTCCTTCGCCGGGGGATCGGCCACGATCGCGGCGGCGCGGCGGCCCGAACTGGTCACCGCCCTGGTGGAGATCGCCCCGTTCACCCGGCCGCAGAAGCCCGACCTGGGCGCCCTGCTGCGCAACGGCCGCTACCGCACGGGCATGACGCGGCTCATGGGCGTGGCGCTCCTTCGCAGCATCGGGCTCTGGAAGAGCTACCTCGACCACGCCTACCCGGGCGTCAAGCCGGCCGACTGGACGGACTATCTGGCCGCCGTGGACAAGGACCTGCGCAGGCCCGGCCGCATGGCCGTGGTCAGCGCCATGGGGGCGTCCGCGCCCGCGGACGCCGGCGCGCACCTCGACGGCATCCGGTGCCCGGCCCTGGTGGTGATGGGCACCCGCGACCCCGACTGGGCCGACCCCCGCGCCGAGGCGGACGGGATCGTCGCCGGCATGCCGGCCGGGCTCGGGAAAGTGGTGATGATCGAGAGCGCCGGGCACTACCCGCACGCGCAGTACCCCGACGAGGTCGCCGCCGCGATGCTCGCCTTCCTCGGAGAGCGGGCCCGTGGCTAGGGTGCCGCTGTCCCCGGACGCCGTCGTCGACCTCGCGCTGCGGATCGTGGACGAGGAGGGCCCCGACGCGCTCACCCTGTCCGCGGTCGCCGGGCGCGCGGGGGTCGCCACCCCCTCGCTCTACAAACACGTGCGCAACCTCGCCGAGTTGCGGACCCTCGTCTCCGGGCGGGTGCTGGGCGAGCTGACGGAGGTCGCGGGAGAGGCGGTGCTCGGCCGGTCCGGCGACGTAGCGCTGCGCGCCCTGATGGACGGCTGGCGCTCCTACGCCGCCCGGCACCCGCACCGTTACTCGGCCCTGATCCAGGCGCCTCGGCCGGAGACGGCCGAGGCGGGGGACCGGCTGATCGGCATCATCCTCGCCGCGCTGCGGGCGTACGGGCTGGAGGGCTCGGCCGCGATCCACGCGGTCCGCTGCCTGCGCGCCGCCATGCACGGCTTCGCGGTCCTGGAGGCGGCGGGCGCCTTCCAACTGGGCGAGGACCTCGACGAGAGCCACGCCCTGCTGGCGCACATGGTCGTCTCCGGGCTCCGGACCCTTCCTAGAACGGCTCGTCCAGGGCCAGCCGCCTGACCTCGGGCAGGTACTCGTCCAGCTCGCCGGGTTCGAACCGGCACATGCCGATCACGTACCAGAACTGGCCCGTCACGTCGCCCTCCAGCTTGTACAGCCCGCCGGGCGAGAACGCGGCCCAGCCCTCCGACAGGCCGAGCAGGGTGGCGCGGCGTTCGCGGCGGGCGACGTCCCACACGATCACCACGCCGTCGTCCCCGGCGCTGGCGAGCAGGTCGCCGGAGGGGTGGAAGGCGACCGACCAGACCCGGCGGCCGTGCCCGGCGAGGGACCCGACACGCGCGCCGGAGGCCGGGTCCCACAGGTGGACGGCGAGGTCGTCCCCGGCGGTGGCGAACAGGTCGCCCGAAGGGCTGAACGCCGCCGTCCACAGCCGCCCGCCCCCGTCGAGCGCACGCAGGCACTCGCCGGAGGCGGCGTCCCACAGGCGGGCGGTGCCGTCGTTGCTCGCGCTCGCCAGCAGGTCGCCCGACGGGGAGAAGGCCACCGCGTACACCCGGTCGTCGTGCCCGCTCAGCGTCGCCACCCATCGACCGGTCGGCACGTCCCACAGCCGGACCTTGCGGTCGTCACAACCGGTGGCCACGAGCCGGCCGTCGGGACCGAACGCGATCGACCTGACCCGTCCCCGGTGCCCGCTGAGGTTGGCGACCTGGCGTCCGGAGGGGCGATACCACAGCCGGACGCTGTCGTCGTCGTTCGCGGTGGCCAGCAGCTGCCCGTCGGGGCTGAACGCCTCCGCCCACACATGGTCGGTCTCCACGTTGAGTTCGCGCTCGTACGTCCCGGCGACCGGGTTCCACAGGTAGACGCCGCCGTCGTTGCTCGCGGTGGCGAGCAGCGGCCCGGCCGGGCTGAAGACGGCCGACACCAACCGGTCGGCCGTTCCGGTGAGCGAGCGCAGGCGGCGGCCCGTGACCGGGTCCCACAGCCGTACGTAACCGTCGTTGCCGCAGGCGGCGAGCATGCCGCCGTCTGCGGAGAACCGCACGGACGTGACACGGCGGCCGTGGCCGCGCAGCGTCTGGACACACTGGCCGGTGTGGGGGTCCCACAGCCGGGCGGTGCCGTCGTTGCTGCCGGTCGCGAGCTGCCGGCCGTCCGGGCGGAACGCGAACGGCCACACCGATCCCCGGTGCCCGGTCAGCTCGGCCCGCGACTGGCCGGTGCGGTGGTCCCAGAGCCGGACGACCCCGTCGCTGTCACCGGTCGCCAGCAGATCGCCGGTGGGATCGAACAGCACCTGGTAGACCGCGCCGCGGTGCCCGGGCAGGCTGCCGGCCGCCGCGCCGGTGACCGGGTCCCAGAGCCGTACGGCTCCCTCGGTGTCGCCGGAGGCGAGCAGCCGGCCCTCCGGATGGAAGGCGAGGGTGTAGATCCGTCCGGGATGACCGGTCAGCTCGTGCAGCGCGGCGCCGGTGCGGGGGTCCCAGATGCGCAGCACGCCCTGACCGTCCCCGGCGGCCAGGCGGGTGCCGTCGGGGCTGGGGGCCAGGCGGTAGACGGCCCCGCTGTGGCCGTGCAGGTGGTGCCGCACCCGTCCGGTGGCGAGGTCCCACACGCGGATCGCCCCCGCGCTGTCGCCGGTCACCAGCAGCCCCGGCAGGAACACGGCCGTGTAGATCGGGGCGGTGTGGCCCGGCAGCTCCCACTCCGGCTCCCCGGACCTCCAGACCCGCATGATCCCGTCCGCGCCGCCGGCCGCGACGAGGTCACCGGAGGTGACGACGGGCCACACTCCCTCGGCATGAGCGCGCAGGACGTGCGACGGCTCGCCGGTGGCCGGATCCCACACCCGGACGGTTCCGTCGCTCGCACCGGTCACCAGCCCGGCCTCGCCGTAGGCGACCTTGTAGACGCGGCCCCGGTGGCCCTGCAGCGTGCGCAGGACGGACCCGGTGACGCTGTCGCAGATCAGGACGCCGCCGTCCTCCCCGCCCAGGGCGAGCACGCCGCCGTCGGGGCGGTAGGCGACCGGTTCGGGCAGGCGGCTGCTCTCGAAGTGGTAGCCGTACGGCACGCCGACGACGGCGGGGGCCGGCTCGGCGCCGACCCGCCCGCCGGCGGCACCGGGGTCGCCGGGCGCGACGGCGGCGCCGCGCAGCTCCGGCGCTCCCCGGGGGACGCCGGTCACGTCGATGAGCGCGGCCCGGTCCCAGCGGCTGCCCTCGACGGCGGCGTCCCGCAGGTCGGCGCGGGCGAGCCGGGCCCGGGTGAAATCGGCCCCGCGCAGGTCGGCGCCGACGAGGACGGCCTCGTCGAGGCGTGCCCCGGCCAGCCGGGCGTCCCGCAGCACGGCGTGGGACAGGTCGGCCCCGACGAGCCGGGCGTCGGTCAGGTCGGCGCCGGTGAGGTCCACGCCCTGCAGTTCCCGGTACGACAGGTCCTCGCCGCTGAGCCGTGCCCCGCGCAGGTCGGTCCTGGCCGAGGTGCGCAACCGGGTGGTCACCTTGATGGCGTTGGCCCGCGCCACGTCGCCCGCGCCGGGGGAAGCGAGCGTGCGGGCCGCCCACGCCTGCAGCCGCGAGGCGTCGGCCAGGTCGCACAGGAAGTCGACGGCCAGCGCCGACAGCGGCCGCAGGCCGAGGCCCCCCGCGTGGCCGGTGCCGAGCGAGTCCGCGAGGTGCCGGGCCACCAGCCATTCCACGACCGAGGCGTGGATGAACCCGAACAACCCCTCGTCCGTGCGCACCAGCAGGCTGCCGGCTCCGACGGCGTGCACGGCCTGCTCGGGCGTCAGCCGCGTGACTGCCTGCCCTCCCGCGGTCCCGGCGCCGTCCGCGTCCGGCGGGCGGGAGGATCCCGGGTCCGCACCCGGTCCGTACGGCACGCGGGTCTGCGCGTCGGCGGCCAGGCCGGTGAGCGTGTCGGCGGCCTCGGCCAGCTCCGCCGGCCGCAGGTAGGTCTCGCCGGTCTCCCACAGCCGCAGCGCGAGCGTGGTCGCGGCCCGCCACAGCTCCTCGCGGGTCAGCCCGCCGGGGGCCCCGGCCACGCCGCGTACGCGGTCCTCCTCGAAGGCGAGCCACGTGTCGAGGATCTCCTGGTAGAGACCGGCGGCGCTGATCGCCTCCCCGGCCTGGGCCACGGCGCGCAGCCGTTCGGCGGGCAGGTCGGCGATGAAGCTGAGCATGCGCGGGTTGTGCGCCAGGCCGAGCAGGTCGGCGATGCCCGTGAGCAGGGCCATCCGTTCGTCGGCCGCCTGCTGCGAGCCGTACCGGTTGACCAGGTACGCGCGGATCTGCTCCTCGGTGAACTCCTCGATGCTGAGCACCCGGCGGTTGGGCAGCAGGCCGACCTTCTCCCCGAGGGCGGTCATCACCTGGCTGCGCGACTTGAAGTGCTGGGTGCGCCCGGCCACGACGATCTTCGCCTTGTCCTCCGCCGCGCGCAGCAGCGTGTCGAGGTGGTCGGCCGCCCGTTCGTACGTCACGCGGGTGACCAGTTCGTCGAAGCCGTCGAACAGCAGCACGATGCGGCCCTGGCGCAGCATGTAGTGGAACGCCTTGAGGTCGATCAGCTCCTCGCCGTGGTTGGCGAGGTGCGCCGCGACCAGCCCGGCGACCGAGTGCGCCTTGTCGAGGGCGCGCAGCTCGATCAGGATCGGCGTGAGGTGCGGCAGCTCGGCGGGGATGCGCCGGGCCACCTCACGCAGCGAGAACGTCTTGCCGCGCCCGAAGTCGCCGAGCACGAGCGCGAACCGCCCGTGGTCGGCCGCGAGCAGCCGCATCAGCTCGCCGGTCAGGTCGTCGCGCACCTCGCCACCGGTCCGGTCGAGCTCCCGGAACCGCTGCGGCACGTACAGCTCGGGCGGATAGCGGCGGTCGCCGCGCAGCCTGGCCGTCTGCCCCGCCACGTAGGACGACAGGTCGAGCAGGCCCTGGAACTCGGTGAAGCTGCGCAGCCGCAGCCCGCGCCGCAGAGCGTCGTCGCGTAACGCCCGGGGCACCTGGGGTCCCTGGTAGACCAGCTCGGCGGCGTGTTCCAGCCCCGCCGCGTGGACGTGGCCGAGGAACGCCTCGACCCGCTCCTGGCTCAGCTCCCCGGCGTGCGCGCCGATCAGGACCTGGCGTACGAACCCGTCCTCGGGGTGGGTGACGAGCAGGCGCGGCGGCTCGCCCGCGACGCGGCGGATCTTGGCCCGTTCGAAGCGGGTCTCGCAGACCTCGGCGATCCGGTCCAGCAGCAGGTCGGCCGGGCCCGCGGGCTCCTCGGGCTCCGGCGCCGGCTCGGGAGCGGCCGCCGCGGTGGCTTGGGGCCGCCAGCCGCGCCAGACGTACGGCAGGACCTCGGGGTCGCGCAGCTCGGGGCGGTCCCGGGCCCACCGGCGCAGTCCCTCCGGGGTGAGCTGGAGGATCTGGTGACGGCCCGGGGCGAGCGCGGGCACGCACGGCAGCCCCTCCAGCTCCCAGACCTCCTCCGGCCCGCCGCGCCGCGCGTCGCGCCCGTGGACGAGCAGGTCGAGCCGGGAGCCGAGCAGCCGTTCCAGGGTGGCGGCGTCACGCAGGCCGGGGCGCGGCGGATGGGCGACGGTGCCGATCCGCAGCCATCCCTCGAACGGCCGCAGCCGCTCGGCGAACCACGCGGCCTGGGCCTCGCCGACGAAGCCGTAGTCGTCCTCCTCGCGGTGGCTCATCGCGATCGTGGAGTTGATCCCGGCGACGACGGTGCGCAGCTCGGGCAGATCGAACAGCGTCCAGGGCTGGGCGCTGTCGAAGGCCGGGCCGTCGAGGCCCTGGTACAGCTCGCCGAAGAGCGTGGAGAAGTGCCGCCACTTCGGCCAGTACGGCGGCTGCGGGCGCACGTCGTCCGCTTCGCAGGTCGCGAAGTAGGCCCGGCAGGCCGCCTTGGTGACGTCGCGGGGGCCGGGGACGACGACCAGCCGTCCGGGTTCCAGCCCCAGCAGCACCCGCAGCCCGGTGAGGAACGCGAGGGCCTGCTCGCACTCGCGGATGCTGCCCGACTCGGTGAGGTCGCCGGTCACCATCAGCAGGTCGGGCCGGGGGACCCCGGCGTCGGCGAGGCGGGTCAGGTCGGCCCACACGCTCGCCTGCAGCTCGCTAGCGTCGAGCGGCTCGTCGGCCTCCGCCAGCCCGCGTCCGAACCGCGGCCCGGCGACGTGCAGCACGGTCACCGAGGAGGCGCCGCCCGCGCGCTCGGCCGTCGGGAAGGACGGTTCGGCGGCCGGGGTGCGCCGGGCCCGGGGCACCCGTACGGCGGGGGGCGCGGGGTCGGCGGCGGGCTGGAGGGCCTGCCTGTTCGGCCCGGCCGGGAACCGGGGTGGCTCGGCCGGCTTGGCCCGGCCGGCCAGCGCCTGCCGGATCCGGGTCAGCAGCAGCCGCCGCGCCTCGGCGGGATCGGTCACGCCGAGGAGGTCCACCCAGGTGATCGTGGACAGCAGGCCGTCGAGCGGGCAGTCCTCCAGCCGGACCGTCACGAGCTTGTTGGACGGGTTGTCCGGATCGGCGCGCAGCGCCGCCTGCCATTCGAGCCTGCCGTACCGGGAACCCAGGTAGTTGCGGGTGAGGACCGCGACGACCAGGTCGGCCTCGCTCACCCCGCGGTCCATGAAGTCGATGAAGTTGGTGCCCGGCACGAAGTCCCACGCCTGCAGCATCGTGCGGTAGCCGGCGGCTTCGAGCTGCCAGGCGATCCAGGTCGCCCACCGCTCGTCGGCGGGGGAGTAGCTGACGAAGATCTCGGTCCGCGCGTCCCCCCGCCCGCTGTGCGTCATGAGGCCCAGTATTACCGCTGCCGCCGACGGTTTGGAGGGGGTTCGATCATCATCCGGCAGCCGATATAGGGTGTGCGCGTGGCGACCGGGCTGCGGCGACTGAGCGTTCTCGACTGGATCAGGTTCGGGCTGCTCGCGGCGGGCCTGGTCTTCGTGGCCACCGGCCTGCTGCCGGCCGAGGAGGCCAGGGACAGCATCGAACGCATCGCCCCTCTGCTGCTGTTCCTCGGCGCGGTGATCGTGCTGGCGGAGCTGACCAAAGAGGCGCAGGTCTTCGACGTCATCGCGACCCGCATCGCGATCGTCGGCCGGGGCAGCTACGCCGTTCTCTTCCTGTTCTGTACGGCTTTCGCCTCGCTCGTCACGATCTTCCTGAACCTGGACACGACGGCCGTCCTGCTGACGCCGGTCATGCTGGCCCTGGCGCCGCGCGCGAAGATCGCGCCGCTGCCGCTCGTGATGACCACGGTCTGGCTGGCCAACACCGCGAGCCTGCTGCTGCCGGTCTCCAACCTCACCAACCTGCTCGCCATGAACCGGGTCGCGCTGACCACGCAGGAGTTCGCCGCGCGCATGTGGGCCCCGCAGGCCGCGTCGATCGCGGTGACGATGGCGTTCCTGTGGGCGTTCTACTGGCGGCGGGGAGAGCGGGGCGAGGACCGCTACGAGCCGCCGCCACCGGTTCCCGTGGCCGACCGGGTGCTGTTCGGCGTCGCCGGGGTGGCGTGCCTGCTGTTCATCGCCGCGATCCTGGCGGGGGTGGAGATCGGTGTCGCGGCCCTCGTCGCGGCGGTCGCGGTGGTCGCCGCCTTCGCCTGGCGCGACCGGGCCAAGCTCGTGTGGGGCCTGATCCCCTGGCGGCTGCTGGTCTTCGTCACCGGGCTGTTCCTCGTGGTCCCGACGCTCAGCCGCCTCGGCCTGGCCGACGTCATGCGCGCGCTCGTCGGCGCGGGCGGCGACGGGGACGGCGCCTACCGCGCGGCCGCCGCCGGAGCCGCGCTGTCCAACGTGCTCAACAACCTCCCGGCGTACGTCGCGGGCGAGCAGGTCATCCCCGCGGCCAACCACACGCAGTTGCTGTCGCTGCTCGCGGGCACCAACCTGGGCCCCGTGATCACGCCCTGGGGCTCGCTCGCGACGCTGCTGTGGTTCGAGTGGTGCCGGCGGGGAGACGTGCGGGTGCCGCTGGCCAAGTTCGTCGCCACCGGCGCGGGCCTCGCCCTGGCCGGCCTCGCCGCCACGGTCACCGTTCTGGTCCTCACCGCCTGAGCCGCCGCCCGGCGGGGAGCCGGCCCACGGCTATGGCCGCCGCTGAGAACGACACGGCGAAAAGTTGTGGGTTTCCTCATTCGCCGGATGGAGGGTCTTGGTATGGGATCGATTCGTGACAGATGAACAGAGCACGCCGAAGCGACGCTTCCCCGCGGCGGACATCGCCAGAGTCAGTGTGTTCGCCGCGCTGATCGCCGTGCTCGGCCTGCCGGGCGCGCTGAACGTCTTCGGCGACGCGGTGCCGATCACGCTGCAGACACTCGGCGTCATGCTCGCCGGGGCGATCCTGGGGACGTGGCGCTCCGCCCTCGCCGTGGCGGTCCTGCTCGTGCTGGTCGCCGCGGGGCTGCCCCTGCTGGCCGGCGGACGCGGCGGGCTCGGCGTCTTCACCGGTCCCTCGGCCGGCTTCCTGCTCGGCTGGCTCCCCGGCGCGGCCCTGACCGGGTGGATCGTCGAACGCGGCGGACGCGCGCCGGGCACGCTCCGGCTGGTGACCGCCTGCCTGGCCGGCGGCGTCGGCGTGGTCTACCTGTTCGGCATCCCCGTGCAGGCCCTGGTCACCGGGCTGTCCCTGGGCAAGACCGCGCTGCTCAGCGCCACATTCCTGCCGGGCGACCTGGCCAAGGCCGTGCTGGCGTCGATCGTGGCGCGGGGCACCCAGCGGGCCTACCCGGACGCGGTCCCGGCGGTGCACCGCGAGCGGCTCAAGGCAGGGGGGTGACCTGCCCGTGCCGGTAGCCGCGCAGGTCATGCGGCACGCCGCCGTCCGCCCCCGGCGGCTCGCGGTGTCCGGTCCCGGGGGAGACCTGACCTATGCCGAGCTCGCGGCCCGGGCAGCCCGTGCCGCTCGCCGCCTCGCCGACGACGGGATCGGGCGCGACGCGCTCGTCGCTGCCGGTCAGGCCGATCCGGCGGCCCTGCTCGTCGCCGTGCTCGCCGCCGACCTGGCGGGGGTCACGCCGCTGTTGTGCGCCCACGCGTGGAACGAGGAACGACGGGCGCAGGTCATGGCCGCGGTGCCGGTCGCCGCCCGCTTCGACGACCCGCTCCCCGAGGCGGACGGCCCGCCCGTACGGCACCGCCCCGGGCCGGACGACCTCACCTGGGCCTGCTTCAGCTCCGGCAGCACCGGCAGGCCACGCGCCGTGGTGCGCGGCCGCGCCTCGTGGACCGGGTCGTTCGCCCACCTGGACGAGCTGACCGGGATCGGCCCCGGCGACGTCGTGCTGATCCCCGGCCCGCTGGTCTCCTCTCTGTACGGCTTCGCCGCCGTGCACACGCTGGCGGCGGGCGCGACGGCCGTGGTGCCCGGCCGGTGGTCGCCGGGCGCGCTGGCGGGGCAGTTGCGGCGGGCCACCGTGGTGCATGTGGTGCCGCACCGGCTGCCCGCCGTGCTGGACGCCCTGGCCGCGGCCGGGGGCCCGCTGCGCACCGCCGTGGTCGGCGGTGCGGCGATGGACGCCGCCGCCCGGACCCGGGCGACGGCGGCCGGAGTGCGTGTGGTGTCCTATTACGGCGCCACCGAGCTGTCGTTCGTCGCCGTGGACGCCGACGGATCCGGGCTGCGGCCCTTCCCGGGCGTCGAGGTCGACGTCAGGGCGCTGCCCGGGCAGGCCCTCGGCGAGGTGTGGGTGCGCTCCCCGTGGCTCTGCGCGGGCTACCTGGCCGGGGCGACGGGCCCCCTCCGGCGGGACGCCGGCGGCTGGATGACGGTCGGCGACCTGGCGGAGCCGTACCGGCCGGGCGAGGTCCTGCGGCTGCGCGGCCGGGGCGACGGCGCGATCCAGACCGGCGGCGCCACTGTGGTGCCCGAGGACGTCGAGGAGGTGCTGCGGAAGGTGCCGGGAGTGGACGACGTGGTCGTGGTCGGCACGCCGCACCCGCATCTGGGCGCCGTGGTCACCGCGGTCGTCGAGGGCGAGGACGCGTCACGGGCGGCGCTGGAGGCGACGGCGCGCGCCGAGCTCGACCCGGCGCAGCGCCCCCGCCGCTGGTACGCGACCCGGTCCCTGCCCCGCACCCCCACCGGCAAGCCGGCCCGCGGCCTCGTCGCCGCCCGTCTCGCCGCCGGCGGCGACCCCGGCCTGCGAAGGCTCGGCTGACATGGACGAGCAGGCGGTCGTCGTGGCGGCCCGCCGCACTCCCATCGGCACCGCCGGCCACGCGTACCGGGCCCTGACGGCCGACCGGCTCGCCGCGCCCGTCATCGGAGCGGTCGCCCGCGACGTGGCGCACCTCGGCGTCCCGGTCGACGACGTGGTGCTGGGCAACTGCACGGGACCCGGGGGCAACCTGGCGCGGGTCAGCGCGCTCGCCGCCGGGATGGGCCACGAGGTGCCCGGCGTCACCGTCGACCGGCAGTGCGGCAGTGGGCTCGCGGCGATCCTGCTGGCCGCCCAGGCGGTCCGCTGCGGCGACGCGGACCTGGTCGTCGCCGGGGGCGTCGAGAGCGCCTCGACCGCGCCGCTGCGGGCGCACCGGCACGAGGGTGAGCCGGCCGTGCCGTACGAGCGGGCGCCGTTCGCCCCCGAGGGGCACCCCGACCCGGACATGGGCCCGGCCGCCGAGGCGCTCGCCGCCGCGCGCGGCGTGACCAGGGAGCGCCAGGACGCGTACGCCTGCCGGAGCCACGCGCGGGCGCTGGCCGGGCGGGAGGCCGGCCGGTTCGCGCGCGAGATCGTCCCGATCGGCGGCCGCGTGGACGACCAGCGCCCGCGCGTGCTGCGGCCGGAGTCGCTGGCCCGGCTGCCCGCCGCGTTCGTGCCGGGGGGTACGGTGACGGCCGGCAACTCCTCCCCGGTCAGCGACGGGGCCGCGGCGGTCGCGGTCGTGCCCGAGCGGCTGCGCGCGGCGGCCGGTCTGCCCGGTCTGCGCCTGCTAGCGGGCGCCGTCGCCGGCTGCGACCCCGCGCTGCCCGGGTGGGGACCGGTGCCCGCCGTACGGCGGGTGCTGCGGCGGGCCGGAGCGGACCTGGAGAGGGTGGCGGCGGTGGAGATCGTGGAGGCGTTCGCGGCGCAGGTGCTCGCGGTCACCGACGCGCTCGGCCTCGATCCCCTCGGCGCGGACTCCGAGCGCGTGTGCGCCGACGGCGGCGCGCTCGCCCTCGGCCACCCCTGGGGCGCGAGCGGCGCCGTGGTGGTGACCCGGCTGTTCAGCCGGCTGGCCGGGGCGCCGAAGGGGACACTGGGCCTGGCGGCGGTCGCGGTCGGCGGCGGTCTGGGGATCGCCGCCCTGTTCGAGGTGGTGTGAGTGATCCGGCTGGAGGACGTCCATGTGCGGCTCGGGCAGCGGGAGGTGCTGCGCGGCGTCACGGCCTCGCTGAGCGAGCGCCGCGTGGGCGTGGTCGGGGCCAACGGCTCGGGCAAGAGCACGCTCGCCCGCCTGGTCAACGGGCTGGTCCTGCCGTCCTCGGGCACCGTGACGGTGTCCGGGCTCGACACCCGCCGCCACGCGGCCCGCATCCGGCGCGGCGTGGGGTTCCTGTTCACCGACCCGGACGCGCAGATCGTGATGCCCACGGTGGCCGAGGACGTGGCCTTTTCGCTGCGCCGCAAGGGGCTGGCGCGCGCGGAGGTCGAGCGCCGGGTGCGGGAGGTCCTGGAGAGGTACGGCCTCGCGGAGCACGCCGACCATCCCGCCCACCACCTGTCCGGCGGTCAGAAGCAACTGCTCGCCCTCTGCTCGGTGCTGGTGCTCGAACCGGAGATCCTGGTCATGGACGAGCCGACCACGCTGCTCGACCTGCGCCACTCCCGGCAGGTCGCGGCGCTGCTGCGGGACCTGCCGCAGCAGGTGGTCGTGGTCACCCACGACCTCGCGCTGCTGGAGGACTTCGACCGTGTGCTCGTGATCGACGAGGGCCGGATCGTCGCCGACGCCGATCCCGTCACCGCGATCGGCCACTACCGGAAGACGATGGCGTGACCGGGCTCACCGGCGCCTACGTGCCGGGCGGATCGCTCCTGCACCGGCTGCCCGCGGGCGCCAAGCTCGCCGGGCTCGCCGTGTCCTGCACCGCGCTACTGCTGCTGCGCTCGCCCGCCGCGCTGGCGGCCGCCGCGGGCGCCGTGGTGCTGCTGTACGCCGTGTCCGGGGTCGGCGCCGCGGCGGCCTGGGCGCAGGTGCGGCCCGTCCGCTGGTTCGCCGTGGCCCTGTTCTGCGTGCAGCTGGTCTTCGCCGACCTGCCCGCGGCGGCGTCCTCCACGCTGCGCGTCGTGCTCGCCGTCGCCCTGGCCGGACTGGTCACGCTCACGACGCGCACCGGCGCGCTCATGGCCTGCCTGGAGCGCTGCCTCGCCCCCGTCAGGTTCGCCGGGCTGGACCCGTTCCGCGTGTCGCTGCTGCTGTCCCTCACGCTGCGCAGCGTGCCGGTGATGGCGGACCTGGTCACCCGGGTGCGGGACGCCCAGCGCGCCAGAGGAGTCGAGCGCAGCGCGCGCGCCTTCGCCGTCCCGCTGGTGGTCGGCGCCCTGCGGCACGCCGACGCGCTGGGCGAGGCGCTCGCCGCGCGCGGCCTCGACGACTGACGCCCCATTCAGAGCGGCGGAAGCGCGGACGCCAGGCGGCGGGCCTCGGCGACCAGGTCGAGCAGCTCATCGATCAGTCCGGGCGGCGCGGCGACGAAGCTGCGGTCCTCGGACGGGCCCTCGGCGGACGCCTCGAACGGCCCGCCGTCCAGCCGCCGGATCTCCACGCCGGCCTCCCGCGCGATCAGGGCCCCGGCGGGCAGGTCGAGCCCTTCCGCGCGGTAGCCGATCATGCCGTCGATGTCGCCGCGGGCGAGCATCGCCCAGCACAGCAGCGGGGCCCAGAGCTGGAGCACCCGCCGGGCGCGGGCGTCCATCGTCATCTTCAGCGACCGCGCGGCCGGGTCCAGCCGGGAGACCCCGTGGCCCTGCGTCCAGGCCAGCACCGGCCCGTGCGGGAGCTTCCGCCGCGGCGGCCCGGTCAGCGGCCCCGCCGGCCCGCGGGCCCCCGACCCGGTGACGGCCGACCAGGTGCGGCCGGACAGCGGCTCGTGGACCACCCCGAGCACCGGGCGGCCGCCCGCGCACAGCGCCAGGCCCACGACGTACGCCGGGAGACCGATCGCCACGTTGTTCGTACCGTCGAGGGGATCGACGAGCCAGGTCCACCCGCCGTCCGCCAGGTCGCCGTCGTGGACGCCCGACTCCTCTGCCACGATCCGGTGGGTGGGGAACTCGGCCCGGATGCGGTCGAGGATCAGCTTCTCGGCGGCCAGGTCGAGGTCGGTGACGACGTCGCCCGACCCGCCCTTGGCGTGGACGGCGACCGTTCCCGGCGCGCTCTCGCGCAGCACGGCGCCGGCGGACAGGGCGGCCTCGACGGCTACCCGCCTGGCGTGTTCGAGGTCCACAGGCTCCTCCTGGCCAGCTCGGCGGCACGTGCGGTCTCGGTGGCGTCGAGGCGTTCCCGCCTGACGTGGTGGAGGGGCGTGGCGAGCGGCCCGAGCGACAGATCGCCCAGGCCCGGCCGGCCGCGGCCGAGCGCCACGGTGGCGGCCTCGCCGTCCTCGGGGATGACGCTGCTGTGGAAGGCGCCCGCGGCGAGCGTGTAGGTCTCCCCGGCGCCGAACAGCTCCGCGCGTCCCGGTGCGTACGCGACGGTCCTGGAAGTGGGGCGGACGACGTCGCCCGACGGCGTGCTGACCACCTCGAAGACGCGGTGGGTGGGAGAGCGCGAGGTGTCGGTCACGACCGCGTGGACGTTGCGCACCTGGCCGTACAGGACGTGGCTGACCAGGTCCCAGCTGTGGCAGTGGACCTGCGAGGTGGTGCTGCGGGCGCGCCGCGCGGCGGCGGTCCAGACGTGCACGCACACCCCGAGGTCTCCCTCGCGGACCAGCGGCAGGCAGAGGAACCCGAGCGGGTGCCGCACGCCCCGCACGTCCGAGCCGCCCGCGGCGATGCCCCCGAGCACGCCGAGAGCCCACTCGCGGGCCTTCCCTCCGGCGAGCGCGTCGGTCACGTCCCCGTACCTCATTGCGCGTACGGGTCCTTGGCGCGCAGCGCCTTACGGGTGACCTCGACGACGTCCCGGTCGGTGAACGACTTGGGCAGCGGGAGATCGACGCGGTCGAACAGCCTGCGGACCTCCTCGACGGTCGGCTCCTCGCTCAGCGGCACCGACCGGTACCGGTCGATCGCCACGCGCCGGGCCTGCTCGAAGCTCGTGCGCAGCTCGGTGCCGCAGCTTTCGTAGAAGAACGAGCCGCTGAAGGCGATGATGGCCCGGTTGGGGTCCTCGGACGTCATGATCAGGGCGCGGCCCGACATGTCCCAGCGGAAGGTCGTCATGACCGGCGACAGCCCCACCGCGATGTCGAGCAGGCCGTACCGCTGGCGATACCAGAACGCGGCCAGGACGCTCGCGTAGGACTCCTTCCTCGCGCGGTCGGTCGTCCACACCTCGCCGGTGCCGTCGGGCCGGTCCGACAGCGACCTGCGGTAGTGCGCGTAGCTCTCGCACACCGCCTCGTCCGTCGGGTCGATGATCTCCAGGCGGACCGTGAGGTGCCGCTTCTCGCGCCGCGCGGCGGCCACGCACTCGGGCAGCGTGACGGCGCGCATATAGGTGCCGGTGCCGCCCTTGAACGCCCAGCGGTCGGTGCCCCGCCGCGCGTCCGCGTGCGCCTGCGCGATCTCGTGCTGACTGCCCAGGATGCGGATGACCGCCATGTCCTCGAGGGCCCGGCGGGTGCCCGCGACGAGGTCCTCCAGCTCGTCGAGGCGGTCCAGGCGCTCGGGGAGCCGCGTGAGGACGCCGGAGGTCGCGTGCATGGCCTCCTCGACCGGCTCCTGCCGGGCCCGGTCGCGCAGCAGCGCGGTCGCGACCAGGGCCAGGACGACGAGGGTGGTGCCGCTGACGAGCTGCGACTTCACCTTGTCGGAGATCACGTCGTCGGGCAGCACGCCCAGCACGCCCACGGCCACGGCCAGCACGAGGGCGATGGCCCCGTCGACGTTCTTGGCCGCCCACGCGAGCGACTGGCCGACGGCATTCCGCAACCCCGCCATGGTCAGCCCCGCCATCCCGTCAGTGTCGGCCCCCGACTGGAATCGTAACGACAGGGTCATGGTCCGGCCAAGGGTCGGCCGTGGGCGGGCCGGAGGCGTCGCGGGCGAGAGGCGGTGCGGGTATCGGGACCGGAATTGTCGGTCGCCGCGCGTAGGTTATGGAGGTGAACCGGAGCGGGCGTCGCGCACCTCTGTGCCGCCCCGCGCCGGTGGACGGGGCGAGTGAGGAGCTGAGCGGGCGATGACATCCATGATGGACCTGAAGCGCAAGGTCGCGCCCTTCGAGGTCGTCACCGACATGACGCCGTCCGGCGACCAGCCCACGGCGATCGCGGAGCTGGAGCGCCGGGTCAGGGCCGGGGAGAAGGACAGCGTCCTGCTCGGCGCGACCGGCACCGGCAAGACCGCGACGGTCGCCTGGCTGATCGAGCGGGTGCAGCGCCCGACGCTGGTCATGCAGCCGAACAAGACGCTCGCCGCCCAGTTCGCCAACGAGCTGCGCGAGATGCTGCCGAACAACGCGGTCGAGTACTTCGTGTCGTACTACGACTACTACCAGCCCGAGGCGTACGTCCCGCAGAGCGACACCTACATCGAGAAGGACTCCTCGATCAACGAGGAGGTCGAGCGGCTGCGTCACTCGGCGACCTGGTCGCTGGTGTCGCGCCGCGACGTGGTCGTGGTCGCCTCCGTCTCCTGCATCTACGGCCTGGGCACGCCGCAGGAGTACGTCGACCGGATGGTCGGGCTCAAGGTCGGCCAGCAGATCGAGCGCGACCAGCTGCTGCGGCGGCTGGTCGACATGCAGTACACCCGCAACGACCTGGCCTTCACCCGGGGCACGTTCCGGGTGCGCGGCGACACGGTCGAGGTCATCCCGGTCTACCAGGAGCTGGCCGTCCGCATCGAGATGTTCGGCGACGAGATCGAGAAGCTCGCGACGCTGCACCCGCTGACCGGCGAGGTCGTCGGCGAGGACGACGAACTGCACATCTTCCCCGCCTCCCACTACGTGGCCGGCCCCGAGCGGATGGAGCGGGCCATCGCCGGCATCGAGGCGGAGCTCGCCGAGCGGCTCGCCGACCTGGAGCGGCAGGGCAAGCTGCTGGAGGCCCAGCGGCTGCGCATGCGCACCACCTACGACATCGAGATGATGCGGCAGGTCGGCACCTGCGCCGGCATCGAGAACTACTCGCGGCACATCGACGGCCGCGAGGCCGGCACCGCGCCGCACACGCTGCTCGACTTCTTCCCCGACGACTTCCTGCTGGTGCTGGACGAGTCGCACCAGACCGTCCCCCAGATCGGCGCGATGTACGAGGGTGACGCCTCGCGCAAGCGGACGCTGGTCGACCACGGGTTCCGCCTGCCGTCCGCGATGGACAACCGCCCGCTCAAGTGGGAGGAGTTCCTGGAGCGCATCGGCCAGACCGTCTACCTGTCCGCGACGCCCGGGCCGTACGAGCTGGGCCGCAGCAAGGGCGAGGTGGTGGAGCAGGTCATCCGCCCCACCGGTCTGATCGACCCCGAGGTGATCATCAAGCCCACCAAGGGCCAGATCGACGACCTCATGGAGGAGATCCGCGCCCGGGCGGAGCGGGACGAGCGGGTCCTGGTCACCACCCTGACCAAGAAGATGGCCGAGGACCTCACCGACTACCTGCTCGACAACGGCATCCGGGTCCGCTACCTGCACAGCGAGGTCGACACGCTGCGCCGCATCGAGCTGCTGCGCGAGCTGCGCATGGGCGAGTTCGACGTGCTCGTTGGCATCAACCTGCTGCGTGAGGGCCTCGACCTGCCCGAGGTCTCGCTGGTGGCGATCCTCGACGCCGACAAGGAGGGCTTCCTGCGCTCGGAGACCTCGCTCATCCAGACGATCGGCCGAGCGGCCCGAAACGTGTCCGGCCAGGTCCACATGTACGCCGACAAGATCACGCCCAGCATGGAGCGGGCGATCGAGGAGACCAACCGGCGCCGGGCCAAGCAGATCGCCTACAACGAGGCGCACGGCATCGACCCGCAGCCGCTGCGCAAGAAGATCGCCGACATCCTGGACAGCCTCGTCCGTGAGGACGCCGACACCGCGCAGCTTCTCGGCGGCGCCGGGCGTCAGCAGTCGCGCGGCAAGTCGCCGGTGCCGGGTCTCGCGTCCCGGGGCGCGGGCCAGCACGCGAAGGCGATCGCGGGGGAGATGCCCCGCGCCCAGCTCGAATCGCTGATCGAGTCGCTGACCGAGCAGATGCACACCGCCGCCGCCGATCTGCAGTTCGAGGTGGCGGCCCGGCTGCGCGACGAGATCAAGGAGCTCAAGCGGGAGGTCCGCGACATGCGCGAGGCCGGCGTTAAGTGACGGCGCGGCGTCGGCACCTCCCCGGGCCGGCGCCGATGCGACCGAATTCGAAATTCGGCCGAGCGCAGTGGATTGTGCATTGGCACCCTCGCTGTGTGAGGGACGGAATTCGCCGTTTCGGCGACGTGACGGAACCGCCGCCGGTTGCGAGGAGACGGGCGGGGTACGGGCTCCGAACGCGGTTGACCTGGTTCGTTGCGGGGAAGGCATTCGCTGCCGCGTGGATCCACGCGTGATGGGAGTGGCTCGATTGAAGCGGCTCCCGACTAAGCGAATCCATTTGTGACAAATCGGGGAAATCATGCGTTCGACGACCAACGCGTCAGGGCCTGCCGTTCGCCTCGCACTCGCCGCCGGGTCGGTGACCGCGCTCCTCGCCGGTTGCGGCGAGGCTCCCGCGCACTCGTTCGCGGCGGAGCCGGTGAGCCGGCCGGTCACGTTCGCTTCGGCCTCCGCCGAACCTTTCGTGACGGCCGCACCATCGTCGTCGCCGTCGCCCAGCCCGTCGGCGACGCCGGGCGACTTCGCCGGCTGCCGGGACGGCGACTGCGAGGCGCGGGTGCGTGTGGGGGACAGCATCCCCATCGACCCGGCGCTGGGCGTGGACGAGATCTCCGTGGTGGGCCTGCGGGGAGACGCCGCCAGAATCGCCTTCACCGGCACCTCGACGGTCGTCGACGGCGCGAACACCAGCATCAGCCGGAGCTGTTACAACGACCGCTGCCGGGTCCGAGGGGCGTTGACGATCAGCACGAGCAGGCCGGGCCGCATCGGCGACGTCGGACTGCGACTCACCCGGGTGGAGGGCGACAGCGCCCTGTTGGTGCTCCAGCGGGCCGGTGAAGAGTGACTCCCGGGCGGAGGGCTAGACGCCGTGGCCGCCCGCGCCTGACACGGCAGGCGCCCGTCACGTGCCGGCAGAGGTTCCGGGGGCGCGATTCGCGGTAGTGGACGGGGACACGGAGCCGGGGCCGTCCGTTGACGGGAAGGCGGGATCGTCCCGCCCGCCGGAGGAGGTTGCCGATGTTCGCGGCGCTCACGGGGCTCGGGCTGTCGACCGCGGCCGGGCTCAACGCGTACATCCCGTTGCTGCTCGTCGGCGTGCTCGCGCGGCTCACCGACGCCGTACGGCTGCCGCACGAGTACGCCTGGCTGTCCGACACATGGGTCCTCGCGATCATCGCCGTGCTGCTGGTCGCCGAGTTCGTGCTCGACAAGGTGCCGGTGGTCGACCACGTCAACGACTTGATCCAGACGGCGGTGCGGCCCGCCGCGGGCGGCGTGGTGTTCAGCGCCACCGCCGCGGCGGAGCGGCTGGACGAGTCGGCGTGGATGGCCGAACACCCGGCGGTCGGCTGGGTGCTGGGGATCGCGGTCGCCCTCGCCGTGCACGCGATCAAGGCCACCGCGCGGCCGGTGGTGAACGCCACCACGGCGGGTGTGGGCGCGCCGGTCGTCAGCACGGCCGAAGACGTCGGCTCACTCGGCATGAGCCTGATCGCGATCTTCCTGCCCGTCCTGGTGGTGGTGGCGCTGGCGCTGCTGGCGTTCGTGGCCTGGCGGCTCATCCGCAGGGTGCGGCGCTTCCGGGCGGCCCGCCGCGCCCGTGCCGCCGCGTCGCCCGGCTGACGGCGGGGCACGGCACCCGCGTCTCGCGCCGGCGCCGCACAGGCCGGATCAGCCGAGAAAGCGGCTCAGGTCCAGGTCGATGTCCACGTCGAAGCCGACGCAGGTCGCGAGGCGCTCGCGGTGGATCCCGGTCGGCACGTACGCCTTCACGCTTGGCTCCAGCTCGAACGTGTACGCGACCGCCTGCTCGTCTTCCGGCTCCACCCGCCATAGGTATTTGATGCCGGCATTGGAATACTTGATTGGCTTCGTCACTCTGTCCCGGTCCGCCGATTCGGGCGACACCACTTCGACGACAAGGTGAACGTCCTCAGGTTTGAAGGACGTCGTCGTGAGGTTGGGCAGGGCGCTGCGCTGCACGATCATGAGATCGGGCTCGGGCCGCTGCCGCAGGCCCAGAGTGACGCTCATCTCGCGCACGACGCACAAGCCCTGGGGAGGCGAGAGCTCTCTCTCCAGAAGCCTCAGCGCGAACATGTGAAATGCGGTCCGGGGAGACACCATGATGAGAGACCCGTCGATCAGCTCGACGTGCGCGGGGGCGTCGGGGGGAAGGTGATCGAGCATGTCGGCGGTCCATCCGCCCGGCGGACCGGGATAGAACCACTCGGGGAAAGCCGTAGTCATCCGGTGTCCTCCTCTCCCTGGAGCGATCACTCGACATGACAGTCCTGCCACCCACCGTCGTCATGGGCGACTCGTTCTCCGGAAGGTCGCCGGCGCTCGGTCAGGCCGTACGTGACTCGTGCTCGGCGCGGGGGCGGGGGTCGGCGGGCAGCGGGGAGGTGCGGCGGGCGGCCGAAGGGCTGTGCCAGCCGAGATCGGGGGAGTGCCGGCGGACGACCTGGGCCGGGACGCCGGCGATGACCGAGTGGTCGGGGAACTCGCCGCGCACCACGGCGCCGCCGGCGACCACCGACTGGCGGCCGATCCGCGTCCCCGGCAGGATGATCGCCCCCGTCCCGATCCAGGACCCCGAACCGATGGAGACCGGCCTGTTGCGCGGCCACTGCCGTCCGATGGGCGTCTCGGGGTCGTCGTACACGTGGTTCTGGTCGGTGATGTAGACGTAGGGGCCGGTGAAGACGTCGTCGCCGATGTCGATGGACTGGTGGCCGACGATGTGGCTGCCCCTGCCGATCGAGCAGCCCCGGCCGATCCGCACGATCGAGTCGGGCCCGAGATCCACGCCGGGACCCATGCCCGCCGAGATCGACACCCGCTCTCCGACGAGCGTGTGCGGGCCGATCTCGATCCACTGCTCCCCGAAGATGGCGCCCTGCGGGAAGGACAGGCACACTCCCTCGCCCATGCTGCGGAACCGGTAACCGCCCGGGGCGGCCGGGCTGATCGCTGCGGCCTCCCGCACGTAGGCCCACCCCAGGTGGACCAGACGGCCGACGGTGCGCTTCACGAACGACATAACGCGACAAGTTACCGTTAGGTCGGCTTGTCCGCTATGGCGGGTTAGTGCACGTGGCAAGCCCAATGTTGCCCAGCGTTTGATATTCTGAGAGCCCGTGGGCATCGCGGCGTCCAAACCGGACGGCCGGATCGACATCGACCACGGGAGCTCTTCTTGCGCAGCGCCGCACAAACCAAGCATCTGTTCGTCACCGGCGGCGTCGCCTCCAGTCTCGGCAAGGGACTCACGGCCTCCAGCCTCGGTCGTCTCCTCAAGCTTCGCGGCCTCCGCGTCACGATGCAGAAGCTCGATCCCTACCTGAACGTCGACCCCGGCACGATGAACCCCTTCCAGCACGGCGAGGTGTTCGTCACCGACGACGGCGCCGAGACGGACCTCGACATCGGCCACTACGAGCGCTTCCTCGACACCGAGCTGCACGGTTCCGCCAACGTGACGACCGGCCAGGTCTACTCGAACGTGATCGCCAAGGAGCGCCGCGGCGAGTACCTGGGCGACACCGTCCAGGTCATCCCGCACATCACCAACGAGATCAAGGACCGCATCCGGGGCATGGCCGGCCCGGACGTCGACGTGGTCATCACCGAGGTCGGCGGCACCGTCGGCGACATCGAGTCGCTGCCGTTCCTGGAGGCCGTCCGGCAGGTCCGGCACGAGGTCGGCCGCGACAACGTCTTCTTCCTGCACGTCTCGCTCCTGCCGTACATCGGCCCGAGCGGGGAGCTGAAGACCAAGCCCACGCAGCACTCGGTCGCGGCGCTGCGCAGCATCGGCATCCAGCCCGACGCGATCGTGCTCCGCTCCGACCGCGCGGTGACCAACGCGGTCAAGCGGAAGATCAGCCTGATGTGCGACGTGGACGAGGACGCCGTCGTCTCGGCGATCGACGCCGCCTCGATCTACGACATCCCCAAGGTCCTGCACGGCGAGGGGCTCGACGCGTACGTGGTGCGCCGGCTGGGCCTGCCGTTCCGCGACGTGGAGTGGACCGAGTGGGACCAGCTCCTGCGCCGGGTGCACCGCCCGGCCAAGGAGGTCACGATCGCGCTGGTCGGCAAGTACATCGACCTGCCCGACGCGTACCTGTCGGTCACCGAGGCGCTGCGCGCGGGCGGCTTCGCCAACGACGCGCGCGTCAACATCCGCTGGGTCAAGAGCGACGACTGCGAGACCCCCGAGGGCGCGGCCCGCGAGCTGGACGGCGTCGACGGCGTGCTGATCCCCGGCGGCTTCGGGGTGCGCGGCATCGAGGGCAAGGTCGGCGCCGTACGGCACGCCCGCGAGCAGCGCGTCCCCCTGCTCGGCATCTGCCTCGGCATGCAGTGCATCGTCATCGACGCGGCCCGCAACCTGGCCGGGATCGAGGACGCCGACAGCACCGAGTTCGACCCCGAGACGATCAACCCGGTCATCTCCACCATGGCCGACCAGAAGGACGTCGTCGCCGGTGAGCGCGACATGGGCGGCACCATGCGGCTCGGCCTCTACCCGGCCAAGCTCGTGGAGGGCTCGCTGGCCCGCCGCCTGTACGGCAAGGCCAAGGTGGAGGAGCGCCACCGGCACCGCTACGAGGTGAACAACGCCTACCGGGAGCGTCTGGAGAAGGTCGGCATGGTGTTCTCCGGCCTGTCGCCCGACGGCCGCCTCGTCGAGTACGCCGAGCTGGCCACCGACCAGCACCCGTTCTTCATCGGCACGCAGGCCCATCCGGAGTTCCGCTCCCGCCCGACCCGGTCGCACCCCCTGTTCAAGGGGCTGGTCCAGGCCGCCCTCGAGTACGCGGGCCGGCGCGAGAACGTAGCTAAGGCGGGCCGGGCCAAGTGACGGCGGAGAACACGGCGGAGAACACGGCGGAAAACACGGCGGAGAACACGGTGAACGTCGAAGACGTCGAGGAGTCCTGGAACGTCGTCGCCTCCACCGAGCATTTCGCCGGGCGGATCATCACGGTGCGTACCGACGCGGTGGATATGCCCGGCGGGGTGACCGCCGACCGCGACTATGTCGTCCACCCCGGTTCGGTCGCGGTGCTCGCCCTCGACGGCGAGGACCGCGTGCTGCTGATCCGCCAGTATCGGCATCCGGCGCGGCGCCTGCTGTGGGAGCTGCCGGCCGGCATCCGCGACGTGCCGGGCGAGCCGCTGGTGGAGTGCGCGGCGCGGGAGCTCGCCGAGGAGGCCGCCTACCGGGCGCGTACGTGGCACACGCTGGTCGACCTGCGCACCTCCCCGGGCATGTCGGACGAGCGGATCCGCGTCTTCCTGGCCCGCGACCTGGAGCCGATCCCCGACGAGGAGAACACGTACGTGCGCCACCACGAGGAGACCGACATGCCGGCGGTCTGGATTCCGCTGGGTGCGGCGGTCGACAAGGCCCTGAACGGAATGATCCACAATTCTCCTGCGGTCGCCGGTATCCTCGCCGCATACGCTGCTTCCGCCGACGGATTCAAGGGCCTTCGTCCCGCCGACGCGCCGGAGGCATGAGTCCGTAGGGAGACGTCCTGAGCGAGCCCGAGGCGGTGCTGTCCAGCTACCTCGCCCATCTGGCGGTGGAGCGGGGGCTGTCTGCCAACACGCTCGCGTCCTACCGTCGCGACCTGCGCCGGTACCTCGAGCACCTGCGGGCGCGCGGGCTCGAGACGTTCGCGCAGGTCGCGGAGGCGGACGTGGTCTCCTTCCTCGCCGCGCTCCGGGAGGGCGACGAGGACCATCCGGCGCTGGTCGCGAGCTCCGCCGCCCGCGCCGTGTCGGCCGTACGCGGGTTGCACCGCTTCGCCCTGCGCGAGGGCGTGGCGGGCCACGACCCCGCGCACGAGGTGCGGCCGCCGCGCCAGCTCCGGCGGCTGCCCAAGGCGATCACCGTCGCGGAGGTCGAGCGGCTGATCGCCGCCTGCGGTCCGGAGGACTCGCCGCTCGCCCTGCGCAACCGCGCGCTGCTGGAGGTCCTGTACGGCACGGGCGCCCGGATCTCCGAGGCGGTCGGGCTGGCGGTGGACGACGTGCCCACGGGTCCGGTTCACGAGGAGGACCGTTACGAGGACGGCGACCAGGACCAGGTGCGGCTGCGCGGCAAGGGCGGCCGGACCAGGATCGTGCCCCTCGGCCGTTTCGCCCGCCAGGCGCTCGACGCGTACCTGGTCAGGGCGAGACCCAGGCTGGCGGCGCACGGCCGGGGGACGCCCGCGCTGTTCCTCAACGCGCGGGGCGGACGGCTCACGCGGCAGGGCGCCTGGGAGGTGCTGCAGGCGGCGGCGGAACGAGCCGGACTGTCCGGTGTATCGCCGCATATGTTGCGGCATTCGTTCGCAACCCACCTCCTGGACGGAGGCGCCGACGTTAGGGTTGTCCAGGAGTTGCTCGGCCACGCCTCGGTGACCACCACCCAGGTGTACACGCTGGTGACGGTCGACAAGCTCCGGGAGGTGTACGCGGCGGCGCATCCCCGCGCCCTGCACTGAACGGGTGCATCTCGGCAGCCGTTGGCGCGCCGCCTTGCCGACCACGTGCCGACCCTTTAGATTCGATCAGGTTCGAGGGCCGTCAGGGAGGACCAACAGGTGACTGCGACCACAGAGGGGACGTGGGTGGGGGCTCCCGGCGCGATCGGGCCCACCGGTCGTCCCCGTCCGGTGTTCCCCGAGCCGACGCCGCCGGAGTCCCACGGGCCCGCGCGCATCGTCGCGATGGTCAACCAGAAGGGCGGCGTCGGCAAGACGACGACCACGATCAACCTGGGTGCCGCGCTCGCCGAGGTCGGCCAGCGGGTGCTGCTCGTCGACTTCGACCCGCAGGGCGCGCTGTCGGTCGGTCTCGGCATCGACCCCCGTCCGCTCGAGGCGACGGTCTACGACCTCATCATGGAGGAGCCCGACGTCACGGTCGAGGACGTGCTGATCGACACGACCGTCGAGGGCATGCAGCTCCTGCCGAGCAACATCTTCCTGTCCGGCGCGGAGATCCGGCTCGTCAACGAGGTCGCGCGGGAGTACGCCCTCCAGCGGGCGCTCGAGCCCCTGCTGCCGCACTACGACATCTGCCTGATCGACTGCCAGCCGTCCCTCGGCCTGCTCACGGTCAACGCGCTGACCTGCGCGCACAGTGTGATGATCCCGCTGGAGTGCGAGTTCTTCGCGCTGCGCGGCGTCGCGCTGCTGATGGAGTCGATCGGCAAGGTCCAGGAGCGGCTCAACAAGAACCTGGAGATCGACGGCCTGCTCGCCACCATGTACGACCCCCGGACGCTGCACGCCCGCGAGGTGCTGCAGACGATCATGCAGGGCTTCGGCGACAAGGTGTTCCATACCGTCATCAACCGGACGGTCCGCTTCCCCGACGCCACCCTGGCGGGGGAGCCGATCACGCAGTTCGACCCCGGCTCGATGGGCGCCACCGCCTACCGCGAGCTGGCCCGTGAGCTGCTGGCCAGGTGGCCCGCCCGCGTCTGATCCCGCCGGGCCGCGACGGTAGGGGACAATGGCAGGCGTGACGACCGGCCAGGAGATCGACCAGGGGAGCGAGGAGAGCGCGCCGAGCGGTTTCCAGGTGCACCTGGACGTCTTCGAAGGGCCGTTCGACCTGCTGCTCGGGTTGATCTCCAAGCACAAGCTGGACATCACCGAGGTGTCCCTGCACAAGGTCACCGACGAGTTCATCGCGTACATCCGGTCGCGGGGGCCGGAATGGGACCTCGACCAGACCAGCCACTTCCTGCTCGTCGCGGCGACCCTGCTCGACCTCAAGGCGGCGCGGCTGCTGCCCACCGGAGAGGTGGAGGACGAGGAGGACCTCGCCCTGCTGGAGGCCCGCGACCTGCTGTTCGCGCGGCTGCTGCAGTATCGGGCGTACAAGGAGGTCGCGAAGATCTTCGCGGGCCGGATGGCCGAGGAGGCGCTGCGCTTCCCGCGCGCCGTGCCGATGGAGAAGCGCTTCGCCGACCTGCTGCCGGAACTCGTGCTCGGCATCGGGCCCGAGCAGCTCGCCAAGATCGCGGCACGGGCCTTCACGCCGAAGGCTCCGCCGTCGGTGTCGGTCTCGCACATCTATCAACCGCTGGCGAGCGTCCGGGAGCAAGCCGCTATCCTTGTCGAGCGGCTGAGGCGGCTGCACACGGCGACCTTCCGGGCGCTGACCGCCGACTGCGCGGGGACGTTCGAGGTCGTCGCCCGCTTCCTGGCCGTCCTGGAGCTGTTCCGGGAGTCCGCGGTCTCCTTCGAGCAGGTCGAACCGCTCGGCGACCTGTACGTCACCTGGACGGGCACCGACGACGGCGACGTCACGGTCGGCGACGACTACGACGAGGGCCGGCGCGAGGAGCGGCCCGCCGAGGCGGACGCGGCACGAGGCGAGTGAGGCGGGGCCTGCCCGCCACACGGACGCCGAGGCGGCGCCGGGCCGGCGGCGGCAGAGACGGAACCACCGCACGACGAGCGAGGAGCGATGGAAGCGAGCGACATCCCCCGTTCCGGCGACGACCCCGGAGCCGGTACGCCCGCCGGGCAGCGGGATCAGGCACCCGGTGCCGCGGAGTCCGACGCGACCGGGACGGTGGAGGGGCTCTCGCTCACCGCGGCGCTCGAAGCGATCCTGATGGTGGTGGACGAGCCGGTCGCCGAGGTGACCCTCGCGCAGGTGCTCGAACGCCCGACGGTGGAGGTCGCCGCCGCCCTTCGCGCGCTGTCCGAGGAATACACGGCCTCCGGCCGGGGTTTCGACCTGCGGGAGGTGGCCGGAGGCTGGCGCTTCTACACCCGTGCGGAATGCGCCGCGCTGGTGGAGAGGTTCGTCAGGGACGGCCAGCAGGCGCGGCTGACGCAGGCCGCGCTGGAGACCCTCGCCGTGGTCGCCTACCGGCAGCCGGTCAGCCGGGCCCGGGTGGCGGCGGTGCGCGGCGTGAGCAGCGACGGCGTCATGCGGACGCTGGTTGCACGCGGCCTCGTGGAAGAGGCCGGAACCGACCCGGAGAGCCAGGCCGTGCTCTACCGGACGACGAGTTACTTCCTGGAGAGACTGGGGCTGCGGAGCCTCGACGAGCTACCCGAACTCGCCCCGTTCCTCCCGGACGACGTGGAAATTCTTGAGGAGCAGAAGTAGTGAACAACAGGCGTGGCACCCCGTCCGGTGAGGGACGCGGTCGGAGCCGGAGCACCGGTCAGCAGGGCGCGAGCTCACGTGGATCCCGCGGCGGATCCGGCGGCGGCTTCCGTCCCCAGGGCGACCGGCGCGGCGGTTCCCGCGTCCCTGGTTCCCGGTCCGGGTACGGTTTCGACTCCAGGTCGGACAGGCCCGACAGGTCCGACAGGTCGGACAGGTTCGACGGGCCCGACTCGCGGAGGTTCCGCGACGAGGAGGCCCCGCGCGGCGGCCGGTACGGCGATCGCCGCGCCGGCGACGCACGCGACGACCGTCCCCGCGGCCGTACGGGTGACTCCGGTCGTCAGGGCGACAGCGGCCGGCGCGACGCGCGGTCCGGCGGCGAGCGGTATCGCGACGACACCCGCGCCCCCTTCAGGGCCGAGCGGGGTGGTTCCCGTGGCCGTTACGGCAAGCCCGAGGGCGGCCGTTCCGGCGACCGTGGCTTCGACCGCGACAGCGGCCGTGGCTTCGAGCGTGGTTCCGAGCGCGGCTTCGACCGTGAGGGCGGCCGTGGTTCCGAGCGCGGCTTCGACCGTGAGGGCGGCCGTGGTTCCGAGCGCGGCTTCGACCGTGATCGCGGCCGTGGCTTCGAGCGCGGCTTCGACCGTGATCGCGGCGCGCGGGACGGCTACTCCGCCGAGCGGCCCCCGTTCCGCACGGAGGGGGCCGGTTCCCGTGGCCGTTACGGCAGGCCCGAGGCCGGCCGGGATCGGCTGCGCGACCGCGACGGCGGCTACGAGACGTCCCGTGAGGGGCGCGTGACCGGGCGGCCCGCCTTCCGCGACGAGGAGCGCGGCGGCGGCAGGACCGGTGACAACGACAGGTACGGCAGCCGGAGCTTCGGCGGCGACCGCGCGCCCCGGCGTGACGACCGCGACGGCCGGAGCCGCCGTGACGACCGCGAGGCGGGCGGCGACCGTGAGGCGCGCGCCGCGCGGCCCGGGCGCGGCGACTACCGCGCGGGGCGTGACGGCGGCAGGGGCCGGGCGAGCCGCGACGAGGTGCAGACGATCGGCCGCCTGGGCGGCGGCACGCGTGGCCGTTCCGGCGGCGCGGGAGCGGGCGCCGGCTCGCGGAGCGCGGCCCGGCCCGCCGGCGGTCCCAGGCGCGCCGGCGCGGGCGGCCCGGCCGGCAACCCGTTCAAGACCGCCAGGCAGCCGCTGCGCGACCCGGACTTCTACGACGAGAACTACACCGACGAGCGCGACACGACCGAGGTGCCCGGCGGCGAGCGGCTGCAGAAGGTGCTCGCCCAGGCCGGGGTGGCCAGCCGCCGGGCCTGCGAGGAGATGATCGGCGACGGCCGGGTGAGCGTGGACGGCCAGACCGTGCGCCGCTTCGGCGCCCGCGTCGACCCCGCCAAGCAGGTCATCCGGGTCGACGGCAAGCGCATCCCGACGTCCTCCGACACCGTCTACTACGCGATCAACAAGCCGATCGGCGTGGTGAGCACGATGGACGACCCCGAGGGCCGGCCGTGCCTGAACGACTACGTACAGGACCTCGCGCCCCGGCTGTTCCACGTGGGGCGGCTCGACACCGAGACCGAGGGCCTGCTGCTGCTGACCAACGACGGGGAGCTCGCCCACCGGCTGACCCACCCGAGCTACGGCGTGCAGAAGAAGTACTGGGCCAAGGTGCCGGGTCCTGTCGCGCGCGACCTGCACAAGGTGCTGCGCAAGGGCGTGGAGCTGGAGGACGGGCTCGCCAAGGTGGACGAGTTCCGGGTGGTGCAGGAGCACGGTCAGCAGGCGCTGGTCGAGGTCGTCCTGCACGAGGGCCGCAAGCACATCGTCCGGCGGCTCATGGAGACGGTCGGGCACCGGGTGATCGATCTGGCCCGTATCGAGTTCGGCCCGGTCAAGCTCGGCCGGCTCAAGCCGGGAACCGTGCGCGCGCTCACCGTGCAGGAGATCGGTGAGCTGTACGCGGCGGTCGGACTGTAGCCTTTCGCCGCGGCGGGCGAAAGCCGCAAGTCGGGCAGAATTGGCTAAAGGCATGTAGATGGGCCGGACTCATCCCCCGGGGAAGAGACCGGCCCGTCCCAGCGAGAGGGGAACGACATGGTGCGGGCGATTCGCGGAGCCATCCAGGTCGACGGCAACGATCGCGACGCGATCCTCGCCGGGACGACCGAGCTGGTGACCGAGGTGATGGGGCGCAACAACCTCACGACCGACGACGTCATCAGCGTGATTTTCACGTGCACGCCCGACCTCACCGCCGAGTTCCCCGCGCTGGCCGCGCGCAAGCTCGGGTTCCACGATGTGCCCCTGCTGTGCGCGACCGAGATCAACGTGCCGGGCGCGCTCCCGCGCGTGGTGCGGCTGATGGCCCATGTGCAGACCGACCGCCCCCGGCAGGAGATCCAGCACGTGTACCTGCGCGGCGCCGTCGCGCTGCGCGTGGACATCGCCCAGTAGGCGTCCCCGGCGGGACCGGGCCGGGACCCGGCCCGGACCGGGGGGCCCGCGCACCATCACCATCCACCCACGACACATCCGTCGCAGGACAGCGTGTCCGAGGACGGCGACGGCAGGAAGAGCACGATGACTCCCATCGAGGACGCCGGGATCGGCAGTGTGGTCGTTGTCGGGACGGGCCTCATCGGCACGTCGATCGCACTGGCGCTGCGGCAGCGGGACGTGCGGGTCTTCCTGGCCGACCGGGACGCGGGAGCCGTACGGCTGGCGCGTGAGCTGGGCGCGGGGGAGGACTGGACCGGTGAGCGGCGGGCGGACCTCGCGGTCGTCGCGGTTCCGCCCCAGTTCGTCGCCCAGCAACTGCTCGACCTGCAAAAGCGCGACAGCGCCCGCTTCTACACCGACGTGGCGAGCGTGAAGGCGCTGCCGCTGGCCCAGGCCGCCCAGCTGGGCTGCGACCTGTCGTCGTACGTCGCGGGGCATCCGCTCGCGGGCCGCGAGCGGTCCGGCCCGGCGGCGGCTCGCGCGGACCTGTTCCTCGGCCGTCCGTGGGCGTACTGCCCGACGGACGAGGCGTCCCCGCGGGCGGTGGCCGCGGTGGAGGGGCTGATCTCGTTGTGCGGCGGCAACGCCGTGCGGGTGGACGCGGCCGAGCACGACCGCGCCGTCGCGGTCGTCTCGCACGCCCCGCACGTGACGGCCGCGGCGGTGGCGGCCCGGCTGGCCGAGGCGTCGGAGACGGCGCTCGGGCTGTCGGGGCAGGGAGTGCGGGATGTGACCCGCATCGCCGCCAGCGACCCGTCGCTGTGGACCGGCATCCTCGAGGGCAACGCGCTGCCCGTCGCCGAGGTGCTGGAGGCGCTCGTGGCCGACCTGAGCGCCGCCGCCCGGTCGCTGCGCGCGCTGGCGGGCGACGGCGCGGCCATGGAGCAGGTCACCGACCTCCTGTCGCGCGGCGTGCGGGGGACCGGCAGGATCCCCGGCAAGCACGGCGGCCCGGCGCGGACGTACGCCGTGGTCCAGGTGCTCATCGGCGACCGCCCCGGCGAGCTGGCCCGCCTGGTCCAGGCCGCCGGCGAGACGGGGGTCAACATCGAGGACATCCGCCTGGAGCACGCCACCGGGCTCGAGCTCGGCGCGGCCGAGCTGTACGTCCGGCCGGAGGCGGCGGAGACCCTCACCGAAGGCCTGCGCGAGCGCGGCTGGCAGGTGCCGGCCTGACGCGGTCTCCCGGCGCTGCCGGTGAGGTCAGGGCGGCCACCGGCCCTGAGACGGGGGCGGGGCCGGGCTCGGGGGCGGTGTAATGGCGCAGGCGGGGGATCGCCCAGGCGATCGCCGCCACGGTGGCCACGGTGAGCAGCCCGCCCGCGCAGATCACGACGCGCGGGCCGTACACCGCTCCGGCGGCGCCGTGCAGCAGATTCGCGATCTGCGGCCCTCCCACCAGCACCACGGTGAGCGCGCCCTGCACCCGTCCGCGCACGGCGTCGCCGGTGTGCGTCTGCACGATCGTGGTGCGGAAGGTGCTGAGCACGAAGTTGACCGCGCCACCGAGCGTGAGCGCCGCCAGCGCGATCCACAGCTCGGCGGCCAGGCCGGCGAGCACGACGGCGAGTCCCCACGCGACGGCGGCGCCCGCCACGAGGGCGCCGTGGCGCCGCGCGCGGGTGAACGTGCCCGACAGCAGCCCGGCCGCGAAGACCCCGGCCGGATAGGCCGCGTACAGCAGCCCCGTCTCCGGGCCCCCGGCCGTGCCGCCGAAGACGTGACGGGCCAGCTCGGGAAACAACGCCGAGGGCATGCCGAAGACCATGGCCGCGAGGTCCACGGCCAGCACCGCCACCAGCAGCCGGTCGGCCGCCAGGTGGCGGAACCCGGCCGACGTCCGGCGGGCCGAGGAGCCTCGCCCGCCGTCCGCCGCGCTCTCAGGAGGGAGCGGCGGCAGCATGGCGACGGCCCACACCACGGCGAGCAGCGCGACGGCGTCGAACAGGTACAGCATGCCGAGCCCGACGACCGGGACCAGCACCCCGGCGAGCATCGGCCCCAGGACGGACCCGCCGTAGCGGACCAGCGAGCTGAGGCTGTTGGCCGCCGGCAGCAGCTCGGCCGGGACGAGGCGGGGCACGACGGCCCCCGTCGTCGTCATGACCGTCCCATAGGCCAGCCCCTGGAAGGCCACCGCCACCAGCAGGACGGGGACGGAGCGGCCGCCCAGTGACGCCTGCGCCCACAGCGCCGCGTACGTCAGCGCCAGGCTGAGATCGGCGGCCAGCAGGATCGTCCGCCGGTCCATCACGTCGGCGAGCGCGCCGCTCCCCAGCGCCGCCGCGACCAGCGCGGCGAACGACACCCCCGCGGCGGCTCCCACGGCCGCCGACGAGCCGGAGACCGTGAACAGCTGCGTCGGCACCGCGACCACGCTGAAGGACCCGCCCACGGCGCAGATCACCGAGGCGATCCACATTCGCCGGAACGCCGGGACGGCCAGCGGCCGGCGATCGACGCCGAGAGTCCGGGAACGGGGCGGCCGCACCGTCGTGGGGCTCACCACGGGGTCTCCTCGGCCGCCGTGGATTCCTCCTCCGCCACCACGTCGGCGACCACGCAGGCGAGGTTGTCGGGGGCTCCGGAGGCGTACGCGAGGTCGATCAGCTCGTCGACCGCCTGCCGCGGGCCGCCGGGACCGGTGAGCGTCTCGCGCAGCACGCGGGCCGGCACGACTCCCGGCAGTCCGTCCGAGCAGAGCAGGTACCGGTCGCCGGAGGCCGCGTCGTGCGCCGACAGGTCGGCCGGGGAGGCTCCCGTGCCGGTCAGCGCGCGCACCAGCAGCGAGCGCCGGGGGTGGGAGACGGCCTCCTCGGGGGTGAGCCGGCCCTGGTCGATCAGCGACTGCACGTACGTGTGATCGTGGGTCAGCTGGAACAGGCCACCGTCGCGCAGCAGGTACGCCCGGGTGTCGCCGATGTGCACCAGTCCGAGCCGCGCCCCGGACCACACGAGCGCGGTCAGAGTGGTGACCGCCTGCCCCGACGGGGTCGAGGCGGCGACGTCCCGGATCGCGCGCTCGGCGTCGCCGACGGCGTCGGCGAGCGCGCCGAGCAGGTCCTCGGGGGACGGGGACACGGCCCGCAGGCGCTTGAGCGCGTCGACGGCCGCCGCGGCGGCGCGGTCGCCCCCCGGGCCGCGCATTCCGTCGGCCACCGCCAGCAACCCCTCGCCGGCGTACGCGACGTCCTCGTTGCTCGTCCGCACCCGCCCCGGCTCCGACCGGGCGGCGTACCGGATCCCCAGCGTGGTCGTGGTGTCCTCCACGGCGCCGCCCCTCCCCGTTCCAGACAGGTGATCGACGAGGAAGGCGGCGAGCCGGCCGCGGGCCGCGGTCTCGGCGGTGACCTGCCGCCAATAGGCCGCCACCGCTTCGGCCGCGTCCGGCGCGGGCAGGTCGCACACCTGCCGGATGCGCGCCAGCGGCATGCCGAGCCGTCGCAACCAGGCGATCAGACGGGCCTGCTCCAACTGGCCGGGGTCGTAGTAGCGGTATCCCGACTCGCCGTCCACCGCGGCCGGGCGCAGCAGCCCGAGCTCGTCGTACAGCCGCAGCGCCTTGGGCGACAGCCGGGCGGCCCGCGCGAACGTCCCGATGGTCAGCAGCTCCCCCACGACTCCTCCTCGTCCCGGCCGCCATGGCCGGTGCGACGATGCTGGGGCTTCACCCAGGGGCAGAGTCAACACGCGCCGGGCCCGGGCGTGGGTCGATCGCGCGCCGGAAGCCCTGTCCGGCCGCCGATGCACGCTTTCCGGCCGTATCCCGGTAGCCTCGGGGACGACGATTCGAAGGGGAGAAGGAGAGCCGGTGTCGGGTCTGGTCGTCGCCATGGACGGTCCCTCGGGATCGGGCAAGTCGAGTGCCTCGCGGGGCGTCGCGCGGGCGCTGGGCCTGCGGTACCTCGACACGGGCGCCATGTACCGCGCGGTCACCTGGTGGATGCTCCAGCGGGGCGTGAACCTGGAGGACGCCGCCGGGATCGCGGCGAGGGCCGCCGAGCCCGCGCTGGTGATGGGCACCGACCCCGACGCGCCGGGCGTCACCGTGGACGGCGCCGACGTCAGCGGGCCGATCCGCGGCGCCGAGGTGACCGGCGCGGTGTCGGCCGTGAGCGCCGTGCCCGAGGTCCGCCGCCGCCTGGTGGCCCTGCAGCGGGAGATCATCGCCGAGTCCCTCCCCGGCGGGGGAATCGTGGTCGAGGGCCGCGACATCGGCACGGTCGTCGCGCCGGACGCGCCCGTCAAGATCTACCTGACGGCGAGCGCCGAGGCCCGCGCCCTGCGCCGTACGGCCGAGCTGGACGGGACGACCGTGGAGGCGCAGAAGGCCGCGATGGCCCGGCGCGACACCCTCGACTCGACGCGCAAGGCCGATCCGCTGGCGAAGGCCGCGGACGCGGTGGAACTGGACACGACGCCGCTGGACCTGGACGAGGTGATCGCCGAGGTGCTCCGGCTGGTCAAGGAGCGGGTCTGACGCCCGCACGCCCCGCCTGACCGCCCCCGGCGCCGCGCGCCGCGTTCCTGAAGGAAGCCGGGGCAGGCCACGCGGTGCGACATACGAACGAGCCCGGCCCCGTAGAAGGTCCGGGGTGGCCGGGGAGAACGGAAGAGCAGCCGATGAGGCAGGGTATGGACGTGACGGGGGAGTACGACGAGGACGAGGGCGGCTGGATCGAGGCCGAGCTCGCCGAGCTTTCCGCCGAGGAGGCAGAAGGGGAGCCCGACGCGGGCCCACTGCCGGTCGTCGCCGTGGTGGGGCGCCCCAACGTCGGCAAGTCGACGATGGTCAACCGCATCATCGGCCGTCGTGAGGCGGTCGTCGAGGACGTGCCGGGCGTGACCCGCGACCGGGTCACCTATGAGGCGACCTGGCGGGGCCGGCGCTTCACGCTGGTCGACACCGGCGGCTGGGACCCGGACGCGACCGGCATGGCCCTGCGCATCGCCGAGCAGGCGCAGATCGCGGCCGAGCTGGCCGACGTGATCCTCTTCGTGGTGGACGCCAGTGTCGGGGTCACCGACTCCGACGAGGCCGTCGGCGCGGTCCTGCGCCGGTCGGGCAAGCCGGTCGTGCTGGCCGCCAACAAGGTCGACAACCAGCAGATGGAGCTGGAGGCGAGCGGGCTCTGGTCGCTTGGCCTGGGCGAGCCGCACCCCGTCTCGGCCCTGCACGGCCGCGCCAGCGGCGACCTGCTCGACGTCGTGCTCGACGCGCTGCCGGAGACGCCGCCGCAGACGTTCGGCGCGCAGCGGGGCCCGCGCAGGATCGCGCTGCTGGGCAAGCCCAACGTGGGCAAGTCGTCGCTGCTCAACAAGCTCGCCGGGGAGGAGCGGGTGCTGGTCGACCCGATGGCCGGCACCACCCGTGACCCGGTGGACGAGCTGGTCGAGCTGGGCGGCACGACGTACCGGTTCATCGACACCGCGGGCATCCGGCGGCGCGACCGCGAGCTGAAGGGCGCCGACTTCTACGCGGCCATGCGCACGCGGGCCGCGCTGGAGCGGGCGGAGGTCGCGGTCGTGCTGATCGACGCCTCCGAGGTGCTGACCGAGCAGGACCTGCGGATCATCGGCCTGGTCATCGAGTCGGGCCGGGCGATGGTGGTCGCGTTCAACAAGTGGGACCTGGTCGACGAGGACCGGCGCTACTACCTGGAGAAGGAGATCGACCGGCAGCTCGTCCGCACGCCCTGGGCGCTGCGGGTGAACATCTCGGCGAAGACCGGCCGCCACGTCGAGAAGCTGGCACCGGCCATCGAACGTGCCCTGGACTCGTGGGGCACGCGGGTGCCGACGGCCCGGCTCAACCAGTTCCTCACCGAGCTGGTGCAGGCCACCCCGCCGCCGGTGCGCGGGGGCCGGCAGCCCAAGATCCTGTTCGCCACCCAGGCGTCCACCGAGCCGCCGAAGTTCGTGCTGTTCACCTCGGCGTTCCTGGAGGAGACCTACCGCCGCTTCCTCGAGCGCCGCATCCGCGAGGAATTCGGCTTCGCGGGCTCCCCCATCGACGTGACGATGAAGATCCGGGAGAAGCGCAAGAAGAAGTGACCCCGGCCGGACGCGCGGAGCGGACGGGTGGCGGCCAGGGTATGGCGTGACCTTGGTGGTTGCTTGATGATGCCGGTATGCGCGGATGGGGACCGGTATGGGGTGGAGCCGGGGTCGCGGTGGCGGCCCTGGCGGCGCTGGGCGTCTACTTGTCGCGGGTGGGGCTGGACAAGGCGGACAAGCTTGCCAGCGTGATCGGGCTGTTCGTCGCCCTGGCCGGGCTGGGGGTGGCGGTATACGGGCTGATCGCCGAGCGGAGCAGCGGTGGCGGCGGTGTGCGGCAGCGAGCCATCGCCACCGGGCGTGGCCGCGTCCTTCAGGCCGGCCGGGACATCGACACCGGGCTGCCGCGGCGGACTGGCGGAAGCGACGACGATGCCGTGGCGGGTGGCGCCGCCGCCGGGGGAGCGCACCCGGTGCGGCAGCAGGCCACGGCCGCCGAGGACGGCCGGGTGGATCAGGCCGGCCGCGACGTCGGCACGCGGTGAGGCCGTCGCGTGGGTCCCGCAAGGTGATCCAGCATGCGGAGGGCTCGGGGCTGGCCCGGATCTATCAGGCGGCCGGGGACCTGATCGTGTATGGGGGCCAGGAGCCGTATCGGTGGGCCCCGTGGCCCGTACCGGTGTCGCCTCCGTCGGTGGGGGAGGCGCGGGCGCAGCCGAGTGAGTTGTTGCGGGCCTGTCATGGGCTGATCGCCTTCACCGGCCGCGGCGGTCTGCTGGCGGAGCTGGCGGACTGGCGGGATGCCCGGCAGAAGGTGGCGGTGCGTCTGATCCATGGGCCGGGTGGGCAGGGCAAGAGCCGGCTGGCCGGGCATGTGGCGCAGCTGTGGGCGCGGCAGGGGTGGGTGGTGCTGGCGGCCCATCACCGGCGTGATCGCTCCACCGCGCTCGAGTTCGAGGTTCCCGCCTTCGACGGGGCGGCCGGGGTGTTGGTGGTGGTGGACTATGCCGAGCGGTGGGACATCGCCGATCTGCTCACCCTGTTGCGTGATGCGCATGCGTCGGGGCGGTTGCCGGTGCGGGTGTTGTTGCTGGCCCGCCCGGCCGGCACCTGGTGGGACAGCCTGAAGGGGCGGATGCGGCGGGATCTGGGTCTGGTGCCCAGCCGGGGGGAGCTGGAGCCGCTGGAACAGGAGAGCGGGATCACGCGGGCGGGGTTGTTCGCCGCGGCTCGTGATCGGTTCGCCGAGCTGCTGGGGGTGCCGGGGGCCGGCGGGGTGGCCGCGCCGCCCGCGCTGGAGCGGCATGAGGCCTACCGGCTGGTGCTGAGTGTGCACATGGCCGCGTTGGCGGCGGTGCTGGCCGTCGAGCGTGGTCAGGTGGCGCCTGGTGATCCGGTGCGGGTTTCGGAGTTCCTGCTGGCGCGTGAGCGGGATCACTGGGAGGCGATGGCCTCCGCGCGGCGGGAGAAACCGTTGGCGACTTCGCCGGAGGCGATGGGGCAGGTCGTCTATGTCGCGACGCTGACCGGTCGGCTCGGCTATGAGGATGGCAAAGCCGCCCTGGCGCGCGCCGAGGTCGAGTCGACGCAGGCGATCGGGCAGCTGTTGAAGGACCATGCGGTGTGCTACCCGCCCGCCGGGCCGGCCTCGCCGGAGGGGGTTTCGGCTCCTCATTCAAGCGCTACGGTGCTGGAGCCGTTGTATCCCGATCGGCTGGGTGAGGATTTCATCGCCTTGTCCGTCCCTGGTCATTCCTGTGATTTTCCCGTCGACCTGTGGGCGCAGGCGGCGCCTGCCCGGCTGCTGGCTCCGCCCGCCGGCGCCGATGGCGGACCGGGTGAGGAGGGCGGGGTGCCGGTGTGGGCGCGGCATGCGGTGACCACGCTGATCGAGGCCGCGCACCGGTGGCCCCACCTGGCGCGGCGGCAGTTGTATCCGCTGCTGGCCGATGCCCCTCATCTGGCGGTGCACGCCGGGGGCGCCGCTTTGGCCAGGCTGGCAGCCCTGGAGGACATCGATGTGGGGCTGCTGGCGGCCATCGAGGCGATGCTGCCCGGTCATCGGCATATCGATCTCGACATCGGGGCCGCCGCGATAGCCTCCCGCCTGGCCGAGCACCGGCTGGCCGCCGCCACCGATCTGGCCGCCCGCGCCCACATCCACGACGACCTGGCTGTCCGTCTGATCTACGCGGGGTTGCACGGACGCGCCTTGGCCGAAGGCGACCAGGCCGTCCGGCTCTGGCGCCGGCTCGCCGCACTGGACCGGGACGCACACCTGATCGGCCTGGCGATGTCGTTGCACAACCACGCGCATCAGCTGGCGGATGTCGGGCGGCGGGCCGAGGCGGTGCCGGTCAGCGAGGAGGCCGTCCGCCTCTACCTCGAGCTGGCCGAGCTGGACCGGGACGCCTACCTGCCCGGCCTGGCGATGTCGCTGGACAACCACGCCGGCCGGCTGGCGGATGTCGGGCGGCGGGCCGAGGCGGTGCCGGTGAGTGAGCAGGCCGTCCGCCTCTACTTCGAGCTGACCGACCGCGACCCGGGCGCCTACCTGCCCGCCCTGGCCTTGTCGTTGAACAACTACGCTCTGCGGCTGGCGGAGGTCGGGCGGCGGGCCGAGGCGGTGCCGGTCAGTGCGGAGGCCGTCCGCCTCTACGGCGAGCTGGCCGAGCTCAACCGCAACGCTTACCTGCCCGATCTGGCGGGCTCGTTGAACAATCACGCTGTGCGGCTGGCGGAGGTCGGGCGGCGGGCCGAGGCGGTGCCGGTCAGTGCGGAGGCCGTCCGCCTCAGCGCCGAGCTGGCCGAGCTCAACCGGGACGCCTACCTGCCCAGCCTGGCGTTGTCGTTGACCAATCACGCTGTGCGGCTGGCGGAGGCCGGGCGGCGGGCCGAGGCGGTGCCGGTCAGCGAGGAGGGCGTCCGTCTGCGCCGGGAGCTGGCCGAGCTGAACCGGGACGCCTACCTGCCCGGCCTGGCGATGTCGTTGACCAACCACGCGAACCGGCTGGCGGACGTCGGGCGGCGGGCCGAGGCGGTTCCCTTGAGTGAGGAGTCCGTCCGTCTGCACGGCGAGCTGGCCGAGCTGAACCGGGACGCCTACCTGCCCGGCCTGGCGACCTCGATGAACAACCACGCCGCCTTGCTGGTGGGCATGCGGCGGCGGGCCGAGGCGGTTCCCTTCAGTGAGGAGTCCGTCCGTCTGCGCCGGGAATTGGCCGAGCTGAACCGGGACGCCTACTTGCCCAGCCTGGCCATCTCGTTGAACAATTACGCCGCCTTGCTGGCGGAGGTCGGGCGGCGGGCCGAGGCGGTGCCGGTCAGTGAGGAGGCCGTCCGTCTGCACGGCGAGCTGGCCGAGCTGAACCGGGACGCCTACCTGCCCGGCCTGGCGGCCGCGTTGTACAACCACTCTCTGCGGCTGGCGGAGGCCGGGCGGCGAACCGAGGCGGTGCCGGTCAGTGAGGAGGCCGTCCGCCTCTACGGCGAACTGATCGAGCTCGGCCGGGACGCCCACCTGCCCGACCTGGCGATGTCGTTGCACAATTACGCCGCCTTGCTGGCGGAGGTCGGGCGGCGGGCCGAGGCGGTGCCGGTCAGTGAGGAGGCCGTCCGTCTGCGCCGGGAGCTGGTCGAGCTGAACCGGGACGCCTACCTGCCCGACTACCTGCAAAGCCTCGTCGTCCGAGGATATGTGCTGATCGAAGACCGCCAGTTCCGTGCCGGTATCACCCCGCTGATCGAGGCGTTGGTGGTGTCGCGGGCACTGCCCGAGTACGTCGCCCAGAGCATCGTCCGCGCGGCCGCCGACCTGCTGCGTCGTGCCTATGCGGAGGACGCCGCCGCGGTGGCCGACGAGTATCTCGTTCTCACCGGCGAGGAGTTCCCGGCGTGGATGAAGGAATGACCCCCGCCGCCTCTACCGGCTCCTCGGCCTCGGCTTGAAGTAGTGCGCGACCATGTAGGCGGTGACCTGCGCGCCGATCTTCGCGCCCTGCACGTCCGCCGTGCGGGTGTGGATGCCGCCCCATACCCGGGCCTCGACGACCTCGGCGAGTGCCTGGGAGAAACCGCGGAAATACCTGGTGGTACCCGAGCCGGCGCTGTAGCCGCTGAAGGGGATGTCGTCCCGGCCGAAGAAGTGTCGCAACGCCGACATGCTCGCGGCGGTGAAACAGGTGTGCCCGGACGTGTAGTCGGGGTGCGGCGGCGTGACGAGCAACGGCGTCCATTCGGGGTCGGCGGACGTCTCCGGGTTGCCGTCCGTGTCGGCCAGCCGGATCGCGGTGACCGGCCGCCAGAAGTTCCACGCCGCCTTCTCGTTGTAACAGGCGATCGTGGCATCGGCTTCGGCCAGGTCGACCATCGCGAACATCCGCGCCGTCTGAAGGGTGTTCAGCCGCTGCCGCGTCGCGAGCTGACGCTTGATCTCCCATTCGGCCAGATGCCGGTCGTGCCACCAGATCGCGGCCTGCGTCTGGTCGGCCGTCCTGACCGTGCTGGTGGCCGAGCCGACCGCCTTGAGCTCGTTGAAGTCCCGGGCGTACCGGCGGCTGGTGAGGGCCGGCGGGCCGGCCGTACGGAACATGGACGCCCTGGGGATGAGGAATGGCTTGAGGTGACCGACCCATGCCCCGTCCGAGGCGAACGTCGGCGGCGTCGGCCGCCACTGACCAGGGCGGGTGCCCACGGGCCAGGTCTGGTCGCCGAACGCCCCGTCGTTTTGTCGCGCGGCGATCATCGCATCGGCCGCCTGAGTGCCCACGGCGATTCCACGCCGTTTCGCGGCGCCCTCGGGTATTTCGCCCAGCGACTCGTCGTACTGGGTCTTCAACCTCGCCTGCTGGTCGGGAAACAGCGCGTTCAGCACCAGGTAACCCGCGGTCGCGACGGCCGCGTCCGTCGATTCGGTGCCGTTGGCGGCCGGTGCGACCAGGTATGGCTGATAGGGAGCACCGGCGATCGCGTTCACCGCGTCGTAGACCGCTCCGTGCACCATCGCGAAGCTGCGCGCCTGGACCTGCGGCTGCTGACCGGCGATGTCCCAGATCGCGCTCTGAGCGTTACGGTCCCAGACGACGACGGCGTTGGCGGAGGAGTCCGAATCCCTCGCGTACGCCGGGGACGGGCCAAGTGCGATCGGCGACCCGGCGGCGATGACCCCGGCGACGGCCGCCCAGACGACAGGGGGTCGCAGGGCGGCCGCGCGGCATGCGGCAAGTGGGCTGAACATGAACGCAAACTACTATGCCGCTGAAAAACGCTACAGAGGCAAATGCGCGGAAAACCGATATCGACCCGACCGGAAATGAACTCCGGCAACTGTGCGCCATTTCCATTCTCGTACACCTCTCGCTGCTCGCCGGGGCGCGCCGTACGGCCACGCCGCGGCCGCCGCGTAACTTTCACCGCGTCCGGGGACTCCCGCCTCGTCGACGACCACCCGTGACCAGGGTCGTTGCGCCGAGACGCCCTTCCGGGCGAGTTCGGCTTTACGTGTGTCGTTGACAGCCAGGCGGGGTCGGGCTGACACTTTCGGCGTCTTTCCGATAATTTCGCCCGCACGAAGGGCCTCGACCACCGTCGATCCGGGTCACGAGCCGCGACATGGTCCTCAGGCCGGCGACCGCGTGACGATGGCCGACCTCCGCCGCACGGTGGCCGTCACCCCGGCCGCCGGCATCACAACCCGGTCGCCGTGGGCCCGTTGAGGAGGAAGTACGTACATGACTCAGATTCCCATTCGGACGAGAAGCCGCGGGCGCGGCGGTGTGCGGTTGTTGATCGGCCGTGTCTGCGCCGTGGCGCTGGCCGCGGCCGTGGCGCTGCTGCCCGGCGTCGCCCACGCCGCAGTCACCACGAACCAGACCGGCACCAACAACGGATACTTCTTCTCGTTCTGGACCGACAGCCAGGGCACGGTCTCCATGGAGCTGGGCTCCGGCGGCAACTACAGCACGTCCTGGCGCAACACGAACAACTTCGTCGCCGGCAAGGGCTGGAAGCCCGGCACCCGCAGGACCGTGACCTACTCGGGCAGTTTCAACCCCTCGGGCAACGCCTACCTCGCGTTGTACGGCTGGACGCGGAGCCCGCTGGTGGAGTACTACATCGTCGACAACTGGGGCACCTGGCGGCCCACCGGGACGTACAAGGGCACCGTCACCTCCGACGGCGGCACCTACGACATCTACCAGACCACCCGCTACAACGCGCCCTCGATCGACGGCAACCAGACCTTCAACCAGTACTGGAGCGTCCGCCAGCAGAAGAGGACCGGCGGCACCATCACCATCGGCAACCACTTCGACGCGTGGGCCCGCAACGGCATGCCCCTGGGCAACCACGACTACCAGATCCTCGCCACCGAGGGCTACCAGAGCAGCGGCAGCTCCAACATCACCATCGGCGGCACGACCGATCCGTCGCCCTCGCCCTCGCCCTCCCCCCGCCCCTCGCTCTCGCTCTCGCCCCGCCCCTCGCCCTCGCTCTCGCCGGGAGGCACCGGCGCGTGCCGCGTGTCCTACACGAAGAACGAGTGGAACAACGGGTTCACCGCCGAAGTGGCCGTCACCAACACCGGCAGCGGCACGATCAACGGCTGGACGCTGGCCTGGTCCTTCTCGGGCGGCCAGCAGGTCACCAACTCCTGGAACGCCACGGTGAGCCAGAGCGGCTCGTCGGTGACCGCTCGCAACGTGTCCTACAACGGCTCCCTGGCCCCCGGCGCCACCACCTCGTTCGGCTTCCAGGGCACCTACTCCGGCGGCAACCCCAACCCCTCGGCCTTCAGCCTCAACGGCTCGGCCTGCGCCACCGGCTGACCGATACGGCCGTGCGTCACGGCACGGCGACGCGCGCGGGGAGCGGGCGCCCACGGGCCCCGCTCCCTCGCCGCAGGCGGCCCGCGTCCGCTTGCCGCGAGCGGTGGAGAGGATCCGCGACGACGCCCGGCGTGACGGCGACGTCGACGGGGACGAGCACCACGAGCGCCTTCCGGCCTGCCTGAGCGAGCAGCTCATGGGCCCCGAGTCGTCCGATTCGGATACGCCACCGCGACTGCTCGCGGATCCGAACCGTCTGCCAGACTTCGACTCATCGAGGCCGCCGGGGCCTCTTGGTAGGGAATGCCCTACCCCCGGGACTGCCGTCCGCCGGATCGATCTTCGGCGGGCGGCTCAATAGCGTTGGAGACATGCGCAGACTCCTCTCCCGCCTCGGCGGCGACACGATATACATCCTCGTCGGCTTCCCCCTCGCGACGATCACTTTCTGCCTCACGGTGGCCGGCCTGTCGGCCGGCGCCGGGCTCCTGGTGGTCTGGCTCGGCGTGCCCGTCCTCGCCCTCACCCTCCTCATGGCCCGGGGGATGGGTGACGTCGAACGGCTCCGCATGCGCCCGGTGCTGGGCCAGGAGCTGCCCCGGCCGCGGTACCCCACGTCCCCGCCCGGAGCCGGGGTGTTCCGCAGGACCGTGACCCCGCTCGCCGGGGGGCAGCCCTGGCTCGACGCGCTGCACGCGCTGCTGGCCTTCCCCGTCGCGGTCGTCGCGTTCTGCGTGACCGTCACCTGGTGGGCCGTGACGGTCTTCGGGCTGACCTACCCGCTGTTCGGGTGGATCTTCTCGAACTTCCCGGACAACCACGAGCTCCCCGAACTGCTCGGCCTCGGGCGCGGCTACGTCGTCAACAGCGTCTTCTACGTCGTCATGGGGGCGGTCGCCGCGCTCACGCTCTACCCGGTCGTCCGCTCCTGCGCGCTGATCAAGGCCTCGCTGGGCCGGGCGCTGCTGACCGGCGTCGCCGCACTGCAGGAGCGCATCGACGACCTCACCGAGGGCCGCCAGGCCGCCGCCCACGCGGAGGCGAACGCGCTGCGCCGCCTGGAGCGCGACATCCACGACGGTCCCCAGCAGCGCCTGGTCCACCTGGCGATGGAGCTGTCGCGGGCCCAGCGGGAACTACAGAAGGACGCCACCGCCGCGCACGACACGATCGGCAAGGCCATCAGCGCCACCCGGGAGACCCTCGACGAGCTGCGGGCGCTGTCGCGCGGCATCGCCCCGCCGATCCTCGCCGACCGCGGTCTCGCCCCGGCGCTCGCCGCCCTGGCCGGTCGCTGCACCGTCCCCGTGGAGCTGGACGTCCAGACGGCCGAGCGGTATCCCGCGCTCGTCGAGAACACGATCTACTTCGTGACCGCCGAGACGCTCACCAACGTGGCCAAGCACAGCAGGGCGACGTCCTGCTCGGTCGGGCTGACCAGGATCGGCGACACGCTCATCCTCACGATCGGGGATGATGGGGTCGGCGGCGCCCACGTCGCCAAGGGACACGGTCTGTCCGGCCTGGCCGACCGGCTGCGGGCCGTCGACGGAGAGCTGTCGGTGCGGTCGCCGGCGGGCGGGCCGACACTGATCACGGCGGAGGTTCCGTGCGCGTAGTGGTGGCCGACGACGCCGTCCTCATCAGGGAGGGGCTCGTCCGCCTGCTGGAGGAGTTCGGCTGCGAGGTCGTCGAGACCGCGGGCACGGGGGAGGGCCTGGTCGAGGCCGTGGCCGCCCACCGGCCCGACGTGTCGGTGGTCGACGTGCGGATGCCGCCGACGTTCACCGACGAAGGCCTGCGCGCCGCCGTCGAGGCGCGCGAGAAGGTGCCGGGCACGCCCGTGCTGATCCTTTCGCAGTATGTCGAGGTGTCCTACGCCGACGACCTGCTGGCCGACGCGCGGGGTGCGGTCGGCTACCTGCTGAAGGACCGCGTGGTCGACGTCGAGGAGTTCATGGACGGCCTGCGGCGCGTCGCCGCCGGGGGGACGGTCTTCGACCCCCAGGTCGTCGCCCAGCTGATGGTGCGGCGGCGGCGCGACGACCCGCTGGCCTCGCTGACGCCGCGCGAACGCGAAGTCCTGGAGCTGATGGCCGAGGGCAGGTCGAACCCCGCGATCGCCCGCCGCCTCGTCGTGACCGAGGGCGCGGTGGAAAAGCACATCCGCGGCATCTTCGCCAAGCTCGGCCTGCACGCCGAGGACGGCGACCAGCACCGCCGCGTCCTCGCGGTGCTGACCTACCTGCGCTCCTGACCGTACGCGTCAGGCCGGGCGGTTGCGGCCGCCCATCTCGTACGGCGTGGTGATCCCCTCGTAGGCGAGGTGGAACTCCATCCCCTGAGCGGCGTGGGCCAGGTCGTGGCAGTGGGACATCCACATGCCGGGGTTGTCGGCCGTCAGGGCGACCTGCCAGACCTCGCCGGGAGCCACGTCGAAGGTGTCCATCGGCAGCCCGGTCGCGGGCACGCCGTTGCGGGACAGGATCCGCACGTGGTGGCCGTGCGGGTGCATGGGGTGGGTGTCCGTGCCCCGGTTCACCACCGTGATCCTGACGGTCTGACCCCGCCGTACGACGGGGGCCGGGATGTTCGGCCAGGCCTTGCCGTTCACCGTCTGCGCGAGCCTCGGCAGGCCGTCCGCCAAGGCGAGGGTCTTGTCCAGCACCCAGGTGATCTCCTGGTCGAACCGGACCGGCGGGGCGGTGGCCGCGCCGTACCGGGTGATGTCCACGATGGGCCCGGCCGCCGCCGGGGGCGTCGCCGGTCCGTTGACGAGCAGGGCGGGGCGGTCCCCCGCCGTCAGCAGCACCGCGCCGGCCGGCACCGTGAAGGTCAGGTCGTAGCGGCCGCCCGCGGCGAGGTGCAGGCGGGCGCCGTCCAAGTCGGTCGCCCCCGGCACGTCGCCGCCGTCCACCGCCGCGATCCGGTACGGCGCCCCGGCCAGCCCGAGGACCACGGGCCGCGTGTCGGTGTTCACCACGCGCAGCCGCGCCCGGGCCCTCGGCGGCAGCGCGAGACGGGCGAGCCCGTCGACCGGCGCGGCGCCGTCCACCGACAGCGTGGGCCGCGTGCCGAACGTGTGCAGCGCGAGGAGGTGGTCCTCGCTCTCCGGGAGCGGGACCGCGGGGTCGACGACCAGCAGGCCGAACAGCCCGCGCGGCACGGCGACGCTGGAGTCCTGGTGGCTGTGGTACCAGTACGTCCCGGCGTCCTCGGCGCGGAAGCGGTAGACGTGGGTCTGCCCGGGGGCCACGGCGTCCTGGGTGACGCCAGGCACCCCGTCCTCGCCGGACGGCACGTCGTACCCGTGCCAGTGGATCGTGACCGCCTGCCCGTCCGTCATCCGGTTGCGCAGGACGACCTCCACCAGGTCGCCCTGCCGCACCCGCAGCACCGGCCCGGGCACCTGGCCGTCGAACGACCACGCGTCCACGGTGCCGGAGGCGAGCCGTACGGTGGCCGGCTGTGCGGTGAGCGTGAACCGGCGGACCCGCGGCCTCGCCCCGGCCGGCCCGCCCGCGGCCGAGCCCGCCGGGCCGCGCAGCAGGTCGACGGACAGGCCCGGGGCGGTCGCGCCGCCGTCGTGACCGGAGTGCGGGGTGCCGCCCGGCCGGCCGCCTCCCACCGCCAGGGCGACGGCGAGGGCGAGCACGCCGGTCCCCGCGGTCTGCCAGCGGTGATGCGGCGCGCGGACCGGGCCGAGCAGCCGCCATGACACGCCGGCCGCCGCGGCGAACAGCGCGAGCACCGCCGCCGCCCCGCCGGCCGTGACCGGGTAGGAGACGACCACCCCGCAGGCGACCCCGGCCACCGCGCCGTACGCGGTGATCAGCAGTGGGAACGCGACGAGCCGGGGGGAGGGGACGGGGGCGTCGCCGGGCGGCACGCGCAGCAGCCGGGGCAGGCTGACGACGGCCGAGGCGAGCGCGGGAAGGACGACCAGGGGCAGGGCCAGGGTGACCTTCTCCGCCACGAACCACCAGCCCGCCCGGGCGAGACCGAGCGTGACGGCGACCCGGAGCGCGGTCACGACGATCGCCGCGGCGCACAGCGCCGCGGCGATCAGGCGGGTCCGCCGCCCGTCCGCGGGCGGCTGCCGCAGACCGGCCAGGGCGACCCCGGCGGTCGCGGCCCAGGCGGCCGCGACCAGGACGAACAGGATCTGATCGAGAGCGATCAGCCGTGCGGTGGTCACGCCGCGACGCGTTCCGCGGCCGGGGACGCGGCCGTGCCCTTCATCAGGGCGCGGGCCCGCTGGACCAGGATGACGGCGACGGCGAGGATGGCCACGCCGTCGAGGGCGTGGAAGCCGAGGACCACGAGGCTGCCGGTCGTGGTCGAGTTCTCGGTCCACCCCGCGATCTCCGCCAGCGAGAAGATGACGAACAGCTGCACCGCGACCAGCACGAACGGCAGGATCGACAGGCCCACCAGCTTGCCGCCCGCACGGGCGATCAGGGCCACGACCGTCGTCAGGAGCGACAGCAGCGGCATGATCATCGTGCCGTTCATGGCGTGGTAGCCGATGGCGGCGTTCGGGTCGCCCGGCGCCGGGTGCGGCGTCTCGAACGCGCCGAACGTGGAGAGGTAGAACTGGGCGAGCACGGCGACGAGCTGCAGAACGGCGAACCCGAAGAACACCTTGCGCATGTGGGGCCTCCTCAATAGGAAGGGACGAGCCCCGGGGGTTCTGCGGGGCGGCGGCGAGAGCCGGAACGGTACGCCCGCAATGGTGGACCGTGCGGTGTCCCGGGCGCCCGGGACATCCGCCCCTGTCCACCGGGAAGTTCACCGCCCGGGGAAGTCCGCGCGTACGGCTCGCGCCCGCTTCGCGGGGAGGTGTGCGGACTCGTCAGCGGACCCAGGGCGGCACGAGCCGGTCGCTGCCCCGGGGGGCGAGATCGCACGCGTCCGGGGCGGAGACGCCCCCGGGGTTGTAGACCTCGCATCCGGCCGGCGCGACCACGATCGCGCTGAAGCCCGACCCGGTGCCGGCGTGCACCTGACGGCCCACGTCGGCGGGCATGACGAGGGTGTCCCCGGCCTCGACGCCGAGGGTCTCGCCGTCGAGTTCCACTGTCGCCGCGCCGGCGACGAGGGTCCACACTTGCTCGCCGTCGCAGGCGTGGTACGGGCCGCTGTTTCCGGCCGGCATGTCCACGCGCCACACGGCCTGGGCGGCGCCTCCCTGGGTGGGCGAGGCGAGGGTGGTCATGACGCCGTTGGGCGTGGTGCTGACGCGGCTGTCGGCGGAACGGACGAGGGGCATGGGTGACTCCTTGCGAGAGGGCAGGGCGGGGAGAGAGGAGGATGGACCGGGTTCAGGCGATCCACGGCGGGACGCCGTGCACGGTGCCGTCGGGCAGGACGGCCTTGGCCCCCGCGGGGGCCGTGACGACGGCGGTGAAGCCCTCATCGGCGCCCGCGGTGACGCGGCGCGGGGTCGAGGGCGGCATGACCACGGTGTCGCCGGGCGCGACCGCGAACGTCTCGCCGCCGAGCTCGACCGTGGCGGCGCCGGAGAGGAACGTCCACACCTGCTCGGCGTCGAAGTCGTGCAGCGGCCCGCTCGTCGCGGGGGTCGCCTCGACGCGCCAGACGGCTCGGGCGGCGTCACCGAGAGTGGGGGAGGCGAGGGTGGTCATGACCCCGGCGGGGGTCTCGGATCTGCGGCATTGGGCATGACGGATGACAGGCATCGCCGGCGTCTCCTAAGATAGACAACGTCGTTGTCGTTAATAGTGAACCTGGTTGTCTATCTGTGTCAAACGACCCGCCCGGCTTCGAGCTGCCCCTGCGGCTCTTCCTGGGCTTCCGCGTCCTGATCGACGAACTGCACGCCGAGCTCGCCCGTCAGGGGCACCCGCACGCCCGTCCCATGCACGGGTTCGTCATGCAGGCGATCGGCACCGAGGGCACCACCGCGGTGGACCTGGGCCGCACGCTGGGCGTCAGCAAACAGGCGGCGGGCAAGACCATCGAGACGCTGGAGCGCATCGGCTACGTGGAGCGCGCCCGCGACCCCCGCGACACGCGCCGCAAGATCGTACGGCTCACGCCGTCGGGTCTGGACATGCTGCTGCGCTCGGCCCGCATCTTCGACGACCTGCGGGCGCGCTGGGCCGCCGTCATCGGCGACGAGCGGCTCAGGGAGCTGGAGACCGACCTGCGGAAGGTCACGCCGCCCGACGTCTTCCGCCTCGACGTGCCCGGCTGGTTCGGCGCCTGACCGGCCGCCGATGCGGGATCAGGCGCCGGATCAGGCGCGGCGGCCGGGCAGGGCGAGGGACGCGGCGGCGCCGAGCACGCACAGCCCGCAGGTGATCAGGAAGATCTCCGTGTACTCCGCGTGCAGCGCCGCCTGGACCTTCGCCGTGTAGTCCGCGAGCCTGCGGGCGTACTCGGCCGCGTCCACGCCGAACGGCAGCGGCGTGTCCAGGTGCGCGGTGAGCGACTGGAACCGGTGGAAGCCCCAGGCCGACAGCGCGGCCACGCCCAGCAGCATGCCCATCATCCTGGCCACCACGACCGCCGCCGACGCCACGCCGTGCCGCGCCGCCGGCACCAGGCGCAGCACCGCCGACGAGACCGGGGCGATCACCACCCCGAGGCCGAGGCCGGCCACCACGAGGTCGACGTCCATCCGCATCCCGGCCGAGGCCAGGTCGAGCGGCCACCGGGAGATCATCCAGTAGCCGGCGGCGGCCACCGCCATCCCCGCCACGGCCACCGGGCGCTCGCCGAACCGCCGCACCAGGATCCCGCCGAGGAAGGCGGCGACCGCCAGCGCGGCGAGGAAACGGGTGAGCACCAGGGCGCCGCCCACCGCGTCCCTGCCGAGCAGCGTCTGCGCGGCGAGCTGCACGTCGACCAGCGTGACCAGCAGCGCCGCTCCGGCCAGCAGGCTCACCGCCAGCGTGGCGAGCAGCGGCCGCCGGCGCACGCCCGTCAGGTCGAGCAGGCGGACCGGCGAGCGGATCTCCCACAGCACGAACAGCACCAGCGTGACCGCCCCCGCGACCACGCACGGCAGTCCCCACGGCGGCAGCACGGACGTGTCGGGGGAGGGGTTGTAGAGCCCGGCGACCAGCAGGCCGAGCGCCAGCGCGAGCAGGACGCCGCCGCCCGCGTCCACCTTCCCGGTGCCCGCCTTCCCCGCATCTGCCTTCCCCGGGCCCGCCTCGCCGGAGCGCCGGCCGTACGGCTCGCGCCCGGCGGGGACGGCCACGTGCACCGCCACGGCGGCCAGCAGCGTGAGCGGGAGGTTGACCCAGAAGATGCCGCGCCACCCGGCGAGCGCGGCCAGCCCGGCGCCGTACAACGGGCCGAGCACGCTGCCGAGCTCCTGCGCCGCGCCGACCGCGCCGAGCGCCACCGGCCGGGCGCGCTCGTCCCACAGGTCGCCGATGAGGGCCATGGTGATCGGCAGCAGCGCGCCGCCCGCGACGCCCTGGAGCGTACGGCCGGCGACCAGGGCGGGCACGCCCCCGGCGAGGGCGGTGACGAGGGAACCGGCGGCGAAGCCGGCCAGACACGTGTGGATCAGCGCGCGCCTGCCGTACCGGTCGGACAGCCGGCCGAGCAGCGGCATCGCCGCGACGTAGCCGAGCAGGAACCCGGTCACGATCGGGGTCGCCCGCTCCAGGCGGTTCAGCGGCACGCCGACGTCGGCGGCCACGTCCACGAGCACGGTGACGACGACGTACGCGTCGAGCGCGGCGAGCAGCACGGCGGCCCCGCCGACGCCGAGCGCGAGACGCCGGTGCCGCGGGAAGGGCCCGGTGGTCCCGGTCGCGCCGGCGGCCTCGGTGGAGGGATCGGTGGAGGGATCGGTGGCGCCGGTCACGACGCGGGCGGGGCGATGGTCACGGGGGCGTCGTAGTCGCCCAGGGTCACGGCCACGGAGCCGCCGGTGAGCGGCAGGTCGAGCTTGAGCAGGCGGCCGGCGGCCTTGTCGATCCAGAGCGTGCCGGTGACGTTCTGCTGGACGCCGGGGACCAGCTTGGCCAGCGCCTGCTGCGTCAGCGTGGCCGTCATCCGGTAGGCGGCCGCGTCGCCGACCTTCTCCTCCGCCTGTGTCCGCGCGTCCTGGGCGGTGGCCAGCAGGTCGGGCACGCCGGTCAGCACGGCGGAGGGGTCGTAGAGCGCCATGAGCTGCTGCCGGGTCATCGTCTGGAAGCCGCCGGTGGGTCCCTTGAAGTAGACCTTGTCGCCGACGAGCACGAACTCGATCTCCTGCAGCCCCACGATCTCGATCTGCAGGGTGCCCTTGGCGTCGCCCTCCCTGGTGAGGCTGCCCTCGGCGTGCCGGACCGGCACGGCCGGCTTGTCCTTGGTCTCGATCGTGAAGGCGACCGTCTTGACCGTCCGCATGGCCTCGGCCGAGCGCTTCAGCAGCGCGGGGCCGTCCGGCAGGGCCGTCTCGCTCTTCGCGCTGCAGGCGGTCACGAGCAGCAGGCCGGCCACGACGAGCCCGAGGATTGTTCGCACAGCCGGATCGTAGCGAGCGGGCGGGGAACACACGCGCCCGCCGAGGGATTCGGTTTGGCGCCGCCCGCCGGGGGAAGTCGGGACCGGTGCTCAACCCGCGCCGTCCCGCCGCCTGCGGTGTCCTCTCACCGGGCGCCGCGGACCGCCTGGAGGTGGTCGATGATCGGGGCGTAGATCTGCTCCAGGGCGGACACCTGCTCGGGCGTCATCAGGTCGACGAAGTGCCGTCGGACGCTCGCGACGTGGTCCGGCGCCACCCGCTGGATCGTGTCCCAGCCGTGGTCGGTCAGCACGGCGAACGTGCCGCGCCGGTCGTCCTCGCAGTCCTGTCGGGTCACCAGACCGGCGGCCTCCATCCGGGAGATCTGGTGCGACAGCCGGCTGCGCGACTGGATGGTGGCGTCGGCCAGCTCGCTCATGCGCATGCGGCGGCCGGGACTCTCGGAGAGGTTCACGAGGATCTCGTAGTCGTTCAGCGACAGCCCGGTGCCCTGCAACTCGCGGTCGAGCTGGAGGAAGAGCAGGCGGTGGGCGGCCAGATGAGCCCGCCAGGCGCGTTGCTCCTGCGGGGTGAGCCATTGGGGGGCGTCCATGACGACCAGCATAAGATCAGTTGCACGGACGGAGCGGCATGCCTGACAGCGAGAACGGCGAGAGCATCGGCACCGTCGTGGTCGCGGGTGCGGCCAACCTCGCCATCGCGCTGGCCAAGCTGGTGGCCGGCCTGATCAGTTCGTCCTCGGCGATGCTGTCGGAGGCCGCGCACTCGGCGGCCGACACGGCCACCGAGGTCGTGCTGTTCGCCGCGATCCGGCACGGCGAACGGCCCGCCGACGCTCGCCATCCGCTCGGCCACGGGCGGGCCGCCTATTTGTGGGCGATCGTGGCGGCCTGCTTCACGCTCGTCGTGGGGGCGGGGTTCTCCCTGACGCACGGCTGGCACACGATCACCGAGGGGGAGAGCCTGGGCGACATCCGCGTGTCGTACCTCGTGCTCGCGGTGTCCTTCGCGATCGAGTCGGTCTCCCTGTGGCGGGCCCTGCACCAGCTGCGCGGCGAGGCCCGCCGCTGGCGGGTGAGCCCCGGGCGGCTGTTCAAGCGCACCTCCGACACCGTGCTCAATGCCGTCGTGCTGGAGGACTCCGCCGCGCTGATCGGCATCGCGACCGCCGGCCTCGGCCTGCTGCTGTCGCAGCTCACCGGCTCGGCCGCGTGGGACGGCGTCGCGTCGATCGTCATCGGGCTGCTGCTGCTCGGCGTGGCGCTGACCCTGATCAGGACCAACGCCTCGCTGCTGATCGGCCAGGCCGCGCCACCGGGGCTGCAGGAGAAGATCCGCGGCGAGCTGGCCGCCCAGCCGGAGGTCGAGGCCGTCGTCGAGCTGGTCACCGTCATGATGGGCCCCGGCCAGGTCATGGTCGCCGCCAAGGTGGACTTCCTCGACGAGACGTCCGGGAAGCGGCTCGAGCTCGCCTCCGACCAGGTGGAGCGCCGGCTCACCGAGCGGTTCCCGGAGATCAGGCAGGTCTTCCTCGACCCCACCCCGGGCCGGTCAGCCGCCAAGGAGGCGTAGCTTGGCGGGCTCGTCGGTGACCGCTGAGGCGATCACCGTGCCGGCCGTCCACTCGAGGAAGTGGCGGCCCCGCCACTCCAGCGCGATCGACGGCCCGTCGTCGAGCGGCAGGGCCGACAGGTCGGCCTCGCGCAGCCGGTCGAGACTGAGCTCGCCCCGCTTGACCAGCGCCTCCTTGCGCACCCACTGGCGGATCAGCCCGCGGTTGTCGTCGCCGACCAGCGTGGCCTCCGCGGGAGTCAGCGCGAGCGCCACCAGCCTCTCGTCGGCCGGTCCGTCCGTGGCGTGCTCGGCGTCCACACCCACCCGCCCCAGCCCGGCCACCGCGCAGACGTAGCCCGAGGTGTGCGCCAGGCTGATCGACACCTCGGGGGCCTCGGCCAGCCATGGCCGTCCGTGGGCCTGGCCGCAGCCCTCGCAACGCTGCACCACGGTCAGCATGCAGGCGCGGGTGCCGAGCAGCTCCGCCGCGCAGTGCCGTACGAGCAGATGGGCGGCGACGAAGTCGAGGCGGTCCCGCTTGCGCGTGAATCGAGCGGCGCGCTCGCGCTCGGCCTCGCTCAAGGTGCCGGCGACCATGTCCAGCACGTCGTCGGTGTGGCCGGCCACGGCCAGTGGAGGGCGCACAAGGCAACTGTAGGGAAGCGATGTGACGATCAAGTGAACTGGGGCGCTCCGCCTGCGGCGGATCCGGTCCGGGCCGCGCGGCCCGGACCGGGGGGTGCTCAGCCGGCCAGGGCGGCCATCCACGACTCGACCTCGTCCGGCCGGCGGGGCAGCGCGGCCGACATCAGCCGCGCGCCGCCGGCGGTGATGACGAGGTCGTCCTCGATGCGGACGCCGATCCCGCGCAGCTCCGGCGGCAGCGTCAGGTCGTCGGGCTGGAGGTAGAGCCCCGGCTCCACCGTCAGCACCTGGCCCTCCTCCAGCACGCCGTCCAGGTAGGCTTCCGCCCGCGCCCGGGCGCAGTCGTGCACGTCCAGGCCCAGCATGTGGCCGCTGCTGCACAGGGTGTAGCGCCGGTGCAGGCCCGCGTCCGCCTGAGCCCGCGTCAGCAGGCCCCACTCGCGCAGCCCGTCGGAGATCACCCGCATCGCGGTCTCGTGGAACTCGCGGAAGCGCGCCCCCGGCCGCAGCACCGCGATGGCGGCCGTCTGCGCCTCGTAGACCAGCTCGTACACCTGCCGCTGGACGGGGCTGAACCGGCCCGACAGCGGCAGCGTGCGGGTGACGTCGGCCGTGTAGAGGTTGTCGCCCTCGACCCCGGCGTCCAGCAGGAGCATCTCGGCGGGGTCGAGCCGCCCGTCGTTGCGGATCCAGTGCAGCACGCACGCGTGCGCCCCGGAGGCCACGATGGACTGGTAGCCCACCGCGTTGCCCTCCAGCCGGGAGCGCAGGCCGAAGACGCCCTCGACGTACCGCTCGCCGCGCGGGTGCGCGAGGGCCGCGGGCAGCGCGCGCACGACGTCCTCGAACCCGCGCGCGGTCGCGTCCACCGCCTGCTGCAGCTCCGCGATCTCCCACTCGTCCTTGACCAGCCGCAGCTCCGACAGGACCGCGGCCAGTTCGGCGTCACGGTCGGCGTAGCGGTCGTCCCCCGCGGCGGACACGAGCGCGTCGACCGAGGCGTCCACCCCGCGCAGCACGCGGGCCGGTCCGCTCAGCGCCGCCGGCAGCGTGTCGATGTGCGCGCACTCGATCTGGTACGCCGACTCGGCCTCGGCGAGGTCGAAGCGGCGGCCCACCCAGAACTCGCCGTACCTCCGGTCGCGGTAGAACTCCTGCGATCCGGCGCGGGACGGCCGGGGATGCAGGAACAGCCGCGCGGCGCCCGACGGCTCGATCACCAGGACGTCGTCGGGCTGCTGGCCGCCGGTCAGGTACGCGAAGGCGCTGTGCGTACGGAACCGGTGGTCGTCGTCGTTGCTGCGGGCCCGCAGCGTGCCCGAGGGGATGACGAGCCGCTCGCCGGGCAGCCGTTCGGCGAGCCGCGCCCGCCGCTTGGCCGCGTACGCGGCGACCGGCAGCGGGGCCACGTCCTCGTGGCCGTCGGCCCAGCCGCCGCGCATGAACTCCGCGAGCGCGTCTGAGATCGGGAGGTCGTGGCTCCCGGTGTTGAGCTTCTCGGCCATCCAGTGCCCCCAGGGTGCGGTGATATTTCGCCATCGTAGGGGTGGGGACTCTTGACGACGTAGGACGGCCGCTGTTGCCTGGGGAAACAGGATTGGCCGCTCCGGCCGGCCGGCGGGAGCGGAAGTGGGGACATGTCCCCCGGATGCCCCTGAGAGGCGGTGCCGATGCTCATCGGGACGATCTTGCAGAGTAAGGGAACAGGCGTGGCGACCGTTCCTCCGCACGCCACGGTGTCCGAGCTCCTCGCCCGGCTGGCCGAGCTGAACATCGGCGCGGTCGTGGTCTCGGAGGACGGCCTGTCCATCGCGGGCATCGTGTCGGAACGCGACGTCGTGCGGCGGCTCAACGAGCACGGCGCCGCGCTGCTCACCATGCCCGTCTCATCGATCATGACCGCGGAGGTGCGTACCTGCGGCCCCGACGCCAACGTCGAGGACCTGCGCCGCACGATGACCAATCACAGGATCAGGCACGTGCCGGTGGTCCGCGACGGCAAACTGGCCGGCATCGTCAGCATCGGCGACGTCGTCAAGACTTCCATCCAGGAGCTGGAGAGCGAGAAGGAGGCCCTGGTCGGCTACATCAACGGCTGAGGAGGGCGCCGGCGTGGGGCGCGGTCACCGTCTCGCCCCGCGCCCCGGCCCTCTGCGCCCCGCGCCCCGGTACTCTGAGCCCCGCGCTCCGGTACTCTGAGCCCCGCGCTCCACGGCGAGCGGCGATTTAGACTCGCTGGCGTGAAGCTGAAGCTGGACCTCCACGACATCTACAACAAGGGCAGCGAGATCGACAAGGCGCTGCACGGCATCATCCAGGAGGCCGTACGCAAGAAGGCGACCCAGGTGGAGATCATTCCGGGCAAGGGGTCCGGCCAGCTCAAGAAGAAGGTGTTGCGCTTCCTCGAGCAGAAGGAGATCAAGGCGCTCTACCACCGGATCGACAAGGACGCCAAGAACCACGGCCGCCTGTTCGTCTACTTCCAGTGGAAATGAGCTGAGCGCTTACGAGGCGTCTTTTCCGCTTCCGCCGGGCGGCATACGGAGGGGGTCGCGGAGACCGACCGAGAGCCCGCCCCGGAAGGGCGCGGTGCGGCTCTCGGTCTTGACGTCGTCTCCCGCATGAACGGGACATCACACGCCCGGCGGCCGGGCCTCACGTCACCTGCCGTGAACCGGGGCCACGCTCACGGGCACACCACATTGCCCTCCACCGAGTAGTTGTAATACTTCTGCTTGTTGATCGCGGTCACCGCGGCGAATGCGCGGTTGCACTGGACGGGGACGTCCTTGACCTCGACGAGGAGATCGTCCCCCGAGACGTCGTCCTCCCACACCTGAATGGTCACCGTGCTCCCCACCGGGAACGTGAGAGGGTTCGTCGACCCGAGGCCGACCTGCTGGCCCTCATCGGATTCGTCGACGTCGATGGTGCCCTCGACCGGGGCGAAGCGCTGGGCATAGCCGTCGCGCACGACGTTGATGAACACCTCGTCGCCGTTGCTGAAGGTCCCCTCCTCGTCCACGTCCCGGACGTACAGGGAGAGGCTGAGTGTGGCTTCGGCCGCGGCGTGCGCCGGGGTCGCGCCGGCGAGGGCCAGCGACCCGAGAAAGCCTGCCAGTGAGACAACGAAACCGGACTTGGCACGCACGAGCATGGTTTCCCCTTTTCTCGTCCGATCGGTCGCGGCCGAGATTTCCGAAGTCCGGTTGGAAATGGCTTGCGGGTCGCTTGGACCGGCCCTGTCCAATTGAATTTCAGCCAATTTAGGTTATCGAAATTTCGCAGTGCCGGACGACCGAATACAGGTCTCGACGCTGTGGGAACTCTTTCTCCTACTGCTTTGCGCCAGGCGGCTCGCCTCGGTCGCCGAGCTGGGGCTCATCCCCGACCCGGACGCCGTCCGGGCGTTGTGGGAAGACGCCGCTGCCGCGCCCGGCTGGGCCGGCCCGGCTCTGTGGCTGCACGGCGACCTGCATCCGGCCGACATCCTCACCGCGGACGGCACCATCCGTGGCGTGATCGACTTCGGCGGCCCTCTTCGCAAGCGACCAGGCCTACGACCTCGCTGCCGCTTCCGCGGACGGAATGCGCTTGCGGGCGGTCAGCGGGGATGCCCGGCACGCAGCCAGCCGGCGTAGTCGGCCACCGCCCGGTCCGGGTCGTACTCGGGCGTGAAGCCGGTGTCCTCCCGCAGCCGGGTGATGTCCGGGTACGCGTCGAGGGCCGGCGCCCCGGGCGCAGCACCGGCGCGGCCTCGGGGATGAAAGTTTCACGCCACCTCGTCGAACCGATGCGAACGCGTCACGGTAAGGCGCAGACGGTGGGCCGAGGGCATCCGGGCGTCCGAGAGGTTTGATCCGCGTACTTGACGCCGGGACCTTCATTCGAATTGACTCCGGATCACCGTCAACCGTCGAATCGATTCGGACGCTCACAAATGTTAGCGCTAACACCGCCCGGCGAGGCCTGCCGTATCGGTGCCGTCCGATCGTGACTCCTGATCGAGGGAAGAGGGCATGATGCTTTTCGCAAGCCGGAGAAGGGCGCTCGCGGCGGGGGCGAGCGTGTTGATCGCCGCCGTCTGCCTGGTCGGCGGTGGTACGGCCCAGGCCGCGGCGTCGCAGCCGTGTGACATCTACGCCGCAGGCGGGACGCCGTGTGTGGCGGCGCACAGCACGACCCGTGCTCTGTACGGCGCGTACAACGGCCCGCTGTACCAGGTCCGGCGCGCCTCGGACAACACCACCCGCGACATCGGCGTGCTGAGCGCGGGCGGAGTCGTCAACGCCGCCGCCCAGGACTCGTTCTGCGCCGGCACGAACTGCGTCATCACGATCATTTACGACCAGTCCGGCCGCAACAACCGCCTCACCCAGGCGCCTCCCGGGTATTGGAAGGGCCCCGCTCCGGGCGGATGGGACAATCTCGCCGACGCGAAGGCGGCCCCGATCACCATCGGCGGCCAGAAGGCGTACGGTGTCCGCGTGGAGCCCGGCACCGGCTACCGCAACAACAACACCAACGGCGTCGCGACCGGCGACCAGCCCGAGGGCATCTACGCCGTCGTCGACGGCACGCACTACAACCAGTGGTGCTGCTTCGACTACGGCAACGCGCAGACGGATGGCCAGGCCGACGCCCCCGCCATCATGGAGACCGTCTACTTCGGCGCCAACAAGCAGTGGGGCTACGGGGCCGGAGCCGGCCCCTGGATCATGGCCGACCTGGAGTGGGGGCTGTTCTCCGGGGTGAACGCGGGCTACAACAACCTTCCCTCGATCAATCACCGTTTCGTCACCGCCATGGTCAAGGGCGAGCCGAACCACTGGGCGATCCGGGGCGGCAACGCGCAGTCGGGCGGCCTGACGACCTATTTCGACGGACGGCGCCCCAACGGCTACCACCCGATGAAGAAGGAAGGCGCCATCCTGCTCGGCATCGGCGGCGACAACAGCGTCTCCGGCCGCGGCACTTTCTTCGAGGGCGTATTGACCTCCGGCTACCCGTCGGAGGCCACCGAGAACGCCGTACAGGCCAACATCGCCGCCGCCGGCTACGCGCCGGCGGGCGGCGGCGATCCGCAGCAGAACGTCCAGATCGTGGGCGGCCAGTCCGGCCGGTGCGTCGACGTGCCGAACTCCAGCACCGCCAACGGCACGCAGGTGCAGCTCTGGGACTGCTGGGGCGGCACGATGCAGCGCTGGACCTACACCTCCGGCAAGCAGCTGCAGGTGTACGGCAACAAGTGCCTGGACGCCTACGGGCAGGGCAACGCCAACGGCACCCAGGTGATCATCTGGGACTGTAACGGCCAGGCCAACCAGCAGTGGAACGTCAACACCAACGGCACCATCACCGGCGTGCAGTCCGGGCTGTGCCTCGACGCCAACGCGGCCGGTACCGCCAACGGCACGAAACTCATCCTGTGGTCCTGCAACGGACAGGCCAACCAGCAGTGGAGCCTGCGTAGCTGATTCTGTGAGACGCCTCGGGCGGAGATCCGGACACCTTGGATGGGGCTGCGGCTCCCCGGAACGGGCCTCCGCCCGAAGGCGCGACATAGTCGTAAGGCGCAACCAGGGCCCGGCCCGGCACATCGCGCGGGAAGGCTCCTCAGAGCCAGAAGGTGTCGTGGCGGAGGTAGAACTCCGCCTTCTCCTCTTCGCTCATGGTCGCGAGCGTGAGCAGTCCCTCGAAGTACCCCTCGCGCGGCGCGCCGGGCGCGAAGTGCAGCAGCATCGACGCCGGCTCTCCCGACTCGTTGCGGAACGCGTGTACGCCGCCCTCCGGGACGTGCACGAAGTCGCCGGGACCGGTGTCGATCCAGCGCCGCCCGTCGTAGATCCGGACCGTGCCGGAGAGGATGTAGAACGATTCGGAGATCGACCGGTGGAAGTGCTCCGCCGGTCCGCTCGGCTCCGGTCCCATGTCCCAACGGTAGAGCCCGAACTGCCCGTTGGTCGTCGCGCCTGTCGCCAGGTAGTGCACCGTGGTGCCGCTCGGGTAGTCCAGCTCGGGCGTCGCGTCCGGGCGCCGGTACGACGCCGTCAGCTCGCCGGTGTCCCCGTGGTAGGACGGCGGCGGATAGGTCAAAGGTCTTCCTCTCCCCGGGTTCGAGTCGCTCGTCGGGCGGACCGCGTCGTTCGACGGCGGCCGGACGAGCGGTGTGTCGCCGACGCGGTGAAGGCTAATCGCCGTCGTCGCCCGGTGCGAGGAGTTCCTCATACGTCTTCTCGCATCGTTCGGCGGGCGCGCCGGGTGCGCACAGCAGTACGCGGAGGTTGAAGTCGACCGTGTGCCGGCGGCCCTTCGACGTGTAGGTGATGCGGACGCCCTCGGCTCCGGCGCTGTCGTCGCGGGTCTTCCCGTACTGCAGGGCGAGTTCCGTGTGGAGGTCGCTCTCCTCGCAGACGGTGGTGACGGCGGGACTGCGCGCGGGGAAGCTGAGCTCGGTCAGCGGCCTGTCGGCGTTGCCGAGCATGGGGCCGGTGTGCGGCCGGGACGAGAACGCCTGAACCACGATGTCGTTGTACGGCCTGATCGGCTCGACCCTGGTGATGGTCACGGAACCGGGCCGGTCCAGGCACATGTCCCAGCCGCCCAGGGAGTACGGCCTGTGGGCGACGGTGTCGTCAAGCACGACGACCCCGACGGGCCCGTCCGCGCCGGAGTCCCCGCCGACGACCAGGCGGGGGTCGAAGGCTCCGCAGCCGGAGGTCAGGGCAGGTGCCAGGACGAGCGGCAGTATCCGGCGGGTGAGCACACGCATGACGGCACTCACTACCCCGGCGGCGCCGCGCTAGACGGCCCGCCCGCGGGGGAGGGTCATGGGACGGGGACCAGCCGGGACGACCACACGCGGGTCTCCTCCTCGGACAGCACGCGGTCGAGGGTGATCGACGGCCGCATCATCGGAAAGGTACGGCCGATGTTCCACGTCCGCCGGAACGACGGCCTGCCGAGGACCACCACACGATGTCCGTCGAGGAGCGGGATCTCGGCGGGACGCCCGGCGTTGCGGATCAGCTCGCCCGTCGCGTCGCGCACGTCGAACCGATCCACGATCGGCCCGGCCTCGGGCCGGACGGGCCCGTCCGTGGCGGCCTCGACCCACGAGGGATGGGGGATGGTCACCGGCACGTGCTCTTTCAGGACGTGCGCCAGCAGCGTGGAAAGTTGGAAGTTGTCCCCGATCCCGCCGATGGTCATCGCGTACGCGCGCCCGGCCGGCCGGTGCAGGACGATCAGCGGCTCGTCGTCGAGCACGGCCAGGAGCCTCGGCAGGCACCACAGGTCGGGGCGGTCGTCCTCCACGGCGGCGACCGCCGCGGTGAGACGCGGACGCCGGGAGAGCTCCGCGCGGACGGCCGGCGACCGCTGGAGCAGGGTGGTCGCGGCAGTGCTCCAGTCCTCGGCGATCGACCAGCCGACGGACAGATCGAGGGCACGAGGAAAAGGCAGGCGGCGGCCGAGCCCGAGCCGTCCGGGCAGGCCGAAGGGGCCGGAGAGCACGCGCGCCGCGCCGAGGAGCACGTGGTCCTCCGGACCCGGCTCCGGGAGGCGCCGGTCGGTGACCGCGCGCCAGGCGCGGGCGAACTCGGCGCTCCGCTCCAGCGCGTCGCACAGTCCCTCGACCACGGGGTCGATCAGCGGGGCGGGATCGGCCCCGCTCTCGACCATCGCACCGCCCATGACGGCCAGCCGCGCGCCGAGCCCGGGATTCAGCTGACCGAACAGACCGCACAGGCGGACGAGGACGGCGTCCGCGGTGGCCGGGTCGCAGTCCTCGGTTCCCTCCCACAGCTCCTGTAGGGTCGCCAGGAAACCGGGAGGGTCCTGCGCCCGCGCGGCGCGGAAGAGGTCGTCGCACTGTCGGTCGATAACCTGGTCGAGCACCGCATGATGCTACGACAGGGGGCCGCTCATCGGTCGGCGAGCGCGGGGGAGAGCGGCTTCTCCGGAGCAGGCGACGCGACGGGGGTGTCCGGACTGACGGCGGGGACCAGCTCGCGGCGGCCGGCGCCGCCCGCGAGACGGCAGGCGAGGCAGTCGCCGTGGCCCGTCATCGGGTCCCTCGTCCGCCAGTTCCACTGCTCCGGAGGCCGGGGGCCGCTGGGCTTGCCCCAGCCCGCGAGGTGCAGGGCCCAGGTGATCAGGCCGCCCAGGGCGATCACGCCGATGCCGAGCCGTACGCCGAGGGGCGAGGCGGCGCACATCGCCGCCCCCGCCGTCGCGCAGCCGCACAGCACGACGACGCAGCCGGCCCAGCCGGCGACCGTGTGCCCGAGATCGACGTCGTCGTGGATCGCGCTCATGATTCTCCTTGACGGCGAGAAACTTATCTCACGAACTAAACATCTTAGATACTAAGGAGATTGGGGATGGACGGCAAGCCGCGTCCGGAGGCGACGCCCGAGCAGGCCCTGACCGGCATGGATCAGCTGATCGCGCTCAGCCTGGTCGGGCAGCACGACATCGCCCAGCGGCTCGGGCTGAACGTCACCGACGTCACCTGCCTGGGCTTCATCCTGGCGGCGGGGGACGACCCGATCAGCGCGGGCGCGCTCGCCGAGCAGGCCGGCCTGACCACGGGCGCGGTGACCGGCGTGCTGAACCGCCTCGAACGCGCCGGATACGCGCACCGGCAACCCGACCCCGCCGACCGCCGCCGCGTGCGCGTCGTCGCCGACGAGGCAGCGGTCACCACCGCGGCGGCCGTCTACGAGCCGTTCTACCGGCGGTTGAACGAGCTGTTCGCCGACTACACGCCCGCCGAGATCGCCGTGCTGTCCGACTGGTTCACCCGCGCGGGCGACCTCATGCGGGCCTACCTGGAGGAGATCCGGCACGACCAGCTCGCCGCCATGCCCCGCACCCGGCGCACGCGGAGCCGTTGAGGCCGGCCCTCGCGCCTGGTCTCAGGAGACGCGCCACGCCGTGCCGTTCGCCCGTGAAGGCGTACCGGGGTCGCGTTCAGAGCTTGCGGACCTGCCACGCCTCCTCCGCCGCCGCCAGCACACCGTCCAGCGAGGCCCCGCCGCCCGCCGCGACGACCGCGGAGATGGCGCCCTCCACGAACGGCACGTCGGCGACCACGACGTCACCCGGCGACTCCAGCAGCCGGGCGGTGAGCACCGAGCTGCCGAGGTCGGGGATCAGCACGACGCCGTCCCCCCGGTTCACCTCCTCGATTGCGGCGGTCACCCGGTCGGGACTGGTGCCGAGGCCGCCGTCCTCGGTGCCGCCCGCCGCCGCCAGCGGGACCTGCGCGCCGCCGATCTGCCTGGCCAGCGCGGCCACCTCCTCGGCGAGGCCGCTGCTGTGTGAGATGAGTACGATGCCGACCATTCGCCTTCCCCGAGACGTGTTCGCCACCCCCGTCATCGGGAGGCGGCGGCCCTGAGCGCGCCGAACAGGAGAGCCGTCGAGGCCGCGCCCGGATCCTCGTGCCCGACGCTGCGCGGCCCCAGGTAGCTGGCCCGCCCCTTGCGCGCCTGCAACGGGACCGTCGCCCCGGCCCCCTGCTCGGCCGCGGCGGCCGCCGCCTCCAGCGCCTCCTCCACCTTCAGCCCGTCCCGTACGGCCTGAGCCAGCGCCCTGGCGGCCGGGGCGAGGGCGTCGACCATGGTCTTGTCGCCTTCGGCGGCGGCTCCGAGGCGCCGCACCCCGGACAGGGCCGCGTCCAGCGCGGTGCTCAGCTCGGCCGGCGAGACCTCGGCGGCCTCGCCGAACGCCTTGCCCATCTCACGGAAGGCGGTGCCGTACAGAGGGCCGGACGCCCCGCCGACCTTGCGGATGAGCGTGGAGCCGGCGAGGACGAGGAGCGCGCCCGGGGTTGGCGGGGAGGCGCCGGCCAGAGCCTCCCGCACGGCGGTGAACCCGCGGTCGAGGTTGGCGCCGTGGTCGGCGTCGCCGATCGCGGCGTCCAGCTGGGTGAGGTGGTCGCGCCGCGCCCGCACGGCGGCGGCGATCTCGTCGATCCACGCGGCGAAGAACTCGGTGTTCACGAGTGGGCTCCAGAGGTTCCGATGGCGGTCAGCGGCCCCAGCGCAGCGCCGGCGTCTCCACGGGCGCGTCCCAGAGCCGGGTGAGCTCCCCGGTCAGCGAGCACGTCGTCACCGAGAAGCCCTGCATGTCGAGGCTGGTCACGTAGTTGCCGACGAGGCTGCGCACGGCCGTCGCGCCCTTCTCCCGCAGGTATGCCTCCACCTCGGCGAAGACGATGTACAGCTCGATGAGCGGGGTCCCGCCCATGCCGTTGACCATGACGAGCGTCTCCCCGGACAGCGGGAGGTCGGCGTGGATCGCGTCCATGGCCGTACGGACGATCTCGCGGGCCTCGCCCATCGGGGCCCGCGCGCGGCCGGGCTCGCCGTGGATGCCGATGCCGAGCTCGATCTCCGCGTCGCTCAGCTCGAAGGTGGGCTTGCCCGCGGCCGGGACCGTGCAGGCGCTCAACGCCACCCCGAAGGAGCGGCTGCGCTCGTTGACCTCCCGGGCGGCGCGCGCCACCTCGGCGAGGGGCGCACCGGTCTCGGCCAGCGCTCCGGCGATCTTCTCCACGAACAGCGTGGCCCCGGTGCCCCGGCGGCCGGCCGTGAACAGCGAGTCCTGCACGGCCACGTCGTCGTCGACGAGCACGGTCGCCACCTCGACGCCCTCGTCGCCGCCGAGCTCGGCGGCCATCTCGAAGTTCAGCACGTCGCCGGTGTAGTTCTTCACGATGTGCAGCACGCCCGCGCCGCCGTCGACGCCCTTGGTGGCCTCGATGATCTGGTCGGGCACGGGGGAGGTGAAGACCTCCCCGGGGCAGGCCGCGTCGAGCATGCCGTACCCGACGAATCCGCCGTGCAGCGGTTCGTGGCCCGATCCGCCGCCGGAGACCAGGCCGACCTTGCCGGGCGTGGGGGCGTCCGCGCGGAAGACGATCCTGTTCTCGAGGTCCACGCGGAGTGAGGGGTGCGCCGCGGCGATGCCGCGCAGCGCGTCGGTGACGATGGAGTCGGCGCCGTTGATGAGCTTCTTCACGATGCGGTCCCTACTGCCGTTGTCGTGCTCTCCAGCTTGCCCTTTCCTCGCGAAGCCGCAAGCGCCGTGCGGGCCCTACCGGAGGTCGCCCGAGCCCGGGGCAGGATCAGCGCACGCGGAAGCACAGGGTCAGCGCGGGAGCCCAGGGTCAGCGCATGCGGGAACGCAGGGTCTGCGCGACCGCGCGGTAGCCGCCTCGGGCCCGGACCACGGGATAGGCGCCGAGGGCGACGGCTGCGCAGCACAGCACGGCCGCCAGCAGCGTGGCGGTGCCGTAGTCGGCGGGCCAGCCGGCGCTCCAGCCCCGATACGGCAGGTAGACCGCGGCGTAGGTCAGCGGTGCCGCGGCGATCGACGCCAGTCCCCGGGTGCGGGAGTACGCGGCGATGCAGGCCAGCGCGGTGCACCCGATTATCACGAGCGGCAGGCCGAGGAGCGCGAACGGCAGCCCGTAGAGTCCCGGCGGGCCCTTCACCGTCATGTAGAGGCCCACCCAGGCGAGGACCCCGGAGATCGCGAACCCGATCGGCGACCTGCGCCAGCCGCCGGCGAACCAGAGCGCGGCCAGCAACACGGTGAGCGCGACGAGGTAAGCCGTCCCCGTCTCCGCCTCGATACGCTCTCCGGGCGCCGACAGGGGGATGGCCGCCTGCTCGGACAGGTCCTCGTATCCCCGGAGGCCGAGCCGGTGCCATCGTCCGGCGACGTCGCGCAGCGCTACGCCGTCGCGGCCGTTGGCCACGGCGACGAGGTGCCCCCCGGGCACCGGCAGGACCGCGACGGCCATGGACTGCGCCCTGTCGGTGCGGTCGCCCTCGTACGGGTCGAGGTTCCGGTACAGGTAGTGCTGCCGGGCGGCGGGGACCTGCCAGGCCGTCGTCCAGGTGGCTCCCGCGTCGTCGGACTGCTCGACCAGGAGCAGAGGCGGGACCACCCGGTAGCAGCGCCTCGGCTCGCCGGGGACGCAGGCCGTGGTCCGCGATGACTTCTCCGAGGGCGGGCTGGTCCAGCGATGCCAGGTCCGGCCCTGGTCGCTCGTCGCGACTCCCAGACGGCTGTAGCCGTTGGTGTACACGACGATCACGGCGTCGTGCGCCTCCACGTGCCCGGCGGACGGCGGGTCGTAGGGCGCGGCCGTGGCCGTGACCGCGAGGACGGCCGCGGGCAGGGCGACCAGCAGCCGGGCCCGGCGTACGGCGCGCCGCAGACGGTCGGCGGTCTCCACGGCGCGCAGCCGGACCAGCCACGCGAGGCCGAGAGCGGGCAGGGCGAGCAGGTCGGAGGGGTCCGCGACGACGCGGGCGGAGGGGGTGAAAAGCGCCCAGACGTCCTCGGCCGCCCGGGCCCCCGCCGCCGTGGTCTTGACGACCGTGAAGAGCACGGCGGTCAGCAGGATCGCGGCCAGGGCGGCCCGCCTGTCCGCCTCGCCGGGCGCGCCGGCACCGCTCCGCGAGACGCCGCCCCGGGCGGCGGCGACGGGGCGCCGGACGGCGAGGGCCGCGGCGAGCGCGAGCAGCGGCGGGGCGACCAGCATGCCCGCGACGTCGCTCAGCTTGCCGGTGACCACGCCCGGCCACAGGCGTTTGAGCAGGTGGTCGTTGACGAGGAGCACGGCGATCGCGGCAAGCGTCGCGGGATGGCCGAGCCACGCCCCGGCTGTCGTGCGGATCCGATAGGCCGCCCGCGCCATCCGCGTCCTCCCGCGTGGATCGGTGATCAGGCCCCCTGTACGGTTCATCGCGCGGGCGGGTGCGGGCGTTGCATTTCACCGGGATATGGCGTTCGGGGGCGGAGGTGTAGGAGTATCGCAGGGGTGTCCTGACTGTTGGGAGGCGCAGTGTCGGTGTTGCGGGATTTGGTGGACGGCATCCGGAGCGGGGGGATCGAGGTGCTCGACCTCACCGCGCCGCTGAGCGACAAGACACCGATCCTGTTGCTGCCGGAGCCGTTCGGGCAGACGGTGCCGTTCTCGCTGCAGGAGATCAGCCGGTACGACGACCGCGGACCGGGCTGGTACTGGAACAACTTCACCACGGGCGAGCACACCGGCACGCACTTCGACGCGCCCGTCCACTGGGTGACCGCGCGTGACGGCGAGGACGTGTCGCAGGTGGCCCCCGCCAAGCTGATCGCCCCCGCCGTGGTGCTCGACTTCAGCGCCGAGTCGGCCGCGAACCCCGACTTCCTGCTGGAGATCGACCACGTGAAGGCGTGGGAAGCCGAGCACGGGCCGCTGCCGGACGGCGGCTGGCTGCTGTACCGCACCGGCTGGGACGTGCGCGCCCACGACCAGGCGGAATTCCTCAACGCCGACGAGACGGGGCCGCACACGCCCGGCATGTCGCCCGCCTGCGCCCGCTTCCTGGCCGAGGAGACCCCGATCGCGGGCATCGGCGTGGAGACCGTGGGCACCGACGCGGGCGCCGCCCACTCCTTCGACCCCGCGTTCCCGTGCCACTCGTACCTGCTCGGCGCGGGGAAGTACGGCCTGACGCAGCTGCGCAACCTCGACCGGCTACCGGCGACGGGCGCGGTCGTGGTCGCCGGCCCGCTGCCGATCGTCGGCGGCTCCGGCAGCCCGGTGCGCGTGCTCGCGCTGGTGGAGCGGTGAACGTCGCGGAGGCCGTCGGCGCGGCCCTCGCCGCCCTCGGCGTACGGGCGGCCTTCGGCGTCGTCGGCAGCGGCAACTTCCACGTCACCAACGCCCTCGTCGAGCACGGCGTGCGGTACGTCGCGGCGCGGCACGAGGGCGGGGCCGCGACGATGGCCGACGCCTACGCCCGGATGAGCGGCACGGTCGCCGTGCTCACCGTCCACCAGGGGCCCGGCCTGACCAACGCGCTGACCGGCGTCACCGAGGCGGCCAAGAGCCGTACCCCGCTGCTGGTGCTCGCCCCGGAGGTGACCTCGCCCACCTCCAACTTCCGCGTCGACCAGACCGCGCTCGCCGAGGCCGTGGGCGCGCACTGCGCCCGGGTCGGGTCGGCGGAGACGGTCGTGGACGACACCGTGATGGCCTTCCTCGCCGCCCTGCTCGGGCGCCGGACCGTGGTGCTCAACCTGCCGCTGGACGTGCAGGCCGAGACGCTGCCCGAGGAGGCCGCCGAGGCCGTGCGCGAACTGCTGGCCGGCCGCGGGCACCGCGACGTGGCGAGCCGCGTGCCGGCGGCGTGGGGGCTGACGTTCCCCGTCGATTCAGGGGACGACGAGGAGGTGGAGGGGCTCCCGGCGGAGCCGTCCGACGCCTTGACGCGGTTCACCCGGCTGCTGGCCGAGGCGCGGCGCCCGGTCTTCGTGGCCGGCCGGGGAGCCCGGGGCGCGCGGCGGGAGCTGGAGGCGCTCGGCGAGCGGGTGGGGGCGCTGTTCGCCACATCGGCCGTCGCCAAGGGCAACTTCCACGGCAGTCCCTGGGACCTCGACGTGAGCGGCGGGTTCGCCACCCCGCTCGCGGCCGAGCTGATCCGCGATGCCGACCTCGTCGTCGGCTGGGGCTGCTCGTTCACCATGTGGACCACCCGGCACGGCGCGCTGATCGGGCCGGAGACCAAGGTCGTCCAGGTGGACCTCGACCCCGACGCGCTGGGCGTGCACCGCGAGATCGACCTCGGCGTGGTCGGCGACGTACGCGAGACCGCGCGGGCGGTCGCCGCCCTGCTCGGCGAGGGCGTAGCCGACGGCGAAGCGGGCAGGCGCGGATACCGCGCCCCGGAGATCGCCGAGCGCATCGTCCGCGAGGGGCGTTGGCGCGACGTGCCGTACGAGGACCTGAGCGCCGGGGGACGCATCGACCCCCGCACGCTGACCATCGGGCTCGACGACCTGCTCCCGCAGGAGCGACTGGTCGCCGTGGACTCCGGCAACTTCATGGGATATCCGTCGATGTTCCTCACGGTCCCGGACGGCGGCGCGTTCTGCTTCACCCAGGCGTTCCAGTCGATCGGGCTGGGCCTGGCCACCGCGATCGGCGCGGCCGTCGCGCGGCCCGACCGGCTGGCCGTCGCCGCGCTCGGCGACGGCGGGGCCCTGATGGGCGTCGCCGAGCTGGAGACGGTCGTACGGCTCGGCCTGCCCATGGTGGTCGTGGTCTACGACGACGACGGGTACGGCGCGGAGGTCCACCACTTCGGCCCCGGCGGGTTCCCGCTCGGCACGGTCACCTTCCCGCCCGCCGACATCGCGGCGATCGCCCGGGGCTTCGGCTTCGAGGCGGTGACCGTACGGGGGGAGGAGGACCTGTCCGGCGTCGCCGAGTGGCTGAAGGGGCCGCGCGACAAGCCCCTGCTCGTCCACGCGAAGGTCACCGCCGACCGCCCGTCGTGGTGGCTGGAGGAGGCCTTCCGCGGCCACTGACGGCCCGGTCGTGCGAAGAGGACCTTCGGCCCCGGTTAGGTTACGCGTGAGTAGGTTACGGTTTCAGCATGGCTGAGATCGTGTACCCGCCGGTCCTGAGGACCGCGCTGACCGCCTTCAAACTGCTCGACCTGAGGTTCCACCTGGAGGGCACGGAGCGGATACCCCGCAGCGGCGGCGCGGTCCTGGTGAGCAACCACGTCAGCTACCTCGACTTCATCTTCGCCGGCTTCGCCGCCCACCCCGCCGGACGGCTGGTCCGGTTCATGGCCAAGAAGGAGGTCTTCGACCATCCGGTGTCGGGCCCGTTGATGCGCGGCATGCACCACATCCCGGTGGACCGGTCGGCCGGGGCGGGAGCCTACGACGCCGCCGTACGGGCCCTCAAGGACGGCGAGATCGTCGGCAACTTCGCCGAGGCGACGATCAGCAGGTCGTTCACGATCAAGGAGATCAAGAACGGCCCGATCCGGATGGCGGCCGAGGCCGGGGTGCCCGTGATCCCGGTCGCCCTGTGGGGCGGCCAGCGGCTGTGGACCAAGGGCCGCCCCCGCAAACTGCTCCAGCGGCACGTCCCGATCACGATCCTGGTCGGCGAGCCCATGCGCCCGATGCCGGGCGACGACATCGCCGCGCTCACCGACGACCTGCGGCGGCGGATGTCGGACCTGCTCGACGAGGCCCAGCGGACCTATCCCGACCAGCCGCGGGGCGTGTGGTGGCAGCCCGCGCACCTCGGCGGCACGGCGCCCACCCCCGAGGAGGCCGCCGCCCTGGACGCCGCCGCCCGGCCGCGCCGCGCGTAGCCGCCGCCCGCCCTCGCGCCGTCGCCCGGGACCGGCGGCGGCCACGCTGTCAGGTGCCTGTACGACGACCGTCAGGCGCCCGTCACGCGGCCAGGGTCTCGCGGAGGAACTCGGCGATCTCCGCCCGCGCGGCCTTCGCGTGCGGCACCACGCCCGGCATGCTGAGGAAGGCGTGTGTCGCTCCGGGGTATTCGATGAGCCGCGCGGGCGTCCCGGCCGCCCGCAGCCGTCCGGCGTAACAGCGGCCCTGGTCGGCCACCGGATCGATGGTCGGCACCACCACGAGCGCCGGGGCCAGGCCGCGCAAATCGTCGGCGTGCAGCGGCGACACCGCACGAGGGTCGGCTCCCGGCCGCACGGCGAGCCGCCGGAACAGCCGCATCTGCGGCATGGTGAGGCCCGGGCTGTCGGCGTGCTCCCTCATCGAGGGGTGCTCGAACCCCTCCGGGGTCAGGTCGACGGCGGGGTTGACCAGCACCTGCGCCCGCAGAGCCGGCCCCGACCGCCTGGCCCGGATCGCGGCCAGGGCGGTGACCAGCGCGCCGGTGCTCTCGCCGAAGACCGCGATCCGCGCCGGGTCGACTCCCCACCGCGCGGCGTGCGCCACCACGTGCCGGAGCGCGTCCCAGCCGTCGTCCACGGCCGCCGCCAGCGGGGTCCGCTCGTCGAGGAGACGGTGCTCGACCGAGACGACGACCGCGGGCAGCCGGGCGGCGAGATGACTGTTCACCCAGTCGCTCTGCACGGCCGTGCCCACGAAGCCACCGCCGTGCACGTGCAGCACGAGCGGCAGGGCGGTCGGGTCCGCGCCCCCACCGCTTCCGACGCCGCCCCCACCACCGCCCTCACCGCCGCGTCCGCCTCCGGGCCCGGCCGAGGGCCGGTACACCCGGACCCGGAGCCCGCGGCCGGGCAGTGCCACCTCCTGCCACCGGATCTCGGCATCGCGGTCCGGGAACCCGGTGACCAGCCGCGCCAGACGGGACGCCCGCTTGCGGTTGACGGCCTCGCGCAGGGCGGCCAGCTCCTCGGCCGTCATCGCCGTCCAGTCGGGCTCAGTGCCCAGGGCGTGCAGCAACCGGATGCCCAGGGGCGGCCGTTCGGTGCCGGTGACTTCGCTCATCGAAGGTCCTCTCGATCGGTTGGTTCCGCTCACGGCCGGTCCGTACGTGCGTCAGCCCGGCCGGCGGCCGGCCTCATGCGGCCAGAGCGCGGCGCAGCGCGGCGCCGAGCTCGGCGATCTGCCGCTGCGACACCTCGGCGGACAGGATCGCCAGCGAGCCGTGGAAGGTGCCGGGCCACTGGTGCAGCTCGACCGGCACCCCCGCCCGCAGCAGGCGCAGCGCGTAGTCGATGTCCTCGTCGCGGTTCGGGTCGAACTCCGCGGTCGCGATGTAGGCGGGCGGCAGGCCCGACAGGTCCGTGGCCCGCGCCGGCGCGGCGTACGGCGTGGCGGGCGCGGAGCCCAGGTAGTACCGCCAGGCCGCGGCCACGCGATCGCGTGTCGACCACGGTGTGCCGGTGAAGGTGCGCCGCGACCACGTCCGCTGCCGGTCGTCCAGCGTGGCCTCGTTGAGCAGCTGGAAGCGGATCGGCGGCCCCTGCTCGTCGCGTGCCCGCAACGCCAGCGCGGCGGCGAGGTTCGCGCCGGAGCTGTGCCCTCCGACCGCGATCCGCGCCGGGTCGACGCCGAGCCACGCGGCGTTCCGGGCGGTCCAGGTCAGCACGGCGTAGGCGTCGTCCAGGGCCGCGGGGAAGCGGTGTTCGGGGGCGCGGCGGTAGTCCACCGAGATCACCACCGCACCCGAGGCGCCGGCGATGAGGGTGGCCCACAGGTGCTCGGTGTCCAGATCGCCGAAGACCCATCCGCCGCCGCGCATCCAGACGACCGCGCCCCGGGCCTCGCGCGGGCGGTAGATCCGCACCGGCACGTCCGGGGCGGCGGGCACCGTGCGGTCCTCGATCTCCATGCCCGCGACGTCCGGCACCGGTCGCGCGGCGGCCCGCTCGGCGAGGCTCTCCCGCGTGGCGACGGGGTCGTCCAGGTCGACGGGCGCGAGAAAGGGGATGAAGGCTTCCAGCTCGGGATCCATGCCGGCCATCCTCGCGGTCGCCGCCTCCGGGGATCATCCGCCGGTCGTCGCGCATCCCACCCGGATCGCGCGCCGACCGGCGCGATCTCCCGGTCGAGGGCGGCTCCAGGGAGACACGACCTAGCCTTGGGGCATGGAGGCTCTGGCCGACCGGCTGTCACAGCTGGATCCGCACGTCCAAGGAGTGGCCCGCGTCGTCGCGTTCTACGACACGCTGATGCGACGGCGGGTGGATCTGCCGGCGCTCGCCCGGGCCTCGGCGGGCCTGGCCGAGTGCGTGGCCGGGATCAGGCTCCAGGGCGCGGGGCCGGCCGTCCGCATGGCGCCCGACGGCAGGCGGGCGCCCGAACCGCCGTCGCCGCCGGCACCGCCGTCGAGCACGGCGCCGATCGTGCTCGACGAGGAGGAGATCGGCGCGGTGTGGCTGGAGCGCCCCGGCCCGCCCGGCCCTCTGGACGAGGTGCTGCTGAACCGGCTCGCCATCGCCGCCGCGGCGGTCGCCGAGCGGTACGGCCCGGCCCGCACCACCATGGCCGATCCCGCCCTCGTCGAGCTCGCGATCAGCGCGGGCAGTGACGAGGCGGCCCGCGCCCGGGCCCTGCGGCTCCTGGGATTCCCCGCCGGGGTGCCCGTCCTCGTCGTCGCCGTCCGCTCGCAGCTCCCGCTCGACCGGGTCGGCGGCCTGATCTGCCCGGATCACCCGGTGAAGGCGGCGTCACTCGCCGACGTGGGCGTCATTGTGGCCGCCACCGTGGACACGGCTCGCTTTCCGGCAGGCGTACGCGCGGGCGTCGGCGCCGCCGAGAGCCCGGTTTGTTCCTGGTCACGGGCCCGTACGGCGCTCCGCTTCACCACTGCGCGGCGGCCGGTCGTCCACTACGACGACCTGGGCGCGCTGGCGCTCCTGGCCGACATCCCCCGGGACGCCGCGCTCGGCAATCCCGACGTGGCCGCGATCGCCCGGCTGGCCGCCGACCCGGAGGATCTGGAGACCCTGGACGTCTGCTGCGGCACCGGCTCCCTGCGCCGTGCCGCCGACCTTCTCCACCTGCACCACAGCAGCGTCGCCCGGCGCCTCGGCCGGATCGGGCGGACCCTCGGCATCGACCTCACCGAACCGGCCGGACTGACCCGGGCCGGGATCGCCCTTACCACCTGGCGGCTGCTGACCGGCTGAGCCCGCTCCGCCTCGCCACCCCGCGTCCGCGAGCAGTGCCCGTGACGTCTGTCCGCTTCCGCAACACGGCCGTTACGCCGGAGGGTTGACCACGGGTCAAGGGGCGGGGATAACTGAGCCGTAGCCGATACGGGGGCCGCAATCCGTAGGTTGGAGCCGTGGATGAGCATCGTGCCCTCGCCCCCGCTGGTCGGACGCGCCGCTGAACTGCGGACCCTCATCGACGCGGTGACCCGGCCGCCCGCGGTCGTGCTGGTGGAGGGCGAGGCGGGCATCGGCAAGACCCGGCTCGTACGCGCCGCGCTCGACCGCCTGCCGTCCGGCGACAGGGCCGTCCTGCTCGGCTACTGCCACCAGATCCGCGAGCCGTTCCCGTACGGGCCGGTCTTCGAGGCGCTGCGGGACATCAGAGGACGGCTTCCTGCGGCGCACCGGCTCAACCCGGTCGCCGGTGCGCTCCGCGGCCACCTTCCCGAGCTGGCCGGCGCGCTGCCGCCGCCGCCCCAGCCCCTGGACGACCCGCGGGCCGAGCGCCACCGGGTGTTCCGCGCCATACGCGCCCTGCTGGCGGCCGTCGGACCGGCCGTGCTCGTCGTCGAGGACCTGCACTGGGCCGACGACGGCACGCTCGACCTGCTGCGCTTCCTGGCCGGTCAGCCGCCGCAGGGGCTGGCGGTGGTCGCGACCTGCCGGCGGGACGGCACGGCCGGGCCGCCGCTCGGCCGGGCCTACCGGCACCAGCCGGACACGGCCAACGTGGTCGTACGGCTGGCGCCCCTGGACGTGCCGGCTGTGGCAAGCCTGGTCGGCGCGCTGCTGGAGCGGTCCGACCTGGCCCCCGGGTTCGTCGCGCGGCTGCACGAGCGCACGGCGGGCATCCCGTTCGTGGTGGAGGAGCTGGTCCGATCGCTGCCCGCCGGACTGCCCGGCGCGGACGACCCTGACTCGCTCGACCGTGCCGTCGACCGCGCCGGCGTCCCGCTGCTGCTGCGCGAGGCGATGGCCGAGCGGATGGCGGGGCTGTCCCCGGCGGCGGCGAGCGCGGTCCGGGCGGCGGCGGTGCTGCGGCTGCCCGCGGACGAGGAGACGATCACCGCGGTCGCCGGGGGTTCCACCGGGCCGGGCACCTCTGGGCCGGGCTCCGCCGGGCTGAGCACGCTCGGGCCGGGCTCCGCCGGCTTGGCCGAGGCGCTGCGCGCCGGGGTCCTGCACGAGCACCCGGGCGGCCGGTACGGCTTCCGCCACGCGCTCGCCCAGCAGGCCGTCTACGACGCCGTCCCGGGTCCGGAGCGCCGGTCGGCGCACGTCAGGGCGATGGCCGCGCTCGCCGCCACGGACGCGCCGCCGCTGGTGCAGCTGGCCTTCCACGCCCGGCGTGCCGGGGACACCGCCGCCTGGGTGCGCCACGGGACCGCCGCCGCCCGGCAGGCCGCCGCGCTGGGCGACACCGCCCTCGCCGTCGAGGTGATCGAGGGCATGCTCGACGACCCCGATCTCCCGGCCACCGGCCGCGGTCCGCTGGTGCTGATGCTGAGCCGCCTGGCGGCGACGGGCCTGTCGCACCAGCGGGTGGTGCGGCTGCTGCGCCAGGTGCTGCGGGGTGACTTCCTGTCCCGGGACGTGCGCGGCGAGGTGCGCCTCAACCTGGGCGTCGTCCTGTCCAACCAGGCGGGCGACGCCGCCGCGGGGCGTCCGGAGATCCTGGCCGCCCTGGCCGAGCTGGGCGACCGGCCGACGCTGGCCGCCCGCGGCTGGGCCAGCATCGCGATGCCCGAATGGGGCGTCGAGTCGCTGGCGGAGCACGCGGAGTGGATGGCCCGCGCCGAGGCGCTCGTCGCCACCGCCGACAACCCGGAGCTGTCGGCCGCGGTCCTGGCCAACCGGGCCTCCTTCGAGATGACGACCGGTTCTCCCGGCGCGTTCGACGTCGCCGCGCGGCTGCCGGTCGCCGATCCGCGTCCGGCGGTCCGGCGGGAGGTCGCCAGGGCGTACTGCAACCTCCACGACTCGGCGACCACCGTGGGGCTCTACGCGGCGGCCGAGCGGTTCGCCCGGGAGGGCCGGCGGCTCGCAATGGAAACCGGCGCGCAGTATCCCGCCTTCCTCCTCGACGCCTCCGTGATCCGCAGGGAGTGGCTCACCGGGCGGTGGGACGGGCTCCGCGACCGGGCGGCGTCCCTGGGGGAGTCGGCCACGGAGACGCCGCTGATCGCGGTGGACCTCTGGCTGGTGCTCGGATCGCTGGCCCTGGCCAGGGGCGAATGGGAGGAGGCGGTCAGGCAGCTCCACCGCGCCGGGCTGGACGCCCCGGACGCCCGCAACGTCCCGGTCGTGACGGCCGCCGCCGGAGGGCTCGTCGATCTGCTTCTCGCCCGCGGGGCGGTGGACGAGGCGGCCGCGGAGGCCGGGCGGGCGGTCGCCCGGCTGCGCCGCAAGGGCGTGTGGGTGTGGGGGGCGAGCCTGGTCCCGGCCGCCGTCGCCGCGTTCGCCCGGGCCGGACGGCCGGGGACGGCGGCCGAGCTGGTGGACGAGTACGCCGCCGGGATCGCGGACCGGGTGGCGCCCGCGGCGCACGCCGCGCTGCACGCCGCCCGGGGCGCGCTCGCCGCCGCCGAGCTGCGGCATGCCGACGCCGCCGCCTTCTTCGCCCGGGCCCGCGAGGCGTACGCCGCGCTGCCGCAGCCGTACGCGGCGGCGCGGGCGGCCGAGGCTGAGGCGCGGGCCGGGCTCGCGCTGGGGGACGGGGCCGCGGCGGCGGGGTTCCGGGAGGCCGCGCAGTGGTACGGCCGGCTCGGCGCGACCCACGACGCCGCCCGGTGTCGGCGGGCCCTGCGCGACATCGGGGTGGACGTCCCGCTGCCGCGCGGCGGGCGGCGGGGCGCCGGCGCGCTGTCGCAGCGGGAGCGGGAGGTGGCCCGGCTCGTCGCGCTCGGCCGGACCAACCGGGAGATCGCCGACGTGCTCTTCCTGTCCACGCGCACGGTCGAGACCCACGTCGCCACCGTGCTGCGCAAGCTCGGCGTCCGGTCGCGGACCCAGATCGCGCCGCCCTCCTGACCGGCCCCCGGACGCGGAAACCCCCGGGACCGCGTGGTCCCGGGGGCCGCGCCGCCGTCACTCAGAGCGTGATGCTCCAGGAGTCGAGGTAGCCGGTGTCGTAGGTGTACTGGTCACGGACCTCGAGGGTCCAGGTGCCCGCCGCCGTCTGGGTGACCGGGACGGAGTAGGCGCGGGTGCCGAACGACGTGCAGCTCAGTCCGCCGCTGGACTTGACCGTGTAGTAGGTGCCGTTCGGGCCGCGGAGCCTGATCCGCAGGTCCTCGGCGCAGGTGTGCGAGATCGTGATGCTCAGCTGCACCGGGGAGACCGCCGTCCCCGTGGCGGTCGAGGTGATCGAGCTGTTGATCGTGGTCAGGTCGCTGATCGTGTAGTCGGTGCCGTTGGTGAACGTGCGCCCGCCGGAAGTGCCCGACACCGTCAGCGTGTACGCCGCGGTGTGGCTGCCCGACGATCCGCTGCCCGTGACGGTGACGGTGTAGGTGCCGGGCGGGGTCGAGGCGCTGGTGGAGACGGTCAGCGTGGAGGACCCGCCCGAGCTCACCGACGACGGGCTGAAGCTCGCGCCGGCGCCGGACGGAAGCCCGGAGGCGCTGAGGCTCACCGTCTGCGCGCTGCCCGAGGTGGTGGCCGTCGCGACCGTGGCGGTCGCCGACTGACCGGGCGTCACCGTGCCCGCGGTGGGGCTGAGCGACAGGGAGAAGTCGCTGCCGGAGGAGCTGCAGCTCGGCTCGCCCGACTGCGCCGGCACGCCGGCGGCGCTCCACGCCGCCTTGGTGGCCGCGCACTCGGCGCTGCTCGCGCCGTACAGCTCGACCGCCGCCGCCAGCGACGCGGTCCTGACGTTGACGTACTTCCAGGTCGAGGTCTTGCGCATCAGCGCGCCCATGTAGATCTTGCCGGCCTTCTGGATGCCGATGCCGGTCACCGAGGAGCCGCCGGAGCAGATCGGGCTGCTCGGCTTGCCGCCGCCCGGGGACGAGCCCTCGGCGAGCAGGTAGAACCAGTGGTTCAGCGGACCGGCCGCGGAGTGGACCTCCGTGCTCGGGATCGAGGAGGAGTAGCAGTTGGGATCGCCGGCGAGGGACGGGTTGTACATGTAGCGGATCGGCCCGTCGCCGACGAGGTCGACCTCCTCGCCCACCTGGTAGTCCGGCGGGTCGTTCGGGTTGTTGGCGTACGCCTCGGTGAGCGCTCCGAAGATGTCGCCTGTGGCCTCGTTCAGGCCGCCGTTCTCGTTGCCCGAGCCGGCGCTTCCGGGGGTCGTCTGGAAGATGGCGTGGCCGAACTCGTGCGCCACGACGTCGATCGGAGTGGCCTGGCGGGCGTTGTCCTGCGAGTGGCCGAAGTTGGTGTAGCTGCCGTTCCAGTACGCGTTGACCTGGTTGAGGCCGACGCGGGCGGGGAAGCCGCCGCCGTTGCCGTTGATGCCGTTGCGGCCGAGCCAGTCGCGCAGCATGTCCCACTCGCGCTGCACGCCGTAGAGCGCGTCCACGCAGGCGGTCTCCAGGTTGGTTCCGCCGCCGTTGCCCCAGGAGTCGTCGGTGCCGGTGTAGGCCGAGCCGTTCTGCCCGCCGCATCTGAGGCCGCTGCGGGTGGAGTCGGTCATCGAGTACGACGTGCCGGAGCCGCTGGTGTTGATGGTGACCGTGCCGTAGTAGTAGCCGTTGCCGGTGCCGGCCCTCACCTGGTCGTAGGAGTCGGCGATCTCACCGGTCGTCGCGTCGACGAAGACGTGCTGGATGCTCGGCTTGCCGTCGGCGATGCCGGAGACCACGGCCTCCCACGCCAGGCGGGGCTGGGCGCCCCATGCCAGGACCACCAGGCGCGGTGCGGCGCTGTCGTCGACGCGCGACAGCACGGTCTTCGCCGTCGCCGTGGCGGTCTCGGCGGCTACCGTCGGCGAGGTCGGCACGCCCAGGGGGAGGGCGCCGGAGGCCGCCTCCGAGTCGCGCACCCGCCCGTTGGCGTCGGTGACCACGACCGCGTCGCCGCCCACCACGGGCAGGCCCTTGTACGCGCGCTCGTAGGTGACGTAGAACATGCCGCCGCCCGCCGTCACGGCGGTGCGCCGGTAGGTCTCGCTGGGGGACACACGCAGGTCGTCCAGGCCGCTCGCTACGGCCTGGTCGGCCGCGGCCGCGGCCCGCTGCGCCGGGTCGTCGGCGAGGGACCTCACCGCGGTCTCGCTGCCGGGCGGGGGCTTCGCGGCGGCGGCGGTGGGGGGTGCCACGACGCCGGTCACGGCCAGTGCGGCGGCCGCCGCGAGCAGTGCTGTGCGCCTCATGGGCGTCTTCCTTTCTCTGCCTCCCACGCGGCGTCCCGCCTTATGGGCGGGCACCGGCGGTCGCGCGGCCGGGAGATGAGCCCGGGCGGCCGACGCCGTGGGAACTGGGGGGTGATGAGAGAAATGGAGGGGGATGTCCGCTGTGCGGGGTACGACCGGACACGTCTCTCCCATGGCGGGAAAGGCTGGGAGAAAAGGAGGGTTCTACGTCACGTGGCTCCTCGCTTCGCCGACCCGGCCGGGAAAACCGGCCCGTGCGCGACGTTAGAACCATGGTCGGGACTCGAACATCCGTAGCGATATCCGTACATCTACGGAAAAGCGACTGCGTTGGTGCGTAGGGCGTAAGAAACGGCCGCCGAGGCGGATGGCCGGGGAGTGGCACTAGCTTGGGGGGCCATGGAAAGGATGACCGAGGCGGAGTGGCGGGAGTTCGCGACGAGCGGCACCAGGACCGGCAAACTCGCCGTCACCAGGGCGGACGGCCGGCCGCACGTGACCCCGATCTGGTTCGCCCTCGACGGGGACGACGTGGTTTTCACCACGCACGAGAGCAGCGTGAAGGCCCGCGAACTGCGGCGTGAACCACGCGCGGCCCTGTGCGTCGACGACCAGCGGCCGCCGTACTCGTACGTGATGGTCGAGGGAGAGGCGACGCTGTCGGACGACCTCGACGAGGTGCGTCACTGGGCGACGGTGCTCGGCGGCCGCTACATGGGGGAGGACCGGGCCGAGGAGTACGGCAGGCGCAACGGCGTCGCGGGGGAGTTCCTGGTGCGGTTGCGCGTCGTCAGGGTCGTCGCCTTCAAGGACGTCGCCGGCTGACCGCCACGCCGGCCGATTCCGCGCCGAAGGCCCGCACGACGATGGGCCACCTCGCCGCGCACACCTCCCGGGCCGAGCCGCCGACGCCGGTGACGAGGACCGTGCACCGAGAGCCCGGCCTGCCGGCGACCTCCGTACACGCCGAGGGGCGGGTGGTCCCCGCCCCTCGCTGGCCCTCGCTCGGAGGAACCTACTCGTCCTTGCCGGACGTGCCGCCCTTGCCGGGTTCGGCCATGCGGCGGTGCACGGCGGCCTTGGCCGTGTCCGGGGTGACGCGGCCCGCCACGGCCTGGACCTTGTTCATGAAGGACCCGGCGACGACCTTGTCGTCGCCCTTCATCAGCGCGTCGAAGCCCTGCCGGGCGACCTCGGCCGGGTCGTCCTTCTTGCCCGAGCCCACCCGCGTGTCCTCCATGCCGGCCCGCTCGAAGAACTCGGTGTCGGTCGGTCCCGGCAGGAGCGAGGTGACGGTGACCCCCGAGTCCTTCAGCTCGCCCCGCAGGGCCTCGGCGAACGAGTGGAGGAACGCCTTGCTGGCGGCGTACACGGCCTCGAACGGCCCGGGCGTGAGCGCGGCGACCGACGACGTGAACAGGATCTTCCCCGTGCCGCGGGTGGTCATGGCCGCCACGGCGCGTTTGGCCAGGTGCACGGCGGAGGTGACGTTGAGCTCGATGAGTTCGAGCTCGGCCTCCAGCGAGGTCTCGCGGGCGAAGGCGCCGCCCACGCCGACGCCCGCGTTGATCGCGACGGCGTCCAGCGGGCGCCCGGCCGCGACGGTCGCGGTCCACAGCCGCTCCACCTCGTCGTAGCGGGTGAGGTCGGCGCGCACCGGCGTGACCTGCCCGCCGTACTCCTTCAGTGACTCGGCGGCGGTGGTGAGCTCCTCGTCCTCCGCCGTGACCACCACGTCGAAGCCGTGCTGGGCGAACTGCCTGGCGAGCTCGTAACCGATGCCGCTGGAGGCGCCCGTCACGAGCGCCAGGGGCCGTTCCGTCGTCGTCATCTCTCCTCCTTCACGTCGTTCCGTCCGCCCTTTCCGCACATGGCGCGGACCGCGAGCGCCAGCGTGGTGCCGTACACCACGTGCGCCGCGGCCATGACCACCGGGCGGCCGCGCGCGGGGTCGCGCGAGGCGGGCGGCAGGATGTTCAAAGCCGGCACCCACCCCTCGTAGGCGCCGAGCCAGATCAGCAGGGCGTAGCCGACGCCGAGGGGGACGCCGGCCCCGCGCCCGCGGGTGAGCAGCGCGAACGCCGAGCCGCAGGCGGTGCCGAAGCCGAGGTGCGCGGCGGCGCCGAGGACGTTCTCCCCGGGTTTCGGCCGGTGCCGGTGGCCCGGCAGGGCCGCCCTCACGATGTGCTTGGGCGGCTGGCCCGGCATCAGGCCGGTCTTCTGCCCGGCGAGCATCACCGCGCTCATCGTGACGGTGGACAGCGCGCCGGCGGCCGCGCCGCGTACGAGTTGGCGGATCAAGGTTCTCCCTCCACGGAGGCTGCTACAGACGTCGGGAGAGCTTCTCGGCGAGTCCCGCGGGATCGGCGACCGTCACGGTGAGACCGGGATGGCGCAGCAGCCCGAACGGCTCGCCGCCCCGGATCGGCTCGTGGAACCGCACGCACAGCCCGCTGCGGGCGTTGGTGGCGAACGTCAGGCCCCGGTCGGCGAGCGACACGTGGACGCCGATCGCCCGGAACGGGGAGTAGGGGCCGGTCGTCTCGACCCCGGAGACGTTGGCCAGCGGGGTCTCGGTCACCCACGGCCCGAACCGGACCCGCAGGGTGCCCGGGCCGACCAGGACGCCGGCGGTGTCCGGGCGGATGCCCAGGACCGACAGCAGCGGGGCGAATCGGGGGTCGAAGTCGAAGGCGTAGCGCTGCGGTTTGCCCGCGGTGGTGTCGTCGGTCATCGCCACCCCTCCCGGCGTCTCGGGTCCGGGCCCGGGATTCGAGCACGTGTGCCGCGGGCCCTGTCGTCGCGGCGCCGCCCCCGGCTCCCGCCGGGCAGGCGCCCCAAAGCCGCCATACCCTCCCGACTGGGATCAAACAGGGCGCGTCCCGTCCGGGTGCGAGCGCCCGGCCTCCCTCCTGCGTGGATGGCGACTTCTGCTGCGCGTGGGAGAAGTACTGACAGCTGGAGCAGGGTCTATCTCACTCCTGTCAGTAACTTTTTATGTTTGAGACGAAAGTCTGTCAGATTGTTGACAAAGTTTCGAGACGCGGCTCACACTTCCGGAAGTCATCGCGTTAATCCGTAGATCATCGCCTCATCGGGGTCGGCGCTCGTGGGGTCGGCGCTCCAAGGCGCGATGCGCTTTTCGTCCCGACAAGAGGAGTGACATGCGATCCTCTCGCACACGTCCCGGGCTGCGGTCGCGGTCGGCTCTGGCCGCCGCCGTGCTCGCGGTGCCGGCCCTGGTGCTCGGCTCTCCGGGTGCGGCCTCCGCCGCCGAGTCCGGAGCGGCGCCCGTTCTCGACGCTGCCACGCTGTCGCCGGCCGCCGAGCCGAACTACAACGGCGCGACGAACACCGCGTACACCCCGTCGACCACGACCGGGGCCAACGGCTGGTTCACCAACGGCGAGGTGACGCTGAACCTGTCCGCCACGGATGACGACGCCGTCGCGTCGTTCCGCGTGACGGTGGGTACGGAGGCCGCCGTCGAGGTCCCGGCCGTCCGGAACGGCACCCGCGGCACGGCCACCTACGTCGTCACGGGCGACCGCAACAGCACGGTCCGCTACGTGGCGGTCGACGCCGCCGGCAACGCCTCGGCCGCCAGGACGATCAGCGTGCGGATCGACACCAAACCGCCGGTCGCCGCCTGGCCGGGCGTCGTCGGCGGCAAGGTGCCGCACAGCGCGGCGGCCTCGTCCATCACGCCGACGCGGACCGACCCCACCCCCGGGTCCGGCGGCACGGCGGTGCGGGACATGTGGGTCGACGACAAGTGGACCTACCCGCTGCCGCTCGACCCGGCCACCCTGTCCGTCGGCGCGCACACGTGGGCGGTCACCCTCGGCGACTCCGCCGGCAACGGCGCCAAGTACACCCTGACCTTCGAGATCACCACCTCGGTCGCGGACCTGCGCGCCCTCGTCCAGCGTTATGTCACCGCCGGAAAGGTCTCGGCGTCGAACGGCGGCCGCCTGCAGGCGCTGCTCACCCAGGCCGACGCCGGCGGCGACGCCGCCGTGGCCGCGCTGACCCGCTTCGGCGCGCTGGCAGCCCAGGTCGTGCCCGAGGGCTACATGCGCGACTCCCTCGTGAAGGACGCCGCCTACCTGGTCGAGGAGCTCCGGGGGGTCGAGCACCCCGCCGTGGCCACCGGCGTCACCGTGAGCGCGGCGCGCGGCATGGAACGCGCTCCGTTCCGGCTCCCGACCGAGTCCGTGCGCAACGAGAAGCCGAAGTTCAGGGTGCTCGCCTTTGGCAACAAGCCGGGCGCCTTCCGGCACGAGCACATTCCGCTCACCATGGCCGTGCTGCAGGACCTGGGCCGGGCCAACAACTTCGACGTCGACGTGTACGACTACCTCAGCCCCGACGTCTCGGTGCCGAACCCCTTCGAGAGCATCGAGCGCCTGTCCCAATACGACGTCGTCATCGGCGTCTCGAGCGTCGGCAACGACACGTTCTCCACGGCCCGGCCCACCGCGGCCGACCCCAACGTCAAGGTGAACGAGCAGGCCGTCCTCAAGCAGTACATCAACAACGGCGGCGGCTTCGTCGCCCTGCACGGCGCCACCGACTCCATGCACCAGTGGGACTGGTACAAGGGCCTGGCCGGCGGCGAGTTCGACAACCACGGCTCCAACGGCGGCGGCATCCAGAACACCTGCGGGGCCTGCAACATCGGCGAGCTGGTGACCGAGGACGGCACCAACCCGGCCACGCGTCAGTTCCCCGAGAAGCTCAAGATCGTGGACGAGCTCTACAACTGGACCTTCCTGCCGCGTGAGAAGGTTCACGTCCTGCAGACGCTGAACGAGGCGTCGTACGTCGGCAGCATCGGGGCCGGCGCCGGCCGCGTCGAGGGCGCCGACCACCCGATCTCGTGGTGCCAGAACTACGACGGCGGGCGCGCGTTCACCCAGGCGCTGCTGCACAACTGGGCGAACACCCTCGACCCGTTGTTCCAGAAGAACATCCTCGAGGGCGTGAAGTGGGCCGCCGGCCAGACCGAGGCGAACTGCGTCAGCCACGAGGAGCTGCGCAAGCTCGTCGCCGCCGGCGCTGCGGACGGTTCCGTCGGCGCCGACCTGGCCGCCGGCCTGAACCAGGCGCTCACCGCGTCGTACGACGCCTACCGGGTGAAGGACTACGCCGATGCGCTCGCGCAGGCCAAGGCGTTCCGTCAGCTGGCCGGCTCCACCCTGGGCGGACGTGCCCACAGCACGATCGTGGACCGGGCGCACGAGCTCGTCGAGTGGATGAAGGTGCTCGACGACAAGAGCGTGCACCTGAGGATCGTGTCCCAGCCCAAGACGACGGCCGTGGGCAACGGTGAGGACGCGGTCTTCGCCGCGCCCGCCGAGGGCCGCAACGTCGCCTACCAGTGGCAGGTGAAGTCGCCGGGCTCGTCCGAGTGGGCCGACATGGCCGGCGAGACGTCGTTCGCGATCGCCGTCACGGCGACGCGGGAGCTGTCCGGCTCCGAGTATCGGGTCCGCGTGACCGACCCGACCGGCGAGATCGTCTCCCGTTCGGCGTCCCTCAAGGTCAGCGGGCGCTGACCCCCGCTCCGGCGGCCCGGGCGCGCACCGCGCCCGGGCCGCCGGAGCCCGCCCCACGAGACAAGGAGTGGATCGATGCGCCAGGCCCTCACCCGGGTCGCACTCGCCGCGCTGTCGCTAGCGTTCTGCGCCGGGTGCGTCGGATGCGGCGCGTCGCCCTCCGGCACGTCCTCCGCAGTGCGCCCGGCCGCGACCGGCTCCGGGGCGGACGGCACGGCGTCGTCCCCGGTCACGTGCGACATGCGACCGCGCACGCCGCCCGGCGAGACGACCTCCTGGACGCACCCGGCCCAGTCCTTCTACAGCCCGTCCGACCAGGACATCCCCACCAGGGCGAGCCTCGACCACCTGCTCGTCAAGGACGACGCCCTGGTGATCGAGTACTCGGCGCGGCTGCCCGCCGCGTCGTTGCGGGCGCTGCGCGACTGGACGTACCTGCAGACCGCGACCGTGGCCGTGCCGGGGGACGACTCCGCCGCGGTGCGTGCCGTGATCGCCTCGACCGAGCTGGTCTGCGACGGCGTCGACACGATGCGGCTGTCGGAGCTGGCCGGCAGCAGGGCCCTCGGCCAGGTGGCCGGACACGGCGACGCGGGATGAGGGCCGCGCCGGCACCGGCCGCGGTACGGCCCCGCACGCACGGAGCCCCGGCCGGGAGGGCCGGGGCTCGGAGAAACGTGCGGCGGCGCACGTCAGTCGGTGCTGATGGCGTCCACGAGGTCGCCCACCGGGCGGTCGGGCAGAGCGCGGGCCACGTCGGCCAGCGCGACGATCCCCACCAGCTCGTGGCCGTCGATGACCGGCAGCCGCCGGACCTTGTGCGTGGCCATCGTGTTCAGGATCTCGGCCGCGTCGTCGTCCGCGCCGATCGTCACGGCCTCGCCCTTGGCGAGCTCACCGGCCTGGCACGACTTGGGGTCCTTGCCCTGGGCCAGCACCTTCACGACGATGTCGCGGTCGGTCAGCACGCCCTTGAGACGGTCGTCGGTGCCGCAGATCGGCAGCGAGCCCACGCCGAGGCGCGCCATCTTCCGCGCGGCGTCGAGGACGGTCTCGTCCGCGTTCACGCACTCGGCCCGGGGGGTCATGATGTCGCGAGCGGTCGTCATGCGTTCTCCCTTCTTTCGTGTGTCGTCCGCGCGGCCGGAGGACGGCCGCGGGAAGGAACCCCGGCTCACACCCCGTCGGTGACCGTCCCGCGAGCCGGCATGACCGCGGCCACGCCGGACGACAGCCGGACGATGTCGTGCGGGAACGAGATCTCGCGCCTCCAGGGGGAGTAGGGGACTCCCGCCGCCTACCCCCGACGGCACGGCGTACACGGCCATCCGGATTCCGCCCCGAATTACACCGATAGTGAATCGGTGCGTACGCTTGCGCGTCATGAGTGTGATGGTGCGTAACAACGTGCGAATCACCGGCCGGCCGGACGGCCGCCCGATGGTCTTCGCCCACGGTTTCGGGTGCGACCAGAACATGTGGCGCCTGGTCGCTCCCGCCTTCGAGGACGAGTACAGGATCGTCCTGTTCGACTACGTGGGGGCCGGCGACTCCGACCTGTCGGCCTACTCCCCGGAGCGTTACTCCTCCCTGCAGGGCTACGCGCAGGACGTGCTGGACATCTGTGCCGAGCTCGACCTGACCGACGCCGTCTTCGTCGGCCACTCGGTGAGCGCCATGATCGGCGCGCTGGCGGCCATCAGGGAGCCGGCGCGGTTCGGGGCGCTGGTGATGGTCGGGCCCTCGCCTCGCTACATCGACGACGAGGGCTACGTCGGCGGCTTCAGCGCGGCCGACATCGAGGAGCTGCTGGAGTCGCTCGACAGCAACTACCTCGGCTGGTCCAGCGCCATGGCCCCGGTCATCATGGGCAACCCGGACCGCCCCGAGCTGGGGGCCGAGCTGACCAACAGCTTCTGCCGTACCGACCCGGACATCGCCAGGCGGTTCGCCACCGTCACGTTCATGTCGGACAACCGGGCCGACCTGTCCCGGGTGCCGGTGCGCAGCCTGATCCTGCAGTGCTCCGACGACGTGATCGCCCCCGTGGAGGTCGGCAAGTTCGTCCACGAGAACCTCCCCGGCAGCGAACTGGTGCTGATGCGGGCCACCGGGCACTGCCCCAACCTGAGCGCGCCCGAGGAGACCATCTCCGCGATCAAGGCGTTCCTGTAGGTGAGCCTCGCCGAGGAGGACTTCGAGGATCTCTACGAGCACGCGCCCTGCGGCCACCTGTCCACCCTGCCCGACGGGACGATCGTCCGGGTCAACCGGACGCTGCTCGAGCTCACCGGGTACGACCCCGGCGCGCTCACCGGCGGCATGCGGATCCAGAACCTGCTGGCCGTCGGCGACCGCATCTTCTACGAGACCCACTTCGCCCCGCTGCTCGCGATGCAGTCGGTCGTCCGCGAGATCGCGGTCGACGTGCGCCGCGCCGACGGCACCCGGCTGCCGGTGCTGCTCAACGCGGTGATGCGCGACGATCCGAGGGTCATCCGCTTCTGCGTCTTCGCCGCGACCGACCGGCGGGAGTACGAGCGCGAACTGCTGCGCGCCCGCCAGCGGGCCGAGCGGTCGGAGGCCGAGGCGCGCGAGCTGGCCCGCACCCTGCAGCGCAGCTTCATCCCGCCGGCGCTGCCGACGATCCCGGGGCTCCAGGTCGCCGGGGCGTTCCGGCCGGCCGGAAACGGCGAGCTGGTGGGCGGCGACTTCTACGACATGTACGAGACCGCCGGCGGCTGGGCCCTCGCCCTCGGCGACGTGTGCGGCAAGGGGGTGGAGGCCGCCGTCGTCACCAGCCTGGCCCGCTACACGCTGCGGGCCGCGCCGATCCGGGAGCCCAGCCCCTCGGCGGTCCTGTCCGCGCTCAACCGGACCCTGCTGCGCGAGCGGGCGGGCCGGTTCGTGACGGCCGTGTACGGCCAGCTCGCGTCCGCCGGCCCGCACTTCCGGCTCACGCTCTCCCTGGCCGGTCACCCGCCTCCGCTGCGGGCCCGGGGAGAGGCGGTCGGCGAGATCGGGCGGCCGGGCAACGTCCTCGGCCTGCTGCCCAGCGTCAGGCTTACCGACGTCGACGTCGATCTCGCGCCCGGCGACGCGGTCCTCTTCTACACCGACGGCGTCGTCGAGGCGCGCAGGGACGGGGAACTGTACGGCGAGGAGCGGCTGCGCCGCCTGCTGGGCGATGCCCACGCCTTGGAGGCGGACGGGATCGCCGACGCGATCGTGGACGACGCCGTCGCCTTCCAGTCCGGGCTGACCCGCGACGACATCGCCCTCGTCGTGCTCAAGATCCCCGGCTGACCCGCCCGCGCCGGCAGACGCGGGACGGCGACTGGTGATTTCCCCGATGCCGTGGCCCGAACCGATCGCGAGACTCCTGTCATCCCCCACGGCAAGGAGATCTCATGCGTCGGATCGTCGGCCCCCTCCTCGGCCTCCTGGCCCTGCTCGGCTTCCTCGCTCCCGCCGTCCCCGCCCAGGCCGCCGCCCACAACCCCGTCGTCTTCGTCCACGGTTACACGGGAAACAGCACCAACTTCGCCGCCCTGCAGGCGTACCTGGTGGCCAACGGATGGTCCGGCAGCAGGTTGTTCGGTTACAACTACAACTGGGCCGGGTCGAACGTGATCAGCGCCCAGGGCCTGGCCGCCTTCGTCGACGACGTCAAGGCCCGTACGGGCGCGTCCAAGGTGGACATCGTCAACCACTCGATGGGCGGCCTGGTGACCCGGTGGTACCTGCAGAAGCTCGGCGGGGCCGCGAACGTCGGCCACGTCGCCTCACTGGCCGGGGCCAACCACGGCACGACCTACGCCGGTGCCTGCACCATCTACGTCTCGTGCATCGAGATGCTGCCCGGCTCGGCGTACATCACCTCGCTCGGCGGCGACGAGACGCCGGGGTCGGCGAGGTACGGCACCTGGGTGTCGCCCTGCGACGGCATCATCATCCCCTACACCAGCACCCGGCTGTCCGGAGCGGACAACCACACCCTCGCCTGCGTCGACCACCTGTCGATCCTGAGCAACGTCCAGGCGATGTCCGGCGTCCGCGACCTGCTCGACAGCTGATCGTTCTCGTGCCCCGCCGGGCGGCCCGCAGGCCGCCCGGCGGCGTCCCGCGATTTCGCCGCCCGCCGCGCCCTCCCCGATCGATAACGGCCCTGCCACAATCGCGGGGGAGACGCGGCTTGTACGCCGCTTCGCGGGCACCCTGGGGTCAGGCAGGAACGGGCTAGCCGGAAAGCGGGGGCGGGATGGCGTGGGCAGCCCGCGCGGGCGCTGTCGTCATGGCTGTGGTGTCCGCGGTGCTCGTGGCCGCGGCGCTGCTGATCCTCGCGGGGCTCCCGGCGCAGTGGCGGGTGCCGGGGACGGTCTCGCCGCTGATGCCGGCGGGGGTGACCTTCCCGGCGGTCGGCGCGTTCCTCATCGCGTACCGGCCCCGGCTCACGCTGGCGTGGCTGATGTGCGCGGGCGGGCTCGCCGCCGCCGTCCACGACGTCTGCCAGATGGCGATGCTGGCGTCGATGGCGCGCGGGGACCTCGCGCTCGCGGAGTTCCTGAGATTTCCGGCGCAGGCCGGCTGGGCGGTGAGCGGGATCACGCTGGAGACGCTGCTGCCGTTGTACTCCCCGGACGGCAGGCTGCCCTCGCCCCGCTGGCGGGCGGTGGTGCTGCTCGGTGTGGCGTCCGTCGGGGCCGAGACGGCGCGCCAGTTCGTGCGGCCCGACCCGCCCCTCGAGGGCTATCCGCTCCCCGCGGTCGTCCACAACCCGCTGCAGATCCCGGCCCTGGCGCCGTACATGCCGGCGATCGGGACGCTGGCCTGGACGGCGATCGCCGTGTCGCTGGCTCTGGCGGCGCTGTCGCTGCTGCTGCGCTTCCGCCGCGCGGACCCGGCGGGCAGACGGCAGATCGGCTGGCCGCTGTTCGCGTTCGCCGGATACGTCGTGTTCTCGCTCCTGGGTGCGGCCGTGCCCGGGCTGGTCTGGCTGTCGATCGTCTGGGCGGCGCTCGTCCCCGTCGCGATCGTGTTCTCGGTGACGCGCTACCGGTTGTACGGCATCGACACGGTCGTCAGCCGGACCTTCGTCGCCGCGGGGCTGCTGGCCGTGGTCGGCGGCGTCTACTTCGGGGTGGCCGCGCTGTCGAGCCTGGTCGTGTCCGGGTACGACCAGGTCGCCGGGCTCGCCGCCGCCCTTCTCACGGGCGCGTTCTTCCAGCCCCTGCGCCGGGTGCTGCAACGTGCCGTCGACCGCCTGCTCTACGGCCCGGTGGGCGACCCCCGCGTGCTGGCCGAGCGGCTGGTCCACGAGGTGCGCCGGGGCGATCCGGCGCAGGCGCTGGAGCCGGTGATCGGTGTGCTGCGAGAGGGCCTGGCGGTGCAGGGCGTCGCGGTCGAGGTGACCGGCGGCGAGCCGGGGCCGCGGGCCGGGGTGGTCAGCGCGGTCAGCGGGCAGGTCGGCGACCGCCCGCGCGAGGTGCCGCTGGTCTGGCACGGCGAGCGGGTGGGGCGGCTGCTGGTCGGCCCGCCCGCCCCGCGCCGCTTCCCCGCCGCGCACGACGAGCGGGTGCTGGCCACGCTGGTCCCGTACGCGGCCGACGTGGCGCACGCGGTGCGCCTGGCGGCCGACCTGCAACGCTCCCGGGAGCGCATCCTGGCCGCCCGGGAGGAGGAACGGCGGCGGCTGCGCCGCGACCTGCACGACGGTCTGGGGCGCACGCTGGGCGAGATGGCCACGGCCGTCACCATGGCCCGCGCCAGCCTGAAAAGCTCCCCGGAGACGGCGGACAGGCTGCTGCGCGAGTTGCGCTCCGGCATGGACACGGTCACGCACGACGTCCGGCAGCTCGTGTACGGCCTGCGCCCGCCCGTCCTGGACGACCTGGGCCTGGCCGCCGCCCTGCGGGCGCTGGCCGGGCCGGGCGATCCCGAGGGCCCCGCCACCGTGGTGGACGCCGAGGGCGACCTGGCCGACCTGCCCGCCGCCGTCGAGGTGGCCGTCTACCGGATCGCGCAGGAGGCGCTGATCAACGCCCGGCGCCACGCGCGTGCCACCCGGATCCGGGTCGAGCTGCGCCGCGAACCCGCGGCGCTGCGCCTGCTGATCGCCGACGACGGCGTGGGCCTGCCGCCGGAACGCCGTACGGGCCCCGGCCTGACTTCCATGCGCGAGCGCACGGCGGAGCTTGGCGGGATCTGCCTCCTCGCGGGCGAGCCGGGGGCGGGCACCACGGTCGAGGTCACGCTTCCTCTGCCGGGCGACGGAGCGCCGCCGACACGGCGCCACCCCGCCGATCCGCCCGGACAGGGCGCCGGGATGTCCGGCGGGGCGACGGATTTCGTGGTGTCCTGAAGCGATTAGCCGGGGTGGCGGTCCCGCGTTCATCGGAAGGGGAACCTGGGATGACGACACGCGTGGTGCGGGTCCGGGACGCGCGAGCCGCGGCGGCCCGGTGGGTCGCCCGGGAGGCGGCCGCCGCCCCGAACTTCGCCGGGGCCTTCCTGACCGGCTCCACGGCCTGGGCGGACCCCGGCGCGGTGCTGCCGCCCACCTCGGACGTCGACGTGACGGTCGTGGTCACCGATCCCGTCGCGCCGCCCAAGCTCGGCAAGATCCCATGGGACGGCGTGCTCGTCGAGGTCTCGTACCTGTCCTGGGACCGGCTCGCCTCGGCGGCGGAGGTGCTGGCCTCCTGCCACCTGGCCGGGGCCTTCCGCGCCGACACCGTGATCGCCGACCCCACCGGGCGCCTGGCCCGGCTGCGGGCCGCCGTCGCGGCGGGCTTCGCCGAACGGCGCTGGGTCCGCCTGCGCTGCGCGGACGCCGAGAGCCGCATCACCGGCGGCCTCGCGGCGCTCGACGCGCACGCGCCGTTCCACGACCAGGTCACGTCCTGGCTGTTCCCGGCCGGCATCACGACCCACGTGCTCCTCACCGCGGGGCTGCGCAACCCCACCGTACGGCTGCGCTACCCGGCGGTCCGCGAACTCCTGCGGAGCTACGGCCGGATGGACGTCTACGAGGAGCTGCTCGGCCTGCTCGGCTGCGCGCACCTGCCCCGCGAGCGGGTCGAGGCCCACCTCGCCACGATGACGAGGGCGTTCGACGCGGCGGCGGCCGTGGCCCGCACGCCGTTGCCGTTCTCCTCCGACATCACCCGGGCGGCCCGGCCGGTGGCCGTGGACGGCGGTCTCGACCTCGTCACGCGGGGACTGCACCGCGAGGCCGTCTTCTGGATCGCCGCGACGTACGCCCGGTGCCTGAAAGTCCTCGCCGTGGACGCGCCGGGGGAGACGGGCCACCGCGGCGGATTCGCGGACCTCGCCGCCGACCTCGGCATCGGATCGCCGGACGACCTGCCGCGCCGGGCGCGCGAGGTGAGCGCGTACCTGCCCCGCCTGCGCGCGGTCGCCGAGGAGATCATCGCCGCGAACCCGGAGATCAGGGACGCATCAGCTCCCGGTGGGTGACGGGCCCGGCGAGACCCCCGGCGGAGGGCCGGGCGAGAGGCTCGATGACGGGCTCGGTGACAGGCTCGGTGACGGGCTCGGAGACGCGCCCGGCCAGGGCGAGTAGGTGTTCCGCCACGCTCCGGGCGGCAGGACCGGGACGTCGACCCGGACCGACCCCGCGTTCTGGAACCGGAACGTCACCGGGATCGTGCCGCCGCTGCCCAGCGGGCGGGTGAGGCCGGCGAGCAGCACCTGGGGAAGGGCCGTCCCGCCGACGTACCTCCCGCCGGGGATCTCCAGGCCGCCGGCGGGCAGGCGGGCATCCCGGAACAGGCCTCCGGTGTCCACCGCCACCAGGCGGTCGGTGTGGCCGCTCTCGTTGAGCAGCATCATGTAGACCGGCATGTCGGTCCCCGGCGGGGCGGGCTGCTGCGAGCCGAGGATGAAGGCGTTGCGCAGCAGCAGTCCCGGCAGGTTCACGTTCGCCCCGTCGTTCTGGGGCATCGTCTGCGTGTAGTAGTCCTGCTTGATGTCGCCGCAGGCGGCGGTGACGGCCGCGCCCGCGATGCAAAGAGCCGCCAGGATCCTGCGCATGTCGACCTCGGCTCGCTCGGAGGCGTCTTCCGGGTGCGGTACCCCCTCTGGCCGTCGCCTACCGCCGGAAAATTATGCGAGGCTTCAATCCCCGAGCGAGTGGAGGGAACGCCGTGCCGCCGATCTCCCCGGAGAAGGCTCCGGAACAGGCAGGGTTCGTGCCGGACCTGCCCCACCGGCTTGAGGCCCTCGTACGGAGGGGCGGGGCGCCGGCGCTGCACGGCGTCGTCGTGGCCCGGCACGGCGCCGTCGTCCTGGAGTGGTACGGCGGCGGCGAGGACCACGTGCTGAACACCCCGCTCGGCCACGTGGACTTCGGGCCGGACACGCCGCACGATCTGCGCTCGGTCACCAAGAGCCTGGTCGCGCTGCTGTACGGCCTGGCGCTGGAGTCCGGCCTGGTGCCGGAGCCGGACGAGCCGATCCTGACGGTCTTCCCCGAGTACGCCGACCTGGCGGCCGACCCCCGGCGGGCCGGGCTGACCATCGCGCACGCGCTCACGATGACGATGGGCCTGGAATGGGACGAGAGCGCGCCCTACACCAGCCCGGCCAACAGCGAGATCGCGATGGAGATGGCGCCGGACCGCCGCCGGTACGTGCTGGAGCGTCCCTTCGTGGAGGAGCCGGGCGAGCGGTGGCGCTACAGCGGGGGAGCCGCGGCTCTCGTGGGCGCAATCGTCGAGGAGGGCACCGGCCTGCGGCTCGAGGAGTTCGCCCGCACCGCGCTGTTCGAGCCGCTCGGGGTCGGGGCCTTCGAGTGGTCGGCGGGCTCGGACGGCAGGGCCCTGGCCGCCTCGGGCCTGCGCCTGACGCCACGCGGCCTCGCCCGCGTCGGGCAGGCCGTGCTGGACCGGGAGATCGTGCCCGGCTGGATCGGGGAGATGCTGCGCCCCCGGGTGCCCGCCTGGGAGGGCGTCTCCTACGGGTACATGTGGTACGTCGGCCCGGGTGCGCGGGCGACGGCGATCGGCAACGGCGGCCAGCGGCTGTTCCTGCTGCCCGATCTCGATCTCGTCGTGGCCGTCACCGCCGGCGACTACAACGGACCCGGTCAGGACACCGCGCCGAGAGCGGTCCTGGAGGATGTGGTCCTGCCCGCGATCACGTGAGGAGACGCCCGATGATTTTCATCACCGCGAAGTTCCGGGTGCTGCCGCAGCACGCCGACCGGTGGCCGGAGATCACCCGTGAGTTCACCGAGGCGACCCGGGCCGAGCCGGGCTGCCTCTGGTTCGACTGGTCGCGCAGCCTCGACGACCCGGTGGAGTACGTCCTCGTCGAGGCGTTCCGCGACGACGAGGCCGGGGCGGCGCACGTGGGATCGGAACACTTCCAGGAGGCCCGGCGGACGCTGCCGCCCCACCTCGCCGAGACCCCGCGGATCGTCAACGTCACGGTTCCGCAGGACGACTGGTCCCTCCTCGGCGAGATGGCCGTCCCCACCGAAGGGTAGGCACCCCGCCGGGGCGACGAACCGGTCCTGCGGGCGCCTCGGCGAGCCCGCCGGTCCGCCTGGCCGAGGGCGGCAGGCGCAGAGCGTCAGACCTGGGGGACCTTGAGGACGACGGTGTCCTCGGGGCCGACGGGACGCCCGTCGGCGGCCTGGATCAGCAGGGGCGCCAGCGGCCGGGCGGACCGGCGGTCCACCAGCCGGGAATGCGGCTCGTCCTCGTCGAAGAAGTGGCCCTCACCCCACTGCCGGAGGGCGACGATCACCGGGAAGAGTTCCCGGCCCTTCGGGGTCAGGACGTACTCCTGGTAGGCGCTGCCGTCGGAGGCCGGCACGACCTCGAAGACGCCGCCGGCGACCAGGGCGCGCAGCCGTGCGGCGAGGATGTTCTTCGCGACGCCGAGACTTCGCTGGAACTCCCCGAAGCGGCGGTGCCCGTCGAAGGCGTCGCGCACGATCAGCAGCGACCACCAGTCCCCGATGGCGTCCACGGAGCGCGCCACGGGGCAGTCGCTGTCGTCGAAACGAGTCCGTCGCACCATGCCCGTCCCTCTTTCTCACACTCCGTCTGGTTGCAACATGCTACCAAATGTCCCTAGTCTCGCATTGGTAGCAACATGAAACCAGGAGGGCTCATGACCACGTGCCGGACCGCGGACGGACACGCGACGCACACACGGGACGCCGGCCCCGCACCGCGTGGAACCACCCCGCTGTTCGCCGTGGCCGCCGGCACTGCCGTGGCGAACGTCTACTTCGCGCAGCCGCTGCTCGCCACCCTCGCCCAGGACTTCGGAATCGGGCAGGCGGCGGCCGGCGCGATGGTCACGGCGACTCAGCTCGGCTACGGACTGGGCCTGTTCCTCCTGGTGCCTCTCGGCGACGTCATCGATCGGGGAAAGCTGGTGACGAGGCAGTCCCTGCTGCTGGCCGCGGCGCTCGCGGCCCTTGGCGCCGCCCCGTACGCGCCCGTGCTGTTCGCCGCAGCCGCCGCGGTCGGCTTCCTGGCCGTCGTCACCCAGTCGCTGGTCGCCTATGCCGCCGCGCTGAGCACGCCGGTCCGCCGAGGGCGTGTGGTGGGCCAGGTCACGAGTGGCGTCGTGCTCGGGATCCTGCTCGCCCGCACCGTCTCCGGGGTGCTGGCCGACCTGGCTGGCTGGCGCGCCGTCTACCTCGCCTCGGCCGCGGCGATGCTGCTCCTCACCCTCGCGCTGCGGCGTGTCCTGCCTCGCCGGCCCGTGACGCCGCCCCGCATGCCCTACCGCCGGCTGCTGCGTTCCACCGTCGCGCTGTTCGCCGCGGAACCACTCCTGCGAATCCGGGGCGTGCTCGCCCTGCTCGTCTTCGCGTCCTTCAGCACGCTGTGGAGCTGCGTGGCCCTGCCGCTCAGCGCTCCGCCGCTGTCCCTGACGCACACCGCCATCGGCGCCTTCGGCCTCGCCGGCGCCGCCGGTGCCGCGGTCGCCGCGCCCGCCGGCCGCCTGCACGATCGCGGCCTCGGCGAGCGGACCACTGGGGGAGCCCTGCTGCTGCTCGCGATCTCCTGGATCCCCCTGGCCCTCACCCAGCGGTCCCTGTGGGCTCTCGCGCTCGGCGCGGTCCTGCTCGACCTGGCGGTGCAGGCCGTCCACGTCACCAGCCAGAGCATGATCTACGCCCACCGTCCCGACGCGGGCAGCCGGGTCATCGGCGGCTACATGATGTTCTACTCCGTGGGCAGCGCAGCCGGAGCGCTGGCCTCCACCGCCGTCTACAGCGTCGCGGGCTGGGGCGCCGTCTGCCTGCTCGGCGCGGCTTTCAGCCTGGCGGCCCTCGCCGTCTGGGGACTGTCCGCGAGCCGGTCCCGCCCCGCGACGCGCGGATGCCCTCGGAACCCCGCATCGGGTTCCGAGGGCATCGTGGCTCGTCAGTAGCCGAGCTCGCCGAGGTCGGGCTGCTGCCAGCCGCCCTGCGGCACGTCGCCCTTGTACGGCCCCCCGACGACCGGGGGCACGAAGGTCTCCTTGATCGTGCGGGCGTTGACCCAGCGGATCAGGTTGAAGATCGAGCCGGCCTTGTCGTTGGTGCCCGAGGCCCGGGCCCCGCCGAACGGCTGCTGCCCGACGACCGCGCCGGTGGGCTTGTCGTTGACGTAGAAGTTGCCCGCCGCGAAGCGCAGCCGCTCGGTGGCGTCGGCGATCGCGTACCGGTCCCGCGCTATGACCGACCCGGTCAGCGCGTACGGCGCGACGCTCTCCATCTGGTCCAGCACGGTGTCGTACGCCGCGTCGTCGTAGACGTGGACGGCGAGGATCGGGCCGAAGTACTCCTTCGAGAAGACCTCGTCGGCGGGATCGGCGCACTCCAGCACGGTCGGCCGCACGAAGTAGCCGGCCGAGTCGTCGTAGGAGCCGGTGAGCACCTCGATCGAGTCCGCGGAACGCGCCCGGTCGATCGCCTCCCTGTGCTTGGCGAAGGCCCGCGCGTCGATGACCGCGCCCATGAACGTCGACAGGTCGCCCGACACGTCGCCCACGGTGAGCGACTCGGCCGCCGACACGAAGTCGTCGCGCATCCGGGTCCACAGCGAGCGCGGCACGTACGCCCGGGAGGCCGCCGAGCACTTCTGGCCCTGGTATTCGAACGCGCCCCGCAGCAGCGCGGTGGACAGCGCCCCGGCCTCCGCGGACGGGTGCGCCAGGATGAAGTCCTTGCCGCCGGTCTCGCCGACGAGCCGCGGATAGCCCCGGTAGCCCGCGATGTTCTCCCCGACCGTGCGCCACAGGTGCTGGAACGTGGCCGTCGAGCCGGTGAAGTGGATCCCGGCCAGCTCGGGATGGGGCAGCGCGACCTCGGAGATCGCGCCGCCGTTGCCGGTGACCATGTTGATCACCCCGGGCGGCAGCCCGGCCGCCTCCAGCAGCCGCATGGTGAAGTGCGCCGAGAACTGCTGCGTCGGCGACGGCTTCCACACCACGACGTTGCCCATCAGCGCCGCCGCCGCCGGCAGGTTGGCCGCGATGGAGGTGAAGTTGAACGGCGTGATCGCCAGGACGAAGCCCTCCAGCGGGCGGAACTCCATGCGGTTCCACACGCCCGGCGACGACTGCGGCTGCTCGGCGAGCAGCCGCCGGGCGTAGGCGACGTTGAACCGGAAGAAGTCGATCAGCTCGCACGCGGCGTCGATCTCGGCCTGCTGCGCCGACTTCGACTGGCCGAGGATGGTGGACGCGTTGAGCGTGGCCCGCCACGGGCCGCTGAGCAGTTCGGCGGCCCGGAGGAACACCGCGGCGCGCTCCTCGAACGGCAGGGCCCGCCAGCGCGGCGCGGCCTCCAGTGCGGCGTCGACGGCCGCCCTGACGTCGGCCGTGGTGGCGTCGGCCGTACGGCCGAGCACGGCGGCGTGGTTGTGCGGCTGCACGACGTCGATCGGGGCGCCGCCGGCCATGCGCCGCTCGCCGCCGATCGTCATCGTCAGGTCGAGGGTCGTCCCGGACAGCTCCTTGATCCGGGTCTCCAGGGCCGCGCGCTCGGCGCTGCCCGGCCCGTACCCGTGCACCGGCTCGTTCGCCGGCACCGGGACATCGCTGATCGCATCCATCATTTACCCCTCAAAGCGCGAAGGAAGAAGGCGACGTTGGCCGGGCGCTCGGCCAGGCGGCGCATGAAGTAGCCGTACCAGTCGTCGCCGTAGGGGACGTAGACCCGCACCCGGGACCCGGCCGCGGCCAGCGCCGCCTGCCTGTCGGCCCGGATGCCGAAGAGCATCTGGAACTCGTAGTCGCCGGTGCCGCGCCCGGCGCTCACCGCGAGCGACTCGGCGATCGCGATCAGCCGGTCGTCGTGCGTGGCCACCATCGGATAGCCCGTGCCGTTCATGAGCACGCGCAGGCACCGCACGTACGCGCGGTCGACCTCGGCCTTGCTCTGCCAGGCCACCGAGGCGGGCTCGCGGTAGGCGCCCTTGACCAGCCGCACCCGCGACCCGGCGAGGTCGCGGCAGTCGGCCTCACTGCGGAACAGGTAGGCCTGGATCGCCACGCCCGTCTCCGGGAAGTCCTCCCGCAGCGTGCGCAGCACGCCGAGCGTCGCGTCGACGGTGGTGTGGTCCTCCATGTCCAGGGTGACCGTGGCGCCGCACTCCCGCGCCGCCGCGCAGATCTGCCGCGCGTTCTCCAGGGCCATGCCCGGGTCGAGGGCCTGGCCGACGGCCGACAGCTTGACCGACACCTCGGCCCGGTCGCCGAGGCCGAGCGGCCGCAGCTCCTCCAGCAGCGAGACGTACGCCTTGGCGGCGGCGACGGCGGTGCCGGGATCCCGGACCTCCTCGCCCAGATGATCGATGGTGACGGACAGCCCCGAGCCGGTCAGGCGGCGCGTCGCGGCGACGGCGTCCGCGGCGGACTCTCCGGCCACGAAACGGTCGACGACCTTGCGCGTGAGCGGGAGCCCCGACACGGCCCGGCGGGCGAGCGGGCTGCGTGAGCCCGCGAGAAGCAGGGAACCGAGCATGGACTCAGGCTAAATCCGCACGTCACGGAAGTTCCACGGACATCCGCCACAGCATTTTTCGACAAATGCACAAGAATGTCAGCATGCAAGACATCGTCGATGAGATCTCCCGCCTGCTGGACGCCTCCGTGACACTGGAGGACCGCTCGTTCAACCTGCTGGCGTACGGCGCGCAGAGCGGGGACATCGACCGGGTGCGGCAGGAGTCGATCCTGCGCAGGCACGCCTCCGACGAGGTGCGCGCGCACTTCGAGGCGTACGGCATCGCCACCGCGACGGGCCCGGTGCGGATCCCCGGGCTGCCCGGCCTGCTCGGCCGCGTGTGCGTGCCGCTGCGGCACGGCGGGGTGACCTACGGCTACCTGTGGGCGCTCGAATCCGGCGCGCTCACCGACGAGCGCCTGGCCACCGTCGCGCCGCTGGTGGGCCGCGCGGCCGCGCTGCTGGCCACGCAGGCCCGTGGCCGGCACGCCCCGCTGCGCCCGTTCTTCTCCGCCGACCCCGCGGTCCGCGCCACCGCCGGGGTGCACGTCGAGGGACCGGTGACGGCGGTGGCCGTCCGGACGCCGGCGGAGGTCCCCGGGCCGCCGCGCACGCTGCCGCGCGGCGTGCTGGCCGACCCGGACGTGACCGAGACGGCCGTGGACGCGCCGCTCCTCGCCGTGCTGGCGCCCGCCGCGCAGGCCGCGCCCGTCGCCCGCCTCCTGCATGGCCTGTACGGCATGGCCGCCGGGATCGGGGGCCCGCGCGACGACCCGGGGGAGGCCTGGCAGAGCTGGCGGGAGGCGCTGCTGGCGCTGCGGGTGGCCGAGCACGTCGAGCGGCACGCCCCGATCGCCGACTGGAGCGGGCTCGGCGTCTACCGGCTGCTGGCCCGGCTGTCCCCGCGCGACCTGGCCGACCTCGCCGCCGAGTCCGCCGCGCTCACGCCCCGGATCGCCACGAGCGTGGAGGCCTACCTCGACCACGCCGGGCAGGTCCAGGAGACGGCGGCGGCGCTGGGCGTGCACCGGCAGACGCTGTACTACCGCCTGGGCAAGGCCGGGCACCTCACGGGCCTCGACCTCGCCGACGGGGAGGACCGCCTGCTGCTCCACCTGTCGCTGAAGGCGGCGGCCCTCCTCCCCGGCCATCTGTGACCTATCGGATCCGGGTCATGTTCGACTCGTAGCCCCCGCCGCCCGGGTAGTTCCAGCGGCCGGTCATGGCGTCGCCGTCGGCGGTGAAGGTGCCCCGGAAGTACGCCGGAGACCCCTTCTCGCCGAACCAGATGGTCAGCGTGTCGCCGTCGATTTCGTAGACGTAGTCCAGCGTGTCGCCACTGCTGCCGTAGTAGCGCGACTTGATGTCCTCACTCGGCTTGTCGGCCCCGTAGGACCTCTCACGGCCGATGACCTCGACGCCGACGATCGGCTGGCCGTCCTGCTCCATCCGGATGTCCTGGATGAGGAAGAAGCCCCCCTCCATCCAGCGATAGGTGACCGTGCCCTCCGCGCCGCCGGTCACGCGCCACGAGCCGACCAGCCGGTCCAGCGCCCTGACCTGCTCGTCCGGCTGCGTCGTTCCGGTGATGTCCGACATGGTGTTCTCCTTCTCCCGTCGTGCGATAGCGCTCGTATGACGGTGCGGGCGGGAGAAGGGAATCGGTCCGTACGGAGGACGTGTGTCACGGTTCGGTAACGGCCGGCTGTATGGAGAGCGGCAGGCCGAAGATGGGCAGCAACTCGGGGCCGAAGGTGGTGATCTCCGTGACGAGGCCGTCCTCGGCGCACAGGACGTCGATGTTGACCGCGGTGAAGGAGGTCTCCCCGGGCCGCCGCACGTAGTTCGCCACCGCGGGCTGCCGGTTGACCGCGAGCGGCACGCAGTGCCACTCGCCCCAGCGCTCCTCGCCTTCGAGGACCGGCCGCCACATGTCGAGCACGGCCGCCCGCCCGGCGAACACCAGGGCGGCGGGCGGCATGGCCTGCCGGACGTCCTCGCGCAGCAGCGCCGCCAGCGCCGTCAGGTCGGCGTTCCTGGAGGCGGTGACGTAGCGCTCCAGCAGGTCGAGTTCGACGCGGCTGGGCCGGGTGGCCGCGGCCCAGTCCGCCCGCCGCCTGGGCAGACGGTCGCGCAGCGTCGCGCGGGCGCGCTGCGAGGCGCTCTTGACCGAGGCGACGCTCATCTCCAGCGCTTCGGCGGTCTCGGTCACCGGCCAGCCGGCCACGTCGCGCAGGATCAGCACGGCCCGCTGCCGCGGCGGAAGGTGCTGGATCGCCGCGAGGAACGCCAGCTCGACCGTCTCCCGGGCGATGGCGGCCGCGTCGGGCCCGCCCTCGTCCGGCGCCGCCAGATCGAGCAGTTCGTCCGGATAGGGCTGGAGCCAGGGGACGTCGGCGGGGGCCGGACGCCCCGGCTGTCCCGGAGCGTCCGCCGCCGCCACCTCGCGGGCGCGGGCGCCGGACAGCGCGTCCAGGCAGGCGTTCGTGGCGATCCGGTAGAGCCACGCCCGGAACGTCGAGCGCCCCTCGAAGCTCCGCCGCGCGCGCCAGGCCCGCAGGAGCGTCTCCTGCACCAGGTCTTCCGCCTCCGTGAACGACCCGAGCATCCGGTAACAGTGCACCCGCAGCTCGTGCCGGTGACGCGCGGCGAGCTCGCCGAACACGGCCTCGTCGCCCGCCCGGACGGCCTCCACAGCCGGATCCGCCGCCCCGCCCGTGGCCGATTGCGCGGCCGGTTGCGCGGCCGGTTCCCCAGCGGGCCGCCCGCCCGCGTTGTCCCGCCCGCTCACACCCGCCCCGCGTCCACGTCGCACCTCCGGATCACCCGGAAGGCTACCGCCCCGGAGCCCGGTAGATCCGCACCCAGTCGACGTACACCGTGCCGTACACCGTGCCGCCGCCGGAGGCGCCGTTGCGCAGCATCAGGCCCATCCCCTCGGACCGGGGGACGTACGGGCCGGTGTAGTTCCACACCTGCCTGCCGTCCAGCCAGAAGGTCACCCGGCCGGGCAGCCAGTCGACGGTGATCGTGTGCCACTGGGTGAAATCGGCCGCCATCTCGGCCCGGGCCCGCTCCCGGCCCTGTCGTACGGAGAACTCCGCGCGCCGCCCGCCGGCGTCGCCGATCGCCGTCACGCCGATCTCCGCGTCCTCCGCTCCCGCGCCGTCGGCCTGGGGGAACTCCTCGTACCGCGAGCCGGTGTATTCGGCGTATCGCGCGTCGCCGTATTCGGGAGCGCCCGATCCGGCGGACCGCAGCAGCGCGACGGGAAGCGCGCCGTCCTCGGCCCGCAGGCGGACCTCCCAGCGGCCGTACCGCTGGACCGACGCCGCCGACAGGTCCGCCTCCTGGCCGCCCTCGCCGAGGCGGAGGGCCTCCCCGCCGAAGTCCTCCACCAGGGCAGGGCTGCCCCAGCCGCCCGTGGCGGCGCCGGAGGAGCGGGGGAGGGGCGTACGCGACGGCGCGGAGGGCTGCCGCGCGGCCCCGCCCGCGCCCCCGGGGATCACCCGGGCGGGCGCGCGGTCCTCCCGGGGCACGTCCTCCGGTTCGATGACGTCCACCACGACCGGCCGGTCCGTGGTGCGCACCGGCCGCGCCAGCCGCATCGGAGGCTCGGCCTCAGTGGTGGGCGCGGGCGTCGCCCGCGGGCTGGGGGAGGAGACGAGCGAGGGGCTCGGGGAGGGACGCGGCGACGGCGCCGCGGGGACGTCGCCGATCTTCTCCGCGGCCTTCTCGCCCTCCTGGCCGGCGGCGCCCTCGTCCGCCGTCGCGGCGGCCGCGGTGGCGGTCTGCGTCGCGCCCAGTCCCGCCGCGTTCGCGTTTCCCGGCAGGACGCCGGATGAACCGGGGGAGGACGCGGACCTCTGCGCGGTGGACTCGCCCCCGGCGTTGAACACCTTCGTGGAGTCCCCGCTCGAACATGCGGTGGCGGCGGCGATGAGCATCGCCGCCGCCACCGCTAAACCAGGCCCATGAAGTGACATGAGCCGAGTTAATCACATGAATTCACTCAGATAACGGCCCTAATCCGGTAATATCGCTTGCCTTTACGCGCAGGTCTTCTCATATACGCGAAGCAGTTCCATGCTGATTCGCTCGACCGAATAGCGGGAACGGGCGCGGTCGGCGGCCGCGTAGCCGATGGCCGTACGCAGGGTGGCGTCGCCGAGCAGGCGGCGGATCCGGTGGGCGATCTCCAGCGGGCGGTCGGGCCGGGTCAGGAATCCGGTCACGCCGTCCACCACCGAGTCGAGGTGCGCCCCGGACGCCGAGGCGATGACCGGGATGCCGCACGCCATGGCCTCCAGCGCCGCCGTGCCCGTGGGGACGGTCGGCGGCAGCGACAGCACCAGATCGGCGCTGCGCATGAGCTTGGGCATCGCGGTGTGCGGGACCATGCCGAGCATCTCCACGCGGTCGGCCACGCCGTGCTCCCCGGCGAGGGCGCGCAGCCGCTCGACGCTCAGGTCGTCGCCGCCGGCGATCACGAGCTCGGCCTCCGGCACGGCCCGCAGCGCGTGCACGGCGTAGTCGGCGCCCACGTGCCCCACGTGCAGGAGACGGGGCCGCTCGCCTCTCGGGAAGGCGGGGCCCTGGCGGCGGAACCGCTCGATGTCCACGCCGTGCGGGACGACCGAGATGTTGCGGCGCGGCACGCCCATCCGGATCAGCTCCGACTCCTCGTCGGCGCAGGCGGCGATGACCGCCCTGGCGCGGCGCCCGATCGCGCACTCCAGCCGCCGCACGGGCGCGGCGCTGCGGCTGTCGTCGTAGTGGCTGTGGAAGGTCTGGGTCACCGGCACGCCCAGGCCCTCGGACCCGGCGATGGCGGCCAGGCCGCTGGACCACGAGTAGGCGTGGATGATGTCCGGGCGGTGCTCCCGCCAGCGGCGCCGCAGGCCGTCGCTGAAGTCCGAGATGTAGGGGAGGAGGTCGCTCTCCGACAGCTCCATGTCGGGTCCGGCGGGCACGTGCTCGACGCCGTCCCCCTTGACCTTCGACCGGGTGTAGACGGTGACCCGGTGGCCCCGCCCCAGCTCACGGGCGATGGCGGGAGTGTCGGGAGTCAGTTCGTGCGCGGAGACGATCGCGATATCCATGGCACACCTCAAGACAGGAAGGCGTCTGAAAGGGTGTGCCTGCGTCCTAGGCACGCTCGATGTAGATGATGTTTACCTTACTCTGATTCGCGCTAAACGCCTAATCGGGAAAAATCATGCGCTCTCCTGCAGCCGGGAGGTGGCCGCCCGCAGCCTGATCCGGCAGCCGCCCGCCTCCTGCCGTATGTCCAGGTGGTCGCAGATCTGGCGGGCCAGCCACAGGCCGTCCCCGGGCCGCTCGTCCGGTCCCGGGGGCGTGAAACCGGCGAGCGGGTCGCATGCGGTCTCCCGGCCGGCCCACAGGTCGTACACCAGCGCCCCGAAGCTCTCCCACGTCCGGACGGTCAGCGGCAGGCCCAGGTAGCGGGCCGCCTCGTGCACGGCCACGCACAGCAGCGCGGTCCTGTCCTCGGCCAGCCCGTGGAGCCGGGCCTGCCTGCCGGCGAAGTGCCGCACGCCGTGCAGGTGGCCGATCGTCGCGGCCGCGGCGTCCGGGGGAGCCTGCGGCAGTGGTTCGCGGTCGCACTCGCGGATGAACCGGACCGGGTCGGTGTACGCGGGCGACGCCCGCCGCTCCCGGCCGCCGATGCTGATCGAGGGGTGGGTGCGCAGCGCGGCCTCGACGAGGCCGGGATCGGCCGCCCTGGTGTCGTACGGGCAGATCATCCACACGCCCGTGCCGGCGAGGATCACGTTGAGCGCCGACTCCATCCGCTTCCAGGCCGCGACGTCGCGGGAGGAGCGGCCCGTCCACACCGGCTCGGCCAGGATGCGCACCCGTCCGCGCGCCGCGTTGCGCTCCCAATAGCGCAGGAACGCCGCCGCCCGCTGCGCGGTGCGGCGGCCGAAGTAGGCGCTCTCGGCGTAGTCGACCTCCCGGGCGTCGTGGCCGAGCGCGGCGCCGAGGAGATCGAGGTTCTCCGCGGTCGTGGTGACCAGCACCGGCTCGCCCCTGGCGAGCCCGTCCCGCACGAACGGCACGGCCATCCCGAGGAACTCGTCGCCGGAGCCGTAGAGACCGGCCTCGTGGATCAAGCCGAGGCCGCCGACCGGTTCGTATCGCTCTGCCATGCGATCGCCCCCACGCACCGCGTCCACCTCAGTCCACCACGTCCGGGTGGGGGCGGCAAATCCCGTCAGCGGGATCGGCGCAGCGTGAGAACGGTGATCTCGTCGACCACGTGGCTGCCGCAGAAGGCCCGGTGGTCCTCCTCGATGGCCTTGACGACCGCGCCCGGGGGCTGCCCGGCGCAGCGGGCGAGGGCCTCGGTGAGCCGCTGCTCGCCGTAGTTGTCACCGGCGGGGCTCTGTGAGCCCACCAGGCCGTCGCTGTACAGCACGAGCGTCTCCCCGGACGACAGGGTGAGCTCCTCCGTCGCGGGGACCGAGCCCTCCTCGAAGCCCAGCGGGACGCCGCCGCCCTCGGAGAACCGGACGGCGCCGCCCGGCTGGATCAGCGCCGCCGGATGGTGTCCCGCGGAGGCGAGCCGCACCTTGCGGCCTCGGACGAAGCCCGCGGCGGCCATCACGAACAGACCCGTGTGCTGTGCGACGAGGGCGTCGCTGACCTTGCGCAGGGCCTGTCCCGGGTCGTCCTCCCACACGCTCAGCACGCGCAGGCCGTTGCGGACCATGGCGGTGACGGCGGCCGCCTCCTCGCCGCGCCCGGCCGCGCTGCCGATGACGAAGCCCCACCCGTTCTTCACGGGGAACACGTCGTAGAACTCGCCGCCGATGGCCCGCATGCCGGAGCCGGGATGGTAGGCGGCCGCGATCTCGAAGCCGGGAATGTCGGGGAGGGTGCGGGGGAGCACGCCGGTCTGCAGGGTGTCGGCGGCCTGCGCCCGGCGCTGGAACCCCTGCTGGGCCCGCATCGCCAGGCCGAGGTGCAGGCCGATCTCCTCCATGAGACCCAGGTCGGCCAGGCCGAAGGGCGGCCGTTCGCGCAGCCGCACCAGGGTGAGCACGCCACGCGCCTCGTCCTCGGCGCGGATCGGCACGCTGAGCAGCGAGCCCGCGCGCATCGCCTGGAGCACGCCGCCGCCGAGCAGGGAGTCGTCGGTCAGCATCTCGTGGACGACGCCGCTCTGCGTGGTGAGCACCTGCTCCACCACCGGCGTCTTCGCGGGCGGGGCCTCCTCGATCGTCCGCTGCAGCCGCCCGACCGGCTGGTCGCTCGGCCCGATGACGACCGACCGGACCAGGCCGCCGTCGCCGGCGACGTCCGCGATCACCCAGTCGGCCGTCTCCGCGGCCAGCAGACGGGCCGCCCGAAGCAGGGCGACGGGCTCGCGCAGGCTCTCCTCGTCCAGCAGCAGCCCCGTCAGCCGCGACAGCAGCTCGTGCCGCCGGGCCGCCGCCAGGAGAGCGGTGTCGTCGGGCGCGCCCGTCCGCACGGGCGGCTCCGGCAGCTGGACCTCGGTGGGCAGCACGACCCCGGCGATCATCTCCTGCGGCTCGCCCGGCATGCGCAGGCGGCTCAGCACCAGCCGTACGGTGTGGGCGCGGCCCTGGTGGGTCAGCCGGGTCTGGAGCGAGGCGTTGTCCTCGCCGTGGAGGACGGCGGCGAAGCGCTGCCGGAAGGCGGCGCGGGCGGTCACGTCGACGAGCAGCGGGAAGGCGCGGCCGATGAGGTAGCCGGCGGGGCTGCCGAGCAGACGGGTGGTCTCGTTGTTGATGCGGCGCACCGTGCCGCCCGTGTCCATGATGATCACGGGGATCGGCAGCGCGCGGAACACCTGCCGCAGCAGCTTCTGTTCGCGCTGGCTGCCGCCGTCCCTGCGCCTGCGGCTGCGCACCAGCTCGCTCAGGGCCTTGCGGAGCAGTTCCTCGGCGGCGTCCAGCTCCCGTAGCATCGCACCCGGATCGGGTTCGTCCCGTAGGGTGGCGATGCGGTCGGCGAGCCCGCTCAACGCGCGCTCAAGCTCGGCGGTGTCGGGCAAGCTGCCCCCCTCTCTCGACGTAGACGCTACGCCAAACCCCGGGTCTAATCGATCCAGCCTGGATTAACCCGGAAACAATGGGAATGGTCTTTCTACCATGGAGACGACATCCATCCTCGCGCGTGACCTCGCGGCTCTCGGCCGTGTAACGGAGGGCACGTCGGCCGAGAGCGTTCTGCGCGGCATCACCGAGGCGGTGGCGCGGGGCGTCCCCGGCTGCGCCGGCGGCACCGCGGAGCTGTGGATGGAGGAGCGCGTGCTGCTGGCCGCCTCCCACAGCGAGCTCACCGCGCTCATCGACCGGGAGCGCGACCTGCGGGAGGGCCCGTCGAGGGAGGCGCTGGCCACCGGGCGCCCGGTGGCGATCCCCGACGTGATGCGCGAGTCCCGATGGTCCCGCTACGCCGCCACCGCCGTGCGGCAGGGGGTGCGCTCGGTTCTCGTCGTGCCGATCGCCGTGGAAGGCGCCGTCATGATCCTCGGCCTGTACGGCGTGCGCCCCGGGGTGTTCGCCCCGGGCGGGTCGCTCATGGCGCTGCTGCGCGAGCAGGTCACCGTGGCGCTGGCCAACATCTGGGAGTTCGACGACGTCCTGACCGGCGCCGCGCAGATGCAGGAGGCCCTGGCGGGGCGGTCGGTGATCGACCAGGCCAAGGGCATCATCATGTCGAAGAGCGGCTGCTCCGCCGAGGAGGCGTTCGAGGAGCTCAGGCGGGTGTCGCAGCACCACCAGGTCAAGGTGGCCGACCTGGCCAAGCTTCTGGTCACCGAGCACCAGCAGAAACACGGGGGAGCGGCTCCCGCCTGAACCGGTGCGCGGGCGGCCCCTTCGCGGGGTCAGCCGGGCCCAGGTGAGTGCAGGTGAGTGCAGGTGAGTGCAGGTGAGTGCAGGTGGGCTCAGGTGGGTCGGGCCGGCTTCAGGCGGCGAACGCGGCCAGGGCCTCGTCGAGGGTGTCGAACAGCGGCAGCCGCTCCGACAGGCCGGTCACCCACATCACCTTGGAGTTCGGGTACTGCACCGCGATCAGCGCGAAGTTGCCGCCGGCCGTGGTCGAACGCTGCCAATGGTGCACGATCAGCCCCAGGGCCCGGGAGTCCATGAACGTGACGGCGCCCAGGTCGAGGATCATGTCGGGGCCGTGGTCGTCCGCCGCGGCGTCCAGATACTCCGAGAACTGCTCACGTGTCGTGGCGTCGAGGACGCCGTTGACATGGATCACCACGATGTCCCCCGCCATGCTCGACGTCAGGGACAGCAGTCCGTTGTTAGACACCTCGCGCCTCCTCTGCGGCAACATTACTGGTGCCGAAGGGGTGGTGATACTCCTGATTTTGGGGCAATATACTGAAGCAGAGGTCCAGCAGAGGGCCTCGTCTCGATACTGTAGCGAGGCGTGCCTTCTGCGTGGTCACCCCAGCGCGTAGGCGCCCTCGCGAGAAAAATACGAGGGGACTGCGCAGATGGCTGCCGAGGTCCGTGTAGAGACCGCCAGCAATCCGACCGCCGAAGAGCTCCTGGCCGAGCTGGCCGAGGACGGACTGTCCGAGGAGCGGCGGGAACGCCTCCGTGAGAAGATCGTCGAAATGCACCGCCCGATGGCGAGGGACATCGCCCGGCGGTATCTGAACCGCGGCGAGCCGATGGAAGACCTCCTCCAGGCCGCGTACGTCGGCCTCATGAAGGCCATCAACGGCTTCGACCCCACCCTGGGCCACAGCTTCCGCGGCTACGCCATGGTCACCATGACCGGTGAGGTCAAGCGGCACTTCCGCGACCGCACCTGGGCCGTCCGAGTGCCCCGGCTGTACCAGGAGCGCCGGGCCGAGCTCAACCGGCACGTCGCCGACATGACCCAGGAGCTGGGCCGGTTCCCCACCGTCGCCGAGCTCGCCAAGAAGATGGGCCTGTCCGAGGAGGACATGCTCCTCACCATGGACGCCTCCGCGGCGTACAGCACCCTCTCCCTCGACGCGCCGATCGGTGCCGACGACGACGCCGCCGCCCTCGGCGACGTGATCCCCGAAGAGGACGACGCGCTCGACAACCTGGTGGACGCCGAGGCGCTGAAGCCGCTCATCGACCTTCTCCCCGAGCGGGAGAAGAACATCCTCCTGCTCCGTTTCTACGGCAACATGACCCAGGCCGAGATCGCGGCGGAGTTCGGCATATCGCAGATGCACGTCTCCCGGATCCTCCGCAAGACCCTCGACCAGCTTCGGGCGGAGCTCGTCGCGGGATGAGAGGATGCGACGATGCCCGGGACACCGCCTGTGCCAAGGCGGTGTCCCGGGGTATCTTCGTCCTGCCCACAGCCCATAGATCCTGAGACAGCCAGATTTCCGGCGGGAGGCGTGTACCGGGTGAAAGATGACGGCGTTCCCGCGCACGTCACCGGAGCGGCAAGGGAGCGCGCCTTCTCCTTAGCCGATCTGCCCGATCTGCGGGAGTTCGCCGCCGCCGAGGCGCTGCGCCGCGGCATGCGGGAAGACGCGATCGGCGACTTCCTCGTCGCGCTCAACGAGGTCGCCACCAACGCGGTCACCCACGGGTCGACCAAGGCGCGGCTGGGCATCTGGCGGGAGGGGCCGGCCCTGGTGGTCGCCGTCCACGACGACGGCCGGGAGTGGCGTTTCGAGGGGGAGCCGGGCCACGACCCGCCGCCCGAGAACGCGACCAGCGGCATGGGGCTGTGGGTCGCGCGCCTGCTGAGCAATGATCTCCACGTCACCACCGGTCCCAGGGGGACCAGGGTCACGATGCGTTTCCTCCTCGAGTAGGGGTAGGGGACAGCCATGGCTGTCCCACGGATTCTGATCGTCGGCGGCGGATACGTCGGCATGTACACAGCACTCCGCCTGCAACGCAGGCTCCGCCGCGGCGAGGCACTCGTGACGGTCGCGGACCTCGACTCCTACATGACCTACCAGCCCTTCCTGCCGGAGGCTGCCGCCGGGAACATCGAGGCGCGGCACGTCGTGGTCCCGCTCAGGCGGGTGCTGAACAGGTGCCAGATCCTCAGCGGGCGGGTCACCCAGGTGCGGCTGGCCGACCGCAAGGCGGAACTGTCTCCGCACGAGGGGCCCGACCTCACCATCGACTACGACTATCTCGTGATGGCGCCGGGCTCGATCTCACGGCTGCTGCCGGTGCCCGGCCTGGCCGAGAACGGCATCGGCTTCAAGACCATCGAAGAGGCCATCGCCCTGCGCAACCACGTGCTCGGCCGTCTCGACATCGCCGCGTCCACCCCGGATCCCGAGGTCCGCCGCAGGGCCCTCACCTTCGTGTTCGTCGGCGGCGGCTACGCCGGTGTGGAGGCCCTGGCCGAGCTCGAGGACATGGCGGCCGACGCGCTCAAGTATTTCGCCGGGCTCAGCCGTGAGGACATGCGCTGGGTGCTCGTGGAGGCCACCGACCGCATCCTGCCCGAGGTGGGCGCCGACATGGGCAAGTGGACGGCCCAGCAGCTGCGCGAGCGGGGCATCGAGATTCGCATGGGCACGCTGCTGAAGTCCGCCGAGGGCTGCCACATCGTGCTGAGCGACGGCGAGGAGTTCGACACCGACACCCTCGTCTGGACGGCGGGCGTCAAGCCGAACCCGCTGGTCGCCGCGGGCGACCTGCCCCTGGACAAGAAGGGCAGGATCAGGGTCGACCCCTACATGCGAGTACACGGGACCGACTTCGCGTTCGCGGCGGGCGACTGCGCCGCCGTCCCCGACCTCACCCGGCCGGGCCAGTTCTGCCCGCCCAACGCCCAGCACGCCGTACGGCAGGCCAAGAGGCTGGCCGACAACCTGCTGGCGGCGCTGCGCGGGCAGGCCCAGCGGCCGTACCGGCACAAGTACGCCGGGTCGGTGGCGACCCTGGGACTCTACAAGGGCGTCGCGCAGATCTACGGCCGGGAGCTGCGCGGGTTCCCCGCCTGGTGCATGCACCGCACCTATCACCTGACGCGGATGCCCACCTTCAACAAGAAGACCCGCATCCTCGTGGACTGGACGCTCGGGCTGTTCTTCCCCCGGGAGATCATCGCGATGGGGGCCATCGAGGAGCCGCGCAAGGAGTTCACCCTGTCCGCCCGTTCGTGACGGTCGCGGGCGGTGCCGCATGACCCGGGGTCACGCGGCACCGTTCACCCGACTTCGGCGGCAGGGGCGTCGTCACCGGCCAGGGCGCCGGCGAATTGAGCGGAGTACAGCCGGTGGTAGGCGCCCTCGGCGGCGAGCAACTCGTCGTGGGTGCCGTGCTCGACGATGCTGCCCGACTCCATCACCAGGATGAGATCCGCGTCGCGGATCGTGGACAGCCGGTGGGCGATGACGAAGCTCGTCCTGTCGCTGCGCAGCGCGGCCATCGCGTGCTGCACGAGGACCTCGGTGCGGGTGTCGACCGAGCTGGTCGCCTCGTCCAGGATGAGCAGGGACGGGTCGGCGAGGAAGGCGCGGGCGATGGTGATCAGCTGCTTCTCGCCGGCGCTGACGTTGCCGCCCTCCTCGTCGATCACCGTGTCGTACCCGTCCGGCAGGGTGCGCACGAACCGGTCGACGTACGTCGCCCGCGCCGCGGCCCGGATCTCCTCGTCGGTCGCCCGCGGGTTGCCGTAAGCGATGTTGTCGCGGATCGTCCCGCCGAACAGCCAGGTGTCCTGGAGCACCATGCCGATCTGGGAGCGCAGGTCCTCGCGGCGCATCGCGGTGACGTCGACGCCGTCGAGGGTGATGCGGCCCGCGTCCAGCTCGTAGAAGCGCATGATCAGGTTGACCAGCGTGGTCTTGCCCGCGCCGGTCGGGCCGACGATCGCGATCGTGTGCCCCGGCTCGGCCACCAGCGACAGATCCTCGATGAGGGGCTGGCCGGGGTCGTACCGGAAGGACACGTGCTCGAACTCGACGCGCCCCCGCCGGGTGGCGGGCAGCGCCGGGGAGACGGGGTCGGGCTCCTGCTCCTCGGCGTCCAGCAGCTCGAAGACCCGCTCGGCGGAGGCCACGCCCGACTGCAGCAGGTTGGCCATCGAGGCGACCTGGGTCAGCGGCTGGGTGAACTGCCGGGAGTACTGGATGAACGCCTGGACGTCGCCCAGGCTCATCGACCCGCCGGCGACCCGTACGGCGCCGACGACCGCGATGGCGACGTAGTTCAGGTTCCCGATGAACATCATCATCGGCATGATGATCCCGGAGATGAACTGGGCGCCGAAGCTCGCGGTGTACAGGGCGTCGTTCCGCTCCCGGAAGACCTCCTCGACCTCCGGGCCCCGCCCGAAGACCTTCACCAGCTCGTGCCCGGTGAACGCCTCCTCGATGTGGGCGTTGAGCGTGCCGGTGTGAGCCCACTGCGCGACGAACTGCTTCTGCGAACGCTTGGCGATCTGCCCGGTCACGATCATCGTGACGGGGATCGTCACCAGCGCGATCGCCGCGAGCAGCGGCGAGATCACGAACATCATGACGAGCACGCCGACCACGGTGAGCAGCGAGCTCAGCAGCTGGCTCAGCGTCTGCTGCAGGGTCTGGGACACGTTGTCGATGTCGTTGGTGACCCGGCTGAGCAGTTCGCCGCGCGGCTGGCCGTCGAAGAACTTCAGCGGCAGCCGGTTCAGCTTGTCCTCGACGTCGGCACGGAGGCGGAACACCGTGCGCTGCGTCACGTCGTTGAGCAGGTAGCCCTGCAGCCACATGAACAGCGACGCGGCGAGGTAGAGCCCGAGGACCCACGCCAGGACGGTGCCCAGCTCGCCGAAGTCGATGCCGCGGCCGGGGACGACGTCCATCCCCGCGAGCATGTCGGCGAAGTCGCCGTGGCCCGAGGCGCGCAGCGCCTGCACGGCCTGCTCCTTGGTCGCCCCCGCGGGCAGCCGTCCGCCGATCACCCCGCTGAAGATCACGTCAGTCGCGCGGCCGAGCAGCTTCGGCCCGATGACGGAGAACACCACGCTGACCACGGCGAGGGCGATCACGGCCATGATCCTCGGCCGTTCCGGCCTCAGCCGCCGCAGCAGCCGGCGGGCCGAAGGGCCGAAGTTCATCGACTTCTCCGCCGGCATCTGGCCGCCGCCGAAGGGTCCGAAACCGCCGCCTCCGCCGGGCCGCGGTCGTACGGGTGCCGTGGGCCGGTCGCTCATGCCGCACTCCCCGCGGTCAGTTGGGACTCGACGATCTCGACGTACGTCGGGCAGGAGCCGAGCAACTCCTCGTGACTGCCGATGCCGGCGACGACGCCGTCGTCCAGGACGACGATCTGGTCGGCGTCCGCGATGGTGGAGACCCGCTGGGCGACGATCACCACGGCGGCGCCGGCCGTGTGCGGGCGCAGCGCGGCCCGCAGCCGGGCGTCGGTGGTCAGGTCGAGGGCCGAGAACGAGTCGTCGAACAGATAGATCTCGGGTTTGGCCACGAGCGCGCGGGCGATGGACAGGCGCTGCCGCTGCCCGCCGGACACGTTCGTGCCGCCCTGGGAGATCGGCGCCTGCAGGCCCTCGGGCATCGCCTCGACGAAGTCGCGGGCCTGGGCGATCTCCAGCGCCTCCCACAGCTCCTCGTCGGTGGCGTCCGGGTTGCCGTACCGCAGGTTGCTCGCGACCGTGCCGGTGAACAGGTACGGCTTCTGCGGCACCAGGCCGATGCGTGTCCAGAGCATCCGGGGATCGAGGTCGCGTACGTCGACCCCGTCGATCAGCACGGCACCGGACGTGGCGTCGACCAGCCGGGGGACCAGGGAGACCAGGGTCGTCTTCCCCGACCCCGTGCTGCCGATCACGGCGGTCGTCTGTCCGGCGGTCACGCGGAAGGAGACGCCGGACAACACCGGCGCCGCCGCGCCCGGATAGCGGAACCCGACGTCACGCAGCTCCAGGTCGGCCCGGCGGTCCACCTGGCGTACGGGGCGCTCGGGCGGGCGCACCGACGACTCGGTGTCGAGCACCTCGGCGATGCGCTCCGCGCAGACCGCGGCGCGCGGAATCATGATCGAGATGAAGGTGGCCATCATCATCGACATGAGGATCTGCAGCAGGTACATGAGGAACGCGGTGAGGGCGCCCACCTGCATCTCGCCGCTGTCCACCCGGGCGGCGCCGAACCACAGCACGGCGACGCTGGAGGCGTTGAGGATCAGCATCACGGTGGGGAAGATGAGCGCGGTCAGCCGCCCGACGCGCAGCGCCGTCCCGGTCAGCGCGGCGTTAGCCGCGGCGAAGCGGCGGGTCTCCTCGCGTTCGCGGACGAAGGCCCGCACCACGCGGATGCCGGTCAGCTGCTCGCGCAGCACCTGGTTCACCTCGTCGATGCGGGTCTGCATGGCGCGGAACTGGGGGACCATGCGGAAGACGATCAGCCCGATCGAGACCAGCAGCACCGGGACGCAGACCAGCATGAGCCACGACAGCCCGACGTCCTGACGCAGGGCCATGATGATGCCGCCGACTCCCATGATGGGCGCGGCGACCAGCATCGTGCAGGTCATCACCACGAGCATCTGGACCTGCTGGACGTCGTTGGTGTTACGCGTGATCAGCGAGGGCGCCCCGAACTGGGCGACCTCCCGCGCGGAGAAGCCGCTCACCCGGTGGAAGACCGCCGACCGGACGTCCCGGCCGAACCCCGCCGCCACCCGCGCGCCGTAGTAGACCGCCGCGATCGAGCAGGCGATCTGCACGAAGGACACGGTCAGCATCCAGCCGCCGGTGGCCAGGATGTAGCCGGTGTCGCCGGTGGCCACCCCCTGGTCGATGATGTCGGCGTTCAGGCTCGGCAGGTAGAGGGAGGCGATGGTGCCGACAAGCTGGAACAGCACCACCGCCGTGAGCGCGGACGAGTAGGGCCGCAGGTACGTGCGGAGGAGCCGGGTCAGCACGGCTCTGGTCCAGGGCGGGCGGCGCGTCGCAGGAGGGGCAAAATCATGCGGAACACGGTATATGAGCAGCTAGCTTGCGCACGCATGGTTTTTCGGGGTGAGCCGCGGTGGCGGCACCGCCGTCCGGGAGCGTGCCCCTCGTGTGTCGTTCAGCGCGTGGCCGGAGCCGGCACGGGTTGAGCGGCCGGGTCCGGAGCGGGTTGAGTGGCCGCGTCCGGGACGGTGGCGCGGCCGTTTAGCGGGCCGGGCGCGTGGCCGGCCGTGAGGCGTGGGGCGAGGTCGCTCGTGGGGTGTGGGGCGAGGTCGCTCGTGGGGTGCGGGGCGAGGTCGCTCGTGGGGTGCGGGGCGAGATCGGCCAGGGCGACGACGCCGACCGGGCGCCCGTCCACCACCACGGGAAGCCGCTGCACGTCCTTCTCGCGCATCAACCGCGCGGCCTCGGCCACGTCCTGGCCCGGGCCGACGGTAGCCACGTCACTGGTGCACAGCGTCGCCAGCGGAGTGGTGGCGAGGTCCCTGCCCTCCGCGACCGCGCGTACGACGATGTCCCGGTCGGTCACCAGACCGCGGAGCCGGCCGTCCCCGACCACCAGCACGTCGCCGATCCCGCGGTCGCGCATCAGCTTGGCGGCCTTCACCACCGGGGCCTCCTCCGGCAGCGTCACCGGATCGCGCGTCATGACCTCTTCCACCTTGTGCGGCATCACGGCCTCCTCGGGGTCCGGGGGACGGACCGGGTTCGCGGCGGTCTCGCGGGAGGGGCTCCCGCGAGACCTTCGTACCCGTCGCGGCCGCGACTCGGTAGGCGAGAAAGACTGATGACGAGAGGGCCGGGGTCAGCGACGGACGCGTCCGCCGCGCCAGCCGCCCCGCCAGGAGTTCACCCCGGCGGTGCCGACACCGGCCTGGTGCAGGGCGAGCAGGCAGAGACCGAGGGCGATCAGCGCGGTCATGCCGATGCCGATGCTCGCGTTGAGGAGATCGAGGAGGAAGGCGATCCCGAAGACGACCGCCGCGGCGATGGCGAGCATTGTTACCTCACTTCCGGGTCAACTGGGCTAGTAACGCGTGGTACTCGTGCAGGGCCAGGCGCAGCGCCTCGGTGTCGCCCCGCTCGTTGTCCTTCCACTGGTCGAGCAGCGCCTGACGGCGGGTGGTGAAGGCCGACAGGGCCTCCTCCACGAGCGCGTCCGCCTGTTCGATCGAGTGACGGGGATCGTCGACGAACCCCGACTTGATCTCGCGCCACCGGCCTTCCAGCGTCTCGTCCAGGACGGACGCCGCGCCGGAGGCCGCGGTCGTGGTGGTGGCGGGGTAGGCCACGGGGCCGTCCACGGAGGGAACGGCAGGGGTGCCTGCGGTGGTGTCCGCCGTGGTGCCGGTCCCGGTGCGGTGCGTGGTGGTGTCCGCCGTGGTGCCGGTTCCGGTGTCGCCGTAGGCCGTGGTGTCCCCGGCCGTCAGGCCGTCCCGGGCGTACCCGGTGCCGTCCGTCCCGGCGTCGGCGTCCCGGACCTCGTACGCGCCGTTGGCGGTGTTGTCGTAGGTCCGGTCGCCCTCGATGTCGTCGTCGACGCGGCCGCCCGCGACGAGGCGGTCGCCGTCGGCGGTGTGCCCGCCGCCGGTCCGGGGCGACGTGAGGACGTCGTCGCCCGCCTGGCCGTACGGCTCACGGAAGCGGCGGCCGTCGCCGTCCGCGTCCGCTTCGGTTGTCCCGGCCGCGCGGTCGCGGGTGTCCCGCGCCGTGGCGTCGCTGTAGCCGGCGGTGTACGCGTCGCTGGCCTCGCTGGGGGAGTAGACCGGGCCGGGGCCCTCGTGCTCGTCCCGTTCGGCGTCCGCGAGGGCCCTCTCTCTGCGCGCCTCCTCCTCGAGGGGCTCGGGGGTCTCGGGAGTCGGCTGCTCGGCGACCTCGCCGCGCTCGTCGTGCCTGTTCGTCCGCATCGTCATCGCCTCGCCTTCCGCACGTCCGCGTGGTGACCGTTCATCGAGGCGCCGTCGTAGCCGTCGGCGGTGTACGCGGCGCCGTTCACGTGGTCCTGGGGAGAAACCTCGGCGCCGTCGCCGAGAAGCTCCTGGAACAGCGCGCGGTAGTGGACCATCGCCTGACGGAGCTCTTCCGTCGTGGCGTCCTGCCGGGCGGCGCGGCTGCTGATGTCGTGGGCCTTGCGGTAGTGGTCGATCGTGGCGGCGTGCGCGACCGACAGGTCGCTCAGACGCTGCTCGAACTCGTCCGTGGGATAGCCGCGCTCCGCCATCACGGCGGTGACCAGCGCGTCCGCCTCGGTCACGGCGAAGCCGGGAGCGTCGACGAACCGCTCCTGCACCTCGGTCCACTTCCTCGCGTACTGCTCCCGGGTCTGCGGGTCGAGCGGGCGGATGTCCAGCTTGGCGTGGCGCTCCTCGCGGGCGAGCAGCTCCTGCTCGGCCTCTTTACGGCTGTCGCTCTCCCGCACCGTCCGTTCGTACTCGGGCCCGAACCGGTCGCGCAGGTGGCGCCGGCGGTTGCTTGCCGACACCAGGTAGCCGACTGCCAGGATCACCAGCACGGCGACGATCACGACGGCCACCCATGCTACGGCGTTCATATCTGCCTCCAGGGGTGAGTGCGTTGTTCATCCGCACTGCCCGGGAATGCGGCCTTCACGCCTTGCGTAATCGTGGATTCTGCGGGTAAAGGGCGGTTGACCAGCAGAGGAGGTAGCCATGGGCTTCGGGGCCAGTCTCGCCTTCATCGCGGTCGGCGCGGTCCTCGCGTTCGCCGTTAAATGGGACGTTCCTGGAATCGACCTACAAATGATCGGCTGGATTCTCATGCTTGTGGGAGTCGTCGGCATGGTGCTGACTACTCGCTACACGCGCCGTCCGCGGACGACCGAGGAGACGGTGGAGACCATCGAGCCGGACACGATGTACACCGTGGACCCGGCGGCCGAGCCGCACGTCCGCGTCCAGGAGACCGAGTCGCACACCGCCGTCCACCCGGGCGAACGCCACGTGCACGTACGCGAGGAGACCAGGCCCCTGCCCCGCGACGGTGTGTGAGCCGTACGGTCAGGGACTGGTGCCCGCCGCGTCCGTGGCGTCACGGGCCTCGGTGAGGACCCGGGCGACGTGAGAGTCGTCCCCGGCGGGCACCTCATGAAAGCCCTGCTCGGGGTCGTAGGCGATGTCGAGCCCGTCGTCGACCAGCCGGCTCGCCCACCGTAGGGCGGTGTTGAGCTTGTCCTTGGGGACCCGACGGCCCTGGGACGCGGCGGAGAGGTTCCGGAGGTTGGTGGCGGGGCCGCTCTGGCTGTGCTCGCGCCGGAGTTTCCAGGGCAGGGCACGGCTGTGGTCGGTCATCGGCTTGGACAGGCCGGCCGCGCGCTTCGCCTGCAGGACGCCCGACTCCGTGACGCCGAAGTGCTCGGCGAGGCGGGCGTTGGTCCATCCCTCGCCGGCCAGCCGGACGAGTTCTTCCTGGTCGATCCGCGCCTTCCTGCCCATGATCGCCAGCCTAGGCCCACCGGCGCGGTTCGTGTACGCACGAGGACGGAAACTGCGCTAAGGTTTGGATGTGCCCGGGGAGACCAGGGCAACGGGACGTAGCGCAGTTTGGCAGCGCACTTGACTGGGGGTCAAGGGGTCGTGGGTTCAAATCCCGCCGTCCCGACACTGTTCTAGCAGGTCAGAGGCCTGATCACTCTCCAAGTGATCAGGCTCTTTTGTTGTCTGACCGTCGTTTGACCGTGAAGCTGAACGTGCCGACCGCTCCCGACCGGTGCCCCTCAATACCGGAGCTGACCAGAGGATCCACGGTCAACGAAGGTGCGCGTGACCGCCGTGTTCAAATGAGCTTCCTCGTCATCCAGGGAACTGTCCGTTTTGGCGGAATCCAGCGGTGGCGGATCTACTATGTAAAGAGGGGGTGTCTTCAGAAGCGCTCCAAGAGGAACCGCTCTCGTGCGGGTCGTGGCGGGTAGCCGCTCGAGGATGGACTCTGGGCCTTCCTAGTCACCCAGCCGCTCGCCGCACTCGAACCCGATCGTGTTCACGGGGCGTGAGAGACCCGAAGGTTGTGGGCGAGGTTGGTGCCAAGGACGCCAGCCACGAGAGCCACCCCCGTACTCCTGGGAAGCGCATCAGGGCTTCAGAAGTTCGACCATCAGCACCTTCACCCGGTCGTAGATCTCGTTCCTTATCATGCGCACAGCATCGATGTCTTGCCCGGCCGGGTCGTCGAGTTTCCAGTCCTCGTACCGTTTGCCGGGGAGGATAGGGCATGCATCACCGCAGCCCATGGTGATGATCACGTCGGATGCCTGAACGGCCTCGGCAGTGAGCAGCTTCGGACTTTCGGCACTGATGTCGATGCCGACCTCGCGCATGGCGTCGACGGCAACGGGGTTGACCTGCTCCCTGGGCGCCGACCCGGCTGAACGGACGTGGACGCGGTCGCCAGCCAGATGAGCGAGCCAGCCGGCCGCCATCTGGGAACGGCCGGCGTTGTGTACACAAACGAACAGGACGCTGGGCATCGGGGGCATGGATGGTCCCTTCGATCTGTTGGGAGTTCCTGACACTCGCTCTGGCCGATGGCGTTCACGGCAGGCCTTGCCTCCTCTTCCGCCGTGGTGCGTCGCTTTGGTGCGGAGGCGTTGCCGATCACGACGTCGCTCACCCTGAAACGCCACCAGCCCGGAGGAGGCGGAACGCCACAGGTTGCTTGAGGCGACCAGGAGGTGCCACCACTCCTCGAAGCGGTGCTCCCGCTGAGTGCAACCGAGGCTCCTCCGTCGCTGTCCGCCATGGCCAAGATGACGCGAGGCGACAAGGGGCATCCTCGGTTGACGTACGCCGCCTCGGTCCACCAGGCCTCCTGCCGTTCCGGGATTGCGGCCGGGAACGGCGGCAATCCGTCTGCTGTGCCCGCTACTTGAGCAGTAGATACGCTCCTGCGGCTACGGCGGCGGCGACAGGCGGTGTGCACAACCAAGCGATCAGAAGGTCACGGACCGTCTTCTTGTTGAGCCTGGATAGGTCATTGGCCGCGATGCCGGAGATGGCCCCTGCCGACACCTGCGTGGTCGACATAGGCAAGCCCAACATGGCACCCAGTCCGACGAGGCTCGCGGTCGTGAGGTTGGCGGTGAAACCCTCGACATGAGGAATCTTGATAACGGAGTACGCGAGCCGGTCGGCGATGCGAGAGCCCGCCACGACACCTCCGATGGCCATGGCCGCGGTGACGGCGAACAGCAGGCCGGTCGGGGTCATTCCGCCCACCAGCGCGAAGGTGCCGATAGCAACGATCTTGGGCGCGTCGTTGAGGCCCCGGGCGAAGCTCGCCAGGCCGCTTGTCGCCCAGTGAGCGATTCCGATGGCTCGCTGCGCTTTGGTCGGCTCGACCTGTGCTGTCAAGGTCGCGACCGGCGCCGCGTCGCCGTCCGGGACCGGAACCTGGATTCTTTCCTTTCTCGCCGTACGGATCGTCACGACTTTCCGGGTGATGATTCCTAATACGGCTGAGATGGCGTAGGCCACCAGGATGCTCAGCAGCAGCGGCTGCACGACCTTCCCGAGCAGTCCGTTCCACTCGACCGCGGAGCTGGCGAACAAGCTTCCTGCGCCGAGAAGCGAGCCGACCAGGGCATGGGTGGTGGAGACGGGCAACTTCAGGACGGTAGCCAAGACGACCCAGAAGATGGTTCCGATCAGCACCGCGACCGTGAAAGCCGGGGTGGGCTTGGCGGAGACGATGCCTTTGGAGAAGAGATCGGTCATCTTCGAGGCCAATGTCAACGAGACGAGGCAGCCGAGGGTGGTGGCTACGGTGCCCCATGCGATGGCCGTGCGGATTTTCGTCACGCCCGCGCCGGCGAGCGTGGCGACACCCTTCGGTACGTCGTTCGCTCCGTTGGCGGCGGCCAGTAAGAGCACGAGCACAAGTACGAGCACTTCCATGGGTATGCCTCCGGGGGTAGCGGTGCTCGTATGGGAGCGCGCGCAGCGAGAGGTAAGGCCGGGCCTGACTACACGTCCGCGGGCATCAGACCGAAAAGCAATGCCGAAACCGGCGCATCAGGCGCCGTCTTCCACAGCGTCAGCAGCCGCAGTTGCCTTCGCGGCCGTCGCACGTCCTGCCGCCGGAGTGGAACCAGCCGGCCGCCGACCAGTTGCAGCCCTGTGCCGTGAGCGACCGCGGCGAACGGTCCGCGGTACAGTGCAGCCGGCGTCGTGACTGGCGACATGCCGTCGTCGATGTCGACTCTCAAAACGGATCCGGCCGAGCCGACGGTCTGTGCGGCGATGAAACAGACCTTCCCGGCGCCGCTGCCGGGGTCGAGCACCCGCTCGCCCGGTCGTAGGTCGCTGACGGGATCTCCGCAGCAGTAATCCTTCTCCACGACATCTGTGGGAATTGCCGCAAGGTATCGCTGATCAGGGAGCACCGGACCGCCTCGGGCGCCCGCGACGCGACGCTGTAATGCTGTAGCGCTGTCGTACGGCCTGTTCGACGTTCACGCATCACCGGCCTTTGGATCGTAGATCCACTGTCCGACGGAAATAGCGTCAGGACTGTCGGAGCCATAGTCAAGACCTGTGGATGAAGATCCTGTAAACAGGTGCAACGCCGGGCTCACCAAAAGGTGCCGATCCGGTCGAGACGTACTGACGAGTCACGCACGTTAGGCCCCCCTGACATGACATACCGCATGACGTCCTGCTGCACCGCACCAGCCGACCAGTCGCCACATGACCCGAAGCCACTTCCAGTACCATCCGTACCGATATTTACAGAGATCAATGCGATTTGGTAGCGTCGATTTCCGGGAAGTTCGCCTGACTGTCGCGCCGGGAGTCCGGCCGTGATGGCATATTCCGGACAGACCAAAATGGCTGGAAACACTCGGCGATCGGCCGGAATCCGGGCGCGGCGACGACCGGACGTGTAGAGATCGACGCCCTGCTCGTCGATCGCACGCTGTGGTCCGGCGGAGATGACCGCGATGTTGTCTGGCGTAATCGCGAAAATTATCGTAATGGTCACGTAACATGAGCTGCCTACATGAATAGACAATCTTGTCAAGGCCCTTGACCATTGCGGTCGGCTCATTTTAGTGTGCACTCGTCGGCTACATCGATAGTTATCAATGTATTTCACCTGGTGCAGATGGGGGGCGCTCCGTGGGAGGAAAGGAGCGCACCGCATCCTCCACTTCAGCGCATTCGACTCTGGCGGTAGACACCCCTGCCGGCTGGCGGGGATCGTACGTCTGGGCCACGCTCATCGGCCTGGCCATCGGGGTGCTGCTCTGCGTCCTCAACGTGCTGGTCCTGTTCCGCACCGGCACGTCCTTCGGAGGGTCGGCGCTGGTGGCCGCGCTGGGGGCGGCGCTGCTCCGGGTCGCGGGGGCGCTCAGCTGGCAGGGTCTCTTCGTCGTCTTCTCCATCGCGTCCAGCGGCTACATGGCGACGGCCGCACTGGACACCGGCATCGGGGCCGTCGTCCTGCGGGCCGGCGAGCTGCCGGCCTGGGGGTTTCTGGTGGTGCTGGCGATGGCCGCGAACGCCGTGGGCATCCTCCTCGGCGGGCTCGTCGCGCGGACGCTGGTGGTCGCCGAGAGGCTGCCCTACCCGACTCTGAAGCCGGCCATCACCCTGATGGCGTCGCTCAGCAGGCCCAAGGACGGGGAGAGTGACCGGCTCGGCCGGATGCTTCCCATCGCCGCCGGGGTGGGCGCCGCGTCGGCCCTGGGGGTCGCCCTGTGGGGCCACGACGTCACGCCGGAGGTCACGGGCACCCATCTGGCGCTGGCCCTCTCGCCGTTGCTGTACGGGGTCGGATTCCTCATCGGCCCGCGCGCGTGCGCCTGGCTGGCGGCCGGTGCGGCGTACACCCTCGTCGTGTGGGCGGTCCAGGACGGCACGGCGGGCCGGTCCGTGGCGTACACCGACCATCTGTCCTATCCCTGGGTGCTCGCCGCCGGCGTCGGCCTCATCCTCGGCTACTCCCTCGCCTCGATCGCCCGGGTCCGCGGCCCGCTGGCGCGTTCCCTCCAGGGGGGCCGGCTGCTCCCGGGCCGTACGCGGTGGTTCGCCGTCGCCGTCCTCGTGGGAACCGCGCTTCTGGCGCTGATGTATCCGTCTCTTCTGCGATACCTCGGTTACGGCCTGCTCGGCGTCGTGCTGCTCGCCGTGATGACCGTGTTCCTCACCCGGGCCGGCGGCGAGATCGGGCTGGTTCCGCTGTCGCCGGCGCTGTACTTCAGCGTCGTGGCCTTCGCCGTATCCGGCGCGGACCAGACGGTGGCGTTGCTCATGGCCTCGACCATCTGTTGCGCGGCCCTGGCCGCGGTGTACTTCACCTACTCGGTGAAGGTCGCCCACGACCGCCCCGAGGGCCTGTCCGAGCCGCCCAGGCGGCTGACGGGCTGGACGCAACTGGCGGGCGGCCTGGCCGGCGCCGTGGTCGGCGTCCTGGTGATCGCGGTGCTCAGCCGCGCGGGTGTGCTCGGAGGACGTTCCTTCCCCGCCCCCGTGGCCACCGCGGTCCAGTTCGTGGACGCCACGGTCCGGGGATCGGCCGAATACCCCGCCACCGTGGCCCTCGCGCTGGCCGTTTCGGGCCCGCTGGGCCTGGGCCTGGCCTTCACCTCGGCCATGCCCACGATGATCGGCCTCGGGGTGCTGCTTCCCCCCGCCTACTCGCTGACCCTCGCCGCCGGAGGCCTTACCCAGTGGCTGCTCACCCGCCGCAACCCCGGCCGGCGCAGCGGGACCGAGATCGTCGCCTCCGGGCTGATCATCGGCGAGGGCCTGATCACCGTCGCGGTGCTCATCGTGCGGGAGGTCCTGCGGTGACCCGCCACCTGGGGCACGCGCCCCACCAACGACTCTCTCCGCCGCGTCGCGGCGGGGAGCGGGCCGGAGAGCGCGGCAGAGATCACAGTGGAGGAGGTGATACCTATGATCGCCATTTCCATGATCGAGAACGCCGCAGTGTCCGAGAAGCAGACCGACTGCTGCACCGCCATGCGCGGCCGGAAGAACCTCGACGTCGTGACCAGCATCATGGCCAACGACCCCGACGGCTGCGAGTGACCGTGGCCGACGGACCGTACGACACAGGTATCGCCTGCCGCGCCCTCCAATTCCCGGCCCACCCCTCACCCACCCCCCGGCGGCACCACGGACACCGTTTCTGGGAGACACACCATGCTTGTGAGCCCGAACACCGTCACCTTCTCGGTGGAGCTCCCCGAGGGCACCCTGGACCCGGCCTATCTCGACGAGAGCGGCAAGGTGAGCGTCCTCGCCAACGCGGTGTCCGGATCGATGGACATCGTCACCCCCGCCGAGGTCGCCGTGCTGGAACGGGTCCGCGCCGGAGACGCCGTCGATCGTGAGCTCGTGGCGGGCCTGCTGGAGCGCGGGTACGTCTGCACCGACCCGGTCGAGGAGGAGGCGCGCTACCGCGCCATCGTCGACGGCTACTTCCAGGCGATCCAGGAAGCGCCGTTCCAGTTCATGTTCATCCCGTCGTTCGTGTGCAACCTGGCGTGCCCGTACTGCTTCGAGGGCGAGCTGACCACCAAGAGCCCGCGCATGGACGAGGAGATGATCGAGGCCGCGTTCGACACCATCCCGGAGATCCAGGACCGGCACCAGAACTCCGGCCCGCCGTACATCACCCTGTTCGGCGGGGAACCGCTGCTGGACACGCCGTACCACCGCGGCGCCGTCGAGCAGATCCTGCGCGGCTCGTACGACCGCGGCTACCCGGTCACCGCCATCACCAACGGCGTGGCGCTGGACGCGTACGTGCCGATGCTGCTCGAGTACGGCTGCGAGGAGGTCCAGGTCAGCCTGGACGGCACGCCGAGGACCCATGACACCCGGCGGGTTTTCCGCAACGGCAAGCCGACGTTCGAGCTCATCGAGCGCAGCATCGACGTGGCCGCGGAGGCCGGCATCCGCGTGCTGATCCGGGTGCTCGTCGACGAGGACAGCGTGGACGACATGCCGCGCTTCGCGGAGTTCGCGCAGGCCAAGGGGTGGCTCGACCACCCGAAGATCCGCCTGTTCAACGGCTTCACCAAGGCCACCACGTTCCTGTACGTCACCCCCGACCACCCCGAGGAGAAGCGCAAGCGCATGGTCCGGGGGGATGTCAAGGCCGGGCTCCAGGAGGCCTTCTGGCGCATGGTCCAGCAGAACCCCCTGGTGGACCGCATGCTGCAGCCCGACCTGGCCCGCATCAGGTCGGCCGTCCTGGAGGGCGACCGCCTGCGGCCCAACCTCCAGGGGTGCAGCGCCGGCACGAGCGTCGTCGCCTTCGACCCCAACGGCAAGATCTACGGCTGCCCGGAGACCGTGGGCCGTCCCCAGCACGCCTGCGGGACGTTCTACCCCGAGTTCAGCTACGCGGCCGGCTATCGGGATCCGTGGCGGCACCGCCACGTGGACACCGTGCCCATGTGCCGCGACTGCAACGTGAAGTTGTTCTGCGGGGGCGGCGGCTGCCCCATCAAGGCGTGGGCGGCCAACGGCGGCGACTTCAACACCTGCTACTGCCCCAAGGTGTCCAGCATCACGACGCGTGTCGAGACCCAGTTGGCCTACCTGCTGCCCATGGCGCTGCGCCGGCAGCAGGAGCACGCGAACCGACCGGAAGGAGAAGAGGGAACGTGGGAGCAGATGACACGCGTGGGTTCGTTTCCCTGGATGAGCTGATCCGGCCGGGGACGTCGGTTGAGACGGTCGCCGAGCCGGACGCCTGCGGATGCGCCCCGGCGACCGCGGACCAGGCGGCGGGCTGCTGCGCGGCCCCGGAAGCGGCCCCGGCCGACCAGGGTCCCGTTCCCGTCGAGACGCACGTCAAGAAGCGCTACGACGCGCTGGCGGTGCAGGGCACCAGCACGCTGTGCTGCTCTCCCACGTCGGTGTACACCCCGGAGGAGCTCGCCGAGATCCCCGACTGGGTCCTGGAGCTGTCCAGCGGCTGCGGCTCGCCCATGAACGCGATCGGCCTGCGACCCGGGCAGACGGTCGTGGACTTCGGCTGCGGCGCCGGGCTGGATCTGCTGATCGCCGCGCGCCGGGTGGGTGAGACGGGCCGGGTCATCGGCGTCGACGCGTCGATGCAGATGGTCAGGACGGCCCGGCGCGCGGCCAAGGAGATGGGGCTCAAGAACATCGACGTGCGGGTCGGCGACATCCGGCGCCCGCCGGTGCGTGAGGCCAGCGTGGACGTGGTGATGAGCAACTGCGTCCTCGGCATGTTCCCCGACAAGAAGGAAGTGCTGCACGCGGTCGCGGCCGTCCTGCGCCCGGGAGGGGTGGCGGTGATCTCCGACGTCGTGTACTCCGACGACGGCCCGCCGCCGGCGGACGTGGCGGCCGGCGAGTCCGCCGGCGCGGAGGACTTCGCCCGGTGCGTGGTGGGCATGACCGAGAGCCAGTACCGGAACCTGGTGCTCGGCGCGGGCTTCGGCAGCGTGGACATGCGCAGCGACGGGCTCGTCCCCTACCGCGACGGCGCGCAGGTCACCAGTGCAATGATCTTCGCCTACCGGGACGACAGCCCCGCCCGACCGTGCTGCTGACCGGCGGCTCGCCCGCGCTCTTCCGGGACGTGGGCCTGCGGGCGGACGACTACGCCGAGGTACGTCTCGAACGCGCCAGGACCGTCGACCTGGTGTGGCGCGGCGACGGCCTGGAAAGCAGCGTGACCAGCCGTGACGAGGGGTGCTGTGCCCGTGTGATCGGCCGGTCGGGGTCGGCGTTCGCGTCGGGCACCGCCATGGACGCCGGGCCGGTGCTGCGCAGGGCCGCGCGGGACGCCGTCGAACTGGGGTGTGCGGCGGGACGTCTCGCCGCGCACCGGCCCTACCGGGACGACCGTCCCGGCGAGACCGGAGAGCTCGCGGAGACGGTCGGCCTGGCGGAGAAGGTGGAACTGCTCGGCGCCTACCACGCGGCGGCGCTGGCCGCGCATCCCGGCGTGACCGGGGCGCTCGTCTACTACCGCGAGTCGGTCGCGGACGTGGAGCTGTTCACCAGCGAGGGGACCGGCGTCTCCTACCGGCGCAGGGACCTGACGCTGCAGATCACCGTCTACGCCGACGGCGGCGCCGCGAGGACCGCAGGCTCGGTGTCGGCCGGCAGCGGCGGCGACTTCTCCGTGGTGCGGGGGCTGGCCCCGGACGTGGAGGCCGCCGTCGCGACCGCGGTGGACCTGCGCGCCGCCCCCGTCGTGGCGCCGGGGGAGTACGACGTGGTCTGCGACGGCCCGCTGGCCGGCATCTGGGCCCACGAGACGATCGGGCATCTCGCCGAGGCCGACCACCACCTCGGGGACGCGCCTCTGCAACGGTCCCTGGCCCCTGGACGCCGGCTCGGCCCGCCCATGCTGACGATCACCGACCATCCCGGACGTCCCGGTGCGCGGGGATTCGTACCGGTGGACGACGAGGGCACGGCGGGGTATCCGGTGGAGTTGCTGCGCGACGGCGTCGTCACCCGGCCCCGGCTGCACGACCGCTCCACCGCGGCGGCCTTCCGTGAGGACCCCACCGGCAACGCCAGAGCCCTGAACTTCCGCCACCCGCCGCTGCCCCGGCTGCGGACGATCGCCATCGCCCCCGGCGCCGCGTCCGAGGAGGAGATGATCGGCGGTGTGGCGCGCGGGCTGCTGGCCCGCGGCGTGCTCGGCGGGCAGACCGACCGCGCCGGATTCACCTTCCTGCCGGCGGAGTGCCGGGAGATCCGCGACGGCGAGGTCCGCGGCCGGGTCAGAGGCGTGGTGCTGTCCGGTGACGTGCTCGGCGCCTTCGCGGCCATCGACGCGATCGGCCGTGAGCAGTGGCGCGGCGACACCTCGGCGAGCTGTGGCAAGCAGGGCCAGAACGCGCTGCCGGTCAGCTCCTGGGCCCCCATGCTGCGATTGCGAGGCATACGTGTCACCTCTGGCTGACCGGCTGGAACAGGCCGGAGCGGAGGCCGCGGCCCGTGCCGACCACTGGGAGATCCTGGCCGTCGAGCGCGACGACACCGTGGTGGAGGTCGGCTCGGGCATACCCGACCTGGTCAGGTCCGCGCACGAGACGGCGCTGTGCCTGCGGGTGCACCGCCACGGCCGGGTGGGCACGGCCACCACGACCCGCCTCGACGACGTGCACGGCCTGGTCGGCGAGGCCGTACGGAACGCGGCTCACGGGCCCCCGGCGCCCCGCGACCCGGTCATCGGGAGGAACGCCGCCCCTGAGGCCGCCGAGACGGCCGCCGTGGATGAGGGAACCCGATCCGTCCGGCTTCTGGCCGAGCAGCTGGGCGCGCTGCAACGCTCGGCCGGGCTGACCGTGCACGGCACGGTGACCCGGACCGAACAGGCGGTGCACCGTGCGGCCCCGGACGGGCGGACCACGACCTCGGACCGGTTCTTCCACATCGCCGCGCTGGCGGAAGGGTCGGCCGTCCAGCTGCCCTGGACCGGCTGGACCCGGACGCCGGAGCTGCCCGCCGCGCTCGCCGCGTGGCTGGAGGCCGCGGCCGGATGGGACGGGCTGCCCGCCGCCGACGCGCCCTCCGGCGACCACGACGTGCTGCTCGCCCCATCTGCGGTGCACACCCTGCTCACCCCGCTGGTAACCGCGCTGAACGGCACCGCCGTCACCGCGGGCCGCTCGTTCGTCGCCGGGCATCTGGGCGAGCCGTTCCTGCACCCCTCGATCGGCCTGTGCGACCATCCCTCGGAGCCGGCCGCGCCGGACGACGAGGGCACCGGCGGGCTGGCCTGGCCGGGCAGCGACGACGACGGCGTGCCGTGCACGCCCCTCACGCTGGTCGAGCGGGGCGTCCCGATCCGGGCGTACCACAGCGTCCGTACGGCGGCCGTGTGCGGGACGGCGCCCACCGGGCACGGGTTCCGGGGCAACGCCCTGCGCCGTACGGTGCTCAAGCCCGCCACGCCGGTGCTCAACGGCGCGACGCTGTCCGCCGGACCGGCCGACGTCTGTTCCTTCGACGACCTGCTGGCCGGCGTCCGCGAGGGGGTGCTCGTCGAGTCGCTGATGGGTGGACACCAGCGCGCCGGCCTCTCACCGGTCGTCGAGGGCAGGCTGCGGCTCGGGTTCCTGATCAGGGACGGACGGGTGGCCGGAATCCTCCGGCAGCGTCCGATCGCCCTGGACCTGCGTGAGGTGCTCGGCCGCCGCTTCCGCGCGGTCAGCGACCGCCGGTGGGCCGTCAGCAGGATCTGGTCGGGCCGCATGCCGTTCGTACTGGCCGGCGGGACATGACGCGAGGAGCGGCCGATGTATGACGTGATCGTGGTCGGCGGCGGCGTCACCGGGGCCGCGAGCGCCGCCCTGCTCGCGCGGGAGGGTCTGCGGGTTTTGGTGTGCGACCGCACCAGGCTGCCCGCCCCGGCCGTCTCCACCCACTTCTTCGGCCCGACGACGCTGTCCTTCCTGGACAGGCTCGGCGTGCTGGACGAGGTGCTCGCCACCGGCGCGCCACCGCTGCGACGCTGGCACCTGGAGGTTGAGGGCGGGTACTACGGGGCGCCCATGCTGCCCCGCTCGCCGTACCACTACAACCTGTGCGTACGCCGGGAGACCCTCAGCGGGGTCCTGCTTCGCGCCGCGAGCCGGCACGGGGCCGAGATCAGGCAACGCAGCCCGGTGCGGTCCCTCTGCTGGGACGGTGACCATGTCATCGGGATCGAGGGCTCGGGGTGGTCGGAGAAGGCCAGGATCGTCGTGGGCGCGGACGGGCGGGGATCGCCGACCGCTCGTCACGTCGGCGCGGCCACGACCTTCGACGCCGGGGCCATGCGCTGCACGTTCCACGCCTACTGGGAGGACGTCGTCCCCCTGCCCTCGCCCGCGCTGGAGCTGTGGCACGACGACGGCCACGTGCTCCAGGTCGGCCCGTGCGACGGCGGCCGATGGGTGATCATGTTGTCGGCGCCCGTGGGAGAGTACGCGGCAATCCGGGGAGACGAGGGGTACGAGCGCCTGCTCCGCTCGATCCCCGCCATGGCGGACCGATTGCGTGCGGCGCGGCGGGTCTCACCCGTGTACGCGTCGAAGAGCCTGCGGAACTTCCACCGCGAGCCGGCGGGGCCGGGCTGGCGGCTGGCGGGCGACGCCTACTGCCACAAGGACCCGCTGTTCGGGGCGGGCATCACCGACGCCTGCGCGGCGGCGGAGGCACTCGCCGCCACCGTGCCCCTCGCGGTGGACGGCGACACTCCGCAGGCCCGGGAGAGCTACGCGACCAGCCTGGACGAGCGCGTCGGGCGCAAGGTCCGCGCGGGTCTCGCCGGGCTGCGCATCGACCCGCCGGAGCCCGGCCAGCTCGCCTGGATCCGCGGCGTGCTGGCCCATCCCGGGCTGGCGCTGGAGCTGATGCGCCGCTGCTCGGAGCTGTTCGCCGGGCTCCCCGAGGACCGGCGTGACTTCTGGCAGCGGGTCGCCGACGGCGCCTCGGAGGTGCTCGGCCTGCCCCCGGCGGCCTCTGTGGACCCATCGTGACCACCGTCCCCGGCTACCTGGCCGGTCACGTTGAGAACCTCGCGGCGCTGCAGGCCCGGGTCGCCCATGCCCGCTGGCTGGCCGCGACGGGACAGGGCGAGGACCACCCGGCGCTGCCGGAGGGCGGCCTCACCTGGCTGACCGACGGCGGGCTCGTCCTCATGGCACTGGAGCACGGTGACCTGCACTACGCCGGCGAACTGGTCCTCTGGTACTTCCGCGTCCGGTTGACGGAGGCGACCGCGCGGCTACGGCTGCTCCAGCGCACCGTCACCGCTGAGGCCGGCGGCAGGACGCTCACCCACGGTGAACTGATCGCCCTCTCGCGGACCGTCACCGACGACCGGCGGCGCGCCGAGGTCCGGGCCGCCCTGGCGGACGTCGGGGAGCGGCTGCGCGAGGGCCGGCGGCGCTGGCTCGACGCGTACTCCGAGGCGCGGGCCGAGCTGGGGTTCCCGACACACGCCGCGCTGGTGCGGGCGCTGCACCCGGAGGTGGACCGGTTCGTGGCCCACGCCCGGAACTGGCTGGACGCCACGCGGGCCGAGTTCCTCAAGCGATGGGACGACTGGCGGGCACGCGACGCGATTTCCACCCCGTCCATGGGGGACGCCCGCCTGGTCGCCGCACGCGCCGTCCTGCCCGAGGGCGCCGGCGGCGCCCTCGAGAGCGTCCGCTCCACCGTGCGCGAGTGGGGTTTCGGCGGATGCCTGGAACGCATCCTCGTCGATGACGTCGCACGGCCCGGCAAGTCGGGCACGGCGTTCTGCTCGCCGGTCGCGCCGCCGGTCGACGTGCGGGTGTCCGTCACGCCGGGCGCGGCGCTGGGGCACCACGCCACGCTTCTGCACGAGTTCGGGCACGCGCTGCACTTCACCGCGGGCACCCGACACCCCGCCGATCTGTGGCGCACGCACCCGGCGCTGACCGAGGCGTTCGGCTTCACCCTGGAACGGGTCGTCCGGCGGCCGGACTGGCAGCGGCGCCACCTTGGCGTCACGGTTGAGGCCGAGGCCGTGGAGCGCCTGACCTTCGCGCGTGACCACGTCCGGCGCCTGGTGGCCACCAGTCTCTGCTACGAGATGGCCGTGCACGACGGCTGCCCGGACCCGGCCGCCGAGTACGTGCGCTCGTACGAGCGGGAGTTCGGTGTCGCGGTGGACCGAGGGGCCGCGTGGGATCGGATGCAGACGTACCTGGAGGGCAAGCCCTGCTACCCGTTGGTGTATCACCAGGCGTTCATGCTGCGCGAGACGCTGTGGGACCACCTGGCCGACCGGGCGGGGGAGCGGTGGTACGCGGGCCCGGACGCCGGGCCGGCCATGCTGGAGGTCTTCGGGAGGTTCGCCGCGGGCGACAGCGCGGAGGAATGGCTGTCACCCGGCGGCGTCCCGCTCGGACAGGTCCACTGCGAGGGCGAGTTCGGCCCTGGCCGCACCGGTCAGCCTGACGACCCGGTCATCGGAGGGCAGGTGGTCGATCACTCTCAGCGTGCGCCGTGAGACCGACCAAGAGGGGAACATCCGGACGGCGATCGTACGCGCCGGTTCCCGGTCTCCCACGGCGGTCAGCAGAGGTGGGACATCCTGCGCGTAGCGCCGCGCGAACGGCGCGAGCAGGTGATGGTGCGCGGGGTGGGCGAAGCCGTCGGCCAGCGCGCGGACCTGCGCGACGCTCCCGCTGCGCAGTATGGTCGTCCACGCCCACTCCTTGGCCTCAGCGGTGGGCACCGACGCCCTGAGCCGCTCGGCGAGCCGTTCTGTCACGGCGGTGCAGGCGCCGGTCACGTCCTCCAGGGCCTCCCCATGCGCGACCAGGGACCGGGCGAGCCCGCCGCGTAACGCGTCGTCTACGTCGATAGGGGCCGATCCGTGGAACCACTTCCGCATCGTGCCGGCCTGGACAGCCGTCAGTGCCGCGTCCGCGATGGCCCGCGCCGCCGCCAGCCTCTGGTCCGCGTCGCCGTCCGGGGTGTTGACGACGTCCAGCAGGCGGTCCACGTACGACGGCCAGCCGTGGGCACGGGCCCAGCCCTGCTCGGTGTAGGCCGTCAGCACGGTGGCGACCCGGACGAGGAGCCGCTGGAACACGCCGATCTGCGTCTCCGCCGTCAGGCCGCCGAGGACCATCGTCAGGAACCGCCGCGGCGGCAGCTCCCCGTGCCGGACCATGTCCCACGCCGCCGTCCAGCAAAGCGAGCGGGTCATGGGATCGGCCAGCCGGCCGATCCGGTGGACGACCTCCTCGGTGGAGCGCGGGTCCAGCACGATCCGGCAGTACGTCAGGTCGCCGTCGTTGGGCAGCACCAGCGCGCCGGACCGGGCGCCGACGAGCGCCTCGACGCTCGTGCGGGGGCCGTCGGCGTCGAGTTCGTGCCTGCGCACACGGACCAGATCGCCGTGGCGGTCCTCCGCGTAGACGCCCACCGCGAGACGGTGCGGCCTCGCCACTCCGTCCTGGAGCAGGTCGAAACGCGTGAAGCACCCGGCCTCGTCGACGTCGAAGTCGGCCCGCACCTCGGTGAGCCCGGCCGCCAGCAGCCAGGCGTCCGCCCAGGCGGTCAGGTCCCGGCCGCCCGCCTTCTCCAGGGCGCCGAACATCTCGGCCCGGCCGGCGGTGCCGTAGGAATGGTCCGCGAAGTAGCGCCGCATGCCCTCCAGGAACCCGCCGAGCCCCAGGCGGGCCACCAGCTGGCGCAGCACGCTCGCGCCCTTGTGGTACGTCAGGGCGTCGAAGGCCGACCCGGCGGCGTCCACGTCGGGGACGCCGGTCACGACCGGGTGGGTCGAGGCCGACTGGTCCAGGAGGTACGCGTGCGCCTTCTTGCCGGCGGCGAAGTCGGCCCAGGCGTCGACGTCGTCCGTGAGCCGGGTCAGCGCGTGGACGCCGGCCCAGGTGGCGAACGCCTCGCTCAGCCACAGGTCGTCCCACCAGCGCAGCGTGACGAGATCGCCGAACCACTGGTGGGAGATCTCGTGAAAGATCATCTCGTCCCGGCGGCGGTGCGCGTACCGGGTGACCGCGCGGTCGAAGACGAACGTCTCCGCGGCGAACACGCAGGCGGCGTTCTCCATGGCCCCGAAGTTGAACTCGGGCACGAAGCACAGGTCGAGCTTCCGGAACGGATAGGGCGTCGCGAACGCCTCGGCGAAGAACGCCACCCCCTTCCTGAGCCGCTCCAGCAGCACGGCCGGGTCGAGGTGCGCCGCCAGGGAACGGCGGGAGTGCACCCCCAGGGGCACGGCGCCCGGTCGGTCCGCCGTCCACGACGCCCACGGGCCGGCCGCCACGGCCACCACGTACGTGCTGATCGGCGGGGTCGGTGCGAACCTGTGGACGCCCGTCCCGGGCCGGTCGTCGAGCGGGGCGTTGGACAACACGGTCCACCCGTCCGGAGCGGTCACGGTGATTGCGAAGGGTGCCTTGAGGTCGGGCTGATCGAAGCAGGCGAACACCCGGGGGGCGTGGCCGGGCTGCAGGTGGCTGTACACGTACACCTGCTGATCGGCCGGGTCCGTGTACTGGTGCAGGCCCTCGCCACTGGTGGAGAAGTCGTAGTCCGCATCCACGGCCAGTTCGTTGACGGCCGCCAGATCGGGCAGGCGGATCCGTCCCGCGCCGTCGTACTCGACCGGCCGCCCGTTGAGCACGGCGGACCGGACCCGCCGGGGCAGCGCGTCCGCCCAGCTGGAAGCGCCTGGCCGGGCGCAGGTGAAGCGAATCGTGCTCCTGGACCGGAACACCGGCTCCCCGGTCCGGCTCAAATCGACGTGAATGTTGTACGACCGCACACGCAGCAGAGCGCCACGCTCCGTCGCCTCGGCGTGGGTCAGCGGGGGACGCAGTATGACGAAACCTCCTGCGCGGAAGGGTTGTCTAGACTCGTGGGTGATGCGGCCGGGTGATCCACGCCCGGGGCGCTTAGGGAGAGGACCTGATCGCCATGGCCGAGCACGACGAGCCCGTGCTGCTGCCGCATGAAGACCTTCCCGCGGTCGAACCCGGTGTGTCGCGCCCGGCGCGGGTGACGGAGCCGCTGACGCGGGAGCAGAGCATCGCGCTTGCCGCGGGCTTCAAGGCGCTCGGCGACCCCGTACGGCTGAGGCTGCTCTCCCTCGTCGCCTCTCACCTCGACGGCGAGGCGTGCGTGTGCGACCTCGTCGGGGCGTTCGACCTCACCCAGCCGACCATCAGCCATCACCTCAGGGTTCTCCGGGACGCCGGGCTCGTCACGTCGACTCGTCGGGGCACCTGGGTCTACTACCGGGTCGTGCCCGAGGCGCTCACCGCACTGACGGGCATCATCGCCCTGCCTTCCGTCGCCGCGAGATAGGCGATCCGGCAGGCGGTCAGGTGCCGATGTCGTCATTGCGGAAATGATGCGCGATTAATTTCGCACACACAATAGATTTTTTAAGAGTATAGCGTCTGTATTGATCGTCATCAATACCCCTTTTTCGGTGCGGCCTCGCAGCATTGTTAATCATTTGTTTCCTGGCATCAAGAATCTTGACCTCGTGGAACAGAGGCTGTTAGCTGGCTGCGGATGGCGGATCACCGACACCCCCACGACTTCCTGTGACGCGAATACTCACTCGTGCCGTGCCATGCGGCGATATCTGTACGGAGCACCGTTACCAGAAGTGAGGCGAACGCCGGTTGATCACCTTCATGACCTTGAGTGGTTTTCTCGGGGCGGGGAAGACCACCACTCTCGTCGCGGTCGCGAAACATCTCCAGTCGCAGGGGCACAGGGTCGCGGTCATCACCAACGACCAGGGCACCGAACTGGTGGACACCCAACTCGCCAAGTCGGCGATCGCGGAGGCCGGCGAGGTCACGGGCGGATGTTTCTGCTGCCGGTTCGAAGACCTGCTGACCGTCGCGCAGCGCCTGGTCGACGGCCACCAGGTGGACACACTGCTTGCCGAAGCGGTGGGCAGTTGCACCGATTTGCAGGCCACCGTCATCCGGCCGCTCAGCGCTCACTACGGTGAACGTTTCACGCCCGCCCCCCTCCTGGTTGTCGTCGAACCGGAAAGGCTTGACGCGCTCCGTACGTCGTTGCCGCTGGACGACACGGAGTCGGACATGTCCTACCTGTTCGGCAAGCAGTTACAGGAAGCCGACGTGATCGCGCTCAACAAGATCGACCTGATCGGCGCGGCGAAGGCCGCCGCCGTCATCGCGGACCTGCGCGAGCGGTACCCCACCGCCACCGTGCTCGGCTACTCGGCGAAAACCGGGGAGGGGCTGGAACAACTGGTGTCCCTGTGGCTGGGCTCGGAGCCCGCGGGCCGCGGCCTCGATATCGATTACGACCGCTACGCCAACGCCGAGGCCGCGCTGGCATGGCTGAACCTCAGCCTGGACGTGACGGCGGCGAAGGGCTTCGACCCGGACACCTGGGCCCGCAAGTTGCTGGAGCACCTGTCCGCGACCGCCGCCCGCTACGGCTGGATGATCGGCCATGTGAAGGTCAGCCTCGAGTCCGCCGCCGGTGACCTTAGCAAGGTGAGCGTGACCGCCGGCGGCGCCGAGCCGACCGTGGACGCCGTCGCGGGGAGGTCGTTCACCGAGGCGGTGGCACGGATCAACGCCCGCGTCGCATGCGAGCCCGAAGAACTCGACGCCGCAGTGGCCGAGGCGGTGGAAGAGGTGTCCGCCGCCACCGGCACGTCGGCCGTACAGAGCGCCGGCGTCCCTTCGTTCAAGCCCGGCTACCCGCGTCCCACCTACCGGATCCCCGCCGCGGCAGGATGAGGTGAAGCGGGGAGCGGCCTGGGCTCGCCGCCGCACCCGTCCGGCGCGTGAAGGAGGCCGCCGTGGCTCACGATGAGATCGTCGACCGCTACTCCAAGTTCGCCAGGACCGCGATGACCGGCCAGTCCGGCCACGACTCCGCCTCGTTCGGCGAGGGCTGCGTCGGCGCCGCCGGTTACGACGACACGGCCGCCCTGCTCGACGGCGCCCTGCGCGCCAGCCTGGGCTGCGGCAACCCCGTCGCCGTCGCCGACCTGCACGAGGGCGACGTCGTGCTCGACCTCGGCTCCGGCGGCGGAATCGACGTCCTGCTGTCCGCCCGCCGCGTCGGCCCCACCGGCAGGGTCTACGGGCTGGACGCCAGCCCCGACATGCTGAGCCTCGCCCGTGACAACGCCGCACAGGCCGGCGTGACCAACACCGAGTTCCTGTACGGCACCATCGAGCACATCCCGATGCCCGGCCGTACGGTCGACGTGGTCATCTCCAACTGCGTCATCAACCTGTCCGACGACAAGGCCGCCACCCTGGCTGAGGCGTTCCGCGTCCTGCGCCCCGGCGGCCGCTTCGGCGTCAGCGACGTCGTCACCGAGGACACCATCCCCGACCAGGACCTGCGCCGCCGCACCGAGACCCGCATCGGCTGCACGGCCGGTTCCCTGACCGTCGGCGAGTATCGCACCCTGCTCCTGGAGGCCGGCTTCACCGGCATCACCATCACCCCCACCGCCGACCACGGCGACGGCGTCCACTCGGCCATCGTGAAGGCCGCCAAGCCGCCCGTCGCTCCCGGCTTCGAGATCCGCCCGATGCGGGCCGAGGACGCCGGCCAGGTTCTGAGCGTCTACCAGCTCGGCCTCGACACCGGCCACGCGAGCTTCGAGACCACCGCCCCGGCCTGGGAGACGTTCAGTTCCGCCCGCCTCGGCCATTTGCGGTACGTCGTCGCCGACACCCGTACGGGACAGGTGGTCGCCTGGGTGGCCGCCTCCCGTGTCTCCGCCCGTCCCGTCTACGCGGGCGTCGTCGAACACAGCATCTACGTTCACCCTGGTTACGGTTTCCGGGGCCTGGGTCGTGCCCTTCTGAACGCCTTCGTCACCGCCAGCGAGGACGCCGGCGTCTGGACCATCCAATCCGGCGTGTTCCCCGAGAACACGGCCAGCCTGGCCCTGCACCAGGCGGCCGGCTTCCGTGTCCTCGGCACCCGCGAACGCATCGGCCGCCATCACGGCGTCTGGCGCGACGTCCTCATGATCGAACGCCGCAGCCCCGCCGTCTGACGTCACCGGTGGCGCGCCATGATCGCTACCTGATGCGGTGGAGCCCGGTGCCCAGGGCGAGGAAGCCGGCGAGGGCGGACACGGCGGCTAGCAGGGTGAACAGTTGCGGGTAGCCGCCCAGGGGTGGGGCGAGAGCGGCCCCGGCGAAGGGAGCCAAAGCTGCGGCGATGGTGGCGGGGGCGGCCAGCAGGCCGGACAGGCGGCCGTAGTGGGTGGTGCCCCAGCGGTCGGGGACGGCGGTGGCCTGGAGCAGGGTGAGGTTGCCGCGCACCATGCCTGCGGCGACGGCGATCGCGGTGAGTAGCGCGACGGGTCCGGGGATGATGGCCAGGGCAGCGGTGGTGGCGCCACCGGCCGCCATCAGCGCGGCGGTGCGGAGCCTCACGTCGGTGCGGCGGGCGAGAGCGGCGTACAGGGTGCGGCCGAGGGTCTGGCCGGCGCCGCCTAGGCCGAGTGCCCAGGCGGCCGCCGTGGTAGAGGCGCCACGAGTGGTGAGAAGGGGAACCAGCGCGATGACGACGGCGTACATCGCGAAGGCGGAGGCGGTAAGCGCGGCAGCCAGCAGGAGGAACGGCCTGCTTCTGGCCACATTCACCAGCGCATCGCCAGGTCCATGTGCAGGCTGACCGGACGGTGGCGATGGGGCGAGGGGCCAGGGGGCTCTCAGCGCGAGGGCGTGGGCCGGGATGGTGACGACGGCCAGGATCGCGGCGAGCACCGCGTAGGTGGTGCGCCAGGACAGGTGCTCGGCGAGGGCGGCGGTCAGGGGGGCGAAGACGGTGGAGGCCAGCCCGCCGGCGAGGGTCACGATGGTGAGCGCGCGAACGCGGTCGGGTCCCCACCAGCGGGTCACGGCGGCGAACGCCGGCTGGTAGAAGGTGGCCGCCATGGCGATCCCGGCGAGCAGCCAGGCCGCGGTGAAGGCGGGCAGGGTGGGCGCGTAGGCGGCGGCCAGCACGCTGAGCGTCGCCAGGATGGACCCGACGGTCATCACCGCCCGTGGGCCGCGGGCGTCCAGGATGCGGCCAACGGGGATGCCGGCGAGCGCGGAGACGAGCAGGGCGGCGGAGAAGGCCGCGGTGGTGGCGGCAGCGGACCAGCCGGTGTCGGCGGTGATGGCCGGGTTGAGCACGGGGAAGGCGTAGTAGACCACGCCCCAGCTGGTCACCTGGGTGAGGCACAGGGCAGGCAGGACGGCGCGCGGCCGCGGCCGGTCGTCATCTCCGGTCGCGGCCGCGCTGGTGCGGAGGTCAGTCACCGCGGTCAGCAGCCGCCGGTGGAGGCGGGAGCGCCGATGCCGATCTGCAGGGTGGCCGGGGCGGCGCAGCAGCCGCCGGACGAGGAAGCCGCGTTCTCGGGCTGGTCGAACAGGCCGGAGCCGCCGCACACCCCGGTCTCGGGCAGGACCAGCTCGACGCGTTCGGCGGCCTCGCGGTCGCCGGCCAGGGCGGCGGCGATGGACCGGGTCTGCTCATAGCCGGTCATGGCCAGGAATGTCGGGGCGCGGCCGTAGGACTTCATGCCGACCAGGTAGATGCCATGCTCGGGGTGGGACAGCTCGCCCACGCCGTGGGGGTAGACGGTGCCGCAGGAATGTACGTTGGGGTCGATCAGCGGCGCCAGCGCGAGCGGGGCCTGAAGGCGCTCGTCCAGGCCGAGGCGCACCTCGGACAGGAACGACAGGTCCGGGCGGAAGCCGGTCAGCACGATGACCTCATCGATCGGCTCGGTGCGGCGGCCGTCATCGGCGACGAGGACCAGGCGGTCGCCGTCCCGCTGCACGGCGGCGGCGCGGAAGCCGGTGACCGCCGTGGTGTGTCCCGCCTCGACAGCGGCCTTGGCGGCGAGCCCGAGGGCGCCGCGGGCGGGAAGCTGGTCCGCCTCGCCGCCGCCGAAGGTGCCTGCGCCGATGCCCCGCCGCAGAATCCAGACTGCGTGCGTGCCCGGCTCCTGCTCCACCAGGTCGGCAAGGGCCGCCAGCGCGGTGAAGGCCGAGGCCCCGGAGCCGACCACCGCGGTGCGCCGCCCCGCGTACCGGGCGCGTACGGCCGGGTCCCGCAGGTCGGGGACGCGGTAGGAGATGCGATCGGTCGCGCTCTTCTCGCCGAGCGCGGGCAGACCGTCGCCGCCGAGCGGGTTGGGGGTGGTCCAGGTGCCGGAGGCGTCGATGACCGCGCGGGCGCTGATGCGCTCTTCGCGGCCGTCGGCGGCGCGTACGTGCACGGTGAAGGGCTGCTCGTCGCGGCCGGAGTCCACCACCCGGTCTCGTCCGGCCTTGGCCGCGCCGGTGACTGTGGTGTTGTAGCGGACCTTGTCGCCGAGGGCGTCGGCGAGCGGCTGAAGATACTGCTCGGCCCAGTCTCCGCCGGTCGGGTACGTCGCCGCGTCCGGGCGGACCCAGCCGGTCGGGGCGAGCAGCTTTTCAGCGGCCGGGTCGACGACCTCGCCCCAGGTGGAGAACAGCCGCACGTGTGACCACTCCCGGACGGCGGACCCGGCCGCAGGGCCGGCCTCCAGCACCAGCGGGTCGAGTCCGCGTTCGATCAAGTGGGCGGCGGCGGCAAGGCCGATAGGACCGGCTCCGATCACGACGACGGGCAGTTCGGCGGCGGGCGTGGTCACGGTGTCTCCTCTGATTCGACATTCGTCTATAAGTTGCGCGGCCAGCATGGCATCTGTTTCGATAACCGTCAACATAGACACTCATCAAATTAGGGAGAGGGTTCGTCATGGACGCCGAGGTTGTGGTGATCGGGGGCGGCCAGTCGGGGCTGGCCACGGCGTACGCGTTGCGACGGCAAGGGCTGACGCCGGTGATGCTGGAGGCCGCCGACCGGCCGGCCGGGTCGTGGCCGCGCTACTACGACAGCCTCACCCTGTTCTCTCCGGCCCGCTACAGCTCGCTGCCGGGCATGCCGTTCGGCGGGGACCCGGACCGCTACCCACACCGTGACGAGGTGGTCGACTACCTCACCGCCTACGCCGACCGCCTGGACGCCGACATTCGCACCGGGGCCCGCGTGGCGGAGGTCAGCGTGGAGGGCGAAGGGTTCGGCATCACCCTGGACGACGGCAGTCGCTTCGCCACGCGGGCCGTGGTTGCGGCCAGCGGAACCTTCGGCAACCCCTATCGGCCCCCGCTGCCCGGTCTGCAGGGTTTCACCGGGACGGTGCTGCACGCGGCCGACTACCGCGCCCCCGAATTGTTCGCCGGCCAGCGGGTCATCGTGGTCGGGGCAGGGAACTCCGCGGTGCAGATCGCCGCCGAACTCGCAGCAGTGGCGAGGGTGACGCTGGCCACCCGCGCCCCCGTCCGGTTCGCCCGCCAGCACCTGCTCGGCCGGGACCTGCACTTCTGGCTCACGGTCACCGGGCTGGACACCGCGCCCCTGGGCCGCCTGCTGCGCACACCTCCGACTCAGCCGGTCCTCGACGACGGCCGCTACTGCTCAGCCCTGAACTCCGGCGCCCCGGATAGGCGTGCCATGTTAACCGAGGTCGGAGACGGCAAGGTCACCTGGGCGGACGGCACCACCGAACAGGTGGATGCGATCGTCCTGGCCACCGGTTACCGCCCTGATCTCCCCTATCTGGCAGGGCTCGGCGCGCTGGACGCGGCCGGGCGTCCGCTGCACCGCGACGGCGCCTCACTCACTCACCCCCTGCTCGCCTACGTGGGACTGGAATGGCAGCGCAGCCTGTCGTCCAACTCGCTGCGCGGGGTGGGACGGGACGCCGTCCGCACCGCCCGGCGGCTGGCCGCCCGCCTGCGCCGCTGACCGGCCTGCAGTCGCCACCGGACGAGTGGACTGGGTTGGCCCTCACGTGTTGGTTCGATGTGTGTCAACATAGATGCATGTCGAATATGCGGACACTGCCGGTGCTGGAGCCCGATGTGGCGGTGCCGTGCTGCCCGCCGCTCACCGAACGCACGCTCACGGCCGCAGAAGCCGAGCGGACGGCGGCGATGTTCAAGGCGCTCAGCGACCCCGTGCGGCTGCGCCTGTTCTCCGCGGTCGCCTCCGCGCCCGGCGGCGAGGCGTGCGTATGCGACATCTCCGATGTCGGGGTGTCCCAGCCGACCGTCTCCCACCACTTGAAGAAGCTGAAGGAGGCCGGTCTGCTGGCCTCCGAGCGGCGGGGCACGTGGGTGTACTACCGGGTCGAGCCCAGCGTGCTGGCCGGGATGGGCCGGCTGCTGACCGGCGCCGCCCCCGCCTGAGAACCACAGCCTGGGCCTGTATGCGGCGAGGCTGCTCCGGACTTACCGGAGTGGCCCCCGTGGCGTCGACGGGGGTGTCTTGTCAGGGGGTGGCAGGGGCGAATCTGCGACGCCACGCGAGGGAGACGTAGACCAGCGCCAGCAGCACGGGGACCTCGATCAGCGGTCCTACGACCCCCGACAGGGCCTGGCCGGAGGTGACGCCGAAGGTGGCGATGGCCACGGCGATCGCCAGCTCATTGAGCGCCACCAGGACGGCGGCGGCCTCGCGGTCGCCGCAGGCCAGATCGTTCCAGATGATGACCATGGCGATGCAGCGGGCCAGGCCGACGATGATCAGGCCGGTGCGGTATTCCGGCAGGTCCGGTAGGAAGATCCACGCCAGGGCGAACATCACGGCCGGGCCGACGACCCAGTTGATGACCAGTGAGGAGATCATCAGGCGGCGGTCGCCGGTGACGGCGTCGAGCTTGTCACAGCGGACCTTGGCCAGCACCGGATACACCATGATCAGCAAGCCGAGGGCGATCGGCAGGGAGATCCCGCCGATCGCGACCTTCGACAGCACGTCGTTCAGGCCCGGAACGGCGCGGCCCAGGCCGAGACCCAGGGCCATGGCGGCCAGGATCCACACTGCCAGGAAGCGGTCCAGCAGCGACAGCTTGCCCACCACGCCCCCGGACGCGGCGAGCGCGGGCTCGGTGGCCGTCATGGGCAGGACCTCTTCCTGTCAGCGGCGGCGGTGGCGCGGGCGGTCTCGGCCAGTTCGGCGAACTGACCCGCCAGAGAGGCGATGACGTCAGGCTTGAGCCGGTAGTAGGTGAACCGGCCGCACGGCTCGGTGTCCACCACCCCGGCGTCTCGCAGCACCTTCAGGTGGTTGGACAGGTTGGTCTGCCGCGCGCCGGTCTCGGCCACCAGGTGCGTGGTGCACAGCGTCTCCCGGGCGAGCAGGGTCACGATCTGCAGCCGCAGGGGTACGAGCTGATCTTCCCGCTCGTCAAACTGCGCTTCTACTGGTTCGACCTCGACACCGTCCGCGAGCGATACACCGGCGACCGCGCGTTGTCCCGCCGCTCTCGGCACGGCGGGATGAAGCCCAACGCCATTCAGACGCCCAGGCCACCGGTCGGCAAGTACAGCCTGGAGGAGTCAGGCGGCGCACCGCACGGCACCGCTATCCGCCCCACCGGCCGCGCCCATGATGCGGCCAACTCGAACGGCCGCAACCCCGGCGACATCTGGAGCATCTCGACCAGGCCCTACAGGGCGGCCACTTCGCTCCGTTCCCGATCGACATCCCGCTCCGGAACAATAGTTCGTTACATTTGTTTCACGTACTGTTCGGCCGGATGAAATCTTCGCTTGTCGCATGGTGGCTAACGCTCCGGGTTCGCCCACGCTGGGGCGTCGCGCCCCGTACAGCACGTCCAGCTGCGGAAACAATGGAAACCAATGTGATCGAAGCCACATGAGCGCGGATATCTGCCGATCTCGCGGCACGGCCGGGCCGATTGTGATGAAACCGCTTTCATCGATGCGCGACACGCCGATTTTCTGATCGCGGACTCTGCCGAACAACACGGATTTCGCAAATTTCAGAACTTCGCGGAAAAACTTAGCCTGTTTCGCGTAGTGATCATCTCGACCACTCGGGAGACAACCCTTGCGAAGTTCATCCGTGGCCGCCGTCCTCACGGCGGCCGCCCTCCTCGGTCCGCTCGCCGCGTCCGCCGCGGCGCAGACCGTGCCCCCAAGCCCCTCGACTCCCTCGGCCTCCTCCGGCACCTCCGGTCTTTCCGCGGCGACGGGAGCCGCCGCGGCGCCGGAGGCCGGAGACCACACCGTCACGCTCGTCACCGGCGACACGGTGCGTGCGCGTCTGGAGAGCCACGACCTGCGCGTCCTGTCGGTCGAGCCGGGCGAGGGCCGCACCGGCGTCACCTTCGCCGTCACCGACCGGGGCGACCAGGTGTCGGTGGTCCCGTCGGACGCGGCCTCCCTCATCCGGGCGGGCCGGCTCGACCCCCAGCTCTTCGAGCTGGGCACGCTGATCGCGGACGGCTATGACGACGAGCACAGCCAGGCCATCCCGGTCATGACCACCTACCGCAAGAGCGCGACCTCGGAGAACGCCGAGCGGGCCCGGGCCGTCTTCGACGGCGCGGCCAAGCGGCGCCTCGCATTCCCCCGCCTGGGCATCAGCGCGCTCGCCATCGAGAAGAAGGCCGCGCGCGAGGGCTGGCGCGGCCTCACCGGCGGCTCGGCCAAGCCCTCGGGCCTGCAGGGAGGCGTCACCAAGTTGTGGCTCGACGGCAGGGCGACGGGCGGCCTCGACCAGAGTGTCCCGCACATCGGCGCGCCGACCGCGTGGGCGAGCGGGTATGACGGCAGCGGCGTCAAGGTCGCGGTGCTGGACAGCGGCTACGACACCGACCACCCCGACCTGCAGAACCAGGTCGTCGCCTCCGCCGACTTCACCGGCAACGCGAACGGGGTCGAGGACGGCAACTCACACGGCACGCACACCGCCTCCACCGTCGCCGGGACCGGCGCCGCCTCCGGGGGCCGCTACAAGGGGGTCGCCCCCGGCGCGGACCTGGTCGTCGGCAAGGTCCTCGACGACGGGAACTTGGGCTACGACTCCTGGATCATCGCGGGGATGAACTGGGCGGTCGGCGAGCAGGGTGCCAAGATCGTCAGCATGAGCATCGTGAGCGACCCCGCTCGCGTCGACCACCCGATCGCGGCGGCGATCAACAGCCTGACCGCGGAGTACGACGCGCTGTTCGTGGTCTGCTCGGGCAACTCCGGGCCCGGCACGTCCACCATCAGTTCCATCGGCGTCGCCGATAAGGCGCTGACCGTGGGCGCGGTGGACCTGAACGACACCGTGGCGGACTTCTCCAGCCGGGGCCCGGTGGGGGAGCAGGGCCTGAAGCCGGACATGACCGCGCCCGGCGTGAACATCACCGCGGCCGTGCCCGGTGGCGGCTACGGCGCGAAGGACGGTTGTTCGATGGCGACCCCGCACGTCGCCGGGACGGCCGCGCTCGTCAAGCAGCGCCACCCCGCCTGGGGCGCGCAGCGGCTGAAGGACGCCCTGATGGGCACGACCGTGGCCGCGGCCGGCTCCAGCCCCTACGCGTACGGCACCGGCCGGGTCGACGCGGCCCGCGCGGTGAGCCAGCAGGTCACGGCGAACCCGCCGAGCGCCGCCCTGTCGGTCACCGCCGCCCAGCCCACGGCCACGCAGACCGTGACCTACACCAACGACGCCGCCACGCCTGTCACGCTGGGCCTGGCCGTGTCCGCCACCGGCTCCACCGGCGGCACGCCCGCCCCGGCCGGCCTGTTCACCCTGAGCGCCAACCAGGTCACGGTGCCCGCCAACGGCACCGCTCAGGTCACCGTCACCCTGCACCAGGTCGACGCCGCGAACAGCCTCTACGGCGGTGTGCTGACCGCCACGTCGTCCGGCGGCGCCTCGGTGCGCACTTCGCTCGGCGGGCACCTCGAGGCGACCTCCACCTTCACGACCACCGTCCGCGTCCACTACGACCCGGGCGCCGGCAACCGGATCACCCTGCGCGGCGACGCGCCGCTGAGCTGGACCGGCGGGCAGAACTGCGTCAGCAGGTCGGCCGGCCTGTGGGAGTGCGGGATCAACGTCCCCATCGGGCAGCAGTTCTACTACAAGCCCCTGATCAACGACGGCCTCTGGGCCGCCGGTGCCAACTACCGCGGCGTCGGCGGGCAGATCTACGACGTGTACCCCACCTTCCCCTAGGAGACTGAGGAACCCCCGGCCGGGCGTCCCGCCCCGCCGGGGGTCTTCGTGTTCACAAGCCGCGCGGCGCGTCCGGGTCGGAGTCGCCGCCGCGACACACGTGTGACCGCCGCCCGCGAGGAGCGCGCCGGCTCACGCCGCTCCGTCACGAGCGCGGTGATCCGGCCGACCAGGCCGGGCATGTCGGCGTCCGGCGCCGGGTCGAGCTGCCAGCAGGCGAGTTGCACGGACGCCTCGACCACGGCCTTCACCCGATCGCGCCGGCGGTCTGTGAACGCGTCGAACACCGGCCGGTCGAGCCGGTCGGCGGCGAGCAGCAGCTCGGCGAGGACGGCGGCGTCCTCCAGGCACTGGGCCGCCCCCTGGGCGAGGGTGGGCGGGCAGGCGTGCACGGCGTCGCCGATGAGCACGACGCGGCCGCGGTTCCACGGACGGTCCACCAGGAGCGACTCGAACCACGTGTAGTTGATGCGCTCGGGGTCGGTGATGTCCTTGCGGATCTCGTCCCACGCCCCGCCGTATCCCTCGGCGAGGGCGCGCATGTGTGCGACCTTGTCGCCGGCCGCCTCACGCGGGCGGGCCTTCTCGACGAGGTAGGCGTACATGGTGTCCGGGCCGGTCGGGCAGTATCCGGCGGTGAAGCAGGGGCCGCCGTAGACGAGGTCGGTGCGCTCGATCCCGGCGGGACGGCGGGTGTGGACACGCCAGATGCCCAGGCCGGTCGGCCGCGGAGCGGCGTCGATCCCGATCAGCCCGCGCACCGCCGAGCGGATGCCGTCGGCGCCCACGACCAGGTCGTACGTGCCGGTGGTGCCGTCGGACAGCCGCACGCCGACCCCGTCGCCGGTGTCGGCCAGCGCCTCGGCGGTCACCCCGGAACCTACGCCTGGCGGCAGCCAACCGGGGGATCTGGAAAGCCAGCGAACTGCGCCGACTGCTCGCCGAGCGCGGCGTGGAGATGAGCGTGGGGAAGCTGTCGGGGCTGTGGTCGGGCCAGCCCAATGTCCTGCGCCCTGAAGAGCTGGACGCGTTCTGCGCCGTGCTCGGCTGCGAGATCAGCGAACTGATCACCGCCGGACCGGAGAAGGCACCCGTCCTGCGGCCGAGTACCCAGCAGACCGGTACGGCGGTGGGCCAGGCGGGATCGGAGGCGGGTCCGGCCCGGGTGGTGACGCCGAAACCGAGGTCGGGCCGCTCATTACCGCCGCGGTGACGGAGCCGACGGCAGCCCCGACTGCCGACGCATCCTGCCGGACATGCCAAGGCCCAATCGAACCGAGCGCCCACCGGCGAGGCGGTCGCCCTCGGCGACACTGCCACTCATGCCGCCCCTCCAGGACGCAGGCGCGGCGGGCTGGTGACATTGCCGATGGCATAACCGCACCATGCCGGACGTGTTTCTGAGAACAAGATCAACGGGGATTGGACCTCACGAGTGATCGTTACCGCGCGCCGTGTAGCGCCAAGATCCGGTCCGATCCTCCCCAGAGGCCTGCCGCCAGGCGTGGGCTCCCCAACTGGCGTCGCAGCCATGGTTCGAGGAGCTCTATCCCGGTGAGTGTCCGGCCTGGTCCTGGTCGCCCTGGGCATCCGCTGATCACCGATCACCCGCTGACCGATCCGGCGCTCAGCCGTCCTGCGCGCGCTGCCGGGCGGCCGAGTGGATGGCGCGCATGTAGGGGAGGTCCAGGGCGCGGATCTCCGGGCTGAGCTCAACGAACGGCAGAAGGGCGGGATGGCCGGGGTTGCGGGTGAGCGTCCACGCGGTCCAGGCGTCGTGCACATCGGAGGCGGTGACCTGCTCGCCCTTGGCCCGCATCAGGACGGCGTACAGCAGGAACAGCCCATCCGACTCCGGTGGTGGCTGGGCCGTCCGGTCCAGATACCGCCGGATCAGCGCGGCGTCGTCGCTGAGGTAGCTCACTGCCACAGTCTTCCCACGAACATGAGGGTGTGCAACGCGGCGAACACCCACGGGATGGCACGTTCGCTCATCCCGAGTTCGGCGTAGCGATTCCGCCACGTGCGGACGGGATCGCGCTTCAGATGCTCCCACTCGTCGGAGAACGCCTTCACTGGCAGATTCTCTTCGATCTTGTTGATGACCTTGAACTTGGCCGCATTGAGGTCCCGGTAGCTGCGCAGTTGCAGCCACCACGTCGCCGACAGAGCGATGCCGGCCAGCATCACGACGAGTCCCACACCCCACGGGGACCTAGCCAGATTGGGCGCCGTCACGGCCAGCACCGCGATGAAGGTGGTCTGCACGGTGAGGAAGAACGCATTGGCCGACCCTCGGCGCGCGGACAGCCGGTCGGCCATTTCCACGGCCAGCTTGTACAGGTCGAGCACGGCCGGCGCGACGTCGCGCTGAGTATTGTCCGGATTCATGCGCCGTCGACCTGGTACAGCGTCACCAGCTGAGTGGACTTGCCGTCGCTGTCGTAGCTGACGGAGGTGAAGGCTGTCCTGAACTCGGGGTTCTCCGGCTGCATGATCGGGAAATAGACATGCCCGTCCGGATGGCTGATGAAGGGTAGGTTGAGCGCGAGCATCGTGTGCAGGACATGGTCGCGGGTGGGGAACAGGTCCAGAGCGCGGTCGGCGTACTCATCCGCGGTCGGAGGGTAGGCGGGTACGAAATACCCCTTCCAGTCTCGGGCTTCCCGGGCCGTTTGAATCAGGTCCTCCGGACTGGACCCATCCGGGCAGGTCAACCGCAGCACGAATTCCTGGATCAGCTCTCGCTTGTAGATCTCGGCGTCTTCGCGCGATATCGCGAGCGGGCTCACTTCCATCTCCCCGGCCCCCTGTCCGTCAACGGCAAGCGACTGCAGGACGAGCATGTCGGTCCGGCCGATGCGGGAAACCGTGGGGCAGATCGTCATCTTGGTCGTCATGATGCAGAGCGTGACGTCGAAGAACTTATTGATCGCGATCAGCAGTCGCGCGTAGGGCGTCATGTTCTGGCGGGTCAGGAACTCCGTGACCAGCATCTGCTTGAGCATCGGCTTGTCGTCGGGCCGGGTCGTTCCACACGAGCCGAAGTGCTGGAACACCGCGGCGATGTTCTGCACCTCGCGCAGCTCCGGCTTGTAGGTGTGGCCAAACGAGGTCCGAATGGAGACGACCGTGCCGAACATGCGCCGGTAGATGGACGAGAGTAGGAACTCCAGGTCAGTCCGGATGTCCTGCTGATCGGCGAAGAAATGCACGTTCGCCGTGGCTGTTTCCCCGTCCCAGCTGGAGTCGCGTGTTGCCGCGAACGCTTCGAAGAAGCACCAGGCGCGCTCGATGTAGTCCCGGTAGCCCTCCGACAGGATGATCACCTTGTCGCAGGTGCCGAACAGAGTGCCCAGCGCGTTGATCTCCCGCTGTTGCACCAGGTCCTCGTCGGGGGTGCGCGGCTCCTGTGGCACCGCGCTGTAGTCATAGAAGACCAGGCAGTCGGCGTATCGGGCATCGAGGGCCGCCAGCTCTCGCAGGCGCCCCTGAATTTCCCGGAGCTGCCGGCCCTGGGGATCCGGATGCCCGGTCTCGATCCATCGATGCGACACACAGACCACCGGGCGGCCGCCTTCATCACCGGCCAGCACATAGTCCGCAGCGGTCAGATCCTGATAGCGCTTGATCCGGCTCCAGGTGGCAAGAACTCCCGCCGGAACCAGCTTGATCGAACTCCGGGCGATGAGCTCCTCCCCGGTGGGAGAATTCACGGTCGGCGAATAGGTGAAGTACACGATCCTGGAGTCGGTGGAATCGGGCTCCATTTCGGCGCCGGAGCGCCGGGAGGCGATCTTCTTCCACAGCAGGCGCGCCACCCCGGCGGTCAACGCCCCGGCCATCAGCGCGATCTTCACCTTCGGCTGCTGCTTCATTCGTCGACCGCCCCTCCGGGCCGAACGATCCTGGCTCACAGGATCGCAACCGTGAGCCGGATCGTCCATAGCTGGGGTGCTACCGGAATACAGCGGACATGGGTCACGCCGGAGCGTTGACTGTACAGAGCCCTCGTTCTGTGCCGCCGTCTACGTACCTTCCGCCTCTCCTGCCTCCCTCGTCCACCAGGCGAGGTTGCGCCGGGTGGTCAGGATGTCGGGGTGTTCGGCGCCGGGACGCGTTCGCGGATGCCTACGACGCCGCCCACCACCGCTGGCAGAGCTACTGCGCGCAGGCCGGCGTCGTGATCGGCATTCTGGGAGTGTCTGGTTCATCCAAGCGACTTGCGGAGCTGCTTGCGGCTGGAGGTCGGATCGAGGAACTTGCAGCGCAGGCAGAGGCAGGAGATTATTATGCTTTAGAGCAGATCGTTGCGGTAATGAAGCAAAATGGAGAGCCGGACCAGGCAATAACAATGTTGCGAAGGCAGGCGTAATCCGGAAACCAGCTTGCTGTCGAGCAGATGATTCTCCTGCTAGAAGAGTAGACCGAGAGCGTGAAGTCGGGATTTCAAACATCCTCGAACCGCTCGATCGGGGATTGTGGCTTTTCTGTTGGACCGCCCAGGTGTTATCAGGAGTCGCCCTCCCGTACGGTGCCGCCCAGTGACGGATGTCTGTCCAGCGTGTCACCGCATTCGCCGGTCCTCTGGCCGCGGGAGCGCCTCGTGTTTGAACGGGACTGCGAAATCTACGCCGTAAAGGACGCCGATGCTGAGCGGTGCATCTTGATCGACAACGCATCCTCAGCGGGGAGCCGTCGCAGACGCCCGTCGAGGCCTTCTTCGCCGCCGACCCCAGCGCGTACGAGCAGGCCGAGAAGGTGCGATGCCGGGCCTGGGTGGTGGGTCGTTAACGGCGGAGTTCGAGGTCGGGTTCGTTGGCGCCGACGATCTGGAGGTCTGTGCCTCCTTGCTGGACTCGGCAGAGGTGCGCTTTGAGCTGGCCAAGCCGGTACGCAGGTTCCCGTCGTACAAGCGGCAGCGCAACCTCCGGGTCTGTGGTGGTCGCCGACAGCGGATGGCGACAAGCATGATCACCGTGCTGGTCGCTCGCACCGTGAGTTCGGGATCAGTTGCTGCACGAGTGCGCTGGTCGTTGTCTTGCCGACGCCGTGGGGTTCCGTTGAGCCATACGATCGCGGACCCGACGCTAGCTACTCGGCATCGGCGCGCTGCACTTCCTCCTTCACCCCGGGGAAGCACTCACCGCATACACGATCGTGGGCCTGGTCGTTCTTCTGCCGCTGAGTCGCCTCGGTGGCCGGGCGGCGCTCGTGACCGGGCTGGTCCTGTTGATCCTCGGGGCGCAGGCGGTCATCGGGTACGGGCTCATTCCGGGACTGCTGACCATCGGCTACGCCCTGGCGAGGGACCGCTGCGCGGCATCGACAGCACGGACGACTTCCCGGCGATCGTCGGGCTCACGATGGGAATCCTGATACCGCAGGCGGTGGAGCCGGCTTTGGTTGCTGCGGTTCCGATACGGCCTGGCGGAATGGGCATGGCGATGCCTGACGTGGTGGCGGTGGGCGCCGATCCGCCGGACCTGGCCGGTCGGCTGACCGCCGGCTGCCGGCCGCCGCGGCGAGTGCGGGGGGTTGGGCAACCGGCCCGGCGGTCAGATGCGCAGGAACCGCAACACGGCGAGGACGCGGCGGTGGTCGGCGTCGGTCGGGGGCAGGTCGAGCTTGCTGAGGATGCTGGTGATGTATTTCTCGACGGCGCTGTGACTGACCTTCAGGCTGTCGACGATGCCGTGGTTGGAGCGGCCCTCCGCCATCAAGCGCAGCACCTCCAGCTCGCGGGGTGTGAGCCGGTCCATCGGGTCCTGGCGGTGGCGAACCAGCAGCTGCGCGACCACCTCGGGGTCCAGGGCGGTGCCCCCCGCGGCCACCCGGCGCAGGGCCGCGAGGAAGTCGGACACGTGGGCGACCCGGTCCTTGAGCAGATATCCGACGCCGCTGGTTCGCACGGACAGCAGGTCGGTGGCGTAACGCTCCTCGACGTACTGCGACAGCACGAGGACGGCGACCGCGGGAAACTGGTGCCGGATGACGAGGGCGGCGCGGATGCCCTCGTCGGTGTGGGTGGGCGGCATCCGCACGTCGATCAGGGCCAGGTCGGGACGGTGCTCGGCGACCGCGCGCAGCAACTGCTCGGCATCCGCCACCGCGTCGACGACGTCGAACCCGCCGTCGGCGAGCAGTTTGGTCAGACCCGCGCGGAGCAGCACCGAGTCCTCGGCGATCACGATCCGCACGGCAGCTCCACGGTGACCGTCGTCGGCCCGCCGGCCGGGCTGTGCAACGCGAACGTCCCGTCGACCGACGCGGCGCGCTGAGCGAGCCCGCGCAGCCCCGTGCCGCCGACGAGTGTGGCGCCGCCTCGGCCGTCGTCGGTGACGACGACGCGGAGCCGGTCGGCGACGCGGTCCACAGTGACCTCGGCACGGCTCGCGTGGGCGTGCCTGGCGATGTTGGTGAGAGCCTCCGAGACGACGAAGTAGGCGACCGCCTCGACGCCCGGCGAGCAGCGACCTGGCACGCTGACGGCCACCCGCACCGGGACAGGTGCGCGGGCTGCGATGCCGGACAGCGCCGCGTCGAGGCCACGGTCGTCGAGCACCGCCGGGTGCAGGCCGCGGACGAACTCCCGCAACTCGGCGAGGGCCTGTGTGGCCTCGTCGTGGGCCTCCACGATGGCCTGCCGGGCCGGTGCGGGCAGGTCGGTGAGGTTGGCCCGGGCCATGCCGAGATTCATCGCCAGGGAGACCAGCCGCTGCTGGGCGCCGTCGTGCAGGTCGCGCTCGATCCGGCGGCGCTCGGCGTCGGTGGCGGCGACGACCTCGGCGCGGCTGCGCGACAGCGTCTCCACCCGCACGGACAGCTCCTCGTTGCGGCTCGGCCCGAGCAGCGCCCGGGCCGCCGCCGTGTCGGCGCGCGCCACGACGCGGGCCACCCACGGTGCGGCGACGAGCGCCGGTGCCGCGAGGACCAGGTAGGCGGGCTCGGCCCAGGCCAGGAGAGTCGCCGACCAGCAGACCGCCACCGCGGCAGCGCCGGACACCCCGATGAACAGGCTGAGCACGTGGTAGCCGAACTGCCGCCACCACCCGTGCGACGGCGTGATCTCGACGTCGAGCAGCGCCCGGAACCGTCGGCGCTGAACCGCGGACAGGCCCCGCACCACCCGTGGCAGCGACAGCGTGGCGGTTACGGTGAGCACGACGAACAGGGTGGTCAGCGCGACGTCGTCGCCGGAGGCGTACAGCAGGCTCCAGATCGCGCTGTAGCCGACGCCGACCGGCAACCCGCACGTCAGCGCGAAGGCGGCCACGCCGAGCGGTAGCCCGGCCAGCGCGTGGAGGGTGGCACGCCAGGTGCGCGCCGGCCAGAGGGCACTCAGCACCCTGGGGAGCGCACCGCCGCGCCGGGGTACAGCCTTTTCCACCGAAGTCACGGGATCAACCTAGACCGGCCCGCCGGCGCGGGTCATGGTGCTACCCCACCCGCGGAGGTACGGGTAACCCCACCCCGAACCGGCTGCCCGCCCCACCGACAGCGCGTCCGGATCCCGGCAGGGTGATCACCGTTCACCCCGCCTCCTGAGGAGTCGCACCATGCCCGGACTCGCCCCGGCCCTCACCCGCCGGTCGCTGCTGTCGGCCGCTGTCCTGACCGCCGGCCTCGGCGTCATCACCCGCGCGCCGGCCGCCGCCCGGCCACGATCGGCCGCCGAGGGGTACACGCTGCCCATGCCGACCGGCCCTGAGCAGCTCGGCACCGTCGCGCTCCACCTCGTCGACCGCACCCGTACCGATCCCTGGGTACCCGGCCGGCCGGTTCGCGAAATCATGATCCAGATCTGGTATCCGGCCCGGCACATCCACGGCCACCCGGCGGCGCCGTGGCTGTCGCCGGGCGCGGTGCCCCACTTCTCCGAGGTCTTCGGCCTGCCCGCAGAGAGAGTCCGAGCGACGGCCACGCACGGCCGGGCCGGCGCACCGGTGCACGGCGGCCGTCCGGTCGTGCTCTACTCGCCCGGTCTGGGCGGCGACCGCGGCACCAGCACCGTCCTCGCCGAGGAGCTGGTGAGCCACGGCTACATCGTCGTCGCCATCGACCACACCCACGACGCCAGCGAGGTCGAGTTCCCGGACGGGCGGGTCGAGGTGGCGGCCATCCCGTCCGACATCGACGAGCGGATCATCGCCCGGGCCGTCGCGGTTCGTGCGGCCGACACCCGGTTCGTCCTCGACCAGCTGGCCGTCGTCAACGCCGGTGGCAACCCCGACGCGGGGAACCGCCGGCTTCCCGTCGGACTGCGGGGCGCATTCGACCTGAACCGGATCGGCATGTTCGGCCACTCACTCGGTGGCAGCACCGCCGCCGCCACGATGCACCACGACCGGCGGATCAAGGCCGGGGTCAACCTGGACGGCACACTCGTCGGCGCGGGCGCCGTCGCGGGCTCCGACCGGCCGTTCCTGCTGCTGAGCAGCGACCACGGCACCGACCCGGAGGACCCGACCTGGGACGCGTTCTGGACGAGCCAGCGGGGCTGGAAACGTGAGCTGAGCCTGACCGGCTCGGTCCACGGCTCGTTCAACGACGGCCAGGTGCTGTACCCGCAGGCCGCCCCGGAGATCGGCCTCACCCCCGAGCAGCTCGCCGGACTGGTCGGCACGCTCCGCCCGCAGCGTTCCGTCACCATCCAGCGCGACCACCTCCGGGCCTTCTTCGACCAGCACCTGCGGGGCCGGCGCAGCCGGCTGATGTGCGGCGCGGACCCGCGCTATCCCGAGATCCGTTTCGTCCGGTAACGCCGGTCAGCCGAGCGGGGCGTTCATCGTACGGTCGAGCAACACGTCCCGGGAGCCGGCGCCGTCGCCTGCCGCCCATGCCCGCATGGCGGCGTTGGGCCAGGCCACGGCGGAGGCGACGAGGGCCCGGGGCGCGGGGTCCCGATCGGCGGGCAGGTCACCCGGCAGGTGGGCGGCGACCAGCGGGACGAGCAGCTCCCTCCCAGGCCTGCTGCTATCCCCGGTGGCGGGCCGCCATGGTCGGGTTGGCCTCGATCATCCGCAGGAAACGCCGGGGAGTGCTTGGCGGCGTCGCCAGTGTGACCAGTGCAGGATCTCCTCGATCCGGTGGTGTCGGGTGCGGGTGAGGACGGCCGGCAGGCGGCGGATCTCGGGCATGGTCAAGGGGAGATGGCCTTCGTCGCCGTCGGGCTGGGATGCGGCCAGGGCCGCGAGGAAGGCCAGGGCGAGCATCGCCAGGGTGGTGTGGCGATACCAGCCGTCCCAGCTGCGGACCTGGTAGTGGTCAAGCCCGACCTGGCCCTTGGCGGCCTGGAAGGACTCCTCGAGGGTCCAGCGGGCACCCGCGATGCGCACCAGGGTGGCCAGTGGTGTCGGCCGTGGTGCGTGGCAGCGGTAGAAGGCCACTTCCCCGGTCGTGAGGTTGCGGCGGATCAGCAGCCAACGGTGACCGCTGCGGTGGGTGCCGATGCGGGTCCATGGCTAGGCGTACCATCGGTGCCCTTTGGCGCCGCGTCCGGCGCTGTAGAGGTGCCAGTGGGTATCGGGGACGTGCGCGGTGATCGCGGCCTGCCAGTCGAGGCCCTCGCACCGCACCCGGGCCGTGCCCGCGATCACCAGCACATACCCGGCCTGCCACGCTTCCAGCAGCCCGCGCAGGCGCGGGTCCTGGCCGTAGACCTCATCCATCGCCGGCTCGGGCCGAGGCCGGCGTGCTGGCGATCAGGACACTGAGGCCAGTCGAGAACGGCGTGTCGACATGGAGGCCGGGATGGGTCAGTTCTTTGGCCACCCGTCGTCGATGTGGCCGGTCTCGGTGAGGGTGCGCCAGTCGGCGATCAGGGTTTCGGCCGAATCGATCCGGTTAACGGTGTAGTGATCTCCGCGGTACCAAACGCACAGGGCGACACGCTTCCCGTCGTTTTTGAAGTCCCGGCTGACGGTCACCTTCTTCCACTGCTCCTTGATCTCTTCCGAGGTGGTGGTGACCTTCAGCTCGTGTTCGTAGGAGGAGCTGACCGCGGAGGAGAATCCCTCGTAGGAGAACGCGAGGTCGAGGCTGACGCGGATGTTGGTGGTGTCCTCGACCACCTGCTGGTTGCGAGTGGTCAGCCCGATGTAGGCCTCTTCGGTCTTGGTGTAGTTGCTGTTGCCGGCGTGCTCGTAGTACAGCACCTGCTGCCAGTAGCCGTAGCGCCGCACGATGTAGTACGGGCTGTGCTTGGCCTGCCACGTGGTGTCCTTACCGGGCTCGTTGATTGCCAGGTAGGGGATGGCGACCTGGCCGATGAGGACCTCGTCGGTGCGCATCCTGGGCTGCTGGAAGCCCTTGAGCCGGTCCACGTCACCGATCTGGGACGGGTCGGTGTCGATGTGCGTCAAGTTCTCGACCTTGGGCAGGTGGTTGACCCTTTGGAGGGTGAACCGGGCCAGGACTTCATCGTCGTCCCCGACGACCAGCGGTGGGTCGGCCGCCCTCTTGCGGCGGGCGTACAGGCTGGTGCTCGCGTTGGTGATCTCGTAGCCGACGCCGTTGCCGACGATGGCCCAGTGCGTGAGGGTGTTGGCGGCCCAGGTTCGCTGCTGGCCGGAGGTCTCGATCACAAGGTTCGTGTCCGCGGCGCTGCTGAGGTTTTCAGGCATCACCAGCTCGCCCCGGTTTGCGTTGACGATCCAGTAGATGGTGCGTGCGCTGTTGATCGGCATCAGGTGGAAGTAGTTGGCGGCCTCGGGCTTGGCGGCCAGGTCGAGTAGGCACTTGGGCAGCTCGGGCCGGTACACCCGCACGTTGTTCCCGTCGGCCTGCTTGATCAGGTAGATGCCGCCCGGCTTGAGCGTGGCGCCGGAGGGCTGGGAGGTGTCGTAGGTCTGGTCGGCTGTCGTCACAGCGCGCTCCTTGGAATGAAGGATCACAGGGAGGCTGGCCTTGCCGCGACCCGGACCGGCCCCCGGGAGGGGGCGGTCCGTCCCCGGCGGCCTGATCTGGCCGGCAGGAGGCTCCAGAACAGGCCGCGGGGGATCGCCGCTGCGGGACCGGGTCGGTGATCTGCCTGGGTGAGAGCCGATAGGCCGGCGGATCAGTCGGGTGCCGAGACCGTTGCGGTCACGGTGGCGTTGTCGCCGTTACCACCGGTGTAGTAGGTGTCGAAGACCTGGTCGGTCTGGTCCCAGTCGTAGCTGTTGCGTCCCGTGTAGGGGTTGTCCCAGTGGAAGCGGATCCGCTTGCCTGACTGGGTGCAGTTGCTGGCCAGATAGCTCACCGCGGCCTCGGTGCCGGTCATGAATCCGTCGGACTCGGTCTCGAAGTTGTCGCCGGCGCCGGGCTGAATCGTCCGCGCGGGGTGTTTGACCCAGATTCCGTGGTCCAGCTCCTTGTCGCGCAGCGTCAGCACACATTTGGTGGTGTTGTTGAACGTGACGTCGACGCTGCGTGCCGCGCGCTGCTGTCGTGCCACCGGGTCGGGGGCCGACGCGGCTTGTGCGGCACCAGGAACCGCCGCAAGCCCGGCTCCCAGCGCCGCTACGGCGGCCAGGCTAACCCAACGGGTCATCGGATGCTCCTCTCCTGAGACAGGATGTCTTTGACCGGACGTCGCGCAAAGGCAGACCGAAATCGTCCTTCCTTCCCGGGTGGGCCGACTGGCGATCTTCAGTAGTCTGTACTCTGCGTAATCGACTTTTTACTCACCGTATTCACATGTCCTCCTCCCGGCAACGACCGATCCGCCACTATGCCCTTACCAAGAGACGACACCGCCACCGCCCGGAGTTCGTGCACGAAGGAATCGCCCCTCGCGTCGTGGCCCTGTGCTCATTTCACGTATTGGCACCACGGTGCGCAGATCGTGTGCCGAGACCGCGCTGGCGTCTCAGCACCCTGGTGCTCGAATGTGGTCGGCAGCGGCCGTGGCCTTAGTTCACCGAGAAGCTTCCGGACCCCGGTGTAAGGTGCGCGCCGTAGCCGGGCTGGACCGTGATGCCCGGGGTGAGGCAGAACGGGTCGGCGTACACGGCGACGGGGGCGTCGGTCTGGTTGTCCAGGGAGTGGGCGGTGATGCGCAGCTTGTAGCAGCCGGTGGGGTCGGTGTAGATGTCCAGCGGTTGGTGCTCGGTGGAGAAGACCACGACTTGGCCGGTGGCGGCGTGGGCGGGCATGGCCGTGCCCAGCAGGCCGGCCAGGGCGCACCCGGCGGCCAGGGTGACGAGCGGGAAGCGAGTTCTCATGGGGCTCCTGTCATCTGTCGGCGGCGGGAAGGCCGTCGGCTGACGGGCCTTCATCAGGACGTCACCACTCAATCACAGACAGCTATTATTTGACTACAGTGGGTAATTGAAACGTGACGCCCCACCGCGACCACAAGACCCATATGAAGACCGTGCTGCACCGCGCGTCGAGTACCGTCAACGCCCATCTCGCCGAGTTGCACCACTTCTTCGCCTAGCTCGGACTCGACCCCGCCGTCGTCCGCCGCGATAGCGCCCCAAGCTCGCGCCCCGCGCCTAGACGCCCGCCAGCAGAAGCGCCACCAGCGCGCCGTCGAACGCCGCCCTCGCCCGCGCCATCGGCCGGCTGCTGTTCTACTCCGGCGTCAACCTGCCCGCCGGTCTTCGCCGCGGTCGTGGCGGCCCGGTTGATCAGCTCTTCGATCTGCTGCTGGCCGTTGCCGACCTTGGCCGCCCACAATTTCTTGCCATCGGCGTCGATTGCCACCGCGTGATGGCTGGCCTTGCCCGCGTCGATACCGATCCACACATCCGGCGCCGACACTCGGCTCGTCCTCTTGTTCCTGGTCGAGCCCATGGACGACCCCGCTGTCGAATGCCTAAACAGCGACGATCCGCAGTAGATCTCATTCAGCGGCCAGGGCGTCCAGGGCGACGAGGCGGCCACTCCTCCCGAGCCACAACCGCAGCAGTAAGCCTTCACCACACCCCGTCGCCCGGGGCATCCAGAGCGACTCACTCCAGGCAAATCGATCTTAGGGAGTAAGCTTTGTCGGCGGCGACCGCGCCGGGCCGGGTGCCGCGACGGCCGACGTGCACCCGGACGCGTACTTTCTTGAGCACGGGGATGAACTGCGGGCTGCCGGCGGACTGTCCCGCGGTCACGACGAACGCCAGCGGGCGGCACTTGCGGTCCGCGGCAAGGTGGATCTTGTTGGTGTGCCCGTCCCTGGAGCGTCGAGCAGGGCAGCTTTCAGCCGGAGCTTGCGGCCAAGAGCGCTCCATGTGGGTCCCCTGGGACGGCACGGGCGCGATCAACTTCACGGCCGGTGGCAAGAAGTACGACTTCTACCAGAAGCAAGGCTGGATCACCGGCACGATCGACGGCGTCAGCCATGCCTTCATCCAGCAAGGCGGCCGGATCTTCATCGCCTTCGCCGCCGACGGCAGGCCGTTTTTCGGCAAGGTTCCCAGCCGAACACCCGGACCGGCCGGCACCCGCGCCCCGCCGGGCATCCTGCGGCGTGGGCGGGTGGGCCTCACGCGGACTTCTCCGGGATCGATACTGGTGTGGCTCGTCGGCGGATGGAGCGCCGCGCGTGCAGCGCTGGCCGCCGGGTGAGTTCGATGACGGTGCCGTCGAGGACTATGTGCGGGCTGTGGAACGGATCAGGTCTGGCTCCTTGGGCGTGCCCGCGTTGCAGGGCTGGGTGCCGGGATTGCGGTAGAGGGCCAGCAGGCAGCGGCCGAGCGCCTGCTGGCCGAACGCGTTGGGGTGCATGGCCTCCTGCTGGTGTCCCTGGCTGATCTTCGCGCCGGCGGTGCCGTACCGTACCCATTCCATCGTGTCGCCCAGTTTGGCGGCGTCGTCCAGCGGGCCGGCTTGGCTTGTGCCCTGCTCGCACAACGCGTGGCCCTCCACGGCGCCCAGCATGCTCAGGAACTCCGCACCGGTCGCGGTGGCGACCCGCCGCAGCATGGCGTCGATCGCGGGTGCCAGGGTGTCGTGCATCAGGTCGAAGTCGGCGTCCCACAGCGGGCAGCCGCCCACGAGCGTACGCGTGGTGGCCTTGCCGCCGCCGCCCTCGCCGTAGCGCACCCGGGCCGAGGAGGGCACCGGAGAGGGATAGGACTGCAGGATCAGCCGGTATCCGGCGGAACGGGCGGGCGCCTGGCTCATCACCTGGCGGATCTCCTGAACCGCCAGGGTCACCTGCTGCTCCACCGCCGGTAGCGCATCGAGAAACCGATCGCCCTCGCCCGTCGAGGCGCAGGAGCGCCTGTCGCCCGCCATGTACATCGCGGCGCAGCGGCGCAGCATCCCGGACAGGTTCAGGTCGTTGCCGCCGATCGACAGCACGACCACCTTGACCTGCTGGGTGGCGGCAACCTGCGCAAGCAGTTCGGCTTGGGAGGCGGTGTTCTCCTTGAACGCCTCGTCGATGACATGCCGCGTCTCCGCCCCTGAACAGGCCAGGTTGACCGGGGTGAGCCCGGCCTGGCCCAGCCCGGTGATCTCGGCCACGTCGGAGCGGTGACATCCTGTGCCCTCTCCGTGCACGGCCGTGCCGTCATACACCCGCTGGGGGTCGTAGTAACAGATCAAACGCTTGCGATAAGCGGCCCGGTCGGTTCCGCCGCGGGTGCAGCCCGCAGCGGCGGACACCGTACTGTTGCCCCACCACCGGCCTGCCTCGCCGGAGATGAAGCTGTCCCCCAAGGACACCGCCACCTGCTCGGCTGCCCGGGCCTGGGCGGGTGCGGGAACGGCCAGGGCCGTGGCGCTCAGCGCCAGGATTGCCAGAACCCGACCGGCATGCCCGGCACGGCGCACGTGGCGGGGGCGGCGGGGGACGGCGGGAACGCTGCGGGGATGGTGCGGGACGGTAGCGCTCACTGCTGTTCCTTTCACGGTGCGCGGGAGACGCCTTTTGAGCCGGCCTACGGGGCGTGGAAGAACGCATCCGTATGCCTGACCTCGGTGTTCGGGGGAGCGCGAGTACATCCGCGACCGCACCCTGGGAGGCCACGAGTTCGCGCGCAGCCGCGGCAAGACCACCGGCGGCGCCGCCATCACGGACGGCGCCATGCTCCCCGTGGCCTTTCACCTGCGCGAGCAGAACCTCAGCCTGCGTGACAGTGCCGCCCAGCTTGTGATCACCAAGGGCAAGGAGAAGGGCCGGCACCCGTCCTGCGCATGCTCCGCGAGCACGACGCCACCGCGGCGTCGGTCGAGGGCTGACCAGTCTGTCGGTGCGACCCGGACGGCCACACCAGCCGCTCCGCGAGGGGTCGTGATGGCCAGGGCGGCCGAATCCGCGCGCTCAGGAGAAGACGACGGAGCGCAGCAGTAGGCGCTCTGAAGCGCCTGCGCCGGGGGGCAGGCTGTAGAAGACATCTCCCATACAGCCGGCCTCGAGGAAGACCGTGGCCGTTGAGTCGGTCAGGTTCTTCGGCGCGTAGGCGGCCGACGTGCCGTCAGGGCCGGCCCCCTTGATGTCGATACATCTCCCGCTCTCGGGGTCGTTGATGAAGCCAACGGCGTCGTACCCGTCGGCGGTCTTGTAGGAGTAACGGAACTGGCCTGTGGCGGCCGATGCGAAGCCGGGAACCGCCAGAACCAGCATGAGGGCGCCGCTGGTGGCGGCCACGGCAGAGTGCAGACGCATGGATCCTCTTCCCGAAACAACGACAACACTGTGCGTAATCATTAGGTCACAGTAAGTGTTGGTTGTCGAGCGCCTGCCTCGCCCACGGGGGACGGGACGGCCCCGGCATACGCCGCCGCGCCCGCACCCCGGGCCCACCTTCGGGCGGTCCCCTCCCGGTCCGCCAGGCACTGCCGCCCAAGGTGCTGGAGTACTGCCGGGGCGCCCCCGGGGTAAGGCGATTCCGTCCTTCCGGGAAGCCTGTGTCGTCGATCAGCCAGGCCAGCAGGGCACGCTAGGCCCTGTCTTCAATGTGATCTAGCCTTCACCCGCATGCTGCGGGCCCTGCAAGCCGGCGCCGACGCGCGCGGCGACATCGACTGGCTGGTCGCGGTGGACTCCACCATCGTGCGAGCCCCCCAGCACGCCGGGGGCGAGAAGGGGGGCGTGACATCACCGCCGGGGGCCGCCGTCGGCTGGCGTGGGCCAGGCGCCGCAGGTAGTGCCATGCCGTCCGCCGGCGTTCGCTCAGGGGACTTCGGACGCGGCCGGCGTGAACGCGCGAAGCGCCAGGGTGACCGAGTCGGTCCGCCGCGCGGTGCCCCACATCCACTCGACGCTCGCCTCACGGCGCCGGGCGGTCAGCCAGCGATCGAAGATCCGCTTCTCGACAGCCCGCCGGGTCTCGTCGTCGAACACGGCCGGCCGGACCGCGAGCACGCAGGCGACCACCGGCTCCCCTCCGGCCCCGTCGAGGACGTCCCCGGCCCCGGCCTCGGCGGCGTCCGGTCCGAGGTCGCAGCGGTACGTCAGCGCCAGGCGGACGTCCGCGCCGTGCTCGAACGCCTCGGTGGCGGCCGCGGCCAGCAGATCCTCGGTCGGTGCGGACCGGCCCGCCTCCCGGAGCCGGGCGACGCCGGCCTCGGCGTCCTCCGGGCGGGCGTACCGCGCTCGCACCACACGCAGCCGGTCGAAGTCGCCCGGAGCGGCGGCGAACAGCCCGGCCGCGTCGCCGGTCACGCGCCGGCGCAGTCCGGCGATGGCGGCCTCCTGGCGGACGAGCTCCTCCAGTGCGGCGTGGTCGAGCCCACGTTCCGTCATCCACTCCCGGGTGGCCTCCACCGTGAGCAACCCCCGGGCCCGGCGGAAGGCGTCCACGGCGTTCTGGAGGTCCTCTGCGGACAGCTCGATCGGGTCGCGCTCCAGCTCCTGCTCGACCAGGGCGGCGTTCACCAGCCGGACCGCCAGGGAGGAGTCGCCCCAGAGCCCGTCCAGCACGGCCATGGCCTGCTCCATCTTGACGTCCACGCCGTCGACGCGGACCACGACCTGCTCGTCCGCGTTGTGGCTGCCGCGCAGCGGCCACGGGATAGCCCGGGCCGGCGCGAAGGCGACCGATACCGTGCCGTCCGGCGCGGAGATCAGCATGTCGTAGTGGCGGCTCCCGCCGGGGTGGTCGCGCTGCCACACCAGGCGCATGGGCACGCCCGGGTGCTCGGCGCGCAGGCCGCCCAGCAGCCGTCTCGCCTCGGCCGGCTCCACGTCGCCGATTCGCCGCAGGAAGGCCAGGACGTCGGTCAGCAGGTGGTCGGAGAAGATCGGCACGTCAGGCTCCTTGGAGGAGGTGGTCGCAGACGGCCTCGCTGATCGGAAGGCCGGTGAGGTACTCCACCCACAACCACTGCGCGTTGGGGTTCACCTCGAGGAACACGTGGCGGTCGTCCGGGGTAAGGATGAGGTCGATCGCGCCGTACTCAAGGCCGAGGCGCTCCATGAGGGCGAGGCAGCGGGCGGCCACCTCGTCCGGCAGGCGGTGCGGGCGGTGCGGGGTGACCCGGGTGTCGTAGCGCCGCCAGTCGACGCTGGACCGGTTGGACACCTGAGAGTGGATCTCGGCGGCGAATATCCGGCGGCCCACGATGGTGACGCGCAGTTCCAGCCGCTTCGGCACCTGCTCCTGCACGATCATGGGGCAGAACCGCAGCCCGTCGGCGTACGCCAGGTCGCGTGGCGACACGGGATCGCTCAGCCGCGTCACCGTGAGGCCGTCTCCGACCCCTTCGATGAAGGGGATGTGGAACGACTTGGTGATGATCCGGCCCTCGTGCCGCTCGTGGAAGTCGAGGAACGCCTCCGGGTCCGTGGTGATCAGGGTTTCCGGTATGGCGAAGCCGAGCTCGGCCGCGAGGGCGAGCTGGGACGCCTTCTGGCCGGACCGGCGCCAGACCGACTCGCGCGCGGGCAGTTGCGGGCACGGCAGGTGCTCCCACAGGTCCCCGAGCAGGCTCTGACACTCCTTGCCCGCATGCGCGGCGACCGCCGGGTCGGCTATTTCGGGGTGCGGCGTGGGCGGGGTGGGGCGGCGCCACCACACCGCGGTGACCGTGTCGAGGGCGATCTCCTGCTTCCCGTCGCGCAGGACGCGCCGCAGGAGGCCGTCCGCCGCGTACGTCAGGTCCACCCGCCAGGTGACGGGGAAGTCGCCGGGGTCGAAGACGGTGACCCGCGCTCCGCGACCGGTGAGCATCGCGCCCACCCGATCGGCGTGGGGGTCGTCCGCACCGGTGAGGATGAGGACGTGCGGCGAGGGCATCGCGGGGCCTTTCGTGGTCGTCGGGGAGGGTGGGAGCACCGCCGGGGTGCTCCCACCGCCGGTGCTCAGAGGGCGATGTCGTCCCAGGAGCACATGTTGTTGGCGTACGAGCCCGTGTTGTACTCGGGCCACATGCCGCCGCTGATCCCCCGCAGGGACTCCTCGTCGAGCTCGGCGCCGATCGCGTCGATGTCGGTGAGTACGGTTCGCGCCGTCATGTCGATGTCTCCCTTGTCCTAGCAGTACACGTCGTCGCGGGTGCCGGCCCAGCCGGTGAGGCTGAACGCCCCGTCCGAGTACATCCCGCCGTTGATGCCCTGGAGCCGGCTCTCGTCCAGCTCGCTGCCGATCTCCGAGATATCGCGCAGTTCCGTGCGCGGTGCCTTGCCCATGCGGGCCACCTCCTTTTCCCGGGGAGCCGGGCGGCTCCCGTGCTGCCCAGGCTCGACGGAAGATCTTGTGATCGCCTTGCGGGCAGGCTGAGCATGGCTTGCGGGCCACTGCAACCCGAGGTGGAGGCCGGTTTCCGGATCTTCACGATGGGCCGCGCCGGCGCGCGGACCGTGAAGTCACGCGAGGCGATGCAAGCGGTTCCCCAGTGGGCCGGGGAACACTCCGGGGTCCATGAGGTTCGTTCGCACGAGAGTTCCGCTGAAGTATCAGGACTCCATGACCGAATGCGGCGCGGCCTGCCTCGCCATGATCCTCGGGACGTACGGGCACCACACCACGGTCCGCGCGCTCGCCGACGAGATGGGCGTCGGGCGAGACGGCGCGAACGCCCTGTCGATCATCCAGGCGGCGCGCCGGCGGGGCCTCACCGCCCGGGCGTTCTCCCTCCCGGCGGACAGGATCCGTCACGTCCCCCTCCCCGCCGTGGTCTATTGGGAGTCGCGCCACTTCGTCGTCCTGGAGGGCGTGCGGCGCGGCCGTGTCGAGGTCGTGGACCCGGGAGCGGGGCGTCACCGCATCAGCGAGGAGGAGTTCGCCGAGTCCTTCGCCGAGGTGGTGCTCGTCTTCGAGCCGGGGCCGGGTTTCGCGCGTGGGCGGTTCGGCGACAGGCCGGGCCGCGCGTGGCTCCAGCTCGTCCGCACCGCCTTCGCCGCCCGGCGGTCCCTGGTCGCCCTGCTGGCACTGCTCAGCGTCATGGTGCAGGGGTTCGGGCTCGCGCTTCCCATCCTGACGGAACTGATCGTCGACCGGGTGGTCCTCGCGGGCGAGCGTGACCTTATCGCCTCTCTCGGGGCGGGTGTGGTCGCGGTCTTCGCCGCGCACGCGACGGTCGGAGTCCTACGGGCGGCGACGCTCGCGACCCTGCGCGTCCGTGCGGACGCCGACCTGCTGGCGACCACCGCGACGCGGCTGCTCGCGGCGCCGTTCCGGTTCTTCGCCGGGCGGAGCTCGGTGGACCTGTCCAACAAGGTCATGGGAACCGTGCTGATCAGGGAGATCGTGATCGGCCAGGCCCTCCTCGCGGTGTTCGACGGGCCGCTGGCCTTGGGATACCTGGCGACGGTGGCCGTGCGCAATCCGCTGACCGGCGCCTGCCTCCTGGCCTTCGCGGCGGCCCAGATCACCCTGCTGCTTGCGACCCGGCGGCACGTGGCCGACCTCGCGCGCCGCGAGGCGGACACGCGCAGCGACGTCCAGGGCCGGCTCGTCGAGGTGGTGCGGGGCATCGAGACGGTGAAGGCGTCGGGCTCCGAACCCCGCATCCGGCATCGGTGGACGAGACTGCTCGGGACGTACGTGAACCGGGCCAGGCGCAGCGGCCGGGCCCAGGGCCTGCAACAGGCGGTGCTGGACGCGCTCAGGTTCACGGCCCCGCTGGTCCTGGTGTGGGTCGGGGCCCGACAGGTCGTGGCCGGGGAGATGTCCCTGGGAGAGATGCTCGCGCTGCAGGCGCTGGCGGCCGTCGCGCTGTCCCTGCTGTCCTCGCTCGTCGGCGGTCTCCAGGGGCTCCAGTCCGCGCGTCCGTACGTCGAACGGCTGGCCGACGTCTGGGGGGCCGAGGCGGAGCCCGTCCCCGCGAACCCGGTGACCGCCCGGCTGAGCGGCCGCGTCAGCGCCGAAGGCGTGGGCTTCCGCTACGCGGCCGGGGCGCCGTGGGTGGTGCGGGACGTCAGCCTGGAGGTGGCGGCCGGCCAGAAGATCGCCCTGGTGGGCCGGTCCGGCTCGGGCAAGACGACCCTCGCCCGGCTGCTGCTCGGGCTCTTCACCCCGGCCGAGGGGGAGATCCGCTACGACGGCCTCCCCGCCTCCCGGTTCGACCCCGGCATGCTACGCCGCCAGTTCGCGGTGGTGCCGCAGGATCCCGTGCTGTTCACCGGCACGATCGCCGAGAACATCGCGCTCAACGCGCCCGACGCGTCGGCGGAGGACATCGCCGAGGCGGCCCGGCTGGCATGCGTCCACGACGACGTCATGGCCATGCCGATGGGCTACGGGACGATGCTCGCCGAGGGAGGCGGCCTGTCCGGGGGGCAGCGGCAGCGCGTCGCCCTCGCGAGGGCCCTGCTGTCCCGGCCGAAGGTGCTGCTCCTGGATGAGGCCACCAGCCACCTGGACACGACGACGGAGGCGGCGATCGAGGCCAACCTCGCCCGGCTGGACATGACCCGCATTGTGATCGCGCACCGGCTGAGCACCGTGCGGGACGCCGACCTCATCCTCGTCATGGACGGCGGCCGGGTCGTGGAGGCCGGCACCCACGCCGGTCTGCTGCGCGAGGGGGGACCGTACGCGCGTCTGGCCGGCTCCGACGCCGCCGCGGGCGCCCCGGACGGCTTGGCCTCCCGGGGTTGAGGAACATCGGAACGAAAACCGGAGCTGCACCACTGTCTTGATCAACGTGTCCCGCACGATGGCTCGCAGTAAGCGACAGAAGGGTGGGCTCCGCGCTGCCTCACCCCCGCACCGGTACGAAGGATGTCGAGGCGGAGTGACGCTGGAGCCGCTGCGGGCGAAGCCGGACCGGCTGGCCGGCATTTACATAAACTATGAATATAAAAGTGTTATGCTTCGAGCATGAGTGGTCAAGACGCCTCGCCTGGCGCGTCCGCCGCCATCGGGGCAGCCCTCTACGGCCTGGCCACCAGGGCCGTGAGACGCCTGCCCCGGGACATGAGCCTGACGTCCGCCGCCACCCTGGCCACCCTGGACCGGACCGGCCCGCGGCGCATCACCGATCTGGCCGCGGTCGAGGGCGTCACCCAGCCCGCGATGACCGCCCTGGTCCGGGTGATGGAGGAGTCCGGCCTGGTCGAGCGGCGGAGCGACGCGTCCGACAAGCGGGTCACGCTGGTGTGCCTGACCGAGGCCGGCGCCTCCTATGTCCGGACGCGGCGCCAGGCGGGCGTCCACGCGTTCGAGCGGTTGATCGGCGAGCTCACCGGCGACGAGGTCGAGGCGCTGGTGGCGGCCCTTCCGGCGCTGAATCATCTGGCAGAGCTCGAAAGCCAGGACCGCGAAGGGCCGAAGCGGTGACCGGGCAGCCGGTCGGCGGGGTCGCGGCGAAGGCGTTCCCGGGGGCGCGTTCCGAGGTGCGGCTGCTGGTCCCCGCCCTGATGTTCATCGCTCTGGTCGTGGCGGCGGTCGCCAGCCTCGGGACGCCGCTCATCACCGCCGTGGCGACCTCGTTCCACGTCTCGCTCGGCAGCGCGCAGTGGACGCTGACCGTCGCGCTGCTCAGCGGCGCCGTCGCCACGCCGGTCCTGGGCCGGCTCGGAGCCGGCCCGCACCGGCGGGCCACGATCCTCGCCACGCTGGCGGTCGTCGTCGCCGGCAGCGCGCTCACCGTGCTGCCGCTGCCGTTCGCGTGGCTGCTGGCCGGCAGGGCGGCCCAGGGCGTCGGGCTCGGGCTGACGGCGCTGATGATGGGCGTGGCCCGGGACCACCTCCCCGAGGAGCGCAGCGCGGCCGTGATCGCCCTGGTCTCGGTGGTGTCGATCATCGGGGCCGGCGTCGGCTACCCGCTGGCCGCACTGCTCGCCGAGCTCGGCGGGGTACGGGCCGCCTACGGCCTCGGCCTGGTCGTCACCGCCGCCGCCCTCCTGACCGCGTGGCGCTCCATGCCCGAAGCCCCCGAAGGCCGCTCCGCCCATGTGGACGTGGCAGGCGCGGTCGTCCTGGCCGCTGCGCTGCTCCTGGTGCTGTTCCTCGCCGGCGAACGGAATCTGTGGAGCCGGCACCTCGCCGTGGCGGCGGGCCTCGCCGTCGTCGCTGTGGTGCTGCTCTGCGTCTGGGCCGTCATCGAGCTGCGCAGCACGACGCCCCTGGTCGATGTGCGGGCGGTGCGGCACCCGGCGGTCGCCGGGGCGAACCTCGCCATGTTCGTCGGCGGGATCGGCATGTACCTCCTGCTCACGCTCATCACCCGGTACGCGCAGACGCCGCACGGCGTCGGCTACGGCTTCGGGCTGACGACCTTCGTCGCCGGGCTGGTCCTCATCCCGTTCTCGGTGCTGGGGTTCGTCGCCGGCAAGCTCACGTCGCGGGTCCGGACGCGGATCGCCGACCCCCTGCTCCTGGCCGGCAGCGCCGTCGTGGTCGGCGGCGGGTTCGCGCTGTTCGCGGCGGCCCGGTCGGACCTGGCCGAACTGTTCGCGGCGATGGGCGTGCTCGGCTTCGGCGTCGGCGGCTTCTCGGCCGCGATGCCCGGCGTCATCCTGGCCGTCACCCCCAAGAGCGAGACGTCGAGCGCCATGAGCTTCAACTACGTCGTCCGCAGCGTCGGGTACTCCCTGGGCAGCGCCATCGGCGGCCTGATCCTCGCCGCGGGCACCGGCCCCGGCCGCCTCTTCCCCGACGACAGCGCCTACACCACCGCGGCGCTGGTCGGCATCGGCGCCATGGCGATCACGACGCTGACAAGCCTCGCTCTCGCCCGCCGACGCTCGTCCGAGATCAACCCGTAAGTAAGATCCACCCATCCCGACACTGGAGGTTCCATGCCCAAGGGCTACTGGGTCAGCGCCTACCGCACCATTTCAGACCCTGAGAAGCTGGCTGCTTACAACAAGCTGGCCGGTCCGGCCGTCAAGGCCGGGGGCGGCCGGACCCTCGTCCGTGGCGGTCGGGTCGTGGCGCATGACGCCGGACTAGCCGAGCGCACCGTCCTGGTCGAGTTCGACAGCTTCGAGCAGGCCGTCGCGGCGTACGAGAGTGCGGCCTACCAGGAGGCGCTGGTCGCCCTCTCCGACGGCGTCGAGCGCGACTTCCGCATCGTCGAAGGCATCGACTGACCGAGGTCCAGCCGGATCTCCACTGAAGGCTCAGTGACATCTGGCGGGCGAAGGTCAGCCCTGTCTGGTAGTCGGGCCAGTCTCCGTCGTAGACGTCTCCGGCGAAGAGCACTGCATCGACGCCCTCCCTACTGGCGAGGACGACGAGATTTTCCAGCGCGCGCCGGGGGAACGTTGTCTTCTTCCGGATTCCTGGCAGCAGGCTCGAACTTGCAAGTGTGGTCGCCCCCGGACCGTGCCGCCCGGTGGCTGTCCAGCGTGTCACCGCATTCGAGGGGTTGCGTAGCCGGGTGCCGGGCCGTGTTCAAGTGCGAATGGAATCTACGCTGTAAAGGCGAGCGCTCAGGGATAGATCGCTTGCTTGGGTGATCGTCGATCGATCGGGTCGCGCTCGCCTGAGCTACCGCGGCGGAAGGGCTGGGTTTCTGGGGCGGCACCCATCCGCGCCCGGACCGGTTTCCGTCGTCGCGGCCATCAACAATCCTGTGCATGCCGCCCGTTACACGGTCGAGGCGATGCGACGGGGGTCTGCGGCCGCAATTGCTGGCCGCGGCGGCGCACATCGAGGCCGACCTGCGAGTGATCCCGCCTCGCCGCTGATACGGAAATTCGCCAGGAGCGTCGTGGGGGCGGCCGGAGCAAGCGGAGCGATGCCAGGTGGCGGTCTATCGCGCCTGCGTGCTGATTCGCGTCCATTGATGGTGTTGGCGCAGGACGTCGGCACCTACCACTGATGGGGGTTTTTTGTTGGTTTGTGTCATAATCGACCTGCTACCGCTAGTCACTGCATAATCCATCCTATTCGTCCTTAATATCCAAAGTTTGGCCTCGAAGTAACAAAAGTTGAGCGGTAGTCATCGAAACCTCTAGACAACCTCCGAGAAATTTTTAAGATTGCATCAAAAGTCATTCCCATTGTTGACAAACTGGGAGGAGGTGGAGCGATTCGGGACCGCAGCTCGCAGTGGTGTCGGCTGCGGCACCCTCCTTGGAAGCAAGCTGTACTGCGGTTCGGACGAATGCGCCGGCGACATCGGACACATCCGGGTCGAGCCGCGCGACCGGACGAGGGAAATCGGGGACGACAGGGCGGACGCCGACCACCCTGCCGACCCCGCCCCGCTCATCATTGGCCGAGGCCGGTAGGCGCTGACGGCACCAGCGCCCATCGGGTACCGCCTCCGCTGAACCGATGAGCGGGGCATCTCCCCGGCGGGCTCACCCATCATCACCCGTGATTGCCGGCCACAGCCGTAGCAACGGCCGGTAATCGGCGACAACCGCATATCTGCCGCGACCGCGCCCGTCCTTCAGCAGCGGCTACGTTCACGGCACGGTCGCATGTGCCTCATCGCCGCGCAGCCTCGTGGTCGTACGGGGAACTTGGTGTCCAGGTCCTCATTGGCGCCGTGCCGACTCGCTACGGCCGCCTCGCGTCCTCGGTGTGTCACCGCCTAACTCGCGGGCTGGCACTTGGCTGTGCCCGCCCGCACAGCCCAACCGCCTTCTGTGGGGAATTGTTCGCAGCTTCTGATGAACTGAGCAGAAGTTATCCTAGTGGTGTCAAAAGCATAGACAGGTCTATCGAAAGCTCCTACTGTGTCCATCACGAGACGGATGTGTTTCGTCGATGTGTCCAATCGGCGTGGACGCGGAGATGACAGCGGAGATTTCAATCGCGACACCCCGTCTATGGCTCCGGCGCGACGGCGCGCGCCCCACCTGGCACGTTCAGTCAGGAAGGGACAGAATGAAGCCACACCCCCCAGCACATCGATGGCGGCTGATGGCCGCAGCCATGTTGCTCGTGGCAACGAGTTTCACCACCGTCGTCTCGACCGTCACGACGGCTGCTCCCGCTCAGGCGCACCCCATCAACGCCACCGACTTCCAGCAGGTCACCCTCGCCAAGGGCGTGGCCGAGACGGGCGAGCCGATGACGATCGCGGTGCTGCCGGACCGCTCGGTCCTGCACACCGCCCGCAACGGCACGCTGCGGCGCACCGACGCCGCCGGCACCACCTCGGTCATCGCGAACATCCCCGTTTACACCCACGACGAAGAGGGCCTGCAAGGCGTAGCGGTCGACCCGAACTTCTCCGCCAACAGGTTCATCTACCTCTACTACGCGCCGCCCTTGAGCACCCCCGCGGGTGACGCGCCGGCGACGGGTACGGCGAGCACCTGGACCACTTGGACCGGCGTCAACCGGCTGGCGCGCTTCACCCTCAACGCCGACTTCACCGTCAACATGGCCAGCCAGGTCACCGTCCTGGACGTGCCCGCCAACCGCGGCATGTGCTGCCACGTCGGCGGCGACATGGACTTCGACGCGGCCGGCAACCTCTACCTGTCGACCGGCGACGACACCAACCCGTTCGACTCGGCGGGGTACGCCCCGCTCGACGAGCGCACCGACCGCAACCCCGCCTACGACGCGCAGCGCAGCGCCGGCAACACCAACGACCTGCGCGGCAAGATCCTGCGCATCAAGGTGAACGCCGACGGGACGTACTCGATCCCGGCCGGCAACCTGTTCCCGCCCGGCACCGCCAACACCCGGCCCGAGATCTACGCGATGGGCTTCCGCAACCCGTTCCGGATAGGCGTCGACAAGGCCACCGGTTACGTCTACGTCGGCGACTACGGCCCCGACGCGGGCACCACCGATCCGAACCGCGGCCCGTCCGGCCAGGTGGAGTTCAACCGCGTCACCGGCCCAGGCAACTACGGCTGGCCGTACTGCACCGGCGCCAACACCACCAGCGAGACCTACAACGAGTGGAACTTCGCCACCAACAGCACCGGCCCCAAGTTCAACTGCGCCGGCGGCCCGACGAACAACTCGTTCCGCAACACCGGCCAGCAGACCCTGCCCGCGGCGCGCCCGGCCTGGATCCGCTACGCCGGCGACGCCGGGTCCCCGCCGGAGTTCGGCGGCGGCAGCGAGTCGCCGATGGGCGGCCCGGTGTACCGGTACAACGCCTCCAACCCCTCGGCCACGAAGTTCCCGGCGGGGTTCGACGGGCAGTTCTTCGCCGGTGAGTTCGGCCGCGGCTGGGTCAAGCCGATCCACCTCAACACGGACGGCTCCCCGGGTGCCATCGAGAACTTCCCGTGGAACGGCAAACAGGTCATGGACATGGCCTTCGGCCCGGACGGCGCGCTGTACGTACTCGACTACGGCACCGGTTACTTCAACGGCGACGCCAACTCGGCCCTCTACCGCTACGACTACGTGGGCGGCGGCAACCGTGCCCCCACCGCCGTCGCGAGCGCCAACAAGACCTCGGGCGCGGCGCCGCTCACGGTGACGTTCTCCTCGGCGGGCAGCAGCGACCCCGAAGGCGGTGCGCTGACCTACTCGTGGGCGTTCGGCGACGGGACCACCTCCACCGCGGCCAACCCGACCAAGACCTACTCCACCAACGGCACCTACACCGCGACGCTGACCGTCCGCGACCCGCAGGGCGCGACCGGCACCGCGAGCGTCGTCATCAGCGTCGGCAACACGGCGCCCACGGTCACTGTCAACACCCCGGCGGCCGGGCAGCTCGTCTCGTTCGGCGACAGCGTGCCGTGGAGCGTCACCGTCACCGACCCCGAGGACGGCACGATCAACTGCTCGCGCGTCACGATGGCGTACGTGCTCGGCCACGACCAGCACGCGCACCAGATCACCTCGCAGACCGGCTGCTCGGGCACGATCACGATCCCGGTCGACGGCGAGCACGACGACGCGGCGAACATCTTCCCGATCTTCGACGCCTCCTACACCGACAACGGCGGCCTGACCGTCCACGCGCAGAACATCCTGCAGCCGCGCAAACGGCAGGCCGAGCACTTCAAGACCTCCTCCGGCGTCGCCACCTACAGCAAGACCGCGGCCGAGGGCGGCAAGACCGTCGGTGACATCAACAACGGCGACTGGATCCAGTTCGACCCGTACAAGCTGAACAACGCCACCTCGTTCACCGCGCGGGTCTCCTCGGGCGGCGCGGGCGGCACGCTGCAGTTCCGCACCGGCTCGCCGACCGGCACGATCATCGGCTCGGCGGCGGTGGCGCCTACCGGTAGCTGGGAGACGTTCACCAACGTCACCGGCACGATCAGCGGCGCGCCCGCCACCACCACCTCGCTCTACGTCACCTTCGCCGGCTCGGGGACGGCCGCGCTGTTCGACCTGGACAGCTTCACCTTCGCGACCGGCACCGGCGGCGGTACGGGCACCGGGCCCATCACCGGCCTGGCGGGCAAGTGCCTGGACGTGCGCGGCGCCTCCAGCGCCGACGGCACACAGGTCCAGATCTACACCTGCAACCAGACGGCCGCGCAGACCTGGACCCGGTCGGGCCAGACCCTGCGGGCCCTCGGCAAGTGCCTGGACATCTCCGGCGGCAGCACCGCCGACGGCGCGAAGATCCAGATCTACACCTGCAACGGCACGGCCGCGCAGAACTGGGCGTCCCAGTCCGACGGCACGCTGCGCAACCCGCAGTCCGGCAAGTGCCTGTCCGTGGCCGGAACCGGCTCCGCGGACAGCACCGTCGTGGAGCTGCGGACGTGCGTCGCCGGCGCGGCGAACCAGAAGTGGACCCTTCCCTGACACCGATGACGGGGGCGCCCGTGCCGCACACGGGCGCCCCGCTCGCTGGAGGAACCATGCGCAGACTCTTAGCGGGGGTGGGCGCCGCGGTCGCCCTCGCCGCCTCCGTGTTCTCCGCGCCCGCGGCCCAGGCCGCCGACGCGCCCTACGACGTCCTGGTGTTCTCCAAGACCGCCGGGTTCCGGCACGACTCGATCCCGAACGGCATCCAGGCGATCCGGGACCTCGGCGCGGCCAACAACTTCACGGTCACCGCGACCGAGGATGCCAACGCGTTCACGACGGCCAATCTCGCGCAGTACGAGGCGGTCGTCTTCCTCAGCACCACCGGCGACGTGCTCAACGCGACCCAGCAGACCGCGTTCGAGTCCTACATCCGCGGGGGCGGCGGCTACGTCGGTGTCCACGCCGCCGCCGACACCGAGTACGCCTGGCCGTTCTACGGCCAGCTCGTCGGAGCCTGGTTCGCCAGCCACCCCGCGATCCAGCAGGTCAACTCCAAGACCGAGAACCGGGCCCACCCGGCGACGGCGCACCTGCCGCAGACCTGGACCCGTACTGATGAGCTGTACAACTACCAAACCAACCCGCGGAGCTCGGCCCGCGTCCTCGCGACGCTCGACGAGTCCTCCTACTCCGGCGGCTCGATGGGCGCCGACCACCCGATCACCTGGTGCAAGACCATCGACAGCGGACGGTCGTTCTACACCGGGTTCGGGCACACACAGGCGTCCTACACCGAGGCGGCGTTCCGCTCCCAGCTGCTCGGCGGCATCCGGTACGCGGCCAAGCGGGCCAAGGCCGACTGCCGGCCCGAGACCGGGTACACCACGCTCTACAACGGCTCCACCACCGGCTGGGCGCAGTCGGGACCGGGCAGCTTCACCAACTCCGACGCCACGCTGACCTCCCAAGGCGGCATGGGCCTGTTCTGGTACAACGCCAAGCAGTACACCTCGTACTCGCTGAAGGCGGACTGGAAGCTCACCGGAGACAGCAACTCCGGCATCTTCGTCGGCTTCCCCAACCCGGGCGGCGACCCGAACGTCGCGGTGAACCAGGGGTACGAGATCCAGATCGACGCCACCGACACCCCTGACCGCACCACGGGCTCGATCTACGGGTTCAAATCCGCCGACATCGCCGCGCGCGACGCCGCGCTGAACCCGCCGGGGGAGTGGAACACCTACGAGGTCCTCGTCGAAGGCCAGCGCATCCGCGTGTACCTCAACGGCTCGCTGATCAACGACTTCACCAACACCGATCCGAACCGCAACCTCGACGGGTACGTCGGCATCCAGAACCACAGCAGCGCCGACCAGGTCGCGTTCCGCAACATCCGGATCAAGGACCTCGGCACGCCGCCACCGCCGCCCGCGACGAACCTCGCGCTGAACAAGCCGGCGACCGCGTCGAGCGTGGAGTCGGCCGCCTACCCGGCGTCGGCCGCGGTGGACGCCTCGTCGACGACCCGGTGGTCGAGCGCCTTCTCCGACCCGCAGTGGATCCAGGTCGACCTGGGCGCCACCTACACCATCAGCCGGGTGCGCCTGGTGTGGGAGGCTGCATACGGCTCGGCGTACCAGATCCAGACCTCGCCCAACGGGACCACGTGGACGACGATCCGATCGGTCACCGGCGGCAACGGCGGTGAGGACGACAACACCGGCCTGAACGCCTCCACCCGGTACGTGCGCATCTACGGCACGGCCCGCGGCACGCAATGGGGCTACTCATTGTTCACCTTCGAGGTCTACGGCAGCTAGGTCTCCCTAGCACCACGGCGGGCCGGGAGCCGCGCGGCCCCCGGCCCGCCCCGTCATCCACAATGCGGCGCTGCTGAGCCTGGGCCGGCGGCCGGGGGCGCGACAGCTACTTCTCCAGTCCCTGGAGCGCGGGCTTGCAGTGATTCGCGCGTTCGACGCCGACAACCCCGAGCTCACCCTCAGCGAACTGGCCGCCCGGACCGATCTCACCCGGACTGCGGCCCGTCGTTTTCTGCTCACTGTGGTCGACTTGGGCTGCATGCACACGGACGGCCGGCTTTTCAAACCCAGCCCGCGGGTACTCGAGTTCGGGGACACCTACCTGTCCAGCCTGTCCTTTCCCGATATCGCCGAACCCCGTCTGGAGCGCCTGGTCGCCGCCTGCGAGTGATCACGCCCCTGCGGTTGACGCACGTGCGTTCCTGAAGCCTGCGTGCCCATTCGCCTGTCAGGGTGTGGGCCGCTGGGGGAGTGGGCCGTCGAGGCGCCGGGCCTTTAGAGACGTTGTCGGTGCGGGAACCGGACGGGCCGTCGGGGCGGGGCGGGACGCGCTCGTGCTCCGCGAGCAGGAGCACCTCCCACTGCCCTCGGGGAGCTCTAGCGCCTTGAGGACCTCGTCGGGAGTGGGAAGACGCACGTCATGCTCGCGGCCCGAGCAGGGGCGGTCCGAGTGGCCCGTGATCAGGATGGGGGTGATGCGAGCGACATCCGGGCACGCCCCGAAGGCATGCCCGGACGCGGCTGCTCAGATGCCGGTGCTCAGATGCCGACGACGTCGAACTGCTCCCATGGGCCGATCGCGGTGCGGTTGGCGATGAGCGGCGCGGCTCCCGCGTTCTCGGCGCAGACGTACATGTTGTTGGCCTGGGCCAGGAAGGTGACCGAGCCGTTGGGGTTGTTGATCAGCTGGAAGGTCTCCCATCCGCCCATCGCGGTGCGGTTCGCGATGAGCGGCGCGGCTCCCGCGTTCTCGGCGCAGACGTACATGTCGTTGACCTTCGCCTTCAGCGCTATCTTGCCGCCGCCGAGATCGACGCGCTCGAACTGCTGGCCCGTCCCGGTGGACGTGCCGTTCGCGATCAGCGCCGTGCCGTTGGCGGCCGTGACGTAGCGGCTGTTGGCCCTGGACCGCAGGGCGATCACCGTGGGGGCGGGACCTCCACCCCCGGCAACGGGCGGAGTGGGCCGGGTGGCGGTGAGGGCGATCTGGCCCTTCAGCATGCGGCCGCCGTCGCCGGTCAGCCGAAGGTAGTAGTCCGAGGAGCAGAAGGTGCCGTCCTCGTCGAGGGCCAGCATCCCGGCGTTGGTCGGGACCATCGCCATCGTCTCGGCGGTCTTGGCGATCTGGTTGCCCTCGTTGAACTCGTCGAACATGGAGATGTAGATGCCCTGGGCGCCCAGGCGGACCATGTTGTAGAACTGCCGCCACATGAAGTCGCCGTGCGCCCGCTGCCGCGACTTCACATCCCCTGGCAGCACGCAGGGCTGGTAGTCGATGCCGTGCGAATTGCAGTACGCCTGATCCGGGACGTTGATGTTGGTGTAGAACCGGTCCGTGTCGGCGATGTTGCCGATCCGGCCGACCATCCACGGCGAGAGCATGTTCAGCGCGTTGAACACGTCGATGAAGCCGGGCCGGCAGTCGTTGATGCCCTGCCGCCAGTAGGTGGGCACGCCGCCCATCACGTAGCAGCCCTGCGCTTTGAACCAGTTGACCACGTCCAGGCAGGCGGCCGGGTCGGAGGGATGCTTGCTCTCGTTGAAGCCGAAGCCCCAGATGCCCACGACGGGCTTGCCGTTCTGCCTGGCGTACATCGGTGAGGCCGTCAGGGCCTTCATCTTGTTGGTCCAGTCGGTCTTGATCTCGGGCTGGAAGTTGGTCCAGCCGGACACGTCGTACATGATGTAGAACTTGCGGCCGTTGGCCTCGGCAGCGGTGCGGACCTTGGTGGCCATCGCATCGCGGGTGGGGCCCTCGCCGCTGACGGGGTTGAAGCGCTGCAGGGCGGCGGTGTCGATGTTGTTCTCCCGCATCCACCGGAAATGCGTGTCGACGACCTGCTGGTCGTAGGAGGAGAACAGCGTGGCGGGCTGCCCGTTGCCGAGATTGGCGTACGCCGTGGGGTAGGACCTGGTGAACTCCCGCATGTCGGGCCAGGCGACGATGGTGGTGTTGCTGGGGGAAGGCGGCTGCGACATGTTGGCGCTCCAGTGCCACCAGCCGTTGATGGGGGCTCCGTCGCCGGGGCAGGCGAACCAGCCCTGGTAGCCGACGGTGATCTTCCCGACCACGTCGCCAGGAGCGCTCGCGGCGCTCGCCGCGCTGGTCAGCGCGGACACCAGCTGGGACGACGACACCGCGGCGAGGGCGGACCCGGACACCACGGAGGTCATGAACGTACGGCGCGAGACGGACACGTAATCTCTCCTTCGATTAGAGGGACTGCTCGTGCGCGCCTGCGGGAAGGTGGAGCCGGCGAAGCCGCCGCGTCGGATCGGCGGTCGTCAGCGCGCGGATCCGGGCATGGCCGGACGACGATGAGCGGTCGCCGTGTCACGGGGAAGAGCTCGATGGCCCATTCCAGTACGAGGGGCTGCATTCCGACCAAGCACCACCGAAGGCGCTGAGCGGTGTATGTCAGCGCCGCCTAACATCGGACCGCTTACAGCCATGGTGACAGAAATCAACAAAGTAGCGCAATACTCAGATTGCGAGAGTGCAATGCGAAGGCAGCGATGCGCAGATCGCGTCGATCGCGATGTCTTCGCCTTCGCAGTGCGACCGGCAGGCGGAAGTCATCGGATCTTTCCGGCCCGCCGTGTCCGGAGAGCCGGTGCCGCAGGTCGATGCCGCGGGCCGGTGGCGGCGCGCCACGCTGGACCGGAGCCGCGTGAGCTCCGGCCCACCGGAACTGTCATGGTGTCGCGGTCGTACCTGTCGTAGGAGTCGTAGGCCGTCTGCGACAGCGGACGTTCGCCTGGGCGAGCACGTCCCGGTCGAACCGGTTGGTGGTGCCCCGCTGCGGGGACGCTGCCCAGGTGCCGTTCCACGGTACGTCGGCCGCCGGCGCGGGGCCGCGGTGGTGAACGGCCCGGCCATCGGCAACAGCATCGCGACCACCGCCGTCAGGGACATGCGAAGGCTCAAGGGGTTCTCCCATAGGGCGAAGGACCGGCGGGCCGCGCGGGCCCGCCGGGCCGGGACGGCGTGAATGTCAGTTGGTGATGAGGTCGAACGACTCCCAGGGGCCGATCGCGGTGCGGTCGGCGATGAGGGGGGAGGCTCCAGCGTTGTCGGCGCAGACGTACTTGCCGTTGGCCTGCGCCTTCAGACTGATGGTGCCGTCCGGGTTCCTGATCTGCTGGAAGGTCTCCCACGGGCCGATCGCGTCGCGGTTGGCGATCAGCGGCTGCGCGCCCGCGTTCTCGGCCGTCACGTACTTGCCGTTCGCGCGCGCCTTCAGGGCGATGTTCCCGTTGCCGAGGTCCACCCGGTCGAACTGCTCCCAGCCGCCGATGGTCGTCCGGTTGGCGATGAGCGCTGACGCCCCCGCGTTGTCCGCGGCCACGTACATGTTGTTGGCGCGCGCCCGCAGGCTGACCGTGCCGGAGCCGCCGGGGACCCCCGACCCGAGGCCCAGCGTCGAGGCGGTGCCGCTCAGGGACTTGGCGTTCTGGTTGGCGGTGCCGGTCAGCCGGGCCGAGGCGTACGAGCTGAGCGGCCTCGCCGTGCGCTCGACCACGTAGACCGTGTTCCCGGCTGTGGCGAACGTGATCTCGGCGCTGGAGCTCGTGGTGAGGATCGTGCCGTCCGACACCCGGCGGACCCGGACCTGCTGGCCGTTCCACGGGTTCACGACCGTGGCCTGCTTGCCGTACAGGCTCTTCACGCCGACGTACTTCACCTCGCCGTCCTCACGTTCGGAGCTGACGAGGAAGCCGTCCTTGGCGAGGAGTGTGAACTTCCCGGCGAACGACGCGTCACCGGGCGGGGCCGGGAACACCCGGATCTTGCCGTTGTAGCTCTGCATGAGCGACTCGTTGAGCGCGGTCAGGTGCACGCCGAGGTACTCGAAGACGCCGTTGGTGTTGTTGGTCATGCCGTTCGGGTAGTTCTGGTACTTCTGCAGCATGGTCTTCATGCCCTGGTAGGCCTGGTCGCCGAGGCCCAGCCGGGCGGCCTGCACGGCGTCGTTGGACCACACGTTGCCGTAGGGGAAGGGCCGCTGGTTCCAGGTGTTCAGGGCCGTCTGGTAGTCGGGGGAGCCGATGCCGGTCACCTCGTACGGCCAGATCAGCTCGGCCGAGACGTTCTCGTTGTTCCTGGTCTGCGAGATCGGCGGCTGGTGCGGTTGGTAGGCGCCGTTGGAGACGACGTACGGCGCGAGGTGGTCGAGCACGTTCTGCCAGGTGGACCGCAAACCGGAGTCCACCCCGAGTTGCGTGCTCACCTGGATCGCCAGAGGGAACAGGCTGCGCACGGCGGCCAGGTCGGTGATCGCGTTGCGGACGTTCCAGTACGTCTCGTGGGAGTTGGAGTTGGCCACGGAGTACGTGCCGGTGGCGCTGTCGTGCGACAGCATGGCCGAGTAGAACTTCGCGGTCTCCCGCATGAACGGGTAGGCGACGTTCCGCAGATAGTTCGCGTCGTCGGTGTACCGGTACCTCATGTACATGCTGTAGGCGGCCTCGTAGCCCGTCGACAGGATGTTCTTGGTGTAGTCGCTGCCGACCGTGCCGCGCGCGTTGCCGTCCCAGCCCATGGTCTCCGGCACCCACAGGCCGTCGACGCCGTACCTCGTCTGCGTGTACGACTTTAAGGCGTTGTAGTTCCGGCTGTACAGGTTGTTGTGCCGGTCGGTGAGGTCGCTGTGGTTGGAGGCGAGGAACGACAGGTAGACGTCCCGCTGGTTCCAGTACCAGTACGCGTTGCTCCACTTCGTGTTGTCCTGGGTGGCGCGGAAGACGCCGTTGATGAAGTGGGCCGGGTAGTTGCCGTGGCCGCCCGCAGCGATCATGTAGGTGGACAGGTAATAGACGTTCTCCAGGTAGTCGGCGTCACCGCCCATGCCGGAGTACTGCACGAACGACCTGGCCCAGAACGCGTGCCACCAGTTCTTGTAGTCGGCGAAGGTGCGGGCGTACCCGGTGGACTTCACGGAGCTCAGCTGGCCGCGCGCCTGGGCGACGGAGTCGCGGTTCGACGCGTTGATCCGGCTCGCCGCGCTGAACCAGATCGTGTAGGACGATGTCGGTGTGATGGTCAGCCGGACCGTCCGCGAGTCGACCACCTGGGTGGAGAAGCCTGCGCCCTCGACCGTGGCCGCCAGCGTGTAGCCGAAGCCGTTCGGGTCGGACTGCCCGCGGCTCAGGCCGGCGGCGCTCGAGTCGGCGAACGTGGAGATCGTCTTCCAGGTGTTCAGGTCGGGCACGTCGGCGCTGTTGGTGACCGTGGCCGGGTCCCACATGCTCAGCGTCAGGGCGATGTTCGACAGCCCGCTCCGGGAGTCGTCCACGTGGATGCCCATCACCTCGGAGTTCGGCGACCCCATGACGGTCACGGTGCGGTTGGAGTCGTACTTCGTGACCAGCGTGCCGTCGTACAGGGACAGCCGCTGCTGGAAGGTGGAGTAGCCCGAGTCCATGGCGGGGCTGGTGGCCAGGTTGACCAGCCCCGCCGCGTACGCGGACTGCTCGGACAGGTCCACCCCGGACGTCTGCATCGTCAGCCCGTTCTGACTCCAGGCCATCGCGCCGGTACGGCCGTTGCCTACGGTCAGCCCGTACGCGGGGTTGGTGTTGGGCCGGTTGTAGACGACGTCGTGCTTGGACAGGTAGCTCGCGTAGTCGACGTTCAGCGCGCCGCTCGCCTGATCGAAGGCGGCGTCGGCCGCCGAGGCGACCGCGGGGGCGGCGACCCCGCCAGCCACCAGCCCTCCAAGGAGCGCCAGCAGCGGCAGGAACCGTAAGAGCCTCATCACCTGATCACCTTTCGTGATGGTGGCCGCCCCTCATGGGTGGACGCGTCGCGGCACCGCTCTCCGGCAGTGAACGCACCGGAGATGTAGAAGTGTTTGCGTAGGGGATTTCCGGAGGAATGCAGGGTGGAGAGGCCACGCGGCGTCGCCCGGCAATCGGCGACCGGACGGGCGCCACGCAGACCTCTCCCCCCGCATCGCAGTCTGGACGCGATCCGCACGCCGCCTCCGGCACGAGGCACCGCACAGCCGCCGTCTCAGGACTGTCAGCCGCAGTCAACATCGGATGTCTAGCTCCGTCAAGGCTTAATTCTTATTCTAAAAAATCAACAATTTCCCCCGAGACGGCTCACATTGCCGACGTAAGCAGGGGGTTTGCCGGTTCCTAGGTGCCCGATGGAGGCGAGGAAAAAAGATCGGATGTATCGAGGATGCACAGCGACGCGTGACCAACGCGTGTCGCGCCGGGCGCGACGCTCCATCTGCTCGCCCCGGGAGGGCGCGGCGGCGAGCGCGCTCGACCTGCGGTGGATGACACGCTCGACTTGCTGGAGGTGCTGATCGCGACCAAGCTGCCGGCCCAGACCATCAAGACCGCCGTGCCGCACCAGCGGGTCATCTTCACGGTGCACGAGATGAAGCGCCTGGGCCGCGGCACCGCGGAACTCCTGGCCATCGCCGAGGACCTGGGCCATCACGATATCGTGATGGCCGACGGTGAGGCTGCTGTGGCGCAGGGGTGAACGGGTAGCTGCATCGCTAGTCGCGAAACTCGTGTATCACCCCGGCTGGACACCCTGTTGGTTCACAGCAGCTTGTCGAGGGTGATGGGCAGGTCGAGAACGCGTTTGCCGGTGGCCACGACGTTGGCCACGGCAGCGGCGACCCCGGTGATGCCCACCTCGCCGATGCCGAGCGGGCCGAGCGGTGTGGCGGGGTCGGGCTCGTCCAGGTAGTACACGTCGATGTGGGGGATGTCGGCGTGCACCGGCACGTGGTACTCGGACAGGCTAGGGTTCACGATCCGGCCGTCACGGCCGTCAATGAGGGTCTGCTCCGACAGGGCCATGCCGATGCCCATCACGATGCCGCCGCGTAGCTGGCTGGTCGCGGTCTTGGCGTTGATCACGGTGCCGACGTCGAAGACGCCGAGCCGGCGCGAGATGCGTACCTCCATGGTGTCGGGGTCCACCCGGACCTCGCAGAACTGCGCGCCGGTGGCCGCCTTCACCTTTCGCCGGCGTTCGAAAACGGTGCGGGCGACGAAGCCGCGCATGACAGCCCTGGTCGAACCTGGCGGCGCCGGGTCCGTACCGGGATCGGTCGTCGCACACGACGCCGGAATCGCCGAGCGCAGTGTCCTGATCGAGTTCGACAGCTTTGAACAGGCCGTCGCGGCATACGAGAGTGAGGCCTACCAGGAGGCGCTGCTCGCCCTCTCCGACGGCGTCGAGCGCGACTCCCGCATCGTCGAAGGCATCGACTGACCGGGCGGCTCAGTCGGCGACCTGCCCGGCGTCCGTCTCCGACAGGCACCCCGGCGGAGATAGCACCACACCGCCGGGCAGGCACGCGCGCTCAAGCCCTGCACCATGGCTGGGGTACGACAACACCCGACAACGTCACACCGCACCGGACGGCCTTCCACCGATCAGCCGACTGTCACCAACGCCACGATCGGGTCCACCTAGGATCGGCAGAGTGACCGTCCCCGCCATGCGGGCCAGTGCCCGCGTTCTGCTGGTCGACCGCGACGACCGGCTCCTGCTGTTCCGGTTCCGTGCCTCCGTCGATCTGCCCGCCTCCCATTTCTGGGTCACGCCCGGCGGTGGTGTCGACGACGGAGAGACCCTTTCTCAGGCGGCGGTGCGTGAACTGTTCGAGGAGACCGGTCACATCCTGGCTCCGCAGCGCCTGGGTTCGGTGGTGGCCGTCTCCTCTGGTCCTGCCCGATTCGGCGAGCTCACCCTGCACGCTGTCGATTCGTTCTTCTTCACCCGAGTCGACCGTCTGACCTTGGCCCCTTCCGGCCACGAAGCCCATGAACGCGAGGCGATCGCCGCACACCGCTGGTGGACCGTCCACGAGCTTCAAACCACCTCCGACCTCGTCTTCCCCGTCGGCATCGGCGCACTTCTGCCCCGGCTGCTTGCCGGTGACCTCCCCTCCGAACCGGTGCACCTGCCCTGGCGGTAGGCCACTGCCTCGTCACGGCTCGGGTCTGGGGGAGGGCGCTAGCTTCTGCGCGGATCACGCCTGCTTCATGTTGATCTGCTGAGCACGGGCTGCGGACCTGTCGCAGCGATCAGTGACCTCGTTCCCCGCCGAGGAAGCACGACAGGAGTCGCCTGAAGTCGTGCGGGTGCTCGAGCGCCGGCACGTGCCCGCAGCGGCCGAACACGTGCAGACGGACATCGGCCAGGTGTTCGAGCAGGGGCAGGGCTGCCGTCCCGAGCGGGGTGACTCGGTCCTCGGCACCGTGGACGAGCAACACGGGCGCGCGGATCCCTGCCAGCGTTTGCGCCGAGAGGGTGAGATCCTCGGCCCAGCGTGCCCTGGGTGGAGGGAACAACGACGCGTATGCGGCCGCCCCCGCTTCCATTGCGGCAGCACGGGCCGCGACGGCCGACTCGGTCACGAGCGCCTGGTCGAAGACGAGGCGACTCAACATGTCCCGCGCCCCGAGCGGGCCGGCGGGGGCGGCCCAGACCGCGTCGAGGTCGGCGGACAGGGGTGCCCCGGGGGCGCCCATCGTCGAGACCGCCACGACACGGGTGACCTGCTGGGGACGCGCGGCCGCCAACGCCAGCGCCACGGCACCGCCCATGGAGTGGCCCACCACGGCGTAGTGCTCGACACCGAGAGCGTCCATCAGGCCCGCGGCCTGCTCCGTCCACAGCCGGAGTCCACCCCTGGAGCCCGCCGGGATCGGTGTACGGCCGAACCCCGCCTGGTCAGGAGCCACCAGGCGCCAGGACGTGCCCAGCGCCTGTGCCGTCGCCGCCCAGGCTCCGGATCCGGTCGTACCGGGTCCGGAGCCGTGCAGCATCAGCACTGCGGGCCCGGTGCCGCTCTCCATGACGTGGACGGGGGAGCCGTCGACCGTAACGGTGCGAAGTGCCGTCACCGAGACACCTGAGGTGTGCTCATGCCGATGCGGAGTTGACGGACTTCGAGAAGACCTCCATCATCACCCGGCCGAACTGCGGCATGTCGGGCCAGCCGCGGCAGGAGACAAGGTTGCCGTCCACGACGTCGGGAGCGTCGATGACCGTCGCGCCCGCGTTCTCCATGTCGCCGGTGATGGGCGGGAAGCACGCCGTCTTGCGGCCCTTCAGCAGCCCGTAGACAGCCGGCACCTGCGCGCCGTGGCACACCAGCGCGATCGGGAGGTTGCGCGCGAAGAAGTGCTCGGTGATGCGCCTGACGTCGGGGTCGACCCGGATCCACTCGGGAGCACGTCCCCCAGGGATGATGAGGGCGTCATAGCGCTCGACGTCGACCTCGGCCCAGGGCACGTCGACCGGCAACTTCCGGCCGTTCTTCTCCACGTAGGCGTCGGAGTTGGGGTCGAACTCGTGGATGACCAGCTGAACGTCACGCATCGTCCGTGACGAGACGTCGACGTCCCAGCCGCCCTCCTGCACGCGATAGTAGGGATACATGGTGTCGAGCTCCTCGGCGGCATCGCCGGTAAGGAGCAGTGCTCTGGGCACCTGCTTCTCCTCGCAACTGGGGCGGATGAGGTGGATCCAATCGGATCCGATCCGATTGAGTCAGCATTCCTCGGCCCAGCCCGCCCGTCAAGCCTTTACCGCTATTCGTCCGCGTCCTTGACTTCGTCGAACAATCGCCGGAACCGCTCGCCGGACAGCAGGATGTGCCGACGCATGGCGTAGGCGGCGGCGTCGGGGTCGCGCGCGGCGATCGCGGCCACGACTTCCTCGTGCTCGGCCATGGCCAAGTGAGTGACCTGGGTGTCGTGGAGAAGCCGGAACAGGTGCACGTGCGTGTGCAGGCGAGCGAGCGCTTCGCGGATGACCTGGTTCTCCGCGCTCAAGGCGACGAGATCGTGAAAAGCGGCGTCGCGCAGCCCGAAAGCGCCATAGGCCATGATCCCGTTGCCCCCCTCCAGCTCCGCCATCTCCTCCAGCATCCGTCGCAGGCCGGCCACCTGCTGTGAGGATGCGCGTTCGGCGGATCTGCGCGCCGCCGCCGGCTCGAGGAGCAGGCGGAGCTCAAGCATGTCCTCGAATCGTTGACGGGTGATTTGAGGGGGAATGCGATAGCCGGCATGGGGCACACGAACGACCAGGCCCTCGGCCTCCATGCGGTTCAAGGCGTCGCGGATCGGCGTCTGCGAGACCCCCAGCTCTCGCGCCAGGACGTCGATAGTGACGCGGGAGCCAGGCTCGATCCGTAGCGACATCAGCTGTCCGAGCAGCGTGTCGTACACCTCGTCGGCAAGCCGGCCGCGAGATCTTCGCGGCGGCGTTCCGCCCGTCGTGGCCCCACGGCGCCGCGCGATCAAGACTTCGTCGTCCATCGTTGACATGAGGTCCTTTCTTACGTCTTCGGGGACCTGTTGACGTCGGTCGCAACGCTGCGGGATATTGACGCCCCCACTCGGATCGTATAGGAAAGGTGGCGGATGCCAGCCATCCTTCACCCATTACGAAACCGCCCGTCATCGCTCCGCTTCGATCAGTTGGAGCTTCTCATGAGCATGTCGACGTCGGTCCTACTCGATCCGCCACTGGGCGGCACAAGGACCGAAGGACTTCTCGACTGCTTGAAGCCCAATTACGTCGCGGCGTACTCGTGACGCCGGTCTGCGGGTCAGCCCCTGCGACAGCCGGCAACACGCCTGAACACCCCCCAGACTGCTCGGCGAAGCACGCAGCAGGGCTCCAGACGTCCCCACCCCAGAAAGCAGGCAAGAGGATGCGGTATCCGAAGCGAATAGGACGACTGTCCGTTCCCGGTCGAACGGTGCGGCTGGCGACGGCGGCCATGTTGGTGGCCACGACCATGGCGGCTTGCGGCCAGGACGACGGCGCGCAGTCGAGCGCCCCCAAGGCGCCGGCGACCGTCCCGGAGCTCACCAAGGACCCGCTGACCCTCAAGTTCATCTGGTTCGACTGGCCCCCCGCCCACGCGCTGGAAGAGTTCGCGAACGCGGAGTACGCCAAGGAGCGGCCGAACGTCACCGTCAAGGTCAACACCGTGCCGAACGCGAACTGGCACGACGCGATGTTCACCCAGTTCGCAGCGCACAAGACCGACTTCGACATCGCGATCCTGGACTCGCAACACATCGGCGAGGCCGTGACGAACGGCAACATCCTCGACATCACCGACTTCGTCAAGAAGAACATCGACGTCAATGCCTACAACCCTTACCTCCTGGCGGCCTACGGCCAGTACCCCCAGGCGGAGACCGGCAAGCGCGACGAAAACGCCAGCTTGTACGGACTGCCGCTGCTCGGCGACACCTGGACGATGATCTACCGCAAGGATCTGATCGGCGACAAGCCGCCGCAGACGTGGGACGAGATGATCTCGGTCGCCGAGAAGTGCCAGGCGGACAACCCCGGCGTCAGCGGGCTGGCTTTCCACCAGGCCAACGGCTCCGACGCCGCGGCCGTCACCTACAACACGGTCAACGGCGTCTACGGCGGCAACCTCTGGGACGCCAAGACGCGCAAGATCGACGGCGTTCTCAACGACGCCGCGGGCCAGGAGGCGATGGACGTCCTGGTCAACAAGATGAAGCCGCTGACCGCCAAGGGCTCCGGCAACTGGTTCATCGACGAGGTGAACGCGGCGGTCGCCCAGGGCAAGGCATGCATCGCGTTCAACTGGATCGCCGCGAGCGGCGGCCTGCTCGACCCGAAGCAGTCGACGCTCGGCACCTCACGGGAGCAGATTCTCGACAAGCTGGGTTTCGCCCCCCTGCCGAGCCAGAAGACGAACCTGGTGCCTCTCGGCGGCATGGGGATGCACGTGTCGGCCTACTCGCCCACGGCGAACCAGGCGGAGGCCCTGAACTTCATGAAGTGGTTCGAACAGGCTGACATCCAGAAGAAGTGGGCCGCGGCCGGCGGCGTGCCGTCGCGTACGGACGCCCTGGCGTCGCCCGAGTTCCTCAACGCCGGGCCGTTCAACAAGGTGTACGCCGACTCGGTTCCGCGGATGCGGGACATGTGGAACGTGCCCGAGTACGCGCGCCTCGTCGACATCGAGAACACCAACGTGAACGCGGCTCTCAACGGCGCGAAGAAGCCGAAGGAGGCGCTCGACGACATCGCCAAGCAGCAGCAGGGCGTGCTCGACTCCGGCAACCGCAAGGGCGGCGGCGGACTGTGAGTTCCCCTCTGACGACCGACCACCCCGGGCAGGTGGCGTCCGCGACGCCGCCTGCACCGGGGCGGTCCCGCCGCTTGAGCGACCGCACGCTCGCCGTGGCCTTCATCTCCCCGGCGCTGCTGCTGTTGCTCGCGATGTCGGTTTTCCCGTTGCTGTGGGCGTTGTACCTGTCTTTCACCGACTACTCGGCCACCCGCGGGGGGCCGGCCCATTTCGTCTGGTTCGAGAACTACACCGCCATCCTGACTTCGGCGCAGGTCCACCTGAGGGCCTTGACGACGCTGATCTACGTGGTCGGCGCGGTCGTCCTGCAGACCGTGCTCGGTTTCGCCATCGCCTACCTGATCTCACGGCGCACGCGCGGGCGAGGAGTGCTGACCACTCTGTTCCTGGTTCCGATGATGCTGTCGCCGGTCGTGGTCGGGCTGTTCTGGCGATTCATGCTCGACGCGCAATTCGGCGTGATCAACAGCATGCTCGGCTCGCTCGGCCTGGGACAGGTGGAGTGGCTCACCCGGCAGAGAACGGCCCTGATTTCCCTGATCGTGGTCGACACCTGGCAATGGACGCCGTTCATCATGCTCATCGCACTCGCGGGCCTCACCGCGGTTCCCAAGTACTTGTACGAGGCCGCCTCGATCGATCGCGCGTCCGAGTGGTTCAAGTTCCGCACCATCACCCTTCCGCTGGTGTGGCCGCTGCTCCTCATCGCCGTGTTGTTCAGGGCCATCGAGGCCTTCCGGCTGTTCGACCTCGTCTACATCCTCACCAACGGAGGTCCTGGCGTCTCCACCGAGACGTTGTCGTTCCACGTCTACAAGGTCGGGTTCCTGGGCTTCAACACCGGAACCGCCTCGGCGTACGGGATCCTCATGGTCCTCATCGTCATCGTCCTGACGCAGCTCTATCTGCGCTACTTGAACAAGCTCAAGGAGGACTGATGGCCGTCTCCGTCGACGAGGCCGTGTCCACAGGTCCTGGCCGGGATCACACGCCCCCCGCGCGTCGCTTCGGCGGCCGGGGCCGCGCCGTGCTGGAGGTCGCGCTACTGGCCGTGCTGGCCGTCGTGATGCTCTTCCCGGCGCTGTGGATGATCGAGACGTCCATCAAGGAGAACCGGGACGTCTACGCCATCCCGGCCAAGTTCTTCGACTTCACGGTCACTCTGGATCACTTCAAGGACGTGTTCGTCGCCTCCGGCGGCCGCTCGGCCTTGTCCGTCTCGTTCCTTAACTCCGTCGTGGTCGCCGGAGTCTCCACGGCGCTGGCCACCGTGCTGGGGGTCCCGGCGGCCTGGGCCTACTCACGCTTCTCCGTGAAGGCCAAGAAGGACCAGCTGTTCTTCATCCTGTCCACCCGCTTCATGCCACCCGTGGTGGTCGTGATCCCGATCTTCCTCATGTACCGCCAAGTCGGACTCATCGACAGCAAGCTCGGCCTGATCCTCATCTACGCCGCGTTCAACGTCCCGTTCACGATCTGGATGATGAAGGGGTTCGTCGACGAGGTGCCCGCGGAGTATGAGGATGCCGCCATGCTCGACGGCTACACCCGCTTGCAGGCGTTCTGGAAGTTCACCCTTCCCCTGCTCCTGCCCGGCATCGCCGCGACCGCGGTCTTCGCACTCATCTTCTCGTGGAACGAGTTCGTGTTCGCCATCTTCCTTACCTCCAGCGACAGCGTGCGGACGGCCCCACCCGCCATCGCCGGTCTCATCGGTGGAACCACTGTGGACTGGGGTCTCGTGGCCGCCGCCTCCGTGGTGTTCGCCCTACCGGTGCTCGTCTTCGCCTACCTGGTGCGCAAGCACCTCGTCGCCGGTGTGACGCTCGGGGCGGTGCGACGCTGATGGCCGGCATCGAGGTGACCGCCCTGCACAAGCGCTACCCGGACGGGACGGTCGCAGTTGAACACGTGGACCTGTCCATCGGCGACGGCGAGCTGTTCGTGATGCTCGGCCCTTCGGGTTGCGGCAAGACGACGACGCTGCGGGCCATAGCCGGCCTGGAGAGGCAGACGACGGGCGACATCCGCATCGGCGACACGCTGGTCAACGACCTGCCGCCCGCCGAGCGCGACATCGCCATGGTGTTCCAGTTCTACGCTCTCTACCCGCATCTGAGAACCCGCGACAACCTGGCGTTCCCACTGCGGGCCGAGGGACTGCCCAAGGCGGAGGTGCGCGAGCGGGTCGACGAGGCCGCCCGGCTGATGCGGCTCACTCCGCTCCTGGACCGGCGACCGCACCGGCTGTCCGGCGGGGAGCAGCAGCGCGTCGCGCTTGCCCGCGCCCTGGTGCGACGCCCGCGCGCATTCCTCATGGACGAGCCTCTCACCAACCTGGACGCGGAGCTGAGGGAGGACATGCGCACGGAGATCAAGCACCTGCAGGGGGAGCTGGGGGCGACGATGGTCTACGTCACCCACGATCAAGTCGAGGCGATGTCGCTCGGTCACAGAATCGCCATCCTCAACAAGGGCCGCGTCGAGCAGATCGGCACGCCGCTGGAGGTCTACGACCGTCCGGCGAGTCTTTTCTGCGCCGGATTCATCGGCTCCCCGCCGATGAACCTCATCAAGGTGGAGGTGGCCGACGGGAAGCTGCGCGCGCAGGGCGGACTGGTCCTCACGCCGCCGCCGGGCCTGCCGCGCGACCGATCCCTGGTCGCGGGCGTCCGGCCGGAGGCGCTGGAAGTCACAGAACCAGGGGCGGAGGGTACGGTCCCGGCCCGCGTGGTCTCGGCGGAGTGGCTGGGCGACGAGATCATCTACGTGGTCGACCACGGCGGCCAGCGCGACGTACGGGTTCGGATGCCACCGACTGTCCGTTTCGCCGCTGACGCACCGGTCGGGCTGCGGCACACCGGCGGGCCCCCGCCGGTCTACGACGTGAGCACGGAAGAGCTGGTGGCCTGATGGGAACCGTGGCAGTTGAGGGGCTGCGCAAGTCCTTCGGTAAGGTCCAGGCCCTGGACGGGGTGACGCTGGACGTGCCGGACGGCTCGTTCTTCGTCGTGCTCGGACCCTCCGGGGCGGGCAAGACGACGACCCTGCGAGCGATCGCCGGCCTTGAGAAGCTCGACGCCGGGTCGGTGCATCTGGACGGGAGGGACGCGACCGGTGACGCCCCGGCCGATCGCGACCTGGCCATGGTCTTCCAGAGCTACGCCCTCTACCCGCGACTCACGGCGTACGAGAACATCGCTTCGCCGCTGCGGGCACGCCGTTGCTCTTCGAGCGAGATCGCCGCTGCCGTCGAGCGGATGTCGAGCCTGCTGCACATCGAACGTCTGCTGCAGCGTCGTCCGGCGCAGATGTCGGGCGGTGAGATGCAGCGTGTCGCCCTGGCCCGGGCGCTGGTCCGTAGCCCGCGCGCGTTCCTCATGGACGAGCCGCTGACGAACCTCGACCTCAAGCTCCGCGTCGAGATGCGCACCGAGCTCACCCGCATCCACCGGAGCCTCGGAGCGACCTTCATCTATGTCACCAACGACCAGGTCGAGGCCCTGTCCATGGCCGACCAGGTCGCGGTCCTCAAGGACGGGAAGGTGCAGCAGGTCGGAACGCCGGCCGAGGTGTACGAGCGTCCGGCCAACCAGTGGGTCGCAGGCTTCGTCGGGAGCCCGTCGATCAGCCTGCTCGCCTGCCGCGCCGAGGGAGATCGTCTGGTCGGGACGGACGGCTGGACGCTGCCGCGGCCCCGCTGGACCACGGCTGAGGACGGACGTCCGCTGCTGCTGGGCCTGCGCGCGGAGGACCTGTCCGTCGAGCAGCGTGGGGACGCGTCGTTGCCGGGTGAGCTCTACGGCCTTGAGCCGCTCGGTGACCGGACGGTGGTCGACGTCCAAGTGGGGACGGAGATCCTCAAGGTCAAGGCACGACCCACCTTTACCGGTACGCCGGGCGAGCGGCTGCATGTCACGGTGGACCTGGACCGGGCGCACCTGTTCGACGCGGGCACCGGGCTGGCGCTGTCCGAGGCCGGGAGGTAACCGCACAGGGGCGGCGACAGGGCGGCGACGTCGACATGCGCCCGCACGTGGCGATCGAGCCTCGGCGTCACGGGTGAGCACGGCCTGACGACGCCGAAGCAGCCATGGCCCGAGAAGGCGATCGTGGGCGTGGGGCGTCGCCCTGCGGCCAGGACCGAGGCCACGTTGGACCCGCTCGGCGACCTCGGCCCCACGAGGTCGTGTGACCCGTTCGTCAACGCGCGTGGCGCGATCGCCGAGGTCACACCGGACATCACCAAGAACATCACAGGAGGCGACGCGATGAGTGACCCGATGAACGTCCTGGCCCCCGAGCACCGGCGGCTCCGGATCGGCGACGCCTGGCGCGATGCCGCCGGCGGAGCCACCTTCCCCGTCGAGGACCCGGCCACCGGTAAGACCATCGCCGAGGTGGCGGACGCCGGCGTCGCTGACGGGCTCGCCGCTCTGGACGCGGCGAGCACGGCGATGGCGGAGTGGGCGGCGACCCCGCCGCGAAAACGGTCAGAGTTGTTGCTCGCGACGTACCGGGCACTGACCGAGCGATCCGAGGAGGTCGCCCGGCTGATAACGCTCGAGATGGGCAAGCCGCTCGCCGAGGCTCGGGCAGAGGTGGCCTACGGCGCCGAGTTCTTCCGTTGGTTCGCCGAGGAGGCGGTGCGCGTCGAGGGGCGCTACAACACCGCTCCCGCTGGTGGATATCGCGTGCTCACCGTGCCGAAGCCGGTCGGACCGTGCGTCTTCGTGACGCCCTGGAACTTTCCGCTGGCCATGGGTGCCCGCAAGATCGCTCCTGCGCTGGCGGCGGGCTGCACGACGATCACCAAGCCGGCCGCCCAGACGCCACTGACCATGCTGTTCCTGGCCCGCATCATGGAGGAGGTCGGCGTTCCCCCGGGCGTCGTCAACGTGGTGACGACCAAGCGTTCTGGCGAGGTGGTCTCGGCACTGCTGGCCGACCGCCGGACCCGCAAGCTGTCGTTCACCGGGTCGACCGAGGTCGGGCGTGTGCTGCTGCGGCAGGCGGCGGACAACGTGCTGCGCACCTCCATGGAACTGGGCGGCAACGCGGCCTTGATCGTGTGTGCCGACGCGGACCTGGACGTCGCGCTCGACGGTGCCATGGTGGCCAAGATGCGCAACATCGGGGAGTCCTGCATCGCGGCCAACCGGATCTACGTCGAGGAGCCGGTGCGTGAGGAGTTCACGGCGCGCTTCGCCGAGCGGATGGGCGCGCTCTCGATGGGCCATGGTCTCGACGACGGCGTGAACGTCGGCGCGTTGATCGACGAGCCCTCGGTCACCAAGATCGACGAGCTCGTCGCCGACGCGGTCGATCGCGGCGCCCGTGTCCTGGTGGGCGGCGAGCGTTCGCATGGGCCGGGCCACTTCTACCCGCCCACGGTCCTCGTCGACGTGCCCGAAGACGCGCGGATACTGCAGGAGGAGATCTTCGGCCCGGTGGCGCCGATCATCTCGTTCACGTCCGACGACGAGGTGATCGCGAAGGCCAACGACACCGAGCACGGCCTGGCCGGATACGTCTTCACCCGTGACCTGCAGCGGGCGCTCCGCTTCGCCGAAAGGCTGGAGACGGGGATGATCGGCATCAACCGTGGTCTGATCTCTGACCCGTCTGCTCCGTTCGGAGGCGTGAAGCAGTCCGGGATCGGCAAGGAGGGGTCGCACGAGGGCATCCTCGAGTACCTCGACGTCACCTACGCGGCGATCGACCTACCGTGACCGGCCTGCTGCTCCGGGTGCCCGCCGAGGACCACCGCGCCCTGTGCGTACATGACCTGACCCGCCCCCACCCGTGGGGCGGGACCCGGGCCATGGCCGGCACGAATCCGCCGGCACCCGGGGACGCCGTCGACCTTGCCGGTGTGCGCGCCACAGACGCGGCCGCGGCGGTGGACGGGGCGATCAGCCCTTTCGGCGGGCCCAGAGGCCAGGCCCTCGGGCTCATGATCGAGGTGCTGGTCGCGACCTCGACTCGTACGGCCCTTGGCGACGACGTCCGCGAGACCCCCGACCCGGCTGAACCGCCCGCCGAGGGCGACGTCTTCGTCGCGATGGACCCGAGGGCGCCCGGGCGCGCCCGAGTCCGGAAGCCGGGCGCGCGCCTGCGCCACCCGGCAGCCAACCTTGCCCACGCCGTCCCGGTCTCGCAGGTGACCTGGACATCCGCCCAGCAAATCACCGCCGACGTTCCAGAGAGGCACTGACATGCTTGAGACCGTCCGCGGACCACGCCAGCTGATAGTGGGCGAAGGGGTCGCGCAGAACATCCCACGAGTGGTGGCCGAGTGCGGCTCGCGAGTCCTCATCGTGACCGACCGGGTTCTTCTGGGGCAGCCAAGCGTGGCCGAGATCGTGGCCGCCGTTCGGGAGAAGGCCGAAGCCGTCGGGGTGTTCGCCGACGCGACTCCGGACGTGCCACTCGCCGATGTCGCCCTGGCCGTCTCGGCCGCCGCGGAGGTGGACGCCGACGTGATCCTCGCCATCGGGGGTGGCACGGTGATCGACCTCGCCAAGATCGTCGGCGTCATCCGGCGCCACGGCGGGACGCCGCGCGACTACTACGGCGAGTCGAAGGTGCCGGGGCCGACGATTCCTCTCGTCGCGGTCCCGACGACGTCGGGCACCGGCTCCGAGCTCACGCCCGTCTCGGTGTTGACCGACCCGGACCGCGAGCTGAAGGTGGGAGTCTCCAGCGTCCACATCGTGCCCGACTTCGCCATCGTCGACCCCGAGCTCACCTACAGCTGCCCTGCGACCGTCTCCGCCCACTCCGGCATCGACGCGTTCTGTCACGCGGTGGAGAGCTACACCGCGCGGCCCCGGCCCCATGGCCCGCGCGACCCGGTGGAGCAGGTCTTCCTCGGCCGCAACCCGATCACCGATCACTACGCGCTCCTGGCCGCGGAGCGGATCGCCCGCAGCTTGCCCCGTGTCGTCAAGGACGGAGGCGACAAGGAGGCGCGCGCGGACATGTCCTATGGGTCGATGCTGGCCGGGCTCGCATTCGCCCACGCAGGCACCGCGGCTCCGCACGCCCTCCAGTACCCCATCGGCGCAGCCACCCACACACCGCACGGCCTGGGCGTCGGGCTGCTGCTGCCCTACGCGCTGGACGCGGCCAGGGACGCCATCGGCGACCGGTTGGCCATCCTCGCCAGGGTGTGCGGGCTCGACGTGACCGACGCCTCGGATGCCGAGGCCGCGGATACGTTCCTCACCTGGCTCGACGGGCTCCTTGCCGACATCGGCATCCCTCCCACCCTGGCGGACATCGGCGTGGCACGCGCCGACCTCCCGCGCTTCGCGGAGATGGCCAGTGGCGTCACCCGCTTGATCCAGAACCATCCGGGCCCGGCCGACACAGCCAGCCTGACCGCGATCCTCGAAGCGGCCTGGACCGGGGACCGGACCCGGCACGTCCTGACTCCGCAGCAGAGATAGTGACGGGCCTCTCTGGCTACGCCTAGAGCTCCTACCGCGATGAGCTGGGGCGACGCCAGTAGATGAGGGCGCAGCCGAGGCTGAGGAATGTCCTCGCGGACTTGCCCGCGGATGCGCAGCCTGCGGGCGGAAACCATGGAGCAGGGCCGATGGCCTGCTCGACGACCCAGCGCTGTTTGCCCAGGCCGGAGTCGTGCTCGGTGCCGGGTCGGGCGATCTGCGGGCGCACGCCCAGTGCCCGGACGAGTTTGCGGTACTTGCCGCGGTCGTAGCCGCGGTCGCCGAGGACGACGTCAGGGTGCTGGCGGGGCCGGCCGTGCTTGCCGCGCACCGGGGGGATGGCCTCCGGTAGCGGCATGAGCTGGGTGACGTCGCCCGCGGTTGCCGCCGGCCGGTGTGAAGGCCAGCGGGATGCCGGTGGCGTCGGTGATCAGGTGATGCTTGCTGCCCGGGCGGCCTCGGTCGCCTGGGCTCGGCCGGTCTACGCCCCCTTCTCAACGCTCTGACGGGGAAGGAGTCCACGACAGCGCGGGAGGAGACCAGTGCGTCGGCGGCGCCGGCGGAGGCGACCGCGGTCATCGGCGCCGCCCCGCACCAGCTCCATGCCCGCAGGTGACCGCAATGAATGCGTCGTGGGATCGCAGCGTCTGCGTCCTTGCCGATCACGCCGTCGGTCGCCCGATCGCCCGACGGTGATCCGCCTGAACGTGCTGCCCCGCCACGGCGGCCGTCGCCGCGGTCGCGATGACCCTCGTCATGATCTCCGCCGGAGAGGGAATTCTGGGCCACGGATCCGTACCGTCACTGCTGGCCGCCATATGCGAGTCGGCGCTCGCCATCGGCATCATCATCGGCCTGCTGGTGCTGTTCCGTGAGCGCTTCAACCATCAGGGACCCCGCCTCAGGTTCCTGTCGAGGCACGCCTACACCGTCTACGTCACCCACGCGGTCGTGGTGGTCGCCCTGAACCACGCCCTCAGCGGCGTGCAGGCACCAGCAATCGCGAAGGTAGCGCTGCTCTCCATCCTGGCGCTGCCTCTGTGCTGGGTGGCGGCGTACCTGGTGCGCGCCGTGCCGGGCGCCCGGAAGGTGCTCTAGCCGGCTATTTCGTTCAGGGGCAGGTAGCTGGCCGAGCGCAATGCCGGTCTCGCCGTCGAAGAGTCGCCGTCGCCCACCGGGACGTAGGCATCGGTCGAGCTCGTCCAGACACCGCAGGCAGCCTCCGGATCGGTCGGCTTCGGGGACTGAGACCACCTCCCGACCAACGAGCGCCGCAGGAGGGCCACCCGGGCGGGGTCGGCCTGCCGGGCGCGTTCGCGCAGCAGGGCAGGCGCACGCTGGTCGGTGATGCGCTTTTCCGCGATGGCGTCGTTGAAGACGGCGGCGCGACAACTCTGTTGGTACTTGTGCAGTCCGAAGGTGTCGCCGTCCGACGGCATCAGCGGAACGAAGCGAATTAGGAATGGTCGGCTGTGCCGACTCGATGAGTTTCGGATGTTGCAAGACGATGGTTATGGTCTCGGCCGGTCTGCGAGAGGCCGCCGGGGCGTGTGTATGAGGCCTTCCTTCACGTTGTGGTGTGAGCGTCGTCCCTGACGGGTACCGGGGCGCCGTGAGGTTAGTTTGGATGATCGGTAAACTTACTGAGGATCACGAGTGCTAGAGTCAGGAATGGGCAAGCTTCGGCGTCTCGACCCGAGCACTGAGCATTTCTGAAGAGGAGTCGCTACCATCGAGTTCGTATCCCTTCCCGTACGCGCCAGTGCCCGGATACTGGCCGTCGATCCGCGTGACAGGCTGCTCCTGTTCCACTACCGTGGCTCGCCGGCATGGGAATCTCGACATATTTGGATCACACCTGGTGGCGGGGTCGATCCTGGGGAAGACCTCGCCGAAGCGGCTTCTCGAGAGTTTCTTGAGGAGACGGGACATCTGCTGGACCCGAGCCAACTCGGACCGGTCGTGGCCGTCACCTCGGGAAGTTCCACCGTGGCGGGGCAACGCGTGCATTCGCACAATTCATATTTCTTCGTGCGCGTGTTCCAGCTCACGTTCGAGATTTCAGGCCGAGAGGAGCACGAGCGGAAGTCCATCGTCGGCCACCGTTGGTGGTCGGTCGGCGAGCTCGCCTCCACGAAGGAGGTCATCCTTCCCCGCGGACTCGATCGCCTCATGCCGCCGTTGCTGGCCGGTCGCCTGCCGGCGCAGCCGGTGCCATTGCCGTGGGTGGCTGAGCCAGGTGCATAGAGGCGGGACCCGGCTCGGGCAATCACGCGGGTGGTCCGGGACAACGGTGCCCGGTCCGCAGCCGACGGTCTCAAAATTACCGGACGAGCTTGTTCTGGACTCGGTGGGACGGCGAGCCTTCGCTTTTCGGTTGCCTTCGAGCGGCACTACTCCTTGATCATTCATTATTAAAACGATCTGCTCTCGTGTGGAACGCAGTGCCAGTTCCCGGCATGTCTGCCGGTGTTGCTCACCGATTCTGCGGGAAGCCGCGCCATATACAGGATGGACGCTGCCCGTCGGAGCAGGACGAGGCGATCGGCGCGAACGGCGGCATCCCGGCGGCTCGTCCTTCAGCTCCCCGGCCTCGGCAGGGACGTCCTCGGCTGTGAGCTTGGGGATCACCGAATTCCCGGACGCGCTGGGCGGGTAGCTCGTCGACGGCGGTCGACAGGTAGCTGCTGTTCCACAGTGCGACGGGCTGGATCAGGCGAGCAAGCGGTCGACCAGCTTGTCGAGGTAGTCAGGGGTGAGCGGGACCGCGCCGAACAGGACGCGCATGTAGATCGGCGCCAGGAGATGGTCCAGCACCTCCAGTGCCTCAGGCGGGTCCTCGCCGCGGTCGCGGGCGCGGTCGAGCATGGTCTGCAACTGCCTGGTGCGGTCGGCCAAGAGTTCGTCGCGCGCCTGAAGGCCCTGCTGCCCCTCGCCTGTCAGTGAGACGGTCAGCCGCACCAACGCCAGGCCGTCGGGTCCGGTGACCTCGCGGGCCACGATGGCGGCGTAGGTGCGCAGGTCGCCGGCCAGGGTGCCGGTGTCGGGCATCGGCGCCTGCGTGTTGAGCCGGGTCAGCAGCACATCGCCGAGCAGGGCTTGGAGGTTGCCCCACCGGCGGTAGAGGCTGGTGTCGGCCACCCCTGCGCGGGCCGCGATGTCGCCGATGGTGAAGTTTCCGTAGCCGCGCTCGCTGACGAGGTCGGTAACGGCCTGGTGCACCGCCGCGCGGACCCGCGCGCTGCGCCCGCCGGGCCGCCTGGCTCGCCCCTGCTCATCCATACCCTCACTTTAACGCAGTCGAGACTTGCGTTAGAGTCCTCCTAAACGCAGTCCCAGACTGCTTTTAGGAAGGATGTGCGTGAAAGCGTTGCTCCCTCTGACCTGTGCAGGTCAGTTCATGGTGCTGCTCGACAACACGATCGTCGGCGCCGCCCTGCCCGACATGCAGGAGCGGCTTCACACCGGCCTGACCGGCCTGCAGTGGATCGTCGACGCCTACGTGCTGCTGGTGGCCATGCTGCTGCTGTCGGGCGGCGTCTTCGCCGACCGGTTCGGCCGCAGGCGGGTGTTCCTGGCCGGGGTGGTGGTGTTCACGGCCGCGTCGGTGGTGTGTTCGCTCGCGCCCTCGATCGGCTGGCTGATCGCCGGGCGGGTGCTGCAGGGCGTCGGGGCCGCGGCACTGAGCCCCGCCTCACTGGCGCTGCTCGCTGCCGCGTACCCCGCTCCGAGGGAGCGCGTCAGAGCGATCGGGTTGTGGGCCGGGTTCAGCGGCATCGGCCTGGCCGCCGGACCGCTGGCGGGCGGGATCCTGGTGGAGTCCTTCGGCTGGCCCGCCATCTTCCTGGTCAACGTGCCCATCGGGGTGGTCCTGCTACTGGCCGGGCTGCGCGTGCTGGGGGAGTCCCGCAACCCTGGCGCACCGCCGATCGACGTCCCCGGCACGGTCCTGTCCGTCGCGGGCGTGGGCGCTGTCACCTACGGCCTGATCGAGGGCGGATCCCGAGGGTGGACCTCGCCGGTGATCCTGGGCAGCTTCGCCGCCGGGCTGGTGTTCCTGGCCGCGTTCGTCGTGGTCGAGGGTCGTGTGCCGACGCCGATGCTGCCGCTGCGGCTGTTTCGTCAGCGGCTGTTCACGGTGTCCAACACGGCGATGGTCGTGGTCGGGTTCGCGCTGATGGGGTCGTCGTTCTTCTTCTCCCAGTTCTTCGTCTACGTTCAGGGCACTTCGATCCTGGTCGCCGGGCTACGGACCCTGCCCGTCTCGCTGGCCATGGTCATCGTCAGCCCGTATGCGGGCCGGTACGCGGCCAGGTACGGCTTCCGCGTCGTCGTCGGCATCGGCCTGGGCCTGGCCGGGCTGGGGCTGCTGGCGCTGGGCTTCGTCCACGCCGATACCGGCTACGGCAACGTGTGGTGGCGGCTGGCGGTCGTCGGCATCGGGTTCGCTCTCACCATGTCGCCGCTGACCGGGGCCGCCATCCAGGCGGTCAGCCCGCAGGAGGGCGGCCTCGCCTCCGGCGTCAGCAGCACCACCCGGCAGATCGGCGCGGTGCTCGGCGTGGCGGTGCTCGGGGCGATCGTCCACACGCGGGAGTCCGGCGGCGCCTCCTTCGAATCCGGCCTCAACAGCGCCTTCCTCGCGGCCGGTGCCGTGACGCTGGCCTGCGCCGTGTTCACCGCCCTCTGGCTGACCGCGGCCCGGACGCCGCGGGAGGTCCGGGCCGAACAGCCAGGAGGCCGGGCAGTCAGTGAGCCGCTGCTGACCGCTCCTCCCAGCCGGCCCACGTCGTGAGCCGCTCGGCGTAGGCCTGCTGGGTCATCGGCAGCCCTTCGGTACCGAAGACCACCCGGAGCGGCGGGTCGTCAGGGTCTGCAACCACGAGCAGCGCCCGGGCCCGCCGCTGCCGCGTTCCCGACGTCGTCGCAGGACGATGAACACGCCGTACGCGCGACCCCTGGCAGGGATTGCCGCGCGGCTGGCGTGCTGCGACTCGTCGCAACGCCGATCGGCCAGACGCCTGCGCAGTACGGCCGGTCACGTCATCGACCGGTCGTATGACCGTTTCATGAGTTCCTTCTGCTGTCTCCGCAACCCCGGCAGGCGGTTGATCCTGGTCAGGCCCCATGTGGGGAAATGGACACCCATATCCGCCAGAGATCGAACAAGTCAAGAATGGAAGGTGTTTGGGCGTTCTGGGACGATTGCGCTGTGCATGTCGGCGGATCGTCCCTGCGTGCGTTACGTGCCGCGGTGTTCGCGGCAGCGTGCGTGCTGGTCTCGGCCGCTCTGCACATGCTCGCCGGAGGGGCTCCCGTGCGCGGGGGAACCCTGGTCGCCGCAATGGCACTGACCTGGCTGGGCGCGTTCCTGCTCGCAGGCCGTCAGCGAGGCATGGGAGTCCTGCTGGGCGCCTCCTTCGGTGCGCAGTACGGGATGCACCACCTGTTCACCCTCGGCGCCGCGCACGCGTCGCCGTCGCCGTGGACGGGTGAGCACGGCACCGGTTTGGGCATGGTGCTGATCCATGCCGCGATGGCGATCTTGTCCGCCTGGGCGCTGGAACACGGTGAGTCCGCCCTGGCGATGATCGTGCATCTGGCCGTCACGCCGGTGCGCGGGCTGCGGGCCGTGTTGCGCGTCCTCGCGGGCGCGCTGGCCGACATCGCACCGTCCTCTCCCCGTCCGGTGGGGGAACCTCCCCTCCCGGTCCCTCGTCGCAACGACTTCGTCGTGGTGGTCGCTCGGCGCGGCCCGCCTCTGGCCGTCTCCGTTCTCTGACACGGGCTGCCGCCTGCCGCTGGCGGCATCGGCTCGCCATGCCGTGCGCCCGTTTCGCCGCCCTGAACCGCGCTGAAGGCGGTCCGCGGCTCAACCCCCTACTCAGGTGACGCGTACCTGTCGGTGTGCGCTCGCCGTTGAACGGAGAACCCCATGACTTCTACCGCCGGCATCCAGCGTGCCGTCGATCCGGCCCGGCCTCCCCACCCGAGGCGTGCGAACTGGGCGGCGCTGCGCCCGCTGGTGTTGCGCCTGCACTTCTACGCCGGAATCCTCATCGCCCCCTTCCTGCTCGTGGCCGCGACCACGGGCCTGCTGTACGCCGCCTCCTTCCAGATCGAGAACGTCGTCTACCGGCACGAGCTGACCGCGCCGGTGAGCCAGACCGCCGTCCCTCTGAGCGAGCAGGTAGCCGCGGCTCGCCAGGCCCTCCCCGAAGGGAAGGTCACCGCGGTGCGGCCTGCGGCTGAGCCAGGCCTGACCACCCGGGTGCTGCTGGACGTGCCGAATCTGCCCGAAAGCACGCAGATGGCGGTCTTCGTCGACCCGGGGACCGGTCAGGTGCGCGGCACACTGGAAAGCTACGGCGGCTCCGGCGCGCTGCCCGTACGCGCCTGGATCTCCGACCTGCACCGTCGCCTCCACCTGGGAGAGCCCGGGCGGATCTACAGCGAACTGGCCGCCAGCTGGCTGTGGGTCGTCGCCCTCGGCGGGCTGGCGCTGTGGCTGGGCAGGCGGCGCCGCGACGGCCGCCGCCTGCGCGGCCTGCTCACCCCCGACCGCGCCGCCACCGGGCCGCGCCGCACGTTGTCCTGGCACGGCTCGGTGGGCCTGTGGGCCGCGCTGGGCGTGCTGTTCCTGTCCGCCACCGGCCTGACCTGGTCGAAGTACGCCGGAGAGAACATCGGCGAGCTGCGCACGAAGTTCGGCTGGGCGACTCCGTCGATCAGCACCGATCTCGGCGAGCACGCTGGGCACGCTGGGCACGGGGGACACTCCGCGAGCGGTGGTCAGGCGGGGGACACCCCGGACGTGGGGATCGACAAGATCATGCTGGCGGCGGCCAGTTGGCGGCTGTCCGGCCCGCTGGAGATCGTCCTGCCGGCCGTGCCCGGGGCCGCGTACGTGGTCAAGGAGATCCGCAAGACCGCTCCCACGCAACTGGACCAGCTGGCGTTCGACCCGGCGACCGGGCAGGTCGTGGGCGAGTTGCGATTCGCCGACTATCCGCTGGCCGCCAAGCTCACCGAGTGGGGCATCGACGCGCACATGGGGCTGCTGTTCGGCCTGGCCAACCAGATCGTCCTGGCCGCGATCGCGGTCGGGCTCATCACGCTGATCGTGCTGGGCTACCGGATGTGGTGGCGGCGCCGTCCGACCCGCGGATTCGGACGGCCCTACCCACGTGGTGGCTGGCGGGATGTGCACTGGGGAGTCCTGGCGCCGTTGGCCCTGTTCGCCCTCGTCGTGGGGTACTTCCTGCCCCTGATGGGCATCTCCCTGGCCGCGTTCCTGGTGATCGACACTCTGCTCGGGCTCCGCTCCAGGTTGGCCGGCTAGGCACATCGCCGTGCAGCCGGAGCCCGGATCCGCGACAATCCGGGCTCCGGCCCCCATCTCTCGCCGAGTGGTGAACAGTGGGCGTTTGTGGACATGACCGTGAGGTGTGTACGGCGGGGAGGGCGCGACTACGCAGCCTGGGGGCCTGTAGTAGCGGGCCCGGCTCTTGCGGCTCGTCGCGGGCTCCTGTCGCGGCTCAGGCGGCGAAAGCTACGGGAGTCCTGGATAGGGCTGGAGCGGCGTCGGACGGGTCACGGTAAGCAGAGATTTCCAGCACATCGAGGTATGTCATCTCCGCCGCGACGACGTGGCGTTTCACGTCGAGTAGGCCACAGATGAACTAACCAAGGCCAGCGAAAGCCTGAAGGCCCACAGGAAGGATGTGCCGGCGACCGGACCTCCGTGAGCACGGGAGCCTCAGGCTTCATCACGAACAGGTGGGGCGAAGACCCCTCACCGCTCCGGAGCCGCGGGGCGAAGCCCCGGCCTTGGAGCGCGGTGGCGAGCGACTGGAGCGCGTCGCGGACCACCTGAAGTACGACACCCCCGACAGTCCGACGTTGCCGTCGCTCCAGGGCTGAGTGCCCGCCCATTCGACGCAGTCGTGGTAGTCCCGCGTCTCGCCGGCGGAGAAGACTCTGGTTTGGCTGCGCTTGAATGCCGGGTCCCAGGCTGACCTCGAACCCGGCATCCAGGCGCTGCGCCGACTATTACTCGATCATCACCCAGAAAGAGTTCTCATTGCCGACCCGGAAGTCGGCGTAGAATCTCTTCAGGGCATTCCCCTGGTCTCGGTTCTGTTTTGCGTTGAGCGCCCGAATTGAGAAGTCCCACTCGGTGCTCGCGGCTCCCTCTAATGTGGCCGCGAATGGATACTCGTCACAGTTCAGGTCCTTCCAACTGGTCCCGGGGGCAATGTACTTCTCCCACTGGTAGTACTTGCAATAGTTGCTTCCCGGGTTGTCCGGCCATATCTTCTGCGTCGGCTTGCCGAGATCGGAGATGAATGAACGTCTCGAGAAGACGAGCCGGTTTTCTGTGTTCTTTTCATCGCTGGTGGTCCTGTGCAGCGGCTCGCCCGCATCGCTACCGACAGGAGCCGCCCAGTTCCCGGGGATGCGCTTGGGCTGCTCAGTGCCGAGAACTTCCCTGCTAGGCGGATTCGGGACCTCGTGATCCCCTTCCCGCTTAGGCGGGTAGGTGTTCTTGTTTGTCGCGGGGTTGAGTGCGTCCTTGATGTGCTGGGCTACCTCCGGAAATTCCGTACCAGGACTGGTGGACATGACGAATACGCGTTTCGATCTGGTGTTGATGCAGCCGCCGACGCGATCCTCGACCTCTGGATCGGCCGCGCCGAATGCGAGGCTGTCGCAGCGGAAGTGAGGCAACCATCGCTTCCAGCCCACGGGGACGTCCTTACCCTCGCGTGCGACGCCGACCCACTTGCCCTTGACGTCGATGACCTTCTGGCTGAAGAGGGGCAGGCGCAACCACTCCAGCCCGAGGTCGGTGTAAAGCACGACCTCGGGATGGAACGCGCAGGTGACTACGCCCGGATTATCGATGGTCGTGCGAATGTTGAAGACATCGTACGGGCTGGATCGCCAGGTGGCGATATCCTTTTCCTTTTCTCCGTCGGGGGTAGTGCAACCCTCGTTTGTGAGGGGAGGATCCGGAATATATAGCCTCGTTGTGAGGGGTAGGCCACTCAATTCGCTCCCCGGCTTGACCACGTCCCCGTCTTCATCGATAAGCGCGAAATCATCAAGCTGAATGAACATCTTCATGTCCGTCGGCTTGATGCCGGTTCCGGCCCCATCCACTACACCGGTCCCGGTCGCATTTCCGAGATAGCTGTGGATGACTACCGTGGCTCGGAAGCGGAGGGCGATGTCATCATCGAACGACTCGGCCACCTGCTTGCAGGCCCATTTATGGACCGGGTTCTTGAACAGGCTTTTGCAGGTGGCTTTCACTAATCTGCCGCTCGATTCGTCCTCTATGTAGTCGTTCACCTGGAGGTAGGAGGACCAGCAGGAGTTGTACGGCAGCTCGCGGATGCGTGCATCGTACTCTGCGTGCCCGGTTTCGCTTCCGCTGACTTGGCACGTCTGTATGTTGATGCGGTCGTAATCGAAATCGCCGGTTTGAGCCGCGGCCTGGATCGACGCGGCCCCCTTCCGCAGCGCAGGCGCAGCCACAGGTGCCGGGGCCGTGACCGATGCGATCAGACCGGCGACATCGTCGGCGTCGAGCGAGCGCTGGTAGATGTGGACTTCGTCGATGCTCCCGGCCATCGCCGCGCCGATTCGCAGCGGCGCCTGGGCGTCCCAGGCGGGGAAGGACAACTGCGCGGTCCCGGCCTGTGTCCCGTTCAGGTGCAGGGTGGCCGTCCGGGTGGTCGCGTCATAGGTCCCCGTCAGGTGGAACCACTCATCGAGGGGCGGTTCGACCCCGGACAGGACACCCTCGACCGTCGCATCCGTGGCGTCAGCGTTGGTGAAGGTGAACACCAATCCGTGCTCGGGATCGTTACCCAGGCGGAAGGGGGCCTGATGGGTGCCTTTTTGTTCGAAGACGGTGTAGTCGCCGTCCTTGTCGCTCCAGCGCAGCCATGCGGCGACGGTGAAGCTCTGGTCGGTGTGGATCACCGGTCCCGCGGTCTGGGCCAGGGGTTCCTCGCCGGGCTGGGTGACATCGATGGTGACCTGCCGCCAGTCTGACCAGCCCGAGGCGGTGTCGCCGGCGACCGCGCGCAGGCGCCAGCGCACTTTCCACCCATCGGTCAGCTGCCCGGCCGGGACGGGGATGCTCGCCCGGGTGCCGGAGGCGACATTGTCCACGGCGCCTGTCCAGATCTGGCCGCTGCCCTGACCTTCGGGGGCTGCCGGGTCGTGCTCGATCTCGGCCTCGGCCCGCAACGGCTGCCCGGCCGGGTGGGTGAGGGTGGCCTCCAGCGTGGGGGTGCTTGTGGTGGTCACCGTCGCCCCGTCCACCACTTGTGAAGGAGTGATGGTCAGGTCGGTGGCGGTGGGTTTGGGCAGGCTGACGGTGAAGGATTGCCAGTCCGACCAGGCCGAGGCGGCGGTGGCCGAGACCGCGCGTGCCCTCCAGCGGACCTTCCACCCGTCGGTCAGCTGCCCAGCCGGGACGGCGAGGCTCGCCTGGGTGCCGGCTGGGACGTTGTCGGCGCTGCCGGTCCAGATCTGGCCGGTGCCCTGACCGGTCGCGGTGGGGTCGTGCTCGACTTCGACCTCGGCGCGCAGCGGCTTACCGGCGGGGTCGCTCACCTGGGCCAGCAGGGCCGGGGTGAGGGTGGGGGTGACGGTGGTGCCTTCCACCTGCTCGGACGGGGCGACCTGCAGCGCGCCAACGGCGGGTTCGGAGACCGGGTCGGGCACGTCCACGGTCAGCCCCTGCCAGTCCGACCACGGGGAGCCGACCGTGGTGGCAGTGTTGACCGCCCGGACTCGCCAGCGCACCTTCCACCCGTCGGTCAGCTTCCCGTCGGGCACGGTCACCGACGCCTGGGCGCCGGAGGCGACCTCGTCCACGGCGCCGGTCCAGATCTGGCCGGTGCCCTGTCCGGTGGCGGCCGGGTCGTGCTCGATCTCGAACTGCGCCCGTACGGGCTGGGCGGCCGGGTCGGTGACCGTGGTGTGCAGGGCCGGGGTCAGGCTGGTGGCCACGGTGCCGCCGTCCACCATGTGGGAGGGGGTGACCTGGAAGGCGGCGACCGTCGGGTTGGGCACGTCGATCGTCGTGGTCTGCCAGTCCGACCACGCCGACGTGGTCGACGCACCCGCGTTGACCGCCCGGGCCCGCCAGCGGACCTTCCACCCGTCGGCCAGTTTCCCGGCCGGGACGCTGACCGTGGCCTGGCCGCCGGAGGCGACGGCGGAAGAGTCGCCCGCCCAGATCTGGCCGGTGCCCTGACCGGCCGGTGCGGCCGGGTCGTGCTCGATCTCGAACGCGCCGGTCAGGTTGCCGCCGGCGGTGTCGCTGACGGTGGCGGCCAGCTGCGGGGTGAGCGAGGTGGCCACAACGCCGCCGTCCACGCTGTGGGCGGGGGTGATGGCCAGGGCGCCGACCGCCGGCGCCGAGGCGGGCCCGCTGGTGGTGATGGTCAGGGTCGGCGGCAGGGTGAAGTCGGTGTCCTCCGAAGAGGTGAACACCCGGTAGTTGTCGACGTCCGTCTCACCGGGCGACTTGAGCACCAGACCGTGGTTGGCGGCGCCGGCGGCCCAGTCCTGGACGATGCCGGTGACGTTCCAGTCCATGCTGTCGGGATAGACGGCGCAGTCGGAGGTGACGCCCTTGAAGTTGGTGGAGGCGTCCTCGGTGGTGTGCGCGGGCTTGTTGGCCCAGTAGATGTTGTCGGGGTTCCACGCGCCGGTCAGGCGGGCGACCTGGATACCTCGGGAAAGCGCGGGGCCGCAGTTGTGGCTGTCGATGGTGTTCATCGACAGCGTGGCGCCGGTCACCGTGCTGCCCTGCAGGCCGGCGGTGTCGAACCGCAGGTGCACCCGCGACTTGATGAACCCGCTCATGGTGCCGGCCATGAGGTACGCGGTGTCCGGGACAGCGGGCGAACCCGCCGTGTCGAAGGTGGTCACCTCGACGTCGGCGGCGAGGGGCAGCGTGACCGCCGACGCCACACGCACCGGATAGGCGGTGCCGCCATCGGCCAGGAACGCCTGATCCGGCTTGATCACCAGCTCCGTACGGCCGTTCTTGGTGACCACGTCCGTACCGGCCTCGCCTCGCCTGGCCGGCAGGTCCCTGGCACCGCCGTCCGACACCATCGGCCGGGTTCCCGCGACGACCAGCTTGTTGTCGGTGCCCTTCAGCAGCAGCCGGCCGCCCTTGGCCTCCGACAGGGTCAGGCCCTCGTCCTCGACGCCGATCCGCAGCTCCAGCGGCTTGGCCGGCCGCTGCCGCAGCACCACCTCATGCCGGAACCCCGTGGGCAACGCCGTCACCACCAGATCGGCCCCCACACCGGCGGCGTCGGTGTAGGTGGCCACACTGCCCTTGACGGTCGGCTTCGGCAACGGTGTCGGCCAGCGCAGCGCGTACGATTTGCCATCGGCCGTCATCTTCACGAACGGATCCGTACCACCGGCGGAGAACTCCACGGCCGCGCCCTCGGCCAGAGTCTTGGGCCGCAGCTTGCCACCCTGCTCGGCCAACGCGGTGTCGACCCGCACCCACTTGCCGGCCTGCCTGGTCCGCACCGGACCGGCCGTCACCTCGGTCTTGAACGTCTTTCCGTCGGGCTGGGCGTAGGTGATGCTGGTCGCGGTTGTCTCATCCGCGACCTCGACGGCCTTGCCCTGCTCGGCCGCCGCCCGGGAGGCGGCGACCCGCGCTTGCGACGGCACGTTGGAGATCGCGTTCCCGGTCTTTCCGGTGATCCACGCCGCCGTGTCGTTCAGGCTCGCATCATGGTCATTTCCCGACGAGTCGGCAGCCGTAGGGCCGTCTTCCTCGTCGAACCTCCAACGAGCGGCTGCCTGGTCGATCGTTTGAAAGGTCCAGGTGTAGGGAGCCATCTCGTTCTCCCACAGATCAATTGCTCCTGAGACCTCAACGGTGTACGTCGTGCCGGGGTGGAGCGGCTGCGCAGGAGTGAAGGTCGCGATCTTCTTGGTGTCGTCGAGCGCGGTGGTGCCCTGGACGAGGGCGCCCTGCGGACTCTTCACCACGAACTCTGGATCGAAGATCTCCTCCGAGAACGTCACCCGGATGGGGGAATCCAGGGGGACCTCGGTGGCGCCGCCGACTGGTTCTGTCGCCAGCACCCGCGGCGGTGTCGTGTCCTCACCGCCTGGATTGGTGGTGTCATCGCTATCGCCAGGATCTGGCACTCCAGGGGAGAGTTTGTCGGTTCCGATCAGGGAGCCTCCACCGTCCCGCTGCCCCTCGTTCGCAGCGATCAGCTCGTCACTCAGCGAATTGATCGGTTCGCTGAGTTCTGGCATATAGACGGACCTGGTAAGAGCTTCCTCGTATTCAGGAATCGAGGTGAGCGGGTCACGCGAAGTAGTGACCACCGTTTCGACACGCGGCGGGTCCGGCAGTTCGAAGTCCACGGTGAGGATGGGCGGGTGGAGCGTCCCTTGGCAGTCCTGCAGCGGCTCTGTTTTGCAGCCGCCGGCCTCGTCGGTTCGATAGCGCCGCCAGTTGGTCGCATCCGATTCGCTGCCGGCGGTGAGCTGGATGCCGTAGTTCGGCGCGCCGTCGACCCATGCCTGAACGATGCCGTTGATCGAGTGGATAAGGTCCCATGCGTAGTTCATCGAGCCGGTGCAGTCGGTGCTGTAGGCGCCGTATTCGGTGTTCGCACCCGTGCTGGTGACCGAGGGCTGGCTGTTCCAGTGCAGCGTCAGCTCATCCCAGTCGGAGGTGATCTGCCGGGCGGTAATCCCTGACCCGACTCGCAGCCCGCAGGAGTTGGATAGGTAGTTCCACAGGATCAGGTCGGCGTTCTCCACCCTGCTGCCGCGGAACTCGGCGGGGATGTCCGGGAATTGGAGGTAGCCGCGCCAGCGCACTGTGCCACTATTGGACTTGCCGACCAAAATCCGGTCGAGGAGGAAGTTGTCCCAACTGTCTGGGTAGTCGGCGTTGTTGACGAAAGTGTCCATGCCGCCGAGCTGCCACTGTCCGGTGTGACCCTCCCACCAGTCGGATGCCGCGGCGGTCATCGTCACCGGATAGGTGAGTGCCGGGTCGGCGAGGAACGTGGCGTCCGGAGTGAACACCAGAGTCTTGTTGTCGGCGTCAAGAGTGACGGCGGCCTTACCTACCTTGCCCGCTCCCATGGCAGCGGTGGCGTCGGCGGCCTTCGCGTCCTGCATCAGGGTCGGACGTATCTCCGTGGTCTTGCCGTCCTTGCCCACGATGGTGAGCTTGCCTGCGGCGTTCTTCTTGAACGACAGCCCCTCGGGCAGGTTCACCGGCACCTTGAAGGAGACCGGGCCGGTGGGCCGCTCGGCGATGGTGATCTGCTGCCGGAAGCCGGTCGGATTCGCGGTCACGAGCAGGTCGCGGCCCTTGCCGTAGGCGTCAGGGTAGACGGCGGTGTTGCCCTTCAGCCTGGGTTTGGGCAGGACCGACGGCGTGGCGATCTCTGCCGTGGCGTCCGCCGCCCGGCTCCTGAGCAGAGTCTTGTCCTGGCCGGCGGACAGGACGAGGTTCCCCTGGGTCGCCTTGGGCTTGATGACGCCGTCCGCCTGAACGAGAGTGGTGTCGATCGGCGTGAGGCCCTTGCCGTCGGCGGTCTTGACCCGGATCGGCTGGGTGCTGAGTTCCATCCGGAGCGTCCGGCCGTCGGGGTTCGCGTACAGGGTGACCATCTCGGTGTTGCGTTCCGGGATCTCCACCCTCTTGCCGGATCTGTGGGCCTTGGCTTTGGCCTCTTCGATCAGCCGGTCGGCTACACGTCTGCCCCCCGTGAACCCGGAGGCTTCGGAGCTTGGGGGCGCGGCCGGTTGTGGCACTTCTGCCCGGGATGGGATGGCGGCCAGTCCGACAGCCATGTTCGTGGCGACGAACAGGACCGCGGTTCGCCGCAATGGGATACTGCGGCGTTTAGGACGTGGTTGTCTGGGCAACTCCGCCCTCGGGGGTAACGCTGTCACGCACTCTCACTTTCGTACGAGCCCGAAAGGGCATGGGTATGGGCATTCAGCCAACGCCCCAAAACCCCTGTCAAGATCGGCAGAGCGTGATCATCTACCTGCTGACGGGACGACAGGTAGAAGAAAAAAGCCTGTTCAAGAGGGTGGCCGTCCCTCCTGCGACCAGCCCCTACACTCGCGCGCTACCACCCTGCGTGACTATGCGTGGGCGTGTTTGAGAAGCTTGCCGACTTCCCGGACATGACGTGGCGATCTTCTTTGAGGTCCGATTCGTCGCCATAATGCACCTATGTCCCCTCGCCGTTACCCCTCAGACCTCACCGATGGACAGTGGGAACAGATCCAGCTCTTACTGCCGGTACCCAACACAGACGGGCGCCCGGAGAAGCATCCCCGTCGTGAGATCGTGAACGCCATCCTGTACCTGGTGCGATCGGGTTGTCCCTGGCGATACCTGCCCACGGATCTGCCACCCTGGCAGACGGTGTATTGGCACTTCCAGCGGTGGGAGCAGGCAGGGGTCATCGCCGCGTTGCTGTCCGAACTAGGCATCAGGGTCCGCCCGCAACCCCTTCATGATGCCGACCATGCCCTCGCTGAACGCGATGACGTCGTTAAGAAGAACGGCCAGAAGCGACTTATACCCGACATAACCCGGCCGCTGATCGCCCTCCCAGCGATGGCCGCCAGTCTCCGAGAGTGTGACTATGTCGAGCAGGTCATGCTTCTGGTGTTCTGACAAGGCCGGTCTGGCCCGCTCGACGCGGGTCCCGTCCACGCAAATACCGCAACGGCGCGAAGCGGCCAGTGCACTTGTTGTCGATGTCAAACACTGTCCCTCGTCCATGGAGCATGGCATCAGAAGTGAGACGCATCACATTCGGCGCCGCGAGCGGTCACCGACTGCCAGGTGAGCGCGGGAGGGATTGACGAGGGTGGGCCGGAAGCGTGGAGCGCGGCGCAGGGCCTCGGGCTCGCGGGTGCGGGCATAGCGCTTGACGGTGTTCAGGGACAGGTTGAGACGGCGGGCGCATTCCAGCAGGCCGACGCCCTTGTTCAGCAGGTCGTGGAGCTGCTGCCAGCGCACTTGTGTGGTCTGCTCCTGGGCGCCGGCGGGCCGGGCCGGGTTGACCGTGGTCCAGCAGGAGCTGCGGGAGCGTCGCCACCCGCGCGCAGGCGGAGGCTGCCTGTCTCGCCTTCATCGAACGGGTGTTACAACCCCCGCCGCCGCCACTCGACCCTGGGCATGCTCAGCCCGCCGAATACGAACCGGACATCGCGACCAAGCTCTAACGCGCCCCCTAGACCCCGATTTTCAGCTGGTCGGCTATCAGGTCCCAGAAACACATGTAACGCCTGGCGCCGGCTAGCCAAGGCGCGAGATACCAGGCTTCCCACTCACCTTCAGGAGTTTTGACGTGAGGGTTGAGGAGGACGACTCCATCGTCCCAATACCCCACCAGAAGGGTGTCGGATACATACTCCCCTCTCATGTTGCCGGAGACTTGCTCGTGTCCGTAGACGAAGTAGAGCTCGTCGGGCACGCTCCATGAGTTCTCGGGCTTGGGTTCTGACCAGCTCTCGGCGACCGAGGGGTCGACATCACGAAGCCAGCCGATCTCCTCCACGCGTAGCAGGCAGCAGTCGTCGGCGTTGCCCCACCCGTTGGAGAAAAGGAGAAACTGTCGGTAACTCGGCGGCAACTCCATGCCCAATCGCTCTTCAAGGCGGCGGACTTCTGCCTCGGTAGCCGGGGAATGCAGATCGCTGTCAGTATCAGGGCCCTCGGTAGCCGGATGCCTCGCAGGGAAGCGTTCAGACCATGCATATTGGGCACTCATATTGAGGAATATATCTCATTCGAGTGGCTCCCTGGCGGTATATGGGCTTAGGACGGACGCATCAGCGGGCTACCGCAAGCGGTCCGACCGGACCCACTCCGCCCGTACAGACCTCAATGAGTTCCGTCAGCAAAGCAGTGACCGCCAGGGATCGCGAACAGCAACCCGAAGCCCAAGCATCGGTCCGCGGCATGCGCGTCATCGTCCGAGGCCGCGTGCGCCGGCGCACCTACGAGAATGAACCCGGCGACGAGCGCACCGTCTCCGGCCTCGAGGTCCAAGAATCGGCCAGGCCCCCGATCCGTCCGTGCCCGGAGGCGCTCAGGTGAGCCGGGCCCAGCGCCTGAGGGTGTCCGCGGCCTCGGCGTGATCGCGAGAGGACAGGTGCCTGATGCTCGCGCCGTGGTTGGCGCTCGGGGCGACGAACACATGGCAGTCCGTACCCTTCGGCGTGAACCGCTCGGCACTCCAGGGATCCCGCCCGCCGTAGACGAACATCATCCGGCTCGCCTGCCGGGTCACCCACGCGTCCACGTCCCGCATGACCCTGCCGTCGAAGCGGGAGCGGAGGGACGCGGGCAGCAGGGAGTTCGGCTGGTAGAGCCCCGGATACCGGGTCAGGCCCTTGAGGTGGGCGAAGCTCAGGGACGCCCAGCCGAGCTGGGTGGCCGCCTGGTAGTAGTAGGGCAGGTACGGCTCGATGCCCTGGTCGGTGTACTGCCTCCATTTCTGGATCTTGTCCACCCATCGGAAGATGGCGGCGTCGGAAGCGTTCTCGCCGGGGATGTCCTTGCAGTCCTGCTGCCGGAAGTACTGCCAGAACGTCCAGGCGGAGTCGAGCACGCTCATCTCGAAGGAGCGGTCGGCCGTGCCGATGGTGCGGCGGAAGGTGAGGCCCTCGCGCCTCGCCATGGCCGTGAGCCGGGGGACCAGGCTCTTACGGCGCTTGAGCGCCTCCCGCTGCACGGTACGCAGGGCGGCCCGGCACGACGGCGTGCCCACGGTCGTGAAGAACCGCTCGTAGACGCGGTCGTCGGCGTTGACCGCGTCGTTGGGCGCGACGTAGGCCACGACTCCGTCGAGGTCGCCCGGATAGAACCGGTGGTGGTAGACGGCGGTCATGCCGCCCTTGCTGGCCCCGGTGCCGATCCAGGCGCCGTCGTAGACCCGCTTGAGTGCCTCGACGATCGCGTGTTCGTCGCTCGCCTCCTGCCAGATGTCGAGCTTCGCCCAGTCCTTCCCCTTCGCAAGCGAGGAGCCGAAGAAGCGGTGCTCGACGGAGAGCTGGTTGGCGTCGAGCCCATAGGTGGGCTCCTCGAGCCACACCTTCTTCGGCATGAAGTATCCGCTGGTGAAGAGGACCACGGGCCGGTCCAGTGACCGGTGCGAGAGAGTGAGCCGCTGCTGGAACGTGCCGCCGCGCGGGTTCCGGTGGTCCACCGGCTGGGTGAAGGTGAGGGTGTAGTCCTTGTAGCCCTTCGCCCGCCCCTTCTTCACCGACACCACCCGGAGACCGGGGACGGCCCTGAGCCGGGCCAGGAGGTCGTCCTTCGCGATCCCGGCCGTGGAAGCCGCGGACTTCGCCAGGACCGCCCCGGCGCCGGCCGCCGGGGCGGCCGCCGCGGGGACCGCGACCAGGAGGGACGACGCCAGCACCGCCGAGAACAGCATCAGGGGTCCCCGCGTCCGCCGGACCGGACTCCTCAGCCGCGCGTACGGGCGACCCGCCATGCCCTGTCCTCCCGTGTCGACCTAGATCCACAACAATGATCGGGAAGACTCTGGCGTATCGGCATATGTCAGCACAACCGCAAAAGGGGATTCGGCTCACGGCCGCCCGTGTCGCCTCAGACGGGGCAGGTGTTGTCGGTGGCGTAGTGCAGCATCGGTCACCGAGCTGTCGACGGAATGGGAGGCCGAGGTGGCGCCGACGAACCGGCAGGTGGACGAGCATGCCTTTCTCAAGGGCATGTGCGAGGACGAGTACCTTCGCAACCACGTCGTCGACAGGGGGAAGGCGATCAGGAGTCGATCGCCAACCGGGAGGGGAGCGGAGAGGGTGCGGGAGGTGTGGGGGGAAGCACACCGTGCAGGACTGTCCGAACAGCCCGCTGCCCGACCTGGCCAACGTCTCGTAATTTCGCTGCGGCACGTCACGGACGCCGGCCACGCCCTCGTACGCCATGAGCCGGCCGGCGCTTCCGCGAGAAGAGCCGACAGGGAAGCCGCAACGAGAACGCCGCGCCGACCCGCGTGAAGCTCGACCGGCACCGCCGGATGGACCTACTGATGGTGGCCGATGACAGGAGGTCCGGGGGACACTTTCCCCCCGGGGCAGCCGGTCAGGGTCGCGGTCATGACGAGGCCGGTTTCGCCGTGCCCGAGGCCAGCGCCGCCTGCACGATGCGGATCGCCTCGCCTGTGTCGATGCCGAGGCTGGCGACCACGGCCGCGTAGTCGGCGGCGGCCTGGCGGGCCCGCTCCAGGCCATCCTCACCGGCGGCCGACACGAACGAACCCGCCCGGCCGCGCGTCTCGATCAGACCTGCCTCCTCCAGCTCCCGGTACGCCCGGCCGACCGTGTTCACGGCCAGGCCGAGGTTGGCCGCGAGCTGGCGGATGGTCGGAAGGCGGGTGCCCACGGCCAGCGTGCGATCCTGAATCTGCCGGGCCAGCTGGGCTCGCAGCTGTTCGAACGGCGGCACCGGTGAGGCCGCGTCGATGACGATCATCGGACGCTCATCACCCGCCGGGCCACCGTCGCGCTCGACGGCGTCCTGAACCGGAGCGCGACGCACGCGACCATGCCCAAGACCACGTTGGCGACCGCGGCGGCGCTCCACCAGCCGGGCGCGGCGCCGAACAGCAGCACCATGGGCAGCGACCACTGCACGCTCGGCGTGGTGAGGTCGCGGGCGTCCTCGACGCGCATGATGACGTCGGCGGTCAGCGACTCCTCGTCCTCCGCCACGACCGGGCGCCGCAGCAGGTGGCGCAGTTGCACGGCGGTGATGGCTGTCACGCCGAGCAGGCCGATCAACAGGACGACGGCCAGCTGCCGCACGGTGGGGTCGGGGACGGCTAGGGCGCTCCCGGCCAGCGCCATCGCGCCGGCGAACGTGGCGACCGCGAAGACGGCGTACGGCAGGCCGAGCACGGCCCGCCAGCTGGGCTGGATCGGATGGGCGGCCCTGCGGGACAGCGTCGCGCCCGCCCGCTGATCGACGCGTCGCACCCACCAGTCGAGCAGCGACTGTGCCAGCAGCAGCCCGGCGACCAGCGCGGTCAGGGCCAGCAGCGGCAGCGGGCGATGCGACTCGCGGCCGTCGAAGGCGGGAACGGCGGCGAGCGCGCTCGCGACGATCAGCAGGGCCGGAATCGTCGCCGCGGCGAGGCGGGCACGTCCCCGGACCGCCAGCCGGCTGGCCAGCAGCGGGGTCGAGCGGGCACCGGACAGGCCGTGCCGGGCGAGCCATGCGTCCGCCAGTCGCAGGTCGGTCGCACGCGCCGACGGGCTGGTGCCGGGGGGTTCATGGGCCATAGCCCCTCCTTTGTCGCAAGGTTTGTAGCAACATCATGAGACATGCTTTGAGACAAAGTCAACGCCACATTCCTCCGGGCGGAAGAGGGCTGTTCGGCCGGTGCCGTGAATCCTCCGGGGTGCGTGAGCAGCGTTCATCACACTCTGTCGGCTGCGGGCGGGCGTGTCTGACCGGCAGGGGGTCGAACCCCGATGTGCGATCAATGCCGAAGAACGCGGGCCGCCCTGCGGTGCGGGGGCCCGACAGTGACCACGCTCGGGAGCTGATGGCGCAGCTTGAGCAAACAGAGCCGACCCTCGGCCCACTACGGCCGGCCACGAAGGGCAGGCCGTGGGCATCACCCCGGAGCCGGAAGCTCTCGCCGGAGGCGTGGTTGCTCCGGCTTCGCCCCGCTACAGTCGCCGTCGTGGCTCAGGATCTATCACCCCTCGATCGGCTTACTGTCCTTGTCCCTCCGCCGGCCACGCCGGTGTTCGGCACCCGTGACTGGAATGAAGTATTCGCTGACCTTGGGCTCCGGCTTCCGGCCGACTATGTCGCGTTCCTAGAACGCTACGGAAGCTGTCAGTTCGCTCGCTGGCTCGGCATCAACGACGAGCGGACGCTCACGCGCGAGCAGTGTGTTCTCGCGCCGGAGTGGATGGATCACTACCGGGACCTCAGGGATGATTCTCCCGAGGACTTCCCGCTGGCAATGTGGCCTGAGCCCGGGGGGTTCTTCCCATGGGGCTCCACCATTGACGGCGACGACCTCGGCTGGATGACGGTGGGCACGCCGGAGGAATGGCCTGTGGCGCTCATCATTCATGGTTACGAGGAGCAGGAGCACTTGATCAGGGAGACCATGACCGAGTGGCTGGTCGGATGGGCTTCGGGCGCGCGCTTCGACAGCAGCGGCTTCGCTCGTGGAGCTGAAGGTCACCCCCTGATATGTGAACCGTGGTAGTAAGGCTGTAGTGCCGCCCTTCATCCTCCACCAGCGTGACGCGCAGGGGAGGATGCGGAAATCGCCGATCAGCCAGAAACGTCATTCTGTCCGGCAAACCCCCTCACCATCTCCGCGGAGTCGGCGACCCCCTGCAAGCCGCCCCATAATGCCAGCGTGGAACTGCGAATCGATCCAGACAGGAACATTCGAACCGGCGTCTGCGACTGTTGCCAGACCCCATTCGATCGCGTGACCGGGTTTATCAACAACGAGGACGGCGCCTATGCGATCTACTACGCATCCTGCTACCACCACAACGGAATCCACGAGGCCTGGATCGATGTCGTCATCGACGACGCTTGGGCTCCGGACGAACCTGTCAGCCGCCCTGGCCCGAACCGCGCCACCTTCGGATGCCGCGTCGGTCCCGTCGAAGGGCAGCCTGCCCCCGCCTGTTCTCTGGTCAAAGGCGCCGCAGTCGCACCCGACGATCCGTTCTACGGTCGCAAGCTGACCCGGGAGGAAGCCCTCGCCCATCCCTGGCTGCCGGACTATTGGGAGACCATAGATCACATCCTGGAGAACGACGTCACAGTCCGTCAGCATCTCTACGGCTAGCGAGCCGTAGCCGGGGAGCCGACCAATGAACAGAGCTCAGCAGGGCTCTCCGGCTCCTGGGTGATCTCCGCCCTGACGGACACGCATACCGGCGGGCGACGAGCGCCTGCGGGGTTGATCGCGAACACGGGGGCGGCGATGCTGTGGGCGTGGAGTACGTGTCCAGAGTGCCGCGACCGCCGCTGGACGGGCTGATCGACGACCTTTACTACCTGGAGGGTGCGCCGCCGTACGCCCGGCTGATGCTGCCGCCGATGCCGGCGGCGTTGCTCATCGTCAACCTTGGGGCGCCGTTCCGCATCCGCGCCGGCACCGACATTGAGACGGACGAGTACGCCGACGGCTGCGTGGTCACCATGCCCACCCGCGCGTTGGAGTTCGGCTACCCCCTCCGGACCCGGTCCGTCGGCGTGCACTTCAAGCCGTGGGGGCTGGCGCCGTTCCTGCCGATGCCCGCGGCCGAGCTGTGTGACCGGCCGGTGACGGTAGAGCAGGTTTGGGGCCGGCCCGCCATTGCTGAGCTGCGAGACCGGCTGGCCACGGCGGACGGACCGCACGAGATGCTGACGCTGCTCGAGCAGGAGCTGATGCGGCGGCTGAGCGAGACCGCCGGCCTGGGGCTGGTCCGGCATACGAGCAGCGTCCTCGCGGCGACCAGCGGGGCGGTGGCGATCGGCGACCTGAGCGTGGCAGCCGGTGTCAGCAGCACTCATCTGGCACAGCGGTTCAAGGAGCTCATCGGCGTCACGCCGAAGCGGCTGGCCCGCACCTACCGCTTCACCGCCACCGTGTTCGCGATCAACCCCGCCGGACCGATCGACTGGGGCGACCTCGCCGGCGGCGCGGGCTACTTCGACCAGGCCCACTTCGGCCACGAGTTCCGGGCGTTCACCGGGCTCACGCCGACCCGGTACGTCGAAGTCCGGCGGCGGTTCCTGCGCGAACATCCCGGCCACGTGATGGACGGCTGGCCGCTGCCGGCCGATTGATTTCGTACAAGAGCCGCAGCTCACGACGCGCTAATTTGGGGCACCCCAAAGCAGAGGAGAGCCCCGTGGGCAAGGTGGTCATGTACGGCTCGGTGTCGGTGGACGGCTTCGTCGCGGACGACGATGACCAGCCCGGACCGCTGTTCGACTGGTTGTCCAGCGGTGACGTCCCGTTGGACGAGAGCGGCGAGCTGAAGGTGTCGCGGACGTCCTACGACTACACCCGGCCGTACTGGGACCAGATCGGAGTCACGATCGTCGGCCGCCACGTCTTCGACCTGACGGACGGCTGGGACGGAAAGCCGCCGAGCGGGATCGACCACGTGGTCGTCGTGACGCACCGGCCGCAGCCCGAGGGCTGGGATCCCGAGGCGCCGTTTCACTTCGTCGACGGCGTCGAGGCAGCCGTAGCCAAGGCGCAGGACCTCGCGGGTGCCCGCTTGATCGAGGTCGCCGCCGGTGACGTCGGTGGCCAGGTGCTTGCCGCGGGTCTGGTCGACGAGGTGCGCATGGACGTCGTACCCGTCGTGTTCGGGTCCGGCAAGCGCTACTTCGGGTCGATCCACGCGCAGCACCTGTTGGAGGATCCTGACGTGGTGATTCAGGGCAACCGGGTGCTTCACCTGCGCTATCGGGTGCGCCGTTGACCGATCTGAGCGGGTACGCGAAGAAGTCCACTGCGAACGGTGACACAAGATCGGGCCTCGGCTGCGTCTGCGCATCGCTGTCCCTGGTCGGGCAGCCGACGCCTCTCCTCAGCGGCGGTGGTCTTGAGCCGGTGAACCCGTCCATCGCCACGACCTCCACGGCCTCGCGCCACGCCTGCGGGCGCTGAGGAAGCCAGGCCGCGACGCAGTGTCCGCGCCGCCTCCTCAGCGCCTGTCGAGATCCGGCCGGAACTCGTGCACCACTTCGATGACACCGGAGATGTGCGCGTTGAATTCGTCCAGTTCCTCGGCGGGCACCCACAGTTCGAGAATCGTCTCCCCGCCGACCTGCCTGATCGGATAACGAGCCAGGAACTCACTGGAGACCCGGAAGCGGGTCACGTATCCCACCCCGTGGCGGGGAGCATTCCAATCGCGGGCGATTCTGATCGCGTAGTTTTCGTTGAGCACGGGATAGAAGATGGGCTGCTCGGGCAGCCGCGGCGGCCACGCGCGCCACCGGGACCGCCGGACCAGTTCCAACTCCTCCGGCCCGGTCGGCCGCCACAAGGTCGTCAGCCCGTCCGACATGCTCTTTCCTTTCGCGCCTCCCGTAACCTAACCGGCCCGACCGTGAGAAGGCACCTGGAATACGGTCGCGGCGAACTCTCGCCGCGGCTAGGCGGCGAAGAGGAGGAGCAGGCCCACGACGGTGTAGACCACCATCAGCACGAGCAGGGGAATCTGCCCGAGGACGGCGGTACGCCGGGGGAACAGGACCAGCGCGCGGTCGTGCGCCAGAACGGTGCCCAGCACGTGGCCGATGACGATCACCGTCACCTGGAGGGTGGCGACTCCGGCGGGGGTGGTGCCGAGCGCCTGGATGGTCCACCCGGCGGTGCCGAGCCAGTCGGCGCCGGTGTCCAGTGGATCGGACAGCAGGGCGATGGTCCGCTGCCCCTCCAGCAGGAACAAGGTGTAGTAGTGCGCCACCACGTATCCGACGGCTACCGGCACGATCGAGTGGGCGATCTCGCCCGCCGTCGTACCCGGCTCCGCCGCGCCCCACCGGCCGGCGAGCGCGGTCGCGGTCCGGTACGCCGCGAGCACCAGGCCGATGACGGCGACCAGACCGGCGGTCCCCGTGACCGGGGCCGGCACCGCGCTCTCCTGCATGAAGCGCACCCACACCGGGGCGTTGGACAGGCTGTCGTACATGGTGGAGCCAAGGAGCACGACCACCAGTGCCGTCAGTCCCGGCGCCGGTCGTAGCCCGGCCATGCCGTCGAGGGAGTTGCGCCAGACCACGACGCCGTCACGGCGTCTGGCGGCCGGGGCCAGCCGGCCCACGAGGTCGCTGTAGACCTCGAACGGATCCGCGTGGTCGAACCACCGCGAGCCGAAGACGGCCGCCCCGGCGAGCATGAGCACGGCGTAGGCCGCGAGCCAGGCTCCGATGACCGGCAGGGTGGCCCGCTCGGGGGCGACCAGTTCCAGCCAGACGAAGGCGAACAGGCCGGCGCAGGCGGGCCAGTATCCGACGCCCGCGGGCAGCGGCCGCAGACCGAGCTCGGGGTCGCGCCCGAGGCCCTTGCTGGCCAGCAGGTGCAGCGTCCGCAGCGGATTCAGGCCGCGCCACACCGGCCCGAACAGCAGCGACAGCGGCACCAGGCCGACCCAGAACAGTACGTAGAACGCCCCTGCCGTGGGATTGTCCGCTTGATCGGGACCGAAGATCAATCCGAGGCAGAAGTACGCCGCGGCGACGAGCCCCGCGACTCGCCAGCCCCACCGCCAGGCCGGCGTGCTCACCGCGCTCTGGATGGCGGCGGGGAGCGAGCGGGCGGCGGTGAGGGCGGCATCCAGCCGCGGTTGTTTCCACAACGCGCCGAGCGCCACGAACGACACCAGCAACGCGAGGGCCGCGCCGGTCAGCGCGGCCGAGAAGGGGATCGGCAGGTCCTGACGGCCCCCGACGCCATGAGCCAGCAGCATTCCGGCGGCCTATCGCACGACGAGCTGGAACAGCTGCAGTCCCGACTCGTGGGTTTCCATCTCGAACAGCCCGGTCTCGTTGGCGACGAACTCGATGCTCGCGGGGGTTCCGGGCTTCAGGCCGGCCTCTTTGTCGTACCCGTGCAGATGCGCCTCGTCGGCGGTGTCGCTGGTGACGGTGATCCGCACCGTCTGGCCCTTGGTCACCTCGATCCGTCCCGGCGGCGGGGTGACCTTCCGGCCGGCGATGGTGACGGTGATCTCCTTCACGGCCGAGTCGGCGGGAGCGGCGGCCGACGCGTCGGGGGCCGCGGGAACCGACTCGGCAGGAGCCGGGGCAGTCGACTCGGCCGGAGCCGGGGCAGCCGATTCGGTGGAGACCGGGGCCGCCGACTGGGCGGGAGCGGCGGCATCCGACCCGCCACAGGCCGACGTGGCCATCAGCAGGGCCACGCCGAGCGGGAGCGCGGCGAGCAGCGGGCGCAGGCGGGCATGGGCGATCGTCATGGGGAGGGTTCTCCTGGAGGGGTCGGACGGTCAGCGTCGCTTGGCGGATTTGGGGCGGTGCGGGGTGCGTGACGCCGGGGCGCGTGAGGGCTTGCCGGCCTGCGGGCGGCCGCCGGGCCTGCGGGCCGCCGCGGTGGCGGGTGCGGGCCGGCGCGCGGCCCGCACCACCAGGACGCCCGCTCCCACGACGAGGATCGCGGGTACCAGCCATACCGACAGCCCGCTGCCGGAGTCGGACGGCTGCGCTGCCCGGGCGGCGGTGCCGGGCGAGCCGGTCTCGGGCACGGCGCCCTGACCGCCGCCGGTTTCGGATGCCGCGGCCGGGCCGGTGCCGGCTTGGGGCGCCGCGGGGCCCATCGCCGCCGGGCTGCCGCCGGCCTCCGGCACCGGGGTCTGTGTGCCACCTTCGGGCTCGTGCGAGTCGAGCAGGCCGGGGTCGGGCTCGTTGTCCGGCGCCTGCCAGCCCTTGGGCGCCCCCGAGGTCCTGCCCTTGTAGGTGAACCGCAGCTCTCCCCGCACGGGCTCCCCATCGGAGGCGATCGACAGGTAGCGCACGACGTACTCGCCCCGTTCCGGCCAGTAGGCGATCGGGATCTCCGCCGGGAATCCGGTGTTGTACACGACGGGTTCCCACGTCCCGTTGACGAGGTTGTACTCCTGGACCGGCTTGTCGAGGCGTTCGGGCCGGCCGTGCGCCCAGGGCCGGTCGACGCGGGCGCCGCTGGGGGCGGTGACCGCGAAGTACGCGTTCGGGGCGGGCGCCTCGGTGAAGTAGAGCGTGAGAGACTTCATCGGCTCACGCACCGTGCTGTCCTTGACCGGTGTCGACATCGCGAGCTGGCCGTGTGCGGAGGCAGGCGCCGCCAAAGCGGTCATCGCCAGCACGCCGATGACGACGAGCAGAAGCAACCGGCCCAACGAGCGCGCCATCGTCACTTCTGTTCTCCACGAGATATGGCCCCTGGATGGGGAGATGCGGTTTCGGACCGGTGAGACCGATTGCGACGAGGTTAACGACTTTTGCCTCGAATGAACAGAACTCGATGCGGCTGCAACAGAAGTCCCAGGGGCACTACGGCGGTGCTCAGGGGAAGGGCCGATCATCGCGGATAGCCTTAGGGGTCCCCCCTCCTCGGAAGGGCAAGCCGTGAGATACGCGCACATCGTCATCCGCCTGTTCGCAGTCGCCGCTGCCGTGACCACCGTGATCGCCGGAGTGACGGGTCCCGCGGCCGCGCACACGGGGCTGAAGTCGTCGACGCCCAAGGACGGCGCGACGGTGAAGAAGGCGCCTTCCCACATCGAACTGGTCTTCACCGAGAAGATCGATCGCCAGTTCGTCACCGTCGTGGTGACCGGCCCGGGCGGGCGGAAGGTCACGAAGGGCAAGCCGAGCACCACAGGGCCCGTCGTCACCCAGCCACTGACCGCCGGTCTGCCCAACGGCCGTTATGCGATCGCCTTCCGCGTGGTGTCCTCCGACGGTCATCCCGTCAGCGGGGAACTTCACTTCACCCTGAAAGCTCCCGCGCCTTCGCCCACGGCCATGCCGACGTTCGCGAGCCCGGCTGCCGGCCCGTCACCGGCCATGGCGGCGACTCCCGCCGGGGCTGCGCCGTCGTCCCCGGCGGCCGGTACGTCGGCGGCCGCGTCCTCGTCGTCAGGCGGCGGGTGGACCTTCGCACTGGTCGCCGCCGTCTTGGTGGTGGCGGTAGCCGCGGGGACCGTGGTCGTGGGCCGGCGGCGGCGAGGCACAGCAGAGTCGTGATGCCGCCGAGGTCTCGATGCGGGCCTTGTGCAAGGACACGCAACCGCGCCTCGCGCGCTGCCCGGTCTCGTGAATGCCACGAGAACAACGTGGATCGAGGCGCTTCTGCGATGGAGCATGGGTATTCAGGGTCGTATATGCGAAGGGTAAGGTTGGGGTGTGACGACGTTCCGGATCAGCGAGGCCGCCGCGTTGCTCGGGGTCAGCTCCGACACCGTCCGCCGGTGGGTGGACGCGGGTCGGCTGGCCGCCGTACGGGACGAGCACGGCCACCGGCAGATCGGCGGGGCCGACCTGGCCGCTTTCGCCCGATCGCAGGTCGAGACGACCGGCGACGGCCGGCGGTCCTCGGCGCGTAACCGCTTACGCGGGATCGTCACCGAGGTCATCAGGGACGCGGTGATGGCCCAGGTGGAGATCGCCGCCGGTCCGTTCCGGGTGGTGTCGCTCATGAGCCGGCAGGCCGCCGACGAGCTGGGCCTGGAGCCGGGCGTGGTGGCGGTCGCCGTGATCAAGTCCACCAACGTCGTCGTCGAGATTCCCGGCCACGAGCGCGTGGCCGCCACCCCCTGAGGAGCTCCCTTGGTGTTCGGGCGCCTACTCCGATGGGCGGTCGCCGTGCCCGTCGCGCTGGTGATCGCCGTGCTGTCCGGCTGCGGCTCGGGCGAACCGGCAACGTCTTCGGCGCCGACAGCGGCGGCCGCCGGGGCGAAGGAGTTGACCGTCTTCGCGGCCGCGTCGCTGACCGGGACGTTCACGGAGCTCGGCAAGATCTTCGAGACGGCGCACCCGGGCACGACGGTGAAGTTCAACTTCGGTTCCAGCGCGACACTCGCGCAGCAGATCGTGCAGGGCGCTCCGGCCGACGTGTTCGCGGCGGCCAGCCCGGCCACGATGAAGACCGTCACCGACGCGTCGCCCGCGAGCGTCCCCACCACCTTCGTGCGCAACAAACTGGAGATCGCCGTGCCGAAGGACAACCCGGCCAAGGTCGGCGAGCTGAAGGACCTGACCGATCCCAAGGTGAAGGTGGCGTTGTGCGCCGAGCAGGTGCCGTGCGGGGCGGCTGCCGTCAAGGCGCTGGACGCGGCCGGGCTCAAGGTCACTCCGGTCACGCTGGAGCAGGACGTCAAGGCCACGCTGACCAAGGTCGAGCTGGGCGAGGTGGACGCCGCCCTGGTCTACAGGACCGACGTCATCGCCGCGGCGGGCAGGGTGCAGGGCATCGACTTTCCCGAGGCGGACAAAGCGATCAACGACTATCCGATCGTGGCGTTGCCGAAGGCTCCCGCCGGTGATCTGGCCGGGCGGTTCGTCGATCTCGTGCTGTCGCAGCAGGGCAAGGACGTGCTGACCAAGGCCGGCTTCGAGTCGCCCTGATCCCATGACCGTCCGTCCAGACGCACCCGGCAGCGGCGTAGCCGGACGCCGTGAGGTGTCCGCTCGGTTGCCATGGATGCTGGTGCTCCCGGCCGTGGCGGGGCTGGCCTTCCTGGTGCTGCCGCTGGCCGGGCTGCTGATCCGGGCGCCCTGGCCGACGCTGCTCCAGCGGCTGACCGAGCCGCAGGTGCTGGAGGCGCTGCGGCTGTCGCTGGTGTGCGCCACCGTCGCCACCGTCGTCTGCGTGCTGTTAGGGGTGCCGCTGGCCTGGCTGCTGGCCCGGGTGGAATTCCCGGGCCGGCGGGTGGTGCGGGCTCTGGTGACCGTGCCGCTGGTGCTGCCGCCGGTGGTGGGCGGTGTGGCGCTGCTGCTGGTGCTGGGGCGGCGCGGGCTGATCGGTCAGTGGCTGGAGTCCGCCTTCGGGATCACGCTGCCCTTCACCACCGTCGGCGTGATCGTCGCCGAGGCGTTCGTGGCCATGCCGTTCCTGGTGATCAGCGTCGAAGGGGCCCTGCGCGCCGCGGACCGGCGGTTCGAGGAGGCGGCGGCCACGCTGGGCGCCTCCCGCTGGACCGTCTTCCGCCGGGTCACCCTGCCGCTCATCATGCCCGGCGTCGTGGCCGGGGCGGTGCTGTGCTGGGCACGGGCGCTCGGCGAGTTCGGCGCCACCATCACCTTCGCCGGCAACTTCCCCGGCACCACCCGTACGATGCCGCTGGCCGTCTATCTGGCGCTGGAGACCGAGCCGGACGCGGCCATCGTGCTCAGCCTGGTCCTGCTGGCCGTGTCCGTGGTCATCCTGGCCGGCCTGCGCGATCGGTGGGTGAACAGCCCATGACCTCAGGCGGCCTGCGGGCGACCCTGGTCGTCCACCGACCCGCTTTCACCCTGGACGTCACGCTCGACGTCGCACCGGGTGAGGTCGTCGCGCTGCTCGGGCCGAACGGCGCGGGCAAGACCACCGCACTGCGCGCCCTGGCCGGGCTCACCCCGATGTCCGGCGGCCACATCACCCTGGACGGCCGGCCGCTGCACCACCTGGCCGCCGAGCAGCGCCCGGTCGGCATGGTCTTCCAGGACTACCTGCTGTTCCCGCACCTGTCCGCGCTCGACAACGTCGCCTTCGGGCCGCGCTGCCAGGGCGTTCCCAAGGCCGAGGCACGCCGCGTCGCCGCGACCCTGCTGGCGCGCGTCGGCCTGGCCGACCGGGCGGCGGCCAAACCCCGCCAGCTGTCCGGCGGACAGGCGCAACGCGTCGCCCTCGCCCGGGCCCTGGCCGTACGGCCCCGGCTGATGCTGCTGGACGAGCCGCTGGCGGCCCTGGACGCGCACACCCGGCTGGAGATCCGCTCCCAGCTGCGCCGCCACCTGGCCGACTTCGACGGCGCCACCGTGCTGGTCACCCACGATCCGCTCGACGCCATGGTGCTGGCCGACCGGCTGATCGTCATCGAGTCCGGCGGCGTCGTCCAGCAGGGCGCCCCCGCAGAGGTCGCGCGCCGCCCGCGCACCGACTACGTCGCCCGCCTCGTGGGGCTCAACCTGCACCGGGGGCGGGGCGACGGGGCCCGGGTCAAGGTCGGCGAACTCCTGCTGCACACCTGCGAACAGCTCGGCGGGCCCGCGTTCGTGGCCTTCTCGCCCGCCGCCGTGGCCCTCTATCGCACCCGCCCCGACGGCAGCCCCCGCAACCTCTGGCAGGCCACGATCGAGGGCATCGAGCGGCACGGCGACAACGTCCGCGTCCACCTCGACGGCCCGATCACCGCCTTCGCCGACATCACTCCCGCCGCCCTGGCCGACCTCGACCTGAGCCCGGGTCAGCGGATCTGGGCCTCGGTCAAGGCCACCGAGACCCACGCCTACCCGGCATGAGCAGGCCTTCGGGCGGACCGCCACGACCACACGTCATCTGCCCCAGCAGGCCGTGGCAGGGCCTGCTCACCCGCGCCGACCAGGACATCGGCGTCCTGACCGTCCCCGTCCCGCGACGCTCGCCCGAGGAACCCGCGCTGATCGCTCAGCCGCGCCGATGGTCACGCCGTCGGGCCCGGCTCCGCGGCGCCCGGCCACGCCGGGGCGGTGGTTTGCGGCATCCCGGGTGACTGGGCGCGTCTGTCGAGGTCCTGGACCCACTTGACCGCGACCGCTGCGACCTGGATCAGCTCGCAGCGCAGGCGGTCGGCGTCGTTCTCGGCGAAGGCTTCGAGGACCTCTTCGTGCAGGATGTGGCGCCAGGTCAGCCGGCCTTCGGCCGCGGCGTCGGTCACGGCCTGTTTGGCCAGGTCGGCCTCGGGCTCGTACGCGGGCCCGGTGCCGTCGGGGTGGTGCTGCAGGCCCCACGTCGCGTCCTGGGCGGCTCGTTCCGACGCCACCTCGTCCAGCACGCGGTGCAGCGCCCCGGGCAGGCCGTAGTCGCCGGGCTGCGTCATCGTGTCGGTGTCCTTCCGTCCTCGAGTTCGATGATGCTTCGTTTGCTGACGCGGAGGGGATCAGGCTGCCGGGCGCGCCGGTCATCTCGGGGCTCCGATATGCCGGCGCGGCAGGTGGTAGCACAGCGGAATCTCGTCATGATGCCGGCCGCAGCAGGAGCAGGGGAAACCGGAATCAAACGACACGGGCGTCAGCGTAGCGAAGGCGCGGGATCGGGAGTCTCCTCTCTGCCATTCACGACGTGCTCGCGGGTTTCGGCGAGCGCGCCTCGGTCCGCCGGAACACGAATATCTCCATTCAGGGACATGGCGTCAGCCCTGAGCCGTAGTAGGTGAACCGGCCATACGGCTCGGCCTCTTCACCTCGGTGCCCAGTACCACTCCAGGTGCTTGCGAAAATTGCTGTGCGAATCGAATGAAAAGGACGATCGGCGAGGAATGTGACGGCGAGTGGAGAGCCTCGCATGGCCTTCGAGTCTCTGCGACTACCGCTATCAGTCCTCAGCGTTATTGAGTGCATTCGCTTTCTCTCAACAAGAGGTTCGGCATATGCTGGTGCATCCTCAGTCACGTGTTTTCGGGTTCAAGTCAGGGTGAGGGCACCCCGTGGCCAGGAGTCGCCGCACAAAGCGTGGTAAGACGCTGCGCACCGCCGCGGAACCTGACGTTCCCGCAACCGGTCGACGCCGTGACCGGCCGATCGGATCCGGGGAGAACAGCCGCGAAGCCCGGCAGCGGACGCACACCGGTGAGGTGTCGGAGACGCCTCCGGACATCGCGCGGGACACCGTGGACTCGTCGCGGCCGGGCGCGGAGGGGCAGCCGGCCCAGCGGGGAGCCTGGAGGGCGGTGCTGGCATGGGTGGCCGGGATCGTCGGAGCCGTGATCGTGGCCGCGGCGGGCGTGATGTTCACCGCCTGGTTCAACGAGCACGGATCGGACGCGATCGACCGGATCGGCGGCGCTGCCGCTGTGAAGGTTCCCCACGTGGAAGTCCACTACAGCAGCCAGGACCTCGCCCTGCGGGAGACGGTGACCGATCCCAGGGATCGGGCCGTCCTGCTGGGAAGCACCGACCTGCGGCATGGCGCGTTGCTGGAACGCCACCATGCCGCCCTGGTCGGACAGATGGATGTCACCGTGGTCCTGGAGGGCAACCGCAGCAGTCTCCGCGTCGCCGACATCAAGCCGCGTGTCCTCACCCGGCAACCGGTGTCGGACGGCGCCTACCTGATCGCCGTCACCGCCGGCGAGACCGACACCATCGAGATGGCGGCCGATCTCGACAGGCTCGATCCCTACTTCACCACCGGTGATAAGCAGCGCACATCGTACTTCCTGGCCAAGCAGATCGACCTGAAGCAGGACGAGCGGGTCACGCTGAGCCTCTCGATCACCGGCCGGAAGGCCTATTACGAGTTCGATCTCGTCGCCACCGTGGTGACGGAAGGTCGTGCCGAGCAGATGGTGATAAGAGCGCCGGGCGGGGTCCCGTTCCGGCTGACCGGCCCCGCCGCCGACTACCGCTCCTTTTACATCGCCTCCCCGAACGGCGGTTGGATGCAAGCCTCGCGTGACGTGGTCTGCGCCGAGTTTCCCAAGGCGAAGCGGTGCTGACCCTGCGGACTCTGCGCGCTTTGGCGGGCCTGTCGGCGATGGTCCTGCTGGCGTACCTGGTGGTGGTGGCCGACACGCCGCACCTCCAGGTCCCCGTCGGCTGGCGCGCCGCTTGGTCGGTGGCCGTCGACCTGGACCCTGATGACGCCGTGGGGCACGCGTACCCCAGGGTGTCCGATCGCGCCCTGGCGGTGGCGACCCGGCGGGGCGCGATCGCGGTCCACGACCCGCGTACCGGTGATCTGCGGTACACGATCGCCCCGGATCCCACGCTCCCTCGGATCGCCGGCATGTGGATCGCCACCGGGACGCTCGTCGTGTCGCGAGAGGTGCCCGACCGGGACGACCGTGTCCTGTCCGGCCACGACCTGGACACCGGCGCCGTCCTGTGGCGGCGTGAGGTCGCCATATCCGCGTACGACCCGTCGAGGACGGAGCGCATCGGTGCCTATACCGGGCCGAACGTTCTGGTGAACCGGCGGGACATCGTGGTCTTCCAGCGGTCGTCCGAGCCTATCGAGATACAGGTCCTCGATCCCAGGACCGGGACGACCAGGGCGCGAATGACCTATCCGCGGCGCTGTGATCTGGAAGCCGTAGTCGCCGAGCGGTCGGTGCTCCTCCTCGGCTACTGCCGCAGCGGCGGACTTCGCCTCGCCTCAATGGACCCCGTCACCCTCCGGCCTCGCTGGACGCGCGAGCTGCCGTCCCCGGTGGACGAGTCACGGCTCACGGACCTGCCGCATCGCGTGACGGTCGACGCGGAGGGGTTCGTCCACGTCAAGGTCGAGGGCACCGCGTCCATCTACACGCCGGACGGCCGGCTCCTCACCACCGCCGACGAGGCCTTTCTGGTTCCGCACACCCCCGACTCCCGTCAGCAGGCGAGGGGAATCGACCCGGTCACCGGCCGCGTCCGCTGGACCCGGCCCGCGTATTTCCAGTCGTCCACCGTCGTGGCCAAGGGACGGTCGGTATACCTGTCCGACGGGTGGCCGATCCCCGTATTCCTGATCTCTCTGGACACAGGCACCGGCGACCTCAGTGCATTCCCCCTCGACATCTCCCACGGGTCCCGGCCCGTCCTTGTGGGGACGGCCGACGACTTGGCCCTCGTCTACGCACCGGTCAATGATCACGATGGCGGAGGCCGGGTCACCGCTTACCGCATGGCGTACGGCGCTTCCGCCGGGCCTGCTTCGCTCGGCGGCGTCCAACCGGGCGCCTGGCCGGATGCCTGCGCTCTTCTGACCGACGGCGACCTGAAGACCATCGCGGACGGCTACTTCGCCAGTCCGCATGCCCGCGCTCTGGGGGATGTGGCGCTCCCGAAGCCCGCGGCATGCGACTGGATTCCGTCCATGGACGAGGGCGTCACGGTGTCGGCTTCCATCATCTGGGTGGCCTCCTCGAACCGTGACGCGCAGAAGCTGTTCGCCGAAGAGGTGGCCCTGGCCAAGCAGCGGGACACATTCGATCCCACCAGCGAGAGCTCTCAGATCTTCCAGTACACCGAAAGCTCGCCGGCGGGCGGTCTCGGCGCGGCGCTCGTCAACGTGGGTCCGGTCATCGTCAAGCTCACGGCCGCCTCGCGACTTGCGGTGCGACTCCTCGCTCCGCTGTTGCGGGACAACCTGCTGGCCCGCTACCCGCAGCCGGCCGGCGCCTCGGCGGCGGCCCCCGCATCGAGAGTCCGCTGGAGTTACCCGACAGACGACGGCATCCACTCCGGCGTGGTGGTGTCCGCCGGTGTCGTCCACGTCGCCAGTGGCGACCGGGTGTACGCGCTGGACGCCGCCACGGGAAAGGCCCTCTGGAGCCACCCCGCCGCTCAGGACACCATGCTGGTGTCCGGCGGCGTCGTGTACGTCGCCGGCTTCGACGGCCGGCAGTACGCGCTGGACGCCGACACGGGGAGGGAGCGCTGGAGCCGCCGGATCGACGAGTCCGCCCTCTCCGCCCCAGTGATGTCCGGCGGCATGGTGTACACCGGCAGCAGGGACAACCCCGCCGAGGTCAGGGACTACGCCGTGTACGGGCTGGACGCCGGCACCGGGAAGGTGCGCTGGAGCCGCCGCATCGACGCGCCCGTCTTCTCTCACCCGGTGGTGTCGGGCGGTCTGATGTACGTCGGCTGTGAGGACGGCCGGGTGTACGCGCTGGACACCGCCTCCGGCGAGGTGCGGTGGAGTCACCGGACGGGCAACTGGGTCGCGTCTCTGGTGGTGTCGGGGGGCACGTTGTATGCCGGCAGCTTCGACAACTCGGTGTACGCGCTGGATCTCGTCTCGGGGAAGGTGCGGTGGAGTTACCGCACCAACGGTGCGGTCGAGGCCCCTCCGGTGGTGTCCGGTGGTGTCGTGTACGTCGGCAGCAGGGACAACTCGCTGTACGCGTTGGATGCCGCCTCCGGCACGGTGCGGTGGAGCCAGTGGATCGGTGGCTGGGTCAGCTCTCCGGTGGTGTCCGATGGTGTGGTGTACGTCGGCAGCTTGGACAACTCGGTGCAAGCGCTGGACGCCGTCACGGGGAAGGAGCGGTGGAGTCACCGGACTGACGGCTGGGTCAGCTCACCGGTGGTTTCCGGCGGCGTGGTGTACGTCGCCAGCAGGGACAACTCCGTGTACGCGTTGGACGCCGCCTCCGGCACGGTGCGATGGAGTTACCGCACCGGCGGTGCGGTCGGCGCCCCTCCGGTGGTCTCCGGCGGCGTGGTGTACGTCGGCGGCTGGGACGGCAACGTGTACGCGTTGGACACGCGATGACGTCGATACGACTGCTCCACCGCGATCGGCATGGCTGACCGAAGCGCTTCGATGTTCCTGACTCGTTGAATCGCGACCAGGCGCCCGCGGGCGGCAAGACGTCGAGTGCGAGACGGTCAGTCCCGCGAGGTGATGCCCTGCAGTACCAGTTCGAGGAAGCGGACGCTGCCGTCCCGGTCCGGGGTCGCCTGCTCGCGCACCCAGGCGGCGCCGCTGAGGAGGTCGAACAGCTCGTCGGGGGTCAGGTCGGGCCGCACCCTGCCGGCCGCCTGCGCGGCGCGCAGCAGGTCGGCGCCGCTGCGGTGCATGGCGCTGCACATGGTGTGGGAGGGCGTGCCCTCGTCGTACATGCTCTGCGCGAGGATGCCCACCAGGCCGCGGAAGGTGCTGAAGTGGACCACCGCCTCACGCATCCAGGCGATCAGCGTGTCGAGCGGGTCCGGGCCGGCGGCCAGCCGTTCGGCGTGGGCGACGAGGTTCTCCAGGCCGTCCCGGGTCGCGGCCTCCACGAGCGAGGCCCGCGTGGGGAAGTGCCGGTACAGCGTGCCGATCGCCACCCCCGCCTGACTCGCGATCTCCTCCAGGGAGGCGTCGGCGCCGGCGGTCTCGAACGCCTTTCTGGCCGCGGCCAGGATCGCGTCGTAGTTGCGCCGGCCGTCGGCCCGCTTGGGGCGCTGGGCGATGTAGGGCTTGCCGTCCACCGGTACCTCCCGCTTGACATCCTGAGGATGCCTCAGCTTAAATCTCCTTACTTAACCTGAGACGACCTCAGTATAGACGTGCCCACTAACCTGAGGTTGCCTCGCCTTGATGTCCTCTGTCAGCGGATCGCGGAGGTTCCATGACCACCGAACGTGTCTCCGATGATGCCTCGGCCCGTGTGTCACCGGACGGCCGCGCCTGGGTCCTCGTGCTCGCGGCGATCGTCGGGGCGGAGTTCATGCTCCAGCTCGACGGCACGATCGTGAACGTCGCGCTCCCGGCCCTCCAATCCGACCTCCGTCTGTCGGTGGCCGGGGGATCGTGGGTGCCGAACGGTTTCTTCCTCGCCTTCGGCGGCCTCCTGCTGTTCGCCGGCCGCCTCGGCGACGTGCTCGGGCACCGCAGGGTCTTCCTCTCCGGGGTCGGGCTGGTTGTGCTGGCCTCCCTGATCGCCGGGCTCGCGCCGAACCTGGAGGTGCTGCTCGCCGGTCGCGTCCTGCAGGGCGCCGGCGCGGCGATCGCCGGTCCCACCGGGCTGGCGCTGCTGGCGATCGTCTTCGAGGGGGAGCGGCAGCAGCGGGCCTTCGGCCTCTACTCCACGGTCACCGGGCTCGGAGCCTCCGCCGGCATGGTGCTCGGCGGCGTGCTCACGTGGGCGGGGGACTGGCGCTGGAGCCTGCTGGTGAACGTGCCCATCGGCCTGGCCGTAATCGTGGTCGCCGCCCGGGCCCTCGGCCCGCGGGACGAGGCGGCCCGGTCCCGACCGCTCGGCCTGCGCGGTGTTTCCGGCCTGCGCGGTGTTTCCGGTATGAGCAGTGCGCTGCTCAGCACCGCCGCCCTCGCCGCCGCCGTGTACGGCCTCGTCCACGCGGCGGAGAAGGGCTGGGGCGACCGCTGGACGCTGACCGCCCTCGGCGCGGCGGTCGTGCTGGCCGTGGTGTTCCTGCTGGTGGACCGGCGGGCCGCCGAGCCGCTGCTGCCCCTGGCCGTCTTCGCCGGCCGCGAGCGGGCCGGCGCCTTCCTCGCCCTGCTGCTGCTCGCGGCCGTGCTCACGAGCTTCCTGATCTACCTGGTCCAGTACCTCCAGGGTGTGCTGCACCTCAACGCGCTGCAGAGCGGCCTGGCCATCCTGCCCTTCGGCCTGGCGCTGCTCGCCGGCACCCAGATCCTCATCAAGTACATCGCCGGGATCGGTCTCAAGACGCGTGCCGTGGCCGGCCTGCTCGTGGTGCTGGCCGGGGTCGCCTGGCTGACCCGCCTTGACGGTGGCAGCACCTACGCCGGCGGCGTGCTCCCCGCCCTCGTCGTCATGGGGCTCGGCGTCGGCGTGGCGATCATCCCGTTCAACATGATCGTCCTGACCACCGCTCCGCAGGAGTACGCCGGGGTCACCGCGGGCGTGCTGCAGACGGCGCTCACGATCGGCGGCTCGTTCGGCCTGGCCGTGATGCTGATCCCGCTCACGCAGGGCTCGGGTGGTCTCGCCGGGACCATCTCGTCGATGTTCCTCTGGGCCTGCGGCGCCCTGGTGATCGCCCTGCTCGTCACGCTGGTCTTCTGGTGCCGCCCAGGCACGCGAGGGGACGCACCCGGTGCCCGGGGCTGACCGGAGCCGTCCCACCGTCAGCGCCAGGTGACCATGGCGGCATCCTTCGCGGTGGCGCCGTTCGTGAGAGCTATTCTGCGGAAATGCCTGATTCGCCGGCCCGTCCGGTACTGTTCCTCGACGTCGACGGCCCCCTCATCCCCTTCGGCGCGCCTGAGCCGCATCTCGACGGAGTCTCCAGCCCGCGAATCCCGATGGTTGAAGGGGTGAATCCGCTGCTGGCCAGAATCGATCCCCGGCACGGGCCGCGGCTGGCGGCTTTGCCGTGCGACCTCGTGTGGGCGACGACCTGGATGGCGGACGCGAACGAGGTGATCTGTCCGCTGCTCGGCCTGCCGGAGTTGCCCGTGGTGGACTGGCCGGATGCGGAAGAGGACCAAGGGCCGCTGCACTGGAAGACCCGCGGCCTGGTCGAGTGGGCGGCGGGACGTTCCTTCGTCTGGATCGACGACGAGATCACCGATGCTGATCGTGCCTGGGTATCCGTGCACCATCGCGCCCAGGCCCATCTCCATCGGGTTGACCCTCGCCGTGGTCTTATTGGCAGCGACTTCGTCGTCATCGGGAACTGGCTGGCGCGGCTACACCGATAACCGGCGCCGGGCCTGAATGCGGAGTCCGCCCGCCCGGCGGCTGACGGGCGTCCCGGGGCGGTGTGGTTGGCTGGATGTGCTGGTGAGGAGGGGAGGCCGCATGCGTATCGCCAACGTTTACCGTCCAATGGTGTTCGGCTGCCCGGTGAGCGCGAAGCTGCCCGAGGTGGCGCGCCGGATGACGGAGAAGAACATCGGCGCGCTCGCCGTGCTCGAGGAGGACCGGGTCACGGGAGTGATCACGGAACGGGACCTCGTGACGGCGCTCGCCACATCCGCGGACCTCGCCGCGCTGAACGCGGGGATGTGCGCGTCGTCGGACATCAAGACCGCGACCCTGGACGAGGACACGCGCGAGGTGGCCCGCCGCATGCTCGACTACGGCATCCGTCACATCCCGGTGGACCAGGACGGGCGCCTGATCGGCATGGTGTCGATGCGCGACCTGCTCGCGTTGGAGACACTCGCGCCTTAGCCGACGGCGCTTCCTCGCGCGTGAACGGGGCCTTCGTCAGGCAGGGCGGAGGAGGGCGACCAGGAAGCTCGAGTCGTCCCTGAACGGACGCAGGTCCCAGGTGGACAGCAGCAGGTCGGGTTCGAGCGCCGCGGCGGCCGCGTCCGCGAAGAACTCGCCGAACTCGTAGTCGCGCCCGGCGCCGAAGCCGATCGCGGCCCGGCCGCCCGGCGCGAGGTGCGCACGGAACCGTCGCAGCACCTCACGACGGGTGCTCGGCGCGAGGAATGTCATCACGTTCCCGGCGCAGACGACGGCGTCGAACGGCTCGCTGATGCCCTGTGCGGGGAGGTCGAGTTCGGCCAGGTCGCCGACCAGCCAGCGCGGCCCGGGGTGGTCCTGCTCGGCCGCCTCGATCAGAGCCGGGTCGACATCGACGCCGACGACGTCGTGGCCGGCCTCGGCCAACGCGCCACCGACCCGGCCGGACCCGCATCCGGCGTCGAGGATGCGGGCGCGACGCGGCACCAGGGCGTCCACGAGGCGGGCTTCCCCGGCGAGATCGTCACCGGCGCGAGCCATGGAACGGAAGCGCTCGATGAACCAGGTGGAGTGATCAGGGTCGGCGGCGACCTTCTGCATCCAGATGCTCTGTTCAGCCATGTCTGCATTCTCCCGGGTCGGACACGCTGGTCGCGGAGGCCTGCGGCGGGCCACCCGTCAGTTCCAGCAACGCGGTGACCGTGCGGCCGCTCGACCCGGGGTGACCACCGCGGCCGCCGGCCCGGTGGCAGAAGGAGGCGAACCGGCCTCCCTCGGACGGCCCACGATCCGGCTGCCGGCGTGACTGTGGCGGGCTCGGCTGTGCGCCGAGCCCGCCACGCCGGTTCCACCCGGCCCCGATCGCGTACCGCGTCGACGCTCACCGGATCCGGCGTACGTCTCCACGGTGATCGTCACGAACACCCGGGCCGGATCCGCGTCACATCATCAGCGCTGCAGTGTCAGCACGCCCGGCCGGTAGGGCAGGAGGCCGTAGTCGCCGCCGGAGCTGGGGCTACGACCCTGGTAGAGCAGCTGCAGGTTGCAGGGGTCGACGGTCTTGGTCTGGTCGGGGTTGCTGCGGACCAGGTCGCCGTGGCTGATGTCGTTGGTCCAGGTGGCGCCGCTGTTGGCCTTGCCGGCGAAGGGGCTGCTCTCGCTGGTGGCCTGCGGGGTCCACGAACCACCCAGGCTGGTCGCCGTGTACGAGCGGAAGTAACGGCCCTGCGAGCCGATCGACTCGACGAGCATGAGGTACTTGTTCTGGCCCTGGAGCTTGTAGACCTCGACGCCTTCGAACAGGTTGTTCGTGGTGTCACTCATGATCGTGGTGTAGTTGGAGCCGAAGTTGCCCGGGAAGTTCCCGATGGGCATGCTGGAGCGGTAGATCTTGCCGTTGTCCCCGGCGAAGAACAGGTACATGTTCTGGCCGTCACCGATGAGGGTCTGGTCGATGGGGCCGGTGCCGGAGCCGGTGATGCTCGCAGTGGACAGGGTCTGCTGCGCCGACCAGCCGTTGGGGTTGGTGGGGTCGGTGGAGGTCCGGTAGGAGAAGGCGGTCCCGCCCCACTGGTAGGCCAGCACCCAGATGTTCTTCGGGGCGAAGTAGAACAGCGTGGGCGCGACGGCGGAGAAGTTCATCGTGTTCTGGCTGGCGGAGGCCATGTCGGACCAGTTCGTGAACAGGCCGAAGTTCATCGAACCCCAGCGCGTTCCGGTGTCGTGCGTCGTCGCGTAGACCAGGTGCTTGCCGTTGTAGACGACGTTGGTGAAGTCCTTGAGCGAGACCCACCCGGACTTCGGGTTCGCCAGCGAGCCCGTCGAGGTCCAGCGGTACCGCGAGGGGAGATCGCACGTGTCGCCGGTCGGCGTCGCCGACGGAGACGGAGACGGGGACGCAGGGGCCGACGGCGACTGCGACGGTGACTGCGCCGGGGAGGGGCTGGGCGAGCCCGGGCTGCCGGTGCAGGCCACACCGTTCAGGGAGAACGAGGTGGGCACCGGGGTGGAGCCGTTCGAGGAGCCGTTGAACCCGAAGCTCGTGCTGCCCCCGCTGGGGATGCTGCCGTTGTAGGAGACGTTGGTGGCGGTCACCGACGAGCCGGACTGGGTGTGGGTGGCGCTCCAGATCTGGCTGATCTGCTCGCCGCCGCCGAAGGACCAGGTCAGCCGCCAGCCGTTGACCGCGTCACCGAGGTTGTTGATGGTGACGTTGGCGTTGAACCCGCCCGGCCAGCTCGAACTGATGGTGTAGTCGACCCGGCAGGCGACGGCGGCCTGGGCGGGTTGCGTGGCCATCAGGGCGCCGGCTCCCGCCAGCAGGACCGGAATGGAGCCGATCGCGAGGCCGCGGCGCGAGGCCCGCCGGGGCGGCGCCGTGATCGCGGCGGCGGAGGGGCGCGGTGACCGCGCTCGCCAGGGCAGACGCATTCGAAATCTCCTCATCATCATGTCCGGCCGTTGTCGGGGCTGGTGCAGGCGGCGGTCGGGTGCCGCGTTGCCGTTCGCGGTGAACCCGAACGTTGTGGAGCCAGCCGGCGACGACGGAGCCGTTGTATGAAAAGCGGACACGCGGGGGGTCGCTCCGCGCGATCGACGCCGCGTCCCGTGATCAGGGAACGCACACCACCGGGGCGTCGCGAACGGCGGTCCTCACCGCACACCACCACAGGGCAGGAGGAAGCCGCCTTGAGGACACAGTCTGGAAATCATGCCGAAATGTGTCAAGTCCCCCGCGAAAGTTTCAGAGCGACGCTCGCGCCGTCACCCGCGGCGACCGCTGATAACGCCTGATGGAACGTACGCCCGTCCCGTCACCCCGCCGTGGGCGGGGGCGCCGTTCTTGACGTCGCCGCTCCGTCTCGTATTGGATCCGACCTGCTGCGACCAGCCGGCGGAGAACGCACGGCAGAAAATGTTAACGTTAACAACGCGCTGGGAGCCACCACCCGGCGGCCATGGTGCGGGGGCGCTCCGGCGGACAGACACCGCGTCCCCGGAGTCGCCACCCCGAGAGTCACCAGTGAGGAGGTTCACGGCGGCGAAGACGACGTCCGTCGCTTCACCCCGAAACGGTCGAAGGGCGGCTGGATCGAGCCGGCCGGGGTGCTCGGCGACATCGCGGGCCGGCCGGACGACTAGGGTGGCGAGTCGTCCTCGGCGGAAGGAGCGCGGTGGCGACGCCCATCACGGGTGCCAGATCCGGTGTCGTCACCGGTGCGCTGGCGTTCAGCGGCATGGTGGTCTCGATGATGTTCACCCTGGTGGTGCCCATCATCCCCGATCTGCCCCGCCTGCTGTCGGCCCCGGCGGAGGACGCCTCCTGGGCCGTCACCGCCACGCTGCTGTCCTCGGCCGTGTTCACGCCGGTGAGCGGACGGCTCGGCGACATGTACGGGAAACGTCGCCTCATGGTGGTCAGCCTTGTGCTGATGGTCGCCGGGTCGGTCGTCTGTGTGGCCGGGAACTCGCTGCTCGTGGTGGTGATCGGGCGGGCGCTGCAGGGCTGCGCCGTCGGCGTCATCCCGCTGGGCATCAGCATCATGCGCGATCTGCTGCCGCCAGAGCGGCTCGGCTCGGCCATGGCGCTGATGAGTGCCACCCTGGGCGCGGGGGGCGCGATCGGGCTGCCACTGGGCGCCCTCGTCGTGCAGCTCGTCGACTGGCACATGCTCTTCCTGACGGCGGCCTGCATGGGCGCGGTGGGCCTCGTCCTCACTCTCGCGGTGGTGCCCGCCTCCCCGCTGCGTACGGGCGGAAGGTTCGACTTCCTCGGCGCCGCGGGGCTGTCGGCGGGTCTGGTGTGCCTGCTGCTGCCGGTGAGCAAGGGCGGCGGCTGGGGCTGGGACAGCCCTCTCACCCTGGGGCTGTTCGCCGCGTCGGCGGTGATCCTCCTCGTGTGGGGGTTCGTCGAGCTACGGGTGGCCGATCCGCTGGTCGACCTGCGGGCGACCGCCCGGCGCGAGGTGCTGATCACGAACGTCGCGTCCATCGCGTTCGGGTTCGCCATGTTCGGGCCCAGCCTGGTGTTCCCGCAGGTGCTCCAGGCCCCGGGCGTCACCGGTTACGGCCTGGGACTGTCCCTGTTCGAGGCGGGGCTGTGCATGGCCGTCGGCGGCGCGATGATGATGGTGCTCTCGCCGGTCTCGGCCCGTGTCACCGGCACGTACGGGCCTCGGGTGACGCTCATGATCGGCGCCCTGTGCGCGGTCGCCGGTTACGCTGTCGCGCTGTTCCTGATGGACGACGTCTGGCACATCGTGCTCGCCGCGACCGTCGTGTCCTCCGGGGCCGGCCTCGGCTACTCCGCCATGCCCGCCTCGATCATGGGCGCGGTGCCCGCATCCGAGACCGCCGCAGCCAACGGCTTCAACTCGCTTATGCGCTCCATTGGCACGGCTTCGGCCAGCGCGGTGATCAGCGCCGTCCTGGCGGCCCACATCGTGCCGGCCGGGGCCTTCTCACTGCCGTCCCGTGAGGGGCTCCGGCTCGCGTTGATCACCACGACGGTCGCGGCGGCCGCCGCGCTGGTCATCGCCGCGCTCCTCCCGAGGGGACGCGGGCGCGCCGGCCCGACGGCGAGGGGGCGCCGGCACCTGTTCAGGCGGAGCGGGCGAGACCGGCCTCCACAGCGCCCGGACGGAGATACGTACGGGCGTACATATCGTGTGTACACTCGTACATATGGCGCCTGACTCGGACGGCCGCTCGATGCGCGAGCGGATGCTCGCCGGTGACCTCTACATCGCCGACGACCCGGAGCTGGCCGAGCACCAGTTGCGGGCCATGGACCTGATGGAGGCGTTCAACACCACCCCCGCGCGCGACTCCCGGGAGCGTGGGCGGCTGCTCACCGAGCTGCTGGGGGAGATCGGCGAGGACACGCACATCCGGCCGCCGCTGCGGGTGGACTACGGCGGCCACATCCGCATCGGCGCCCGCTCGTTCGTCAACTACGGTCTCGTCGCCCTCGACGTCGCGCCGATCACGATCGGCGACGACGTGCAGATCGGTACGAACGTCCAGCTCCTCACCCCGACTCACCCGGTGGACCCGGAGCTTCGCCGCGCGAAATGGGAGGCCGCCAAGCCGATCACCATCGGCGACAACGTGTGGCTGGGCAGCGGGGCGATCGTCCTGGCGGGAGTCACCATCGGGGACGGCAGCGTCGTCGGCGCCGGCGCGGTGGTGACCCGGGATCTGCCCGCGAACGTCGTGGCGGTGGGCAACCCCGCCCGGGTGATCCGGACGATCGGCCCGGGCGCGGCGTGAGCGGCCCCGCCGCCGCTTCGCTTCCGCCGGTTCCACGGCGGCCCCGCCGGCACGACCCCGGACGGCGGGACCGGCTGATCGACGCCGCGCTGGCCGTCATCGCCGAGCGGGGCGTGGCCGGGACGACGCATCGGGAGATCGCCCGCGTCGCCGACGTGCCGCTGGGGTCGACGACCTACCACTTCACCTCGCTGGAGGAGGTGCTCGCCGAGGCGTTCACCCGGCACGCCGAGTCCGTGGCCCGCGTCTTCGACGAGCGCATGCGTGCCGCCCGGGACCGGGAGGCGGCGGTCGAGGCCGTCATCGCGCTGGTGTCGGACGACCTGCTCGGCGCACAGCGCGACCTCGTCCTCGCCGTGGAGCTGTATCTGGCCGCGGCGCGCAACCCGGCACTGAGGGCCGTCACCCAGGCCTGGATGGCGCGCAGCCGTGAGGCGCTGGAGCGTCACTTCGACCCCACCACGGCCAGGGAACTGGACGCGCTCATCGAGGGGCTCGTGCTGCACAGCGCGTTGTCGACCGACCCGATGACGCCCGAGCAGATCCGCCACGCCATCGACCGTTACCTGCGCTGAACCGCGCCGTTCCCTCGACCGCACCACCGTGATCGGAAAGCCCATGCCCGCCGCCCTCTCTTTGACCGCACCCACTCGTCAGGCGCGCCAGGCCCGCGCCGCCGTCGCCGCGCTGTTCCTCACCAACGGCGCCGTGTTCTTCAACGTCGTCCCGCGATATCCGCAGATCAAGGCCGATCTCGGGGTGAGCAACGCCGTCCTCGGGACCGCGCTGGCCGGGACCTCGATCGGTGCGTTGCTGGCGGGGCTGCTGGCCGGCGCCGCGATCCGCCGGTTCCGATCCGCGCGCGTGGCGGCGTTCGGGATCGTCGTGACCACGATCGCGACGCTGGTCATCCCCATCGCGCCGAACTGGATCGCGCTGGGCGGCGCGCTGTTCGTGGTGGGCGCTCTCGACGCGGTCGTCGACGTCGCGCAGAACGCCCACGGCCTGCGGGTGCAACGACTGTACGGGCGGTCCATCCTCAATTCGCTGCACGGCCTGTGGAGCGTCGGCGCGGTCATCGGCGGTCTGATGGGCTCGGCCGCGGCCGGCCTGCACATCCCTCTCGCGGTCCACCTGGGCATCTCCGCGGCGCTGTTCAGCGTCGTCGCCGTCGTCGCCCACCGGTTCCTGCTGCCCGGCCCGGACGACGCCGAGCGGTCCGCCGAAGCGCAGGACCTCGCCGCCGCCGACGGCCACCCGGCCGCCCCGCCCGCCCACGCGGACCGGCGCGGAGGCCGGCGCTCGTTCACCGGTCCCGCCGTGCGGATGCTGGCCGTGCTCGGCGTGCTCGCCGCCTGCGGCGCCCTGGTCGAGGACGCGGGCGCGTCCTGGGGCGCCCTCTTCCTCAGCGACCTGCACGCGAACGCCGCCACCGCGGGACTGGCCGTCGTCGCCTTCCAGGCCGCCATGACCGCCGGCCGTCTCACCGGCGACCGCGTCGTGAACCGCTTCGGCCAGCGCACCGTGGCCCGTGCGGGCGGCGTCCTGGCCGCCGCCGGCATGGGCGCCGCTCTCGCCGTGCCGTCGGTCGCGACCGCGCTGGCCGGCTTCGCCCTGGCCGGGCTCGGTGTCGCCACCCTCGTGCCCGCCACCATGCACGCCGCCGACGAGCTGCCCGGGCTGCCCGCCGGCACCGGCCTGACCGTCGTCAGCTGGCTGCTGCGCGGAGGATTCCTGCTGTCGCCACCCCTCGTCGGGTTCGTCGCCGACCTGATCAGCCTGCGCGTCGGGCTGCTGTCCGTCGTCCTGGCCGGTGCCGCCACCGTCGTCCTCGCCCGCGTCCTCGTGAACCGTACGTAGTCCGGGCCCGGCGGCGGGCGTGAACCGGCCGGCACCGCCCATCGGCCGCCCGCCGCCCGGTTGGGTCTTGACATTGGGCTTGGGAAGCCCCTAAATCCTGATGTTACCGGTAACGCACTCTCAACATCCCGGAAACAAGCAAGGTGCCGGCCACTCCGGCAGAACCGCGAGCGCGTGGCGGCCGGCCCTCATCCGTCCATCCGTCGGCAACGGCTCCGGCCGGCCCCGTACCTCGTGCGGGACGTCGCTCGCTCTCGCCCGTCTCCCACCCCCAGGAGAAGAACATGCGCGATACATCCCCTCTGTTACCCGGCCGGGCGCGCCGTGGACGGCCGTCGCCGGCGGCCGTCGCCGCGTGCGTCGTGGCGGCCCTGGCGACCATGCTGGCGAGCGCGCTGACGTGGGCGGCGCCCGCCTCGGCGGCGGTGGCTCCGCTGGTGAGCGCGGCGGCGGGACGCTGCCTGGACGTGAAGGGCAACGTCGACACGCTGGGCACCCCGCTGGACATCTGGGACTGCAACGGTCAGGCCAACCAGGGGTTCGAGTTCACCTCGGCGGGTGAGCTGCGGACGATGAACGGCACGCGCTGCGTGGACGCCTACAACAACCAGACCTCACCGGGCACGCAGGTGATCATCTGGTCGTGCAACGGGCAGGCGAACCAGAAGTGGCGGCAGAACGCCGACGGGTCCGTCACCGGGACGCAGTCGGGCCTGTGCCTGGACGTCGACCACGCGGGCACGGCCAACGGCACCGCGGTCATCCTGTGGACCTGCAACGGCCAGAGCAACCAGAAGTGGGGCGGCGGCACCGGAACCGGCGGCGGCACGCTCGTCGTCGACGCGGCCACCGTCGTGCGGCCGGTCACGCGGGTCGGCTCGGGCACCCTCTACGGCCTGTCCGACGCGAACACCCCGCCGGTGTCGGTCATGCAGCCGCTGAAGCTCAAGCAGCTGCGCCAGCCCCCGCCGCTGCACGAGCACCGGCCCAACGGCGTTCCGGCGCCGATCGGCGACACGCTGAACGTCTGGAGGAACGCGGCGGCCATCGGCGCGGTGATCACCGTCGACATGGCGGACAGCTTCGACGGCTTCCCGTACTGGTGGACGAACTGGAACGACTGGTACAGCCGGATCGACAAGATGATCGCCGCGGCCAAGTCGGCGGGCGTCACCAACATCGACGCGTGGGAGCCGTGGAACGAGCCCGACTGGACCTGGCCCTCGGGGTCGGGCGTCTCCTTCAACGAGGGCTGGGTCCGCACCTACCAGCGCATCCGGCAGAGCGAGCCGAACGCCGCCATCATGGGGCCGAGCTACTCCTACTGGGACGTCAACCGGATGCGGGCCTTCCTCACCAACGCCAAGGCCACGAACACGGTGCCCCAGGTGGTGTCGTGGCACGAGCTGAGCGGCTGGCGGCAGGTCACGGGCAACGTCCAGGCCTACCGGAACCTGGAGCGTGAGCTCGGCATCTCCCCGCGGCCCATCTCGATCAACGAGTACGCGGCGACCGGCGAAATCGACGTCCCCAGCAGCGCGAACCACTACGTGGCGCAGTTCGAGCGCGCGGGCGTGCGCGACGCGCAGCGGGCGTTCTGGTACGAGGCGGGCACCCTCAACGGCCTGCTGTACAACGGCCGGCCGACCGCGTCGTACTGGATGTACAAGTGGTACGCGGACCAGACCGGCAACATCGTCAAGGTGACCCCGACCACGGACAACGACGGCGTGGCCGCCTACGACGCGGGCGGCAGAACCTTCAGCGTCGTCTTCGGCGGCCAGTCGGGGAACGGCTCGATCCGGGTGGACGGCATCGGCGCGCTCGGCTCCTCGGTCACCGCCACCCTCGAGTCGGTGCCCGGCTCGGGACGCACGACGAACGTCTCCGGGCCGACCACGGTGTCATCGAACGCCTACACCGTCACCAACGGCAGCGTCACGATCCCCATCGCCAACCAGAACGCCGGCGGCGCCTACCGCCTCGTCCTCACCCCTCGCTGAGCGGTGCGCCGGTCGCCGGGGCGCGGCCCCGGCGACCGGGAGGTGAAAGGCCGCCGGCACCCCTCGCCGGTGCCGGCGGCCCTGCCCGCCGTCCTCCCTACTCGCGGATCAGGTGGACCAGGGCGCTGGCGTAGTCGCCGGGAGCCAGGTCGGGGAACACGCCGTGGGCGAGCAGGACGACGCCGTGATGGATCCGGCCGGTGGAGCGGTCGCGGTAGCGGGCGCCGGGATCGAGGGCGCGCAGCCGAACGCCCGGCTCGGGATGGCCGAACCGGCGGGAGCGCCGGTGGACGAGCACGGCCGTCTCACTCCCGTCGGGGGCGAGGTACTGCACGGCCGACAGCTCGCGGTCCGGAGGCAGCAGACGGTACTGCCGGCCGTGCTGGACGAGCGGACGGATCCGCTTGTAGTCGGCGACCAGCTCCGCGGCCCGTTCGAGCTCCGCGTCGCTCCAGTCGGTGAGGGCGCCGCCGATGCCCAGCACGCCGGCCATCGCGACGTGGAAGCGGAATTCCAGCGGCGTCTCCCGGCCGGTGTAGGGGTTGGGGCTGTCGGTGACCCAGGCGCCCATGACGCGGGCGGGGTAGAGCTGGCTGAAGCCGTGCTGGATCTCCAGCCGGTCGAGGGCGTCGGTGTCGTCGGAGGTCCACACCTGGTCGGTTCGCCGGAGGACGCCGAGGTCGACCCGCCCGCCGCCGCTGCTGCAGGACTCGATACGCACGTGCGGGTGGGCCGCGCGCAGCCGGTCGAGCACGGCGTACAGGGCGCTGACGTGGCCGGTCCACAGCCGCTCGTCCGGTCCCGCCTCCGTGAAGGGGCGGTTCATGTCCCACTTCAGGAAGTCGACGGCGTTCTTGGCGAGCAGCTCGTCAAGGGTCCGGAACAGCCAGTCGGCCACCTCCGGCCTGCTCAGGTCGAGCACGAGCTGGTTGCGGTGCTCGGTGCGCCGCCGGTTCGGCCGGTGGATGACCCAGTCGGGATGGGCGCGGTACAGATCGCTGTCCGGGTTGACCATCTCCGGCTCCACCCACAGGCCGAACAGCATGCCCAGCTCGTGCACCCGGTCGATCAGCGGCCCGAGTCCGTCGGGGAAACGGCGCGGGTTGGGGTGCCAGTCGCCGAGCCCCGCCGCGTCGTGCGTGCGCGCGCCGAACCAGCCGTCGTCCACCACGAACAGCTCGACGCCGATCCGGGCGGCCTTCTCCGCCAGCTCGATCTGGCCGTCGAGCGAGACGTCGAAGCCGGTGGCCTCCCAGGAGTTGTACAGCACGGGCCGCGTCTCGCCGGGGTGCGGCAGCACGTGCCGCAGCTGGTGGTCGTGCCAGGCGCGGCTCGCGGCGCCGAAGCCGCCGTCGGTGTACAGGCCCGCGCACACGGGGGTGACCAGTTCCTCGCCGGCGGCCAGCTCCCGCGTCACCGGGTCGTGTCCGGCGCCGGCCGAGAGCGTCACCCGCTCGGTCGGGAGCCGCTGCGCGGTGAGCCGCCAGCTTCCGCTCCAGGCCAGCGCGCAGGAGTAGACCTCGCCGTGCTCCTCGCCCGCCGTCCCGTCGTCGACCATCGCCCAGGGGTTGGCCTGGTGGCTCGTCACGCCCCGCCGGCTCGTCGTCACGGTCTCGCCGTACGGCAGCTCGGTGCGGTGCAGCCGGGTCTCGGCGCCCCACTGGCCGCGCACGCAGCTGAGCCGGTAACCATCCATGCGGGGGAGCACCCAGGTGGCGGAGTCGGCCCGTACGACGGTGACGGGCTCGCCCTCGTTGCGCAGCACCAGGTGCCGCTCGATGACGTCGCTGTCCTCGTGCACGCCGTAGTGGCACTCGACGGTCAGCGGATAGTGGCGGTCGGCGAACGTCAGCACCAGCTCCCGATCGGTACGACGTTGGCCGGTGGGGACGAGCTCCAGATCCCGGGTGCCGTCGGCGAAGCGCACCTGCACGGCCGCGTGCCCGTAGAACAGGCCGCCGGTCGCGGTCAGGTCCAGCGTGCCCTCGGCGGCGTCCTCCACGGGGCGGAAGGGCGGCCGCGGCAGCAGCGGCAGCGAGGCCGCCTGCTCGACGGTGAGCCGGGGGCCCCAGTGCAGCACGCGCAGCCGGTCATGGTCGTCGAGATGCAGGACGTAGGAGGAGGACGGCCCGGACAGCACCCAGAGGCGGCGTTCGGAGTCGTGGACGATCATGTTGGCCTTCCGTTGCGAAGAGGGCTTGGGCGGTGGGGGACGAGGACATGCCGAACGCCCGCCGCCATGGAGGGCGGCGGGCTCGGGAAGGAGGGCGCGGTCCGGCGGCGGGGCACACGGTGGTCGATCCGGGACGGCGCCGAGGTCAGGACGGGGCGGGGCCGCTGCTCTCCCGCACGATGAGCTCCGGCTCGCTCCAGGCGGGCACGGGAGGGGCGGTCTGCGGCTCCAGCCTGCGGTGCAGCAGGCCGAAGCAGGCGCGGCCGAGCCCCTCGAAGTCGAGCCGGACGGTGGTGAGCGAGGGGTTGAGGTAGGCCGAGGGCGGGGCGTCGTCGAAGCCCACCACACTGAGGTCGCCGGGGATGTCCCGCCCGGCCTCACGGGCGGCCCGCATGACACCGAGCGCGAGGTCGTCGTTGCCGCACAGGATGGCGGTGACCGAGCGGTCCGCCAGCAGGGAGCGGACGGCGAGGTAGCCCGAGCGCGGCGTCCACCCCCCGTGCGACGGCTCGGGCACCGGGCGGTCCGCGGCGCGCAACGCGTCCTGCCAGCCCTGGGTCCGCTGGGGGGACGGGCTGGTGGAGGAGGGGATGGCCACGTAGTGGACCGTCCGGTGTCCCAGGCCGAGCAGGTAACGGGTCGCGTGCGCGGCGGCGGCCCGGTCGTCCAGCCAGACCTGCCACGGGCCGCCGTCCGCGGCGTCGCCCTCGTCGGGGCGGCGTTCGACGGCGGCGGCCACCGGGACGTCCGGCGGCAGCGCCCGGAGCGCGCGCACGCCCGCGTCGTCGTAGGCGATCACCATGACGGGCTCCCCGGGCCGGTTGAGCCGCAGGGCGATGTCCGTCTGCTGGGACTCCGGCTCCAGGACGCTTATGCCGACGGAGAAGCCGGCCGTCCTGGCCGCCTCCTCCATGCCGCGCAGCGTGGCGGCCGCGCCGTACAGGGCGGTGTCGGAGGTCAGTACGGTGACCGACCGCACCGGGCCTCCCGCCAGCGTCTGGGCCAGCTTGTTGGGCCGGTAGCCGAGCTCGGCGATGACCTGCAGGACCTTGGCCCGGGTCGCCTCGCTGACCCGGGCCTTGCCGTTGATGACACGAGAGACGGTCTGCTGCGAGACACCGGCCACACGTGCGACGTCCCAGATGCTCGCCGAGCGGCCGCGAGAAGCGTCCTGCGCTGGCATGTGACCGGTAACTCCCATAGCTCCAGAGCCTACTTGATGGCGGCGTTCGCCTCGTCGTTGATTTTCTTGGCCGCGTCCTGCGCCGGCATCTGCCCGAGCCAGACCTGGTTGAAGATGTCGAGCGCCTTCACGTTGTAGGTGTCGGCCGCCTCCGTGAGGGGGTAGCCCATCGTGGTGCCCTCGGCCGCCTTCTTGAACCCGGTGACGTCCACGCCCTTGGCCTTCCACGCCTCGGCGAAGACGTCGTTGAGCGAGCTGATCCCCGGCCAGACGGCGCCCGCCTGGGCCACGGCCTTCTGGTGCTTCTCCGAGGTCAGCCACTTGAGGAGTTCCCACGCCTCCTTCGGGTGCTTGGTCCCGGAGTAGATCGCCTCGGTCAGGCCGTTGTAGACGCTGCCCTTGCCGACCGGCCCAGCGGGCAGGTCGGCGACGCCGAAGCCGCCGTCGGGAAGCGCGGTGTCGAAGGCGCGCAGCATCCAGCTTCCGTCCATCGCGGTGGCCGCCTCGCCGCGGCCGACGACCTGGTCGAGCGACGGGCCGTTGGGCGGGTTGGTGACCGTGGCGGGCACGGCTACGTGGTACTTCAGCCGCAGGTCCTGGACGAACTGGATGGCCTGCACGCAGGCCGGCTGGTCGATGGTCCACCGGCCCCACGGCTTGTCCTGGAGCTTGCACCCGTTCTGCAGCGCGAAGTTCCACCAGTCCTGCTGGCCGGTGGGCGCCTGCATGGCCAGGCCGTACTGCTTGACCTTCTCGGGGTCGAAGCCGGGCTCGTCGGCGCGCTTGCCGTTCTCGTCGACCGTCAGCTTCCGCAGCGTCTTGACGAAGGTGCCGCCGTCGGCGGGGTTCCAGGTGAGGCCGTCGAGATCGGCGGGGGTGAGCCCGGCCTCCTTCAGGGCCTTGGCGCTGTAGAAGAGCCCGATGGTGTCCCAGTCCTTCGGCAGGCCGTACACCTTGCCGTCCACCTTCCAGCCCTCGGCGAGCTTGGGGTCGTAGCCGGAGGTGTCCACCTTGTCCTGCGCGATGAGCGGCGCCAGGTCGGTGAGCACGCCCTCCTTGCCGAACTTGGGGAAGTAGGAGACGTGGTCCCAGAAGACGTCGGGCGCCGAGCGCCCGGCGAGCTGGGTCTGCAGCTTGCTCCAGTAGTCGTTCCAGTTGTTCAGCTCGATCTGGACCTTGATGGTCGGGTGGGCCTTCTCGAACTCGCGGATCGACTGTTCGATCGGCGGCTTCTGCACCTCGTCCCACATCGCGTAGCGCAGGGTGACGGCGCCGCCGGAGGAGCCGGAGTCGTCCGAACCTCCGCCGCAGGCGGCCAAGGCCAGGAGGGCCGCCGTCGCGACCATAGATAAACCGATTTTTCTGGACATAGCTGCATGCCCTTCTTCTCTGTGGAGGTGGTTACTTCAGCCCGGTCAGGGCGATCGAGCGGACGATGTGCCGCTGGAACAGCAGGAAGATCACGACGAGTGGGAGCAGCGCCAGGGCGGCGGCCGCCAGGATCAGGTGGTACTGCGAGGAGTACTGACCCTTCAGCGCCGAGATGCCCAGCGTGACGACCCTGACCGCGTCGCCGTTGGTGATGATCAGCGGCCACAGCAGCGTGTTCCAGGTCGTGATGAACGTGATGGTGGCGAGCGTCGCGAGGATCGGGCGGCTCAGCGGGAGCACGACGCGGGTGAGCACCGTCCAGGTGCCCGCGCCGTCGATGCGCGCGGCCGACTCCAGGTCCCTGGGAATCGTGCGGAAGTACTGCCGCACCAGGAAGATCCCGTACGGCGTGCCGAACGCGGTGGGCAGGATCAACCCAAGATAGGTGTCGATCAGCCCGAACTCCCGCATGATCAGGAAAAGCGGCACAAGGGTGACGATCTGCGGCACCATCATCGTCGCGAGGTAGCCCCAGAACAGTGCGTCGCGGCCGGGGAACGACATCCGCCCGAAGGCGTAGGCGGCCATCGTGCTGAAGACGACCTGGCCGACCGTGACGGCCCCGGCGTAGACCAGCGAGTGCAGCAGGAAGCCGGCCATGTCGTACTCCGACCAGACCTTCGCGAAGTTGCCCAGCGTGACGGGGAAGGCGGGCTCCCAGGCGGGGGTGGTGAGCACCTTCGCGGGTTCCTTGAAAGCCGAGTTCAGCGTCATCAGGTACGGCGCGACCGCGACCGCGGCGCCCATGAAGAGCGCGAGATACAGCGCGATCCTCTTCAGCTGTGTCCTCTTCATCGGGTCCTCACGAGAAGTCGTACACGGTGCGCTTGCGGAAGTAGAGGAACTGCGCCGCGGTCACCAGCAGGATCAGTCCGAACAGCACCATCGCCAGCGCCGAGGCGAACCCGGCCCGGAAGAGCTGGAAACCCTGCTGGTAGATGTGGAAGTTCAGCACGTCGGTGGCGCCGCCGGGACCGCCCTGGGTCATCACGAAGACCGTGTCGAAGACCTGGAACGACCCGATCGTGTTCGTGACCAGCACGAAGAACAGCGACGGCCGCAGCAGCGGCAGGGTGATCATGAAGAACCGCTGCGCCGGCGTGGTGCCGTCGATCGCCGCGGCCTCGTACAACTGGTGCGGAATCGCCTGCAGCCCGGCCAGCAGGATCAGCATGGTGTAGCCGGTGTACTGCCAGACGTTCACCGAGGCGATCACGGGCATGGCCCAGGCGGGATCGGTGAGCCAGTTCGGCCCGTCGATTCCCACCATGCCCAGCACCTGGTTGACCACGCCGTGTCTGGGGTCGAAGATCCAGGACCAGACGATGCCGAGGGCCACGGGCATGGCCATCCAGGGCAGCACGAAGGCCACGCGGAAGACCTTGCCGCCGCGCATCCGCCGGTTCAGGGCGAGAGCCAGCAGCAGGGCCAGCACGGTCTGCGCCGGGATGTTGAGCAGTACGTAGTAGACCGTGTTGACCAGGGACCGCCACGCATCGGGATCGGCGGCCAGTTCGCGGTAGTTGTCCAGGCCGACGAACGAGGGCGCGCCCATCAGGTTCCAGTCGAACAGGCTCAGCGCCGCCACCCCGAAGATGGGCGCGACCAGGAACAGCAGGAATCCGATCAGGCTCGGCGCGAGCAGGGCGTACGCCTCGGCCGTGACGCGCACGTGCCGCGCGAACCGGCGGTCCGACCGTCGCCGGCGTCCCTGCGCCGAGGCGAGGGGAACTATGTCATCAATCACGCTTCACTCCGTACGCCGCTCCACGGGGTCGAGCGGCAGCGGGCTGCCCGGAAATCTGGCGCAGACGCTTCTGTAATGGAGAGAAGAGTTACCGATAACATGCCTCTCGTCAAGGGACGACGTCGCCCGTGGGCCGAGCCCGTGGTCGTGTTCTCACGACGACGGCCGCGCGGGCGCAAGCGCCCCGCCGGCGATGGTCCGCGCGTGACCGGCGTGCGGGATGACGGGCGGGCGCGAGGGGGCGCGGGGACGAGGAGGTGCGGCGACCAGGCGCAGCAGTCGTTGCCGGCCACGGGAAAAGGGGCGGCCAGGTCATGGCCGCCCCCGGTGAGTGAGTGGTGATGTCAGACGCGGGTCCACTGCTGGTTGGTGCCACCCCAGCAGGAGTAGATCTGGAGTTTCGTGCCGTTGGCGGTGCCGGCGCCGATGACGTCGAGGCACTTGTTCGCCCCGACGGCGGTGATGGTGCCGTCGGAGTTGAGGCGCCACTTCTGGTTGTTCTGGCCGTTGCAGTCCCAGATGATCACGCTGCTGCCGTCGGCCGTGCCGCCGCCGTTCACGTCCAGGCACTTGTTGCCGTAGACCCGCAGCTCACCGGCGCTGGTGGAGGTCCACTGCTGGTTGGACTGGCCGTTGCAGTCCCAGATCTGCGCCTGCGCGCCGTTGGCCTGCGAAGCGCCGTTCACGTCCAGGCACCGGCCGGAGGCGACCCCCCTGATCGCGCTCGTGGAGCCGGGGTTCGGGCTGGTGCCCGGGGAGGGAGTGGTGCCCGGGGACGGGCTGGTGTTCGGGGTGGCGGCGTTGAGTGCGTTGAGGACGGAGGTGTAGGCCTGCTTCTTGTTGAAGTTGCCGTCGAACAGCAGCGGGGTGTCGCCGCTGCGCCAGGACCA
>NZ_JBSGHN010000007.1:0-337461 GCF_053604425.1 Microbispora sp. NPDC004025 | reverse complement strand
CCGCTGGCCGCCGCCGGGCTGCTCAACCCCATGATCGCCGGAGCGGCGATGGCCTTCTCCAGCATCTTCGTCGTCAGCAACAGCCTCCGCCTGCGCCGCTTCCGTTAGAACGGCTAGGTGAAGGGCCTCCGGCAACACGTCCGGAGGCCCTTCTGCTTCAGGGGGCGCTGTCCCGGATGAACGACGGTCATGCCCTTTCAAGTGCACCAACCGGTTGCTGACGGCTACGCATCTGCCATTCCCGTGAACCCCGGTACAAAGATCTTCTACTCGGTGTGGATTTCTCTCCCACCGCCTCCCTCCCGGCCGTCCGAGAGGATAAAAACACACCCCTCACATCTCACAGTGATCATGACCAGATAGCGTTTACGCACGTGAACACGCTCCCCGAACCCCGGTCGCACGATGGTTGGCGGATCCTGCGGAGCGACGCCGGGCGGTTGTGGGCGACCCGCGAGCGCCCCTTCCCCCGCGCAGCCGAGATGGCAGGTGCCTTTCGGACCGTGGATGCCGACAACTTTGGGCAACTACACGCCGAGATCGCGCAGCAGGAACGTATCGCTGACGCGGCCCTGTCTGGGAGCGAACGCACCGCCAGAAGTGACGCGTGACTTACAGGTCAGCAGGTCCTCGCGTTCGTATGATAGGCCCGGCCGGTGCCCAGCTCGTCGTCCACCCGCTGTGGAGCCAGAGGGGTCGCATTCGGGTGCTCGGTGTCTACCCCGACGGAAGCAGAAGCGTCCTGCCGGACCAGAAGCGACACGAGATCACCGTGACCGCCGCCCGTGGTGCCGCGTCCATCGCCAAGAGGATCGAGCGGCGCCTCCTGCCCGGCTACCGGACCGATCTAGCGACTTGCCACGAACGCCTCACCGCCCGAGCCGTCCAAGACGGCACGCGTGGGTGCTCGCCGTACCGCAGGTGTGGGTATTCATCCCAGGTACGCGCCCAGCACGCCTGGGTCATCGACGCCCTTGCGGCCAAGTACCCGGCCGCCGCCGACCACCTCGACCACGCACGGGAGGACCTGCTGGCCTTCGCCCAGTTCCCCCGGGAAATCTGGAAGCAGATCTGGTCCAACAACCCCCAAGAACGGCTGAACAAGGAGATCCGCCGCCGCACCGACGTCGTGGGCATCTTCCCGAGTCGAGGCGCCATCATCCGGCTCGTCGGCGCCGTACTGGCCGAGCAGACCGACGAATGGACCGAAGCCCGCCGCTACATCGGCCCGGACATCCTCGCCAAAGCCCGCCTGCGAGTGATCCCCGGGCGGTTCCGCGATGGTGCAGGATGGCTAGCATCCATCACCTTTCCTATACGATCCGAGTGGTTGTCAGCATGCAGCAGCGTTGCGACCGATGTCAACAGGTTCGCGAAGACGCTAGAAGAGACCTCACGTCACGGTGGACGACGAAGCGACGATCGCGCGGGGCCGTGAGGCCAGGACGGGCGGAACACCACCGGGAAGATCTCGCGGCCGGCTTGCCGACGAGGTGTACGACACGCTGCTCCGACGCCGCCGTCTACGCCATGCGCCGGCACATCCTGCTGTCCGGCGAGCGGTTCCGGCGGTTGTTCGACGAGGTCAAGGGCTCGGACGAATCGCGGTAAAGGCTTGACGGGCGGGCTGGGCCGAGGAATGCTAACGCAACCGGATCATATTGGATTCACCTCATCCGCCCCAGTTGCGAGGAGAAGTAGGTGCCTAGAGCGCTGCTCCTTACCGGCGATGCCGCCGAGGAGCTCGACACCATGTATCCCTACTATCGCGTGCAGGAGGGCGGCTGGGACGTCGACGTCTCGTCACGGACGATGCGTGACGTTCAGCTGGTCATCCACGAGTTCGACCCCAACTCCGACGCCTACGTGGAGAAGAACGGCCGGAAGTTGCCGGTCGACGTGCCCTGGGCCGAGGTCGATGTCGAGCGCTATGACGCCCTCATCATCCCTGGTGGACGTGCCCCCGAGTGGATCCGGGTCGACGCCGACGTCAGGCGCATCACCGAGCACTTCTTCGCGCGCAACCTCCCGATCGCGCTGGTGTGCCACGGCGCGCAGGTGCCGGCTGTCTACGGGCTGCTGAAGGGCCGGAAGACGGCGTGCTTCCCCCCTATCACCGGTGACATGGAGAACGCGGGCGCGACGGTCATCGACGCTCCCGACGTCGTGGACGGCAACCTTGTCTCCTGCCGCGGCTGGCCCGACATGCCGCAGTTCGGCCGGGTGATGATGGAGGTCTTCTCGAAGTCCGTCAACTCCGCATCGGCATGAGCACACCTGGCCTGTTCCGGTGACGGCACTTCGGACCGTCACAGTCGGCGGCTCCCCCGTCCACGTCCTCGAGAGCGGCACCGGGCCCGCGGTGCTGATGCTGCACCGCTCCGGACCCGGTACGACCGGATCCGGAGCCTGGGCGACGACCGCACAGGTGCTGGCGACCGGCGCATGATGCAGGTGGTGGCGCAGGTCGGCCAATGGCTCGGGCTCGGCAGCTCGATCGTGGCCAACTTGTTCAACCCGCGACTGATCGTCATCGGGGGCTACTTCGCCTCACTGGCCGAGTGGCTGCTGCCCCACACGCAGGATCAGGTGCAGCGGCTCGTGGTGGCCGCCCCCGCCGCCCAGTGCCGATTCGTCGCCTCCACGCTCGGCTTCGGCGCCGCTTCCCGCGGCGCCGCGAGCATGGTGGTCAACCGGATCATCGACGACCCGACCACGATCATGGATTCACTACCCCGGCCGACAGCCTACTGACGGCCCCACAAACCTGGAGGCGGCACCTCTCCAGCAACCCCCGTATCCGCAACCAACGCCAACAAGCGGCAACAAGCGCGGCGGCGCGCGCCTTGCCTGACGTCCCCCCGGTCAGGAAGGGTTTCCCATGTCACCACGTCATCGAACGTGGGCCAGGCTGCTCGACGCAGCCCTGCCAGAAAACGGACGACGCCCCAGACGTCGCGCCGCGACCACGATGGCCTTAGCCCTCATCGCCCCTTTCATCACGCTCCTCGCGACGCCGGTGAGCGCCGAGGCCCCCACGGCGGCTAAGCCCGCTTTCAAGGTACTCGTGGTGCGCAGCACCCAGGACGCGGTGTCTTCGGCCGGCCTGGCCGCGATCCGGGATGCGGCCAGACCCGGTGAATTCACGGTCGTGGCGCCCGGGCCCGCTGACGTGGGCGACCATTTCACGGAGAAGAAGCTGAAGCAGTACCGCGCGGTCGTGTTCTTGGACACGGGTCGCGCGAGCCCGCTCACGGACACGCAACGCGCGAACTTCGAGAGCTACTTCCGCGACGGCGGCGGCTTCGTCGGCGTCGGCTCGGCGGTCGAGACCGACGAGTCCTGGTCGTTCCTGACCGACCTCCTGGGAACGCGTGCGTCCGGCAGGACCGACGTGCAATCGGGTGACGTGAAGGTCGCCGACCGCGTCCACGACGCGAGCAAGGATCTGCCGCAGTTCTGGTCGCGGACCGACAACTGGTACAACTTCACGAAGAACGTCCGCGGTGTGTCACACGTCCTCGCCACCGTCGTCGAGGACCCGTTCGGGCCGCAGCCGCAGGGCGCCGACCTCGACGGGATCGCCGGGGGCACGATGGGTGCCGATCACCCGGTCTCGTGGTGTAAGGACTTCCAGGGCGGCCGCTCGTTCTACACCGGCCTGGGCAACACGGCCGCGAGCTTCGACGCCGGCCTCACCAAGCACCTCAAGGGCGCGATCGGCTGGGCCGCGGGCCAGGCCGACCCGGTCTACAGCGACTGCGGCGCGACCGTGCTGGCCAACTACCAGCAGACGAAGATCGGCTCGCCGCCGAACCTGCAGGAGCCGATCGGCTTCGACCAGCTGCCGGACGGCCGCATCCTGCAGACGGACCGCCTCGGCTCGCTGCGCATGCACGACTCGACCACGGGCGTCACCACGGTCGTCGCCAACTTCGCCGACCCGAGCCTGCCGATGACGCAGCAGATCTACTCCGCGGGCGAGGACGGGCTCTATGGCCCGGCGGTCGACGCCGACTTCGCGACCAACAAGTGGGTCTACCTCTACTACTCGCCGAAGCAGGTCACCGACGTCAAGCTGAGCGACGGATCGGTCGTCACCCAGACCACGCCGAACACCAATCCGCCGAACGTGGCCGCGTCCAAGACCGCGTGGGATCCGTACGTGGGCTATTTCCAGCTCAGCCGCTTCAAGTTCGTCGACGCCACCGACAGCACGCCGGCGCACCTCGACATGGGCTCCGAGCAGCAGATCATGCGTGTGCCGGTCAACCGCCAGGAGTGCTGCCACGTCGGGGGCGACATCGACTTCGACAAGCACGGCAACCTCTGGCTGGTCACCGGCGATGACACGCCCGCGGGCGGCATCAACGCCGGCGGCTACGGACCGTACAACTCGCAGAAGACCGACGAGCAGCAGACCGTGCGCGTCACCAACGCGACGGGCGGCACGTTCACGCTGACCTTCGAGGGCCAGACGACGGCGCCGATCGCGTGGAACGCGGATCGCGATGCGATCGACGCGGCGCTCGAGGCGCTCCCGAACATCGAGGCGGATGAGATCCAGACCAGCGGCGGCCCGGTCAACACGTCGAACGTCAACGTGTTCTTCCGCCGCGGCAAGCAGCAGTCCGACCAGCCGCAGATCACCGCCGACGGCGCCGGCCTGACCGGCACCGCCACGCCGGCGATCGCCACCAACACGGCGCAGGAGGGCGGCTGGTATCAGCGGCTCACCGGTGACTCGCGCCGCACCTCGCTGAACACCAACGACCTGCGCGGCAAGGTGCTGCGGATCAAGGTCAAGGACGGCGACATCTCCGCCGCCGCCGCCAACAAGGTCGACTTCGGCTCCGGCACGGGCGCCTACTCGATCCCGTCGGGCAACCTGTTCCCGCTGGTCGGGGGAGCGCCGCAGGACAAGACGCGGCCGGAAGTCTACGCGATGGGTTTCCGCAACCCGTTCCGGATCCAGGTCGACGAGAACGACGTGGCCTACGTCGGCGACTACTCGCCCGACGCCCAGACACCGCAGCGCTCGCACGGCGCCCCGGGCACCGGCCGCTACGAGATTGTGCGCAAGCCGTCCAACTACGGCTGGCCGACGTGCTACAAGAGCGACCTCGCGCACTACGAGTGGAACTTCCACGAGTTCGCGCCCGGCACCACCACCGCGGGCACGCCACTGCACAACCCGCCTCGGAAGTTCGAGTGCGACGGGCCGACGCAGCGCAACGACTCGCTGTGGAACATCGAGGGCGGTCCGACGGTCGAGCCGGGCCTGAGGGACGTCCCGCCGGTCACCGACCCGGACATCTGGTACTCCTACCGCGACAACAACACGAGCGCGCCGCTCGGCACCCCGTGCGAGGCCTACTACGCGCCGACCCCGGGCCCGATCGCGCCCGGCTCGACGACCGAATGCCCGCGGCTGTTCCCCGAGCTCTACACCGGCGGCGTCGGTCCGCACGGGGTCACGAAGTACCACTACGACCCGGAGAACCCGAACCCCCACAAGTTCCCGCCGTACTACGACGACTCGGTGATCATCAGCGAGTGGACGCAGGACACGCTGCGCGAGGTCAAGCTCGACAAGCAGAACAACCACGTGCAGAAGATCAACAACTTCCTGGATTGCGGCAGCCGTGCGAACGCCGGGGCAGGCAGGTTCCGGTTCGAGTGCGACAACCCGATGGACTTGCAGTTCGGTTCTGACGGCGCGTTCTACCTGCTGACCTACGGCAACGGGTTCAACGTCATCAGCCCCGACGCGGGCATGTACAAGTGGGAGTACGTCAAGGGCAAGCGCGCGCCGAAGGCCGTGCTCACCACCGACCGCACCGATGGCCCAACGCCGCTGACCGTGAACTTCTCCAGCGACGGCTCGCTGGATGAGGATCCCGGCGACTCGATCCGCTACGAGTGGAACTTCGGCGACGGCTCGGCGATCGCGACCGACCCGAACCCGGCGCACACCTACACGCGGTCCGGCCGCTACACGGCCGTGCTGACCGTGCTCGACTCGTCCGGCAAGCGAACCTCGACCAGCACTGTGATCACTGTGGGCAATACGAGCCCGAAGGTGGTCGTCAATACGCCGGTGGAGGGCGGGACGTTCACGTTCGGCGACGACATCCCGTTCTCGGTCACGGTCACCGACCCCGAGGACGGGACGGTGAATTGCTCCGAGGTGGAGGTGACGTTCGTGCTCGGCCACGACTCGCACGGCCACGCCGAGGAGTCCGTGAACGGCTGCTCGGGCGTGCTCCACACGATCGCCGACGACGTCTCACACGGCGGCAACGTCTCCGGCGTGATCCAGGCGCGCTACACCGACCACGGCGGTCCGGGCGGGGTCCCACAGCTGACCACGACCGGCCAGCACCAGATCCGCCAGAAGCACCAGGAGGTGGAGTTCGTCGTCAACCAGTCCGGCACCAACACGGCGAACAACACCGACGGCGGCGCCGGCGTGCACCGCGGCAGCCTGGGCTCGGGCGACTGGCTCCAGCTCAACGGCCCATTCAACCTGACCAACATCGATTCGATCACGTTCCGCGTGGCGGACGCGGCGACCGGCCGCACGCCCGGGTCGCCGCTGGCGGCAATCGAGGTCCGTCAGGACTCGATCACCGGGCCGATCCTGACGACGGCCAACCTCGTGTCCACCGGCGGGACGGGAACCTGGACGAGCCAGACGTTCCCGGTCTCGATGTCCGGGACGCATGAGCTGTTCCTGGTGTTCCGCTCGGTCACGGGTGGCGCCACGGGCGGCAACCTGTTCAACCTCAACTGGGCCGAGTTCGTCGGCACGGGCATCGGCACCTAGCGAACCCGCCCGTGCCGACGAACCCGAGTTCGTCGGCACGGGCATCGGCTCCCAGCGAACCCGCCCGTATAGCGGCAAGAGAGAAGACAATCATGCGGAGAAGATTTCGCGCATCGGCAGTGGCCGCCTTCCTGACGGCGGCCGCACTCATCCCCGCGGCACCGTCGTGGGCACAGGAAACGACACCGCCGACGATCAACGTGGCGACGCTGTCGCCCTCTGCGCCGACCGGCCAGAACAACTGGTACACCGGCCCGGTGACGCTGAACGTGTCGGCGACCGACGACGTCGGCATCGCCAAGTTCCAGTACTCGCTCAACGGCGGCGCCGCCTACATCGACGTGCCCGTCGAGGGGGCGCCGGCGTCGGCCACGGCGTCGGCGGTGATCACGCAGGAGGGCAACACCAGCGTCCGGTACCGCGCGGTCGACACGGCCGGAAACGTCGCGGCGTTCCGCTCGATCTCGGTCCGGATCGACACGCGCGCGCCGGCTGCATCGTACCCGGCGATCACCGACGGTCACGTCGGTCACGTCGCCACACTTATCCCGACGCGCACGGACCCCGCCCCCGGCTCGGGCGGAGTGGCTGTGCTGAACATGTACCTCGACGGCAAGCTGGTCCCGCCGTTGCCGGTGCAGACCTCCGACCTGTCGCTCGGCGTGCACACGCTCGCGGTGCATCTCTCTGACGCTGCTTCCAACAGCGCGAAGTACACGCAGACGTTCATCGTGACGACATCGTTCGCGGACGTCGGCACGCTGATCGGCCGGTTCGTGACCGCCGGCAGCGTCCCGGCGGAGGTCGGCGCGGCGCTCCAAGCCAAGCTCGACCAGGCGAAGGCGCTCGCCGACGCCGGTTCGGCCAAGCAGGCGAGCCAGGTCATGAACGAGTTCGTCTCGATCGCCAACAGCCAGATCAGGCCCGGCTCGGCCCGCAGCACGCTCGTGGGCGATGCGCGTTACCTGATCGACCAGCTCAAGGGCCGGCTCGCGCCGGAGCCCGCGACGGGCCTCGAGTCTGAGCCCGCGGAGGGCCCGAAGTTCATCCCGGACCCGGTGCTCGCCCCGCTCCCGCACAACCCGGACGCCGACTACAACGTCCTGGTCTTCTCCAAGACGACGGGCTTCCGGCACGACCACATCCCGCACACCGTGGCCGCGATCCAGAAGCTCGGCATCGAGCAGAACTTCAACGTCGACGTCTACGACCCGCAACTCCCGACCGTCACGCTGCCCACGAGCCCGTTCCTGAGCCTCGACGAGCTCAAGAAGTACGACACGATCGTCTTCGAGTCCAACGTCGGGCACCCGGGCCCGCTTAATGCGATCACCGAGCAGCCGAACTTCGAGGCCTACATGAACCAGGGCGGCGGCTATGTCGGCATCCACGGCGCCGCCGACTCGTTCGAGCTCCGCACCTGGCCGTGGTACGGCAACCTCGTAGGTGGGTTCTTCACCAACCACCCGAACGGCCAGAACGGGTTCGGCCAGTGCGGCAGCTGCATCCACGCCGAGGTGGTGACCGAGGACAACACGCACCCGGCGACCGCGCATCTCCCTGCCAAGTGGATGACGGTCGACGAGCTCTACAACTTCGACCGCAACATGCGGGCCGACGTGCACACACTGCTGAGCCTCAACGAGGACAGCTACCAGCGCAGCCTCAACAGCGGCAACGCGGCCACCAACCCGCTGCGGCTGATGAACGGCGACCACCCGATCGCGTGGTGCCAGAACTGGGGCGGTGGTAAGGCGTTCTCGAACATCCTCGGCCACTTCCGGACGCATTACTACGACGACTCGTTCATGCGGATCATCCTCGGCGGGATCGAGACGACCGCCGGCCGGACGGCCGCCAACTGCTCGTCCTACCGCGAGACCAGCCTGCTGATCGAGGCCGACCGAGCGGCCGGGCTACTGACCGCGGACGCCGCGGACGCCGCCGATGCCGCCCTGGACATCGCGCGGGACAGCTACCTGGCAACCAACTACACCACCGCCATCCCGGCGCTGAACTCGATCGTCGACCTGGCGAACGACAAGGCCTCCGGCGACGCTGCGGCGCGTTCCGAGCTCGCGCGGCAGGCGCGCGAGCTGCGGGAGTGGATGCAGAACCTCAACCGCCGCTGACCCGTTGACGCGGCGGGGGCGGTAGATCGCCGCTCCCGCCGCGCTGACGCTGGAGCGCACCACTATCGCGGATTTACGCACGACCTTCTCCTGATCAGCGACGAAACATCGGTAGGTGCCGTGCGAGCTTGAGGTGCTGCGCCTCATCGCGGATGGCCTCAACAGCGAGATCGCCGCCAGCCTGGTGTTCAGCCAGGAGACGTCAAGCCCTAGGTGTCGCGCATCCTCACCAAGCTCGACCTCCGCGACCAGTCCAGGCGGCGGTATACGCCTACCGCCCTGGCGACCTGAGACAGATCTCCGACCCGGACACGGCGAGGAAATCCCCACCCTTGCGCTAGTTGTACGCCATCCTTCGCCCCGTATCGTCCCCATCAGTGATCCCGTCTGCGTGAGAAGGGACCGGCATGTCCGATGATGCGGTGCGACGGGTTTTCCGATCAGTCGACTCGTTCGATCCTGAAGAGTTTGGGCGACTGCTGGCCGAGGATGCCACGCTGATATTCGGCAATGCCGAACCGCTTGCGGGACGTGAGGCGATCGTCACCGGCCTCCGGGACTTCTACTCCACCATCGGCGGTCTGCAGCACCGGATCGTCCGGAACTGGCGGGTGGATGCCGACACCATCGCCGAGACCGAGGTGACCTACCGGAGGCTCGACGGCAAGGATGCAAGCGCCGTAGCCGTATCGATCTGGCGCACCCGCGACGACGGTCTGATCTCGGACTACCGCATCTTCGTCGATCTCGCCCCCGTCTATGCGGTCTAGTACTCCAGTGACACTTCGCCATCTTCGCGGTTGAGGTGGCATGAGAACGGCAGGCCGCCGGTAGTTTCCAGTCACAGCGCTAGGGACGCCGAGCGGCGCTCCTCATCCGATCCACCCTCTCGTACGAAGCGACACGGCGCGTTTGCCGCAGAACGCCGAGCAGTAGAGACGACGCACGGAGAACGGAGGCATAGGCTGCGCGCAGACCAAACAAGCCCCTGACGGTACCGGCGCCACGAGTTCGGCCAGAAGGCGCTCGACTCCTGGCAACTGATCCGGCAGCGGATCATCATCCGGTCGGCAATGCTCGTAGGCGATGAGACGGAAGAAGGCGGTCCGCAGGACCTTCAACTCTCGCCTGCGAGTGCCCAAGAGGGCGAGGTACCTGTCCACAGGCCAGGTGATCAGTGCTGCCGCACGGGTGAGATACACGCCCACGGAGTCGATGCTGTACTGATCGTTCAGGTCGAGTAGCACATGGCCGAGCAACTGCTGGATGGTCGCCTGGCTAAAGATGTGCACGTTCCGGGTGCTCTTGAAGTCGATCAATATGCCATCGGCAATGAGGTCAGCGTCTGCGGAGATCAACGCGCTTCCTTCGAAGACAGGCCCGGAGAGGCATGTGTCCTCAGCGCACTGCGCGCGAAGCTGATCAAGCGGGCTGTCTTCCGCGGCGTGTAGTTGCGCCAAGAGGTCGTTCACTAGCGCGGGAGTTGCGATCTGAAGCATCCGCTCGAAGTCGAAGGACTCCGCGTCTCCGTGGATAGCTTTGAAAAGAGGCGTGTCGGGAAATGCGAACGGATTGCGGTAGTTCAGGGCGAACCATGCGGCGCACAGCAACACACGGGCGAGACGTTCCTCCTCCTCGTCGCTTCGAAGCATCGGGAGCGTCCGCGAAGCAAGATCCAGGGACTGGACGAGCCGGGGCAGTTCATCTGACAGGGACCGACCGAGCTCTGCGAGCCGGCTCCAGGTTTCGCCTGCGAGGGTGCTCCTCGCCTGGATTCGGCAGTTGTCGATGCCCTGCAGGGTCGCCATGTCGACAGGCGAATTGCAGGTGAAGCACAGGCGCAAGCGCTGATCGAGAGCAGTCCCGACGGTCCCCGCCTCGTAGCCGACTCCCTCTCCGGGCAGGAGAAGCGGTTTCGGAGGCAGCTGCGCAAGGTACGTGGACCGAACCGGCCTCGCTCCGGCGGTGATCTCTCGATCCAGGAAGCGTCGCAAGGGAGTCCTCGGCGAATCCAACCCCTGTGTAAGGCTCACATCACGGACGGTACAGGCTGGCTACGACATTGCCAGTGATGCCGTTCATGACCTCACAGGCGTTCAATCTCATCCGCTCGCGGCGTAGATCAGCTGCCAGGACCTGCCGATGTAGATCGATGTCTGCTACCTGGTGCCGGACACCCGTAATGGCAAATCGATGGCAAACGATCAAAAGGCCAGATCCCGGATCTTGGGAACTGGCCTCTGAGCTGGTACTTCGTGGTGGGGCTACCAGGACTTGAACCTGGGACCTCTTCCTTATCAGGGAAGCGCTCTAACCGACTGAGCTATAGCCCCGCACTGCGCAACGAACGTTACCGCATCCCGTTTCCGGTGGCGAATCCGTCGCTTCGAACGAGGAAAAGCTTACCGTGTCCGGGCCCCTGGTCGTGCCACCGAGTGCACCTTCGTACGGCGGGCCGCTCGGGTGGGGCGGCCAGCCGTACCGTGCCTGCTGCGGCCGGGGTCACTCGGCTTCGCTGAAGGTGACCTCGACACCGCCCACGAGGTCCGCGGAGATGTTGTAGATCACCGCGCCGAGGGTGGAGAGCGCGGTGATGAGCACGACGTTCAACGCGCCCAGCAGTGCCGCGTACCCGAGGATGCGGACCGGCTCGAACCAGCTGCCGATGTCGATGGTCCCGGCCCCGTTGCCGGCGGCGCCGCCGCTCGTGGTGAGCTGCGTCACGGTCTCGGTGATCGAGGAGAAGACGCCGAGCGCCGACAGCACGCCGTACAGCACGGCGACGGCCACGAACAGCACGACGAAGCACACCAGCGACACGACGAAGCTGAACTTCATCGCCGACCACGGCTCGATCCTGCGCAGGACCAGGTGGGCCTTGCGCGGCGGGCGCAGCCCGGACTTCTTGTCCTTGGAACCCTTCGATTCCTTGGAATCCTTGGAGGACTCGGTGCGATCCCCGGCGGGGCCGAAGCTCAGCCCGCGTACGGAACCGCCGTCCACCGAGGGCCGGGCGTTGTCCACAGACGGGCGCCCGTTGTCCACAGAGGGTGTGGACGCACCGAGGCCCGCGGGGCGGGGATACTGCGCGGTCGCCCCGCCGACGTCGGACCTGCCGTTCTCGGACGCTCCGTCCGTGGCCGCCTGCCGCTTCCAGGGCTGGTCGGCGGCCGAGGTCCGGATGCGCATGGTGTCGTCGGCCTTCGCCTTGTCGGCGGCGGTCACGTCATCTCCTTCGGAAGCCACCTTGGCGACGCTACCGCCATCGTGCGCCCGCGCGGTAACCCCGTTCGGGGACGACGCCGGGCGGGCGCCCGTCGGTCTCTGCTTGCCGCCGGGTGTCCGGGGCCCGCCGGTGTCACTCATGCCACACCCTCGTCAGACGCCGCACTGTGCTGGTCGAGTCGCTCGCTACGCTCGCTCATGCCTCGCCTCCTGCCCCGTTCTCCTCGGTCTCCAACGACTCGGCGTTGCGAGCGAGGGCCACAACGCTGTCACCCTCGGCCAGGTTCATCAGGCGGACGCCCATGGTCTGGCGGCCCGACTGCTTGATCTCGCCGGCGCTGGTACGGATCACCCCGCCGGCAGAGGTGATCGCGAAGACCTCGTCCTCGGGACGCACCATGACGGCTCCGACCAGCTTGCCACGAGCACTGACGATCTTCGCCGTCAGGACGCCCTTGCCGCCCCGGCCCTGCACCGGGTACTGGTCGGCGGGTGTCCGCTTCGCATACCCACCCTCGGTCGCGATCAACACGTCGTCGCCGTCGCTCATGACGTTCATCGCGAGCAGTTCGTCACCGTCCACGAACCGCATGCCGATCACACCGCTGGTGGCCCGGCCCATCGGGCGCAGCGCGTCGTCGGAGGCGGTGAACCTGATCGACTGCGCGTTCTTCGACACGAGCAGCAGGTCATCACCCTCGGAGACGAGACGGGCGGCGATCACCTCGTCATCTTCGCGCAGGTTGATCGCGATCAGGCCACCGGATCGCGGCGAATCGTATTCGGACAGCCGCGTTTTCTTGACCAGGCCGCTGCGGGTCGCCAGCACCAGGTACGGCGCGACGTTGTAGTCCCGCAGGTCGAGGATCTCCATCACGTGCTCGTCGGGCTGCATGGCGAGCAGGTTGGCCAGGTGCTGGCCGCGAGCGTCCCGGCCCGAGTCCGGCAGCTCGTACGCCTTGAAGCGGTAGACCCGGCCCTTGTTGGTGAATGCCAGCAGCCAGTGGTGCGTCGTGGTGACGAAGAAGTGCTCCACGATGTCGTCCTGGCGGAGCTGTGCTCCCCTGACCCCCTTGCCGCCGCGCCGCTGCGCGCGGTAGAGGTCGGTGCTCGTCCGCTTGGCGTAGCCACCGCGCGTGATCGTGACGACCACGTCCTCCTCGGCGATCAGGTCCTCGATGGACATGTCGCCCTCGTACGCGGTGATCTCGGTCTTCCGCTCGTCGCCGTACCTGGCGACGATCTCCCCGAGCTCGTCCGACACGAGCCGCCGCTGCCGCGGCTCGGAGGCCAGGATGTCCTGGTAGTCGGCGATCTGCGTCATCAGGCCGTCGTACTCGTCCTGGATCTGCTGCCGCTCCAGCGCGGCCAGCTTGCGCAGCTGCATGTCGAGGATGGCCTGCGCCTGGACCTGGTCGATGTCCAGCAGCGTCATCAGGCCGCCCTGCGCCTCGGCCGCCGACGGCGACCGCCGGATCAGGGCGATGACGTCGTCGAGCCGGTCGAGCGCCTTGAGCAGACCGCGCAGGATGTGCGCCCGCTCCTCCGCCTTGCGCAGCAGGAACCGGGTCCGCCGGACCACGACCTCGATCTGGTGCGTGATGTAGTGACGGACGAACTGGTCGAGCCGCAGCGTCCGCGGCACACCGTCCACCAGCGCGATCATGTTCGCGCCGAACGTGGTCTGGAGCTGGGTGTGCTTGTAGAGGTTGTTCAGCACGACCTTGGCGACCGCGTCGCGCTTGAGCACGATCACCAGCCGCTGGCCGGTGCGCGACGACGTCTCGTCGCGGACGTCCGCGATCCCGGTGACCTTGCCGTCCCTGACCAGCTCGGCGATCGTGAGCGCGAGGTTGTCCGGGTTCACCTGGTACGGCAGGGCCGTGACGACCAGGCACTGCCGTCCCTTGGGGTCCTCCTCGACCTCGACGATGGCTCGCATGATGATCGAGCCGCGGCCCGTGCGGTAGGCGTCCTCGATGCCGCGGCGGCCGACGATCAGCGCGCCGGTCGGGAAGTCGGGGCCCTTGACCCGCGCGAGCAGCCCGTCGAGCAGCTCCTCGTCACTGGCCTCGGGGTTGTCGAGCGCCCACTTGACGCCCTCGCCGACCTCGCGGAGGTTGTGCGGCGGGATGTTCGTCGCCATGCCGACCGCGATGCCGGCCGAGCCGTTCACCAGCAGGTTCGGGAACCGCGACGGGAGGACGACCGGCTCCTGCGACCGCCCGTCGTAGTTGGGCTGGAAGTCGACGGTCTCCTTGTCGATGTCCCGGAGCATCTCCATGGCGATCGGCGCGAGGCGGCACTCGGTGTACCGCATCGCGGCGGCCGGGTCGTTGCCCGGCGAGCCGAAGTTGCCCTGGCCGTCGACCAGCGGGTAGCGCAGCGACCACGGCTGCGCGAGCCGTACGACGGTGTCGTAGATCGACGTGTCGCCGTGGGGGTGGTAGGAGCCCATGACGTCGCCGACGACGCGGGAGCACTTGAAGTAGCCGCGGTCGGGCCGGTAGCCGCCGTCGAACATCGCGTACAGCACGCGGCGATGCACGGGCTTGAGGCCGTCGCGGACGTCGGGCAGCGCGCGGGACACGATGACGGACATCGCGTAGTCCATGTAGCTGCGCTGCATCTCGGCCTGGATGTCGACCGGCTCGATGCGATCGGCGGGAGGCCCAGGCGGCGTGTTCACTTCCGTCACGAAAAGTCCTTCTGGTCGGCCACGCTGCTCAGACGTCGAGGAAGCGGACGTCGCGTGCGTTGGTGATGATGAAGTTCCTGCGGGCCTCGACGTCCTCGCCCATCAGCACGCTGAACAGGTCGTCGGCCTGGGCGGCGTCGTCGAGGGTGACCTGGCGCAGCACGCGGGTGTCGGGGTTCATCGTGGTGTCCCACAGCTGGGAGGCGTTCATCTCGCCCAGACCCTTGAACCGCTGCACACCGTCGTGGAGCCGGGGGTCGCGCCGGCCGCGGGCGACGCCGTCCTCGATGATCGCGTCCCGCTCCCGGTCGGAGTACGCGTACGAGGCGTCCTCACCCTTGCGGTCCCACTTGATCTTGTACAGCGGCGGCTGGGACAGGTAGACGTGCCCGGCCTCGATCAGCGGGCGCATGAACCGGAACAGCAGCGTCAGCAGCAGCGTGGTGATGTGCTGGCCGTCCACGTCGGCGTCCGCCATCAGGATCAGCTTGTGGTAGCGCAGCTTCGAGATGTCGAACTCGTCGTGCACGCCGGTGCCGAGGGCCGTGATGAGCGCCTGGACCTCGTTGTTCTTGAGGACCTTGTCGATCCGGGCCTTCTCGACGTTCAGGATCTTGCCGCGGAGCGGGAGGATCGCCTGGAACTTCGGGTCGCGCCCGCCCTTGGCCGAGCCGCCGGCCGAGTCGCCCTCGACGATGAACAGCTCGCACTTCTCCGGCTCCGACCACTGGCAGTCGGCCAGCTTGCCCGGCAGGCCGCTGCCGCTCTCCAGCAGGGACTTGCGCCGGGTGAGGTCGCGGGCCTGCCGTGCCGCGATGCGGGCGCGGGCCGCCTGGAGCGACTTGTTGATGATCTCCTTGGCCTCGCCCGGGTTGCGCTCGAACCAGTCGCGCAGGTGGTCGTTGCAGGCCTTCTGGACGAAGGACTTCGCCTCGGTGTTGCCCAGCTTGGTCTTGGTCTGACCCTCGAACTGCGGGTCGGCCAGCTTCACCGAGATGATCGCGGCCAGGCCTTCGCGGACGTCGTCACCGCTGAGGTTGTCGTCCTTGCCTTCCTTGAGGAACTTCTGCTCGCGCGCGTACCGGTTGACGATGGTCGTCAGCGCGGCGCGGAAGCCCTCCTCGTGGGTGCCGCCCTCGGCCGTGTTGATCGTGTTGGCGAACGTGTAGACCGACTCGCTGTAGGTGGCGTTCCACTGCATCGCGATCTCGACCGAGATGCCGTCGCCGTGCTCCTCGAAGTCGATCACCGAGTTGTGGATCGCGTCCTTCTTCGAGTTGAGGTGCTTCACGAAGTCGGACAGGCCGCCCTCGTAGTGGTACGTGAGCACCTTGGGCTCGTCGTCGATGATGTGATCGGGCCGCTCGTCGGTCAGCGTGATCTTGAGACCCTTGTTCAGGAAGGCCATCTCCTGGAACCGGCGCGCGAGCGTCTCGAAGTTCCAGGCGGTCGTCTCGAAGATGTCCGGGTCGGGCCAGAAGCTGATGGTCGTGCCGTGCTCGTCAGTCGGCTCGCCCTTCTCGAGCGGCGCCGTGGGCTTGGCCGTCACGTACTTCTGCCGCCACACGTGGCCGTCGGTGCGGACCTCGACCTCCAGGCGCGTCGACAGCGCGTTGACGACCGAGGCGCCCACGCCGTGCAGACCGCCCGAGACGGCGTACGACTTGCTGTCGAACTTGCCGCCGGCGTGCAGCACGGTGAAGACGACCTCGACGGCCGGCCTGCCCTCGGCGGCGACGATGCCCACGGGAATGCCGCGTCCGTGGTCCATCACGCGCACGCCGCCGTCGGCGAGCAGGGTGACCTCGATCAGGTCGTTGTAACCGGCCAGCGCCTCGTCGACCGCGTTGTCGACGATCTCGTAGACCAGGTGGTGCAGTCCGCGCTCGCCGGTGGAGCCGATGTACATGCCGGGGCGCTTGCGGACCGCTTCCAGTCCTTCGAGAACGGTGATAGAGCTAGCGTCGTAGGACAAGTGCGAAATCCTCCTGCCGCGGACACGCGGCGGGCGGCACCGTGGATTGGCTGCCCCTGCCGTGCCCGTCACCGTCGTGAGTGCCCCGATGCGGCACCCAGGGAAATCGGCCCATGGGGCCGGGGTGACGCAAACCGGACGTGTCCTTGAGTCCGTTTACATTCTACCGGTCCGACCGACAACAGGTGGCATTCACGGGGGCTGTGATGCCCTGTCGCTTGACGATCATGTTTCCGAGCACCCCCCACACGGAACGGGGGTCGGAGCCTCACACGCGATTTTGGGCCGGTTCGGGCTCTCCACGGGTCGGTTCGACGCTTGTCACGGCCGGTTCGGCGCGCATCCCGGGCGATTCGGCGCTCGACGCGGGGCTCGCGAGGCGCGCACCGCCACCCGCGCTCAGCCGTAGGTGTCGCCGGGCCCGCGGCTTCCGCGTACGCGCAGGCCGCCCTCCGGGCGGTGCCCGGAGCCCGGGCCGTGCACCTTGACCCGGGTCACGGTGCCGTCGCCGAGCTCCTCGTTCAGCCGCCTGACCAGGGTGGACGCGAGCAACCGCACCTGCGTCGCCCAGGCGGTGGAGTCGGCGGCGACCAGCACCTCTCCGTCCTCGAAGGTCTCCGGCCTGGTGTGGGCGGCCAGTTCCGGGCCGACGATCTCCGCCCAGCGGCCGAACACGCCGCCGACCGCGACCGGCTGTTCCCATCCCCGGGCGGCGAGCAGGTCGCGGATCGCCCGCCCGAACGGCAGCGGGTCCCCGGAGTCCCGCCGCGGGGCGCCCGCCCCGGACCGGCGGCGCGGCTCGGTCCGCGGAAGCTGTCCCCGCTTCAGCGCGTCCGCCTTCGCCTGGGCCAGCTTCTCCCGCGCGAGCGCGGCACCCCGCGCGACCGAGCCCTGCGGCGACTGTCCACCGGCTGTGGATATCTCATCGGACACGGGACACGCTCCCTTCCAACACGTCGAACCGGGCACCGGTCAGCTCGGGGGGCACGTCGTCCGGCACCGCCGCCGTGATGAGCACCTGCTCGGCCGGGGCGACGATCTCGGTGAGCCGCCTGCGCCGCTGGCCGTCCAGCTCGGCGAAGACGTCGTCCAGGATCAGCACGGGGTCGCCGCCGTCGGCTCTCAGCAGGTCGTAGGCGGCCAGCCGCAGCGCGAGCGCGAACGACCACGACTCGCCGTGACTCGCGTAGCCGCGGGCCGGCAGCTCGCCCAGCCGCAGCAGCAGGTCGTCGCGGTGCGGGCCGACGAGGGTCACGCCGCGTTCCAGCTCCGACTGGCGAGCCTCCGCGAGGCCCGCCCGCAGGTGCTCGGCCAGCAGTTCCCGGTTTGTCCCCAAGGTGGGGATATCTGTGGATAACCCCGATGGCCGGTATTCGAGATCGGCGAGTCCCGACGACGGGGCGAGGGTGGCGTACGCCTTCGCCACGAGGGGGCGCAGCGCGTCCACCAGGCGTAGCCGCGCCGCCAGCAGTTCCGCGCCGTGACGCACGAGGTGGGAGTCCCAGACCTCGAGCGTGCTCATGACGTCTCCCGCGCCCGCCGCGGCGAAGGCCACGTCGTCCTCCTGCCTGCGGCCGCCGCGCCGCCGTCCCGCCCGCGTCGCCGCGGCCGTACGGAGGAGGGCGTTGCGCTGCTTGAGCACGCGCTCGTAGTCGGCCCGCACGCCGGCGAACCTGGGGACGCGGGCCACGAGCAGGTCGTCCATGAAACGACGGCGCTCCGACGGGTCGCCCTTCACCAGCGCGAGGTCCTCCGGGGCGAACAGCACGGTCCGCAGCAGTCCGAGGGCGTCGCGCGGCCGGGGGACGGGCGAGCGGTTCACCCTGGCACGGTTGGCCCGGCCCGGGTTGATCTCCACCTCGATCAGCGCGCGCCGGTCGTCCCTGACCACCGCCCCGCGCACGATCGCCCGCTGCGCGCCGTGGCGTACGAGCGGCGCGTCGGTGGCCACGCGGTGGCTCGAATGGGTCGCGAGGTAGCCCAGCGCCTCGACCAGGTTGGTCTTGCCCTGCCCGTTCGGGCCGACGAACGCCGTCGCCCCCGGTTCCAGCACGAGTTCGACCTCCGAGTACGACCGGAAGTCGGTGAGGGACAGGCTCGCCACGTGCACCCCGCCAGGCTAGTGCCGGTGCCCGGCCTTCGTGTCCCGGCCGCGGAGCGCTGTGGACGATCGGGCGGGTATGAGCCGGTGATCCACAGCCTGTGGAGAATCGACGCCGAGCGTCAGCGCTCGGTTTCCACCGGCGGGGTGACGTCGGCGCCGGGGGCGTCGGCGCCCTTGCCGGTCTGACCCTCGGTGGAGGCGACCGCATGCCCGCCGAACTGGTTGCGCAGCGCCGCGACCATCTTCATCGCGGGGGAGTCGGCCTGACGTGAGGCGAAACGGGCATACAGCGCGGCCGTGATGGCCGGCAGGGGCACGGCGTGGTCAACGGCGGCCTGGACCGTCCAGCGGCCCTCCCCGGAGTCCTCCGCGTAGCCCTTGAGCTCGGTGAGGTCGGGGTCCTCCTCCAGCGCCCGCACCATCAGGTCGAGCAGCCACGACCGGATGACGGTGCCGTGCCGCCAGCTCTTGAACGTCTCGGGGACGTTGGTCACGGCGTCGCTCGCCTCGAGCAGTTCCCAGCCCTCGGCGAAGGCCTGCATCATGCCGTACTCGATGCCGTTGTGGACCATCTTCGCGAAGTGGCCGGCGCCCACGCCGCCGGCGTGGACGAAGCCGTCCGCACCCTCGGGCTTGAGCGTGTCGAAGATCGGCATGAGCCGGCGGACGTGCTCCTCGTCGCCACCGGTCATCAGCGCGTAGCCGTACTCCAGGCCCCAGACGCCGCCGCTGACGCCCACGTCGACGAAGCCGATGCCGTGGGCGCCGAGGTCGGCCGCGTGCCGCTGGTCGTCCAGATAGTGCGAGTTGCCGCCGTCGATGACGACGTCGCCCTCCGACAGCAGGTCGCGCAGCTGCTCGATCGTGCTCCGCGTGGGCGCCCCGGCGGGGACCATGACCCAGACCGCGCGCGGCGCCTGAAGCCTCTCCACGAGGTCCTTCAGGCTGCCGACGTCGCTGACCGAGGGATCGCGGTCGTAGCCCACGACCTCGTGGCCGCCGCGCCGCAGCCGCTCGGCCATGTTGCCGCCCATTTTGCCGAGCCCGATCATGCCGATCTGCATCTGAGCCACCCCTCAACCTCTGCGTCGTCCACAGCGTCGTCCACCGAGGCACGCGTACCCATGCATCGGGGGTCCATGCCCGCAGGAGATCGTACGCCCGGGGTGTCAGGGCCGGGTCAGCTGGACAACCGGATGGGCATGATGAGGTAGCGGTAGTCCTCGCTTCCGCCGTCGTCCACAGGCTTGCCCCCGGTGAGGATGGCGGGCTTGGTCGGCGTGGTGAACTGGAGCCGCGCGACGTCGGAGTCGATCGCCCCCAGGCCCTCCAGCAGGAACTGGTGGTTGAACGCGATGTTGATCTCGTCGCCGTCGAACTCGACCGGCAGCGCCTCCACGGCCTGCGCCTCGTCGCCGCTGCCGGCCTCCAGGACGACCTCTCCGCCGCGGAAAGCCAGCCGTACGGGGGTGTTGCGCTCGGCGACCAGAGCGACGCGCTTGACGGCCTCGACGAACGAGGCTGTGGACAGATCCGCGCGCGCGGAGAACTCGGTGGGCAGCAGCGAGCGGTACTTGGGGAATTCGGGGTCGAGCAGCCGGGTCGTCGTCCGCCGTCCGGAGCTGGAGAACCCGATCATGCCCTCGCCGGTGCCGCCGGCCGAGCTGAGCGCGATCTCGACCTCGGCACCGCTGCCGCCCAGCGCCTTGGCGGTGTCCGCCAGCGTACGGCCGGGGATCATCGCCACGGCCTGGAAGCCGGGCTGCTCGGGCTGCCACTTCAGCTCGCGTACGGCGAGGCGGTAGCGGTCGGTGGCGGCGAGGGTCACGGTGTCGCCCTCGATCTCCATCCGCACGCCGGTGAGCATCGGGAGCGTGTCGTCCTTGCCGGCGGCGACGGCGACCTGACCGACGGCGGAGGCGAACACGTCGCTGCCGACCCGTCCGGCGGCCGGGGGCATGGCCGGCAGGGAGGGATAGTCCTCCACAGGCATGGTGAGAAGTGTGAACCGTGCGCTGCCACAGGTGACCACGGCCTTGGCTCCGTCCACAACCAGCTCGACCGGCTGTGCGGGAAGCGCGCGAGTGATCTCGGCGAGGAGCTTGCCGGAGACGAGGACCACTCCCGGCTCCCCGGTCTGCACGTCGAGGGTCACCTCGGCGGAGACCTCGTAGTCGAAGCCGGACAGCTTCAACCTCTGGTCGTCGGTCACCTCGAGCCGCATGCCGGCGAGCACCGGCACCGAGGGACGGGCCGGAAGGCTCCGTGCCGTCCACGCCACGGCCTCGGCGAGCACGTCGCGATCGATCCGGAACATCACGTGGATCAGCCTCCTGGGTGTCGCTGCTTCGTCAAGTCTTCACTCTCCCGCACCTGTGTGCCTCCAGAACCCCTTCTATGGTTCTTGAGTTCTTTAGAGGGAGAGATACAAGTCGCCTTATTAGGCAGTGTGGATATGTGGATGTCGAGCATTTTCGCAGCTCACGGGAGCTGCTTCATCCACTGCCGGTGTGGGGGAGAGGTGGACGGACCCCCTGTGGATTGTGGGCGGCCGCGCTGTCCCCACACCCGTTCCCCAGGCGGAGGGCCCTCTGTCCACGAGTAATCCACCATGTTTCCACCGGTTGTCCACGGGGTAAAAGGGACAGCCGAGGTGGCTGTGACGAGTACGCACAGGGCGTCCCCAGCTCGTCCACGGGTGTTCCCCAAGTAGTCCCCAGCTTTTCCCCAAAGTTGTCCCCAAGTGGGGACGGCGTGTTGGAGAGCCGGAGAGGGTGTGGGTATCGACGCGGCGGCCATCGAGGGCCGAAATTTTTGATCCACAGAGTTATCCACAGCTGTGCACTAAGCGTTGCGTGCGCGCTGCTTGATCCGTGTCGTCAACTCGTTGACCTGGTTGTACATCGAGCGCCGCTCGGCCATGAGCGACCGGATCTTACGCTCCGCGTGCATCACGGTGGTGTGGTCGCGCCCGCCGAACTGCTGGCCGATCTTCGGCAGGGACAGGTCGGTCAGCTCACGGGCCAGGTACATGGCGATCTGCCGGGCCGTGACGAGGGCGCGGGAGCGTGAGCTTCCACACAGGTCGTCGAGCGAGACCCCGAAGTACTCGGCGGTTGTGGACATGATGAGGGAGATGGTGATCTCCGGGCTCGCGTCCTCGCTGATGAGGTCCTTGAGGACGATCTCGGCGAGCTGGATGTCCACAGACTGCCGGTTGAGGCTGGCGAACGCGGTGACCCGGATGAGCGCGCCCTCCAGCTCGCGGATGTTCGTCGCGATGCGGCTGGCGATGTACTCCAGCACGTCGGGAGGCGCGGCCAGGCCCTCCTGGATCGCCTTCTTGCGCAGGATCGCGATGCGGGTCTCCAGCTCGGGCGGCTGGACGTCGGTGATGAGACCCCACTCGAACCGGTTGCGCAGCCGGTCCTCCAGCGTCACGAGCTGCTTGGGCGCCCGGTCACTGGAGATGACGATCTGCTTGCTGGCGTTGTGCAGGGTGTTGAAGGTGTGGAAGAACTCCTCCTGCGTCTGCTCCTTGCCCTCGAGGAACTGGATGTCGTCGACGAGGAGGATGTCCACAGCGCGGAAACGGGAGCGGAATCCGTCGGCCTTGTGGTCGCGGATGGAGTTGATGAAGTCGTTGGTGAACTCCTCGGAGCTCACGTACCGCACCCGGGCGCCGTCGTACAGACTCTGCGCGTAGTGGCCGATCGCGTGCAGCAGGTGGGTCTTGCCCAGCCCGGAGTCGCCGTAGATGAACAGCGGGTTGTACGCCTTGGCGGGGGCCTCGGCGACCGCGACGGCGGCGGCGTGCGCGAAGCGGTTGCTGGCGCCGATGACGAAGGTCTCGAAGGTGTACTTGGCGTTCAGCCGGGCCGGCTCGCCGGAGGTGCGGCCGCCCCGGGTGTCCCAGCGGTTCTGCCCGGCGCCTGGCACCGGCCCGGACACGGGGCCCGGCCCGGGAACCGGCTCCGGCTTGGGGGCGGCGGGCGGTTCGGGGGAGTAGCCGCCGGGCCGCTGCGGGAGGTCGGGCGAGGACATGTGCTGTGGAGGCTGTGGATACTGCTGGGCCTGTGGATAGTGCTGCCCGTGCGGCTCGGCGTCGCGCCGGATCGGGCCGTCCTCGCCTAAGGGGAAGCGGGGGGCCTGGGAACCGGCCTGTGGATAACTTGTGGACGGCGACTGTGGACGATGGTCGGCCGCCGGGGCGGAGGCGGGGTCGGACGGGGCGGTCATGCCGGCGCCGGGATCCACCATCACGGCGATCCGCACGGGCCGCCCGAGCTCCTGCGACAACGCGTGCACGATCAGCGGGCGCAGGCGTACCTCGATGACCTCCTTGGCGAAGTCGTTGGGGGCCGCCAGGAGAATCGTGTCGTTGATGAGACCGGAGGGCTGCGTCATCTGCAGGAACGCCCGCTGCTGCCCCGAGACGCCCTCGTCGAGCAGGGTCCTGAGCGCCCGAGCCCATACAGCGTTGAGATCGACGCCTTCCATGGCTCGGCCCCTCCTCCCGTTGCGCGGCCCCGCTCGCCCGCCGCGATCCGTGTCGTGTCAGTTTCGTACGCCCCGCGGCACCGGCCCTCGTCCGGATGCCATCCACATATGATCCACATGATGTGCACAGCCCGCGCGTCCTCCCCGGGCACGATTCACGCTGATGGGGGGAAGGGCCGGACGGCCGACAGTAGCGGTGTGCGCAACCTGCGTTCAAGGCGTTGTCCACAGCCTAATGGGCCATGGTCGCTCGCCGTACTCGCTTGGCGGCACGGGTGCCGGTTTGACCTGACGTACGGTGGACCCGTAACGTGTCCCGGTCGGCTAATCACGCGACGGCTATTTCGCATGCCCGCGCATCTGACGAGCCGTGACCATGGAATGTACCGCGCCCGCGGAACGCCGCGGACGTACTTGACGCCTGGAGCCCACCCGTGAGCAAGCGTACTTACCAGCCGAACAACCGTCGCCGCGCGAAGACCCACGGCTTCCGGCTGCGCATGCGCACCCGGGCCGGCCGCGCCATCCTGGCCGCGCGCCGCCGCAAGGGCCGCGCTGAGCTGACGGTCTGACAATCAGACGCCGCCCGCCCGTGTCGAGCGGAGCGGGCGGCCGTACGTCGATCGAGGAAGCCCGGTGCTGCCGTCCGCGTCCCGCATGCGGCGGGGTGACGAGTTCGCCGACGCGATTCGCCGTGGGCGGCGCGCCGGGCGTCCCACCCTGGTCGCACACCTGAACCTGCGCGACGCCGACGAGCCACCGCTGGTCGGCTTCGTCGTGAGCAAGGCGGTCGGCGGCGCCGTGGTGCGGAACCAGGTCAGGCGCAGGTTGAGACACCTCGTGCGGAACCGCCTGCCGATGCTGCCGAGAGGTAGCCTTCTGGTGGTACGCGCCAATCCACCGGCTGCGTCCGCGCGCAGCGAGCACCTGGCCGCCGAACTCGACGTCGCGCTGAGTCGTTTACTCCGGCGGCGCGGGTCCGATTTCCGGGCCCCGACGGATGGACGGTCATGACAGCGCAGCAACCGACCCCGGCAGTGGTGCCCGGGGAGGCCGACCGGCCCGCGACCGGGCCGGTCGCTCGCGTGCTGCTCGCGCTCATCAAGTTCTACCGCGCCTTCATCAGCCCGATGCTGGGGCCGAGGTGCCGGTTCGAACCGTCCTGCAGCGCCTACGGGTTAGAAGCCGTCGCCGTTCACGGAGCGGCGCGCGGGGTATGGCTGACCGTCAGGCGCATCGGACGGTGTCACCCGTTCCACCCCGGAGGTTTCGACCCGGTGCCCCCACGCCGAGTCCGGTCTCACGACGAAACGCAAGGGAGCTAGCTCGGTGGAGCTGCCATTCCTGAACTGGCTGTATACGGCTGTGGCCTGGGTGATCACCCACATCCACGCCGGCTACAGCACATTCATCCCCGCCAGCAGCGGTCTCAACTGGGCGCTGACCATCATCACGCTGACCGTGCTGATGCGTCTGTTGATCTTCCCGCTCTTCATGAAGCAGATGCGCTCGTCGCGCAAGATGCAGGAGCTCGCGCCCAAGGTCCAAGAGCTGCGCAAGAAGTACAAGAACGACAAGCAGCGCATGAACCAGGAGGTCATGCGGCTGTACCAGGAGGGCGGCGCCAACCCGCTGGGGGGCTGCCTTCCGATCGTCGCGCAGTTCCCGATCTTCATCTCGATGTTCACCGTGCTGCGGGCCATCGCCGAGGACCGGGCCGTCTTCGGGATGTCCAAGGAGCTCGTGGAGAGCGCCCGGCACGCGCACGTCTTCGGTGCCCCGCTGCCGGCGACCTTCTTCACGAGCGCGGCGGACATCGAGAAGTTCAGCGCCGATCCGGTGGTCACGAAGATCGTGCTGGCGCTCTTCGTCGCCGTCAGCTCGCTCACCACGTTCCTCACCGTCCGGCAGAGCGTGACGCGCTCGATGGCGCAGATGCCGGACAACCCCATGGCGCAGCAGCAGAAGATCCTCATGTACATCTCGCCGCTGTTCGCCGTCTTCAGCCTGAACTTCCAGCTCGGTTTGATCCTCTACTGGGTGACCACCAACCTGTGGACCCTCGGCCAGCAGCACTGGTTCTACAGCCGCCACCCGATGCCGGTGGTGGACGAGAAGGGCAACGTCACCACTCCCGAGCCGACGAACGGGATCTTCACCAGGCTGGTGGGGAAGCCCAAGGCGGCGGAGCAGCCTGAGCCGGCACCCGCCCCCAAGATCGTCCGTCAGCAGCCGGCGCGCCAGCCTCGCAGCAAGCGCACCGGCAGCAAGAAGTCGTAGGAGAAGGAGAGTCCGGACGTGACCGAAGCTGAGGAGACCCTCAAGCCTGCTCCCGACATCGATGCCCTCGAACAGGAGGGCGAGATCGCGGCGGACTACCTTGAGGGCCTGCTCGACATCGCCGACCTGGACGGCGATATCGACATGGACGTCGAGGGGGACCGTGCCGTCGTCTCGATCGTGGGCATCAAGGGTGACGAGCTCGTGGGTCCCGGCGGAGAGGTGCTTGAGGCGCTGCAGGAGCTGACGCGCCTGGCCGTGCACCGCCAGACGGGGGAGCGTTCGCGGCTCATGCTCGACGTGGGCGGCTATCGGGAGCGGCGCCGGGCCGAGCTCACCAAGGTGGGTGCCGCGGCGGCCGACGACGTCAAGCGCACCGGCGAGCCGAAGGCGCTCAAGCCGATGACGCCTTTCGAGCGCAAGATCGTGCACGACGCCGTCGCGGCGGCGGGCCTGCGCAGCGAGTCCGAGGGCGAAGAGCCCCGCCGCTTCGTGGTGGTCCTGCCCGCCTGACCGCTTTTCACAGTTCTGACGCGGGGAAGCCGCCGGTCCCACATCCGGGACCGGCGGCTTTTCCGTCCTGTACGTGCCTCTGTCCCTTCCCCTCCCAGCCGGACCAGGGCGGCCGGCGGACGCCGGATGTACGGCTGGCCGTCGCCGAGGGGGGAAGGACGGTTACCCTTGGCCCAGAGCGTTCATGAATGAGTGAGTGATGACGGAGAGCAACGAGCTGCCCGAGGCGCCCCCGGTGGCGCGAAAGATCTTCACCGGCGAGGCGTTGGAGCGGGCCCGGCTGTTCGCCGAGTTGCTCGCCGGGCCGGGCGTGGTGCGGGGACTCCTGGGGCCGCGTGAGGTGTCCCGCATCTGGGACCGGCACCTGCTGAATTGCGCGGTCGTGGAGGAGGCGGTCCCGCCGGACTCGACCCTCGTCGACATCGGCTCGGGCGCGGGCCTGCCCGGGCTCGTGCTCGCGATCGTCCGCCCCGATGTGACGGTGACCCTGCTGGAGCCGCTGCTGCGCCGGACCGTGTTCCTGTCCGAGTGCGTGGAGGCGCTCAAACTCGACAACGTGGAGGTGCTGCGCGGGCGGGCGGAGGAACTCGCCCGAAAGCGCGTCTTCGACGTGGCGACTGCCCGTGCGGTCGCGCCGCTCGACCGTCTGCTGGCGTGGTCGATGCCGCTGCTGCACGAGGGTGGGGAACTGCTCGCGATGAAGGGCGAGCGGGCGCAGGAGGAACTGGACGCCGCCCGTCCCCAGTTGGAGGCGTTTGGGGTGAGGCACGTCGAGTTGATCACAGTGGGGCACGGTAAGGTCGAGCCGCCCGCGACCCTCGTTCGCGTCGTCGCCGGACGGTCACCGCGAACGGACACGCGGAGGCGACGAAAGAGGTGAGCCGGTGGCGGACGCCGGATCAGGCGGTGTGACAGCGGGCCTGGGTTGGCCGGAGACCCGGCTCCCCCTACGCTGGGAGATCGCGACAGCAGGCCGGTCCTCCGGGGTGGGCTGGCCTCGTCCCTCTGCTTCGCCGGTCGAAAGGACGACGACCGTGTCCCAGACCCCCCTTAGCCCTGGCGATTCGCCGCTGGTACGAGAGGCACTGAGTTCTGTGGTTTCACGTGAAACAGCCGCACCCCCGCAGGCGGCTGCGCCTTCCGTCGGTTACTCGACGCGCGACGAGGGGGCCTGGCCCCGGCCTTCTAGGTGCCGCGTGATGACGGTGGCCAACCAGAAGGGCGGCGTGGGCAAGACCACCACAGCCGTCAACCTGGCGGCCGCGCTGTCCATGCACGATCAGCGCGTCCTCGTGGTCGATCTCGACCCACAGGGCAACGCGTCCACCGCGTTGGCGACGGAACACCGGTCGGGGATGCCGTCGGTGTACCAGGTCCTCGTGGACGACATGCCGCTGTCGCAGATCGTGAAGCCGGTCCCCGAAATGCCGAACCTGTTCTGTGCTCCCGCCACCCTCGACCTCGCGGGCGCGGAGATCGAGCTGGTTCCGATGGTCGGCCGGGAGACTCGCCTGCGCCGGGCGCTGGCGTCGTTCGACGCGATGGAGTTCGACTACATCCTCATCGACTGTCCGCCGTCGCTGGGACTGCTGACCGTGAACGCCATGGCGGCGGCACAGGAAGTGCTGATCCCCATCCAGTGCGAGTATTACGCCCTTGAGGGGCTCACCCAGCTCCTGCAGAACGTCGAGCTGGTGCGCGCGCATCTCAACCAGACGTTGGCGGTCACGACCATCCTGCTCACGATGTACGACGGCCGGACCCGCCTCGCTTCTCAGGTGGCCGAGGAGGTGCGATCCCACTTCGGCGACACCGTGCTCGACGCCGTCATCCCCAGGAGTGTCCGTGTCTCCGAGGCGCCCAGCTACGGGCAGTCGGTCATGACGTACGACCCGGGCTCGAGCGGAGCGCTGGCGTACATGGGCGCCGCGCGCGAGATCGCCTACCGCGCGGCGGCCCTCGCCGGCGCCTGACAGAGCCGCGCGTAGCGCGAACGACGCGTCGACGACGGGGCTCGCCCGGACGGGACAGCACCGTTTAGGTCTCCCGGAGCATGCAGCGCATTGGGGGAGGAATAATGCCGAGCTCAGTCGTCACCGCGCCGGCCGGAAGGTTCGGCCCTCGCCCAGCCCATCCGGTACTCCGCGGTGCCGTGGGTTGGGCGGCGCATACTTGAGACGTCACTGCGCCGGCCGGAAGCTCCGGTCCTCGCGAAGCCCGCTCCGCTGGGCCTTCGCTGCGGTCCTCCCTCCCGCCCGCTCCGCTCCTCCCTGGTGATGCGGGGCGTTGGGCGGGTTTGTACACAGCTCGATGCGCGAGACTCATGGGGACGCCGTCACAGCGGTACTCTCTCCTGGTGTGTGCGTGCCGGTGCCCAGTGACCCCGAGTCGCTGGGCACCGCCTTCTGTGCGGGTATGAGGGAGCAGCGGTGAGCCAGCAGCGTCGGGGACTGGGCAAGGGTCTTGGGGCTCTGATCCCCACAGGACCGATCGTCGAACCGGCGTCCATGGCGAGCGTTTCGCCTGCCGGCCCACCGACGGCTGTGCCGGGAGTGGACGTGGCTGGCCTACGTCCGGTGGAGGGCGCCTACTTCCAGGAGATCGAGGTCGACTCCATCTCCCCGAACCCGCGGCAGCCGCGTGAGGTGTTCGACGAGGACCGTCTCGACGAACTCGCGGCATCCATCAAGGAGGTCGGCCTGCTGCAGCCGGTCGTCGTCCGTGCGGTGGAGGGCGGTCGCTTCGAGCTGATTATGGGGGAGCGGAGGTGGCGCGCCTCGCAGATCGCGGGGCTGGACCGCATTCCCGCGATCGTCCGGAGCACCCAGGACGACGAGATGCTCCGTGAGGCGCTCATCGAGAACCTCCAGCGGGAGCAGCTCAACGCGCTGGAGGAGGCGGCGGCCTACCAGCAGCTTCTGGACGACTTCGGTGCCACCCACGAGGTGCTGGCCAGAAAGGTGGGGCGGTCCCGCTCGCACATCAGCAACACCCTGCGCCTGCTGAATCTCCCGCCCGAGGTGCAGCGCCGGCTGGCGGCCGGAGTCATCAGCGCCGGGCACGCGCGGGCGCTGCTCGCGCTCAACGATCCCGCCGCCCAGGAGCGACTGGCGAGCCGGATCGTGGCGGAAGGGCTGTCCGTACGGACCGTCGAGGAGATCGTGGCCCTGGGCGAGGCGACGGCGGGACCGGCTCCGCGTAAGCCTCGGGCGAAGAAGCCGACCGCCCCGGCGCTCCGCGACCTGGCGGACCGGCTCTCTGACCACTTCGAGACAAGGGTGAAGGTCGACCTCGGCAGCCGGAAGGGCCGCATCGTCGTCGAGTTCTCCACGATCGACGACCTGGAGCGGATCATCGACACGATGGCACCGGAGGCCGCCAACGCGATGCGCAGTAGGGGCATCGCGACCGACTAGTGCGCTGTCCATCCACTTGCCGTGTGGGGGAGCGGAGCGGAAGGAAGCGAGGACCGCAGCGAAGGTCCAGCGAAGCGGACTTCGCGAGGACCGGAGGTTCCTTCCAGCGCAGTGACCACCCCCGCCGGGAGGTCATCGACACAGCCTCAGGGTTTCACGTGAAACACGGGCCTGAGAGGGCGTGATCGAGCTCGGTTGTCGGCACCGCCCCACCCTCGTGCTCACCAGACTCCATGAGGCGGGGAGCGGAGCGGAAGGAAGCGAGGACCGGAGGTTCCTTCCAGCGCAGTGACCAAACCCGCCCAGAGCTCGTCGGCACCCCGAGAGCATGGGTTTCACGTGAAACACGCGGTGGACCCAGCTCTCGGCGCACTCGGCCAAGGGTGGTGGCAGTGATCCGCGCTGCGCAAATCGTGAACGTCCGCAGGCTCTCACCGTCGGAGTGACGGACGGCCCGGCCGAGGGCGGTTTGCCTTCACACCCCTCCAGGCGCGATCACAGTCTGGAGGGGTGTTTCACGTGAAACGGAGGTGGGGTCAGGCTCGGGTGGCGGCCAACTCGAGGAGTCCCTTGCACAGGGTGCCGAGGTCTCGGCCCGCAGCCTCCGCGGCCATCGGCAGCAGGGACGTCTCCGTCATGCCGGGTGCCACGTTGACCTCAAGGAAGTACGGTTTGCCGGAGCCGTCGACGATGAGGTCGGTGCGGGAGAGGTCGCGCAGGCCGAGGGCGGTGTGCGCGGCGACCGCCATTCCGGCGCACGCCTCGGCGACCTCGGGGGAGAGCCGGGCCGGTGCGAAGAACTCTGTTTGGCCGGCCGTATAACGGGCCGCGTAATCGTACACACCCCGATCGGGCACGATTTCCACCGGCGTCAGAGCGACCGGCCCGTCGCCGAGATCCACCACGGAGACCGCGACTTCCACGCCCTGGACGTACCGCTCTATGAGCGCGGTGTCGCCATAGGCGAAGCAGCCGACCATCGCGGCGGGCAGTTCCTCTGCCGTGCGGACGATGGACGCGCCCAGCGCGGAACCGCCGCGGGAAGGCTTGACGAAGAGCGGCAGGCCGAGCCGATCGATGATGCGGGCGAGCACGGCCGTGGCGCCGAGATCGTGGAACGTCTCCTTGGGCAGCGCCACGGAGTCGGGCGTGTTGAGCCCCCAGGAGCGGACGACGGCCTTCGCCGTGGGCTTGTCGAAGGAGACCCGGCAGGCGTCCGGCGTCGCCCCCACGTACGGCACGTCGAGCAGTTCCAGCACCGACCGGATGGCGCCGTCCTCCCCGGCGCCGCCGTGCAGGGTGACGAACACCGCGTCCGGCGGGTCCGCCAGCACGGCGGGCACGAAGGTGGCGTCCGCGTCGCGCGTCTCCACGTCCACACCGACCGCCCGCAGCACCTCCGCGACGCGGCGTCCGGACCGGATGGAGACCTCACGCTCGTAGGAGAGCCCTCCCGCGAGGACGAGCACGTGGCCCAGATCGCTCATGACGCCTCACCGCCCATGCGGACGGCGGCGGCGCCGGTTCCGGTCCGCGCCCCCCTCCACGGACGCACGGGGGGCGATCCTTGGGTCATCGTTCGCTCGCTCACGAAGAGGGCCTTTCTCGCCTCGAGAAGTCAGTACGGCCAGCCTGAACAGGCTAGTGCCCCGCCCGCGCCGGTGCGTCCCCCGGTACGCCAAGCCATCCCACGCGGGTGTGGCGCACTTCCATCCATAGCGTAGGAGCCGCCCATGAGGTCCCATGGGCGGCTCCTAGGTCGCAGGGGGCGGTGGCCGTACGCGCTCTAGGCGAGATCCGGGCTGGGGGTGTCGACGCCGGCGTGTCCCGGCGCGGAGCCGGTGCCGAACGTGTCCCGCAGCCTGAGCTCCTGCTCGATCACGCCCGCCAGGCGGCGCACGCCCTCCTTGATGCGGTCCGGCTCGGGATAGCAGAACGACAGGCGCATGTTCCGCGCGCCGCCGCCGTCGGAGTAGAAGCCGGTGCCGGGCACGAACGCGACCCGCTCGGCGACCGCACGGGGGAGGATCGCCTTGGAGTTGAGTCCCTCGGGCAGCGTCATCCAGACGAAGAACCCGCCAGCGGGGCGGGTCCATGTGCAACCGGGCGGCATGAGCACGTCGAGCGCGCCCAGGAGCGCGTCACGCCGCTCGCGGTACAGCTCACGGAACGACTTGATCTGCTCGCGCCACGGCTGGGTGGCGAGATACTGGCCGACGGCGAGCTGGGTGAAGGACGAGTGCGACAGCACCGCCGACTCCATGGCCAGGACCAGCTTGTCGCGTACGGCGTGCGGGGCGAGCGCCCAGCCGACGCGGAAGCCGGGGGCGAGGGTCTTGGAGAACGAGCCGAGGTAGACCACGCCCTCGGGGTCGTCGGCGCGCAGCGCCCGCATCGGTTCCCCGTCGAAGCCGAGCAGGCCGTACGGGTTGTCCTCCACCACGAGAACCCCGGCCCTGTGGCAGATCTCCAGCACCTGGCGGCGGCGCACCTCGTTCAGCGTCACACCGGCCGGGTTCTGGAAGTTGGGGATCGTGTAGAGGAACTTGATCCGGTTGCCGGCCGCATGGAGCGCGTAGATGGTCTGGGCGAGGGCTTCGGGGATGAGGCCCTGGTCGTCCATGGCGATGTGCACGACCTTGGCCTGGTAGGCGCTGAACGTCCCGAGCGCTCCGACGTACGAGGGCCCTTCGGCGAGCACGACGTCGCCGGGGTCGATGAAGATCCGGGTGATCAAATCGAGCGCCTGCTGCGAGCCCACCGTGACGACCACGTCGTCGGCGTTCGCCTCGATGCCCTCCATGCGCATGACCTCGCAGATCTGCTCGCGCAGGGCGGGGTCGCCCTGCCCGGAGCCGTACTGCAGGGCCACCGAGCCGCGCGTGCTGACCAGGTCGGCGACGAGCTCGCTGACCAGGTCGAGGGGGAGCGCGTTGACGTACGGCATGCCGCCGGCGAGCGAGACCACCTCGGGCCTCGACGCGACGGCGAAGAGAGCTCGGATCTCGGAGGCGACCATCCCGGCGGCGCGGGCGGCGTACCGGTCGACGTAGGCGTCAATGCGCGACCCGTGGGCCGCGTTAGTCCGACCGTGATCAAGCTCTTGTGCCACGGTCCACCTCCGATCACGTAGCCAGGAAATCCAGAGTACGGTAACGCGCCACGCCCATCACAACTGGGTATTGACCATCAATGGCCCCTTTTCTTGCATTCCTGTCCCACTGGTTTCGGCCCGGCCAACCCCTTTAATGCTCGTCGGCGGCTGTTCGTGGCGCACCCGCTCCTGCCCTTCCGCTGAGTTACGATGCGACCTGGAGACGCCGTTTTCGCGCGCTTTTCTGGCAGGACTCCTGACGGGGATTGGGGCATCACGTGTCGCGTCGGCTGGTCAACGTCACCCTCGACAATCTCGATGACCTGCCGCGCCGGTGCCGGCGGTGTGTGTTCTGGGAGCTCGATCCCGTCAGCGGCGAGCGCGCGGTGGAGGCGGGCGACCCGGGGCTGGAGAAAGAGGCGTGGATCTCCGCGACCCTGCTCGAATGGGGGAGCTGCGGCAAGATCGCCTATGTCGACGGGGTCGCGGCCGGGTTCGTGCTCTACGCTCCGCCGCTCTACGTCCCACGCTCGGTGGCGTTCCCCACGTCTCCGGTCAGCTCCGACGCGGTGCTGCTGATGACCGCGCACATCGTGCCGGAGTTCACCGGCGGAGGCCTGGGCCGGATGCTCGTGCAGGGCGTCGCCAAGGACCTGACCCGCCGCGGCGTGCGGGCGATCGAGGCGTTCGGCGACCTGAAGTGGGAGCAGCCGGGCGGCTGCGTGCTGCCCGCCGACTACCTGCTGTCGGTCGGGTTCAAGACCGTCCGCCCGCATCTGCGCTTCCCCCGGCTCCGGCTGGAGCTCAAGACGGCCGTGTCGTGGCGCGAGGACGTCGAGGTGGCGCTGGAGCGGCTGCTGGGCTCGATGTCCCCGGAGAGGGCTCTGCGGCCCGTCTGAGGGGATCTCAGCGGTACGTGTGGCCGCTGACGACACAGGAGCCCCCCGCGCGAGTGCGCGGAGGGCTCTGCTTCGTAGCGGAGGGCTCTGCTTCCGGCGTCAGATGACGCCGTCGAGTTCGCGCAGCAGCATGGCCTTCGGCTTGGCGCCGATGATCTGCTTGACGACCTCGCCACCCTTGTAGACGTTCATTGTCGGGATCTGGAGCACGCCGTAGTCCCGCGGCGTGACGGGGTTCTCGTCGATGTTCAGCTTGACGATCGTCAGCTTGTCGGCGTGCTCGGTGGCGATCTCCTCGAGGATCGGCCCGACCTGACGGCACGGACCGCACCACTCGGCCCAGAAGTCGACCAGAACCGGCTTGTCGCTCTTGAGGACCTCGGCCTCGAAGCTCGCGTCCGTCACGCTCTTGATCGCGCCCACGGTATTTCTCCCCTTGCGTGAGTGGTGTGGCGGTGCAGACAACCGCGGGGACCGTCCCCGCATTCCCGATGCCGGGACTCAGGCGTTCAGCGTCAGCCAGCGCTCGGCGTCGAGCGCCGCCGCGCATCCGGTCCCGGCCGCCGTGATCGCCTGACGATAGGTGTGGTCGACGACGTCCCCGGCCGCGAACACTCCGTCGATGTTCGTGCGCGTCGACGGGGAATCGACCACGATGTACCCCTCCTCGTCGAGATCGACCTGACCCTTGACGACGTCGGTGCGGGGCTCGTGCCCGATCGCGATGAACACGCCCCCCACGGGGAGGTCGGTCTCCTCGCCGGTCTTGACGTTGCGCACCCGCACCCCGGACACCCGCTCCTCGCCGAGCACGTCGGCGACCTCGCTGTCCCAGACGAAGCGGATCTTCTCGTTCGCGAACGCCCGATCCTGCATGATCTTGCTGGCGCGCAGCGAGTCGCGGCGGTGGATCACCGTCACCGACTTCGCGAACCGGGTCAGGAAGATCGCCTCCTCCATCGCCGTGTCACCGCCGCCGACCACCACGATGTCCTGGTCGCGGAAGAAGAACCCGTCACACGTGGCACACCAGGAGACGCCCCGGCCGGACAGCCGCTTCTCGTTGTCCAGCCCCAGCTCGCGGTAGCTCGAACCGGTGGCCAGGATGACCGCCTTGGCGTAGTAGGTGTCGGTGTAGGTCTTGACGACCTTCGGGTCGGCCCGCAGGTCCACCTCGACGACGTCGTCGGCGACCAGCTCGGCGCCGAACCGCTCGGCCTGCTTGCGGAAGTTGTCCATCAGGTCCGGGCCCATGATGCCGTCCGGGAACCCGGGGAAGTTCTCCACGTCGGTGGTGTTCATCAGGGCGCCACCCGCGGTGACCGAACCCTCGAAGACGAGCGGCTTGAGGTCCGCGCGCGCGGTGTAGACGGCCGCCGTGTAGCCGGCCGGCCCCGACCCGATGATGATCACGTTTCGAACGTCGCTCAACGGACCCGCCTTCTTCGATCCCGGTGGATGTGCAGTGCCGTCAACAGATCCTAGGCCCCGGTCATTCCCGGGCCGACCCCTGTCATGACGAAGCCCCCCGGAGGTCGCGGGGGGCTTCGTCACTGCTGATGGTACGGCTATCGCCGCGCGGTCACTTCCAGGAGGCCAGACCCTCGGGGCGCAGCTTGCGGCACCCGGAGTCCACCACGACCACCCTGACGGCGTTCATGCTCTTGTCCTCCCAGAACGCCATGATGGTGGCCTCGTTGCCGTTGTAGAGAGCCTTGTCGACGCCGATCGGCGTGCGGTCGAGCTCGTTCGAGAACCGCTTGACGCAGGTGTCGAGGTCCTCGTCGTCGTTGGTGCCGGAGCCGGGCGCCACGCCGAAGTACCCCAGCAGCGGCCCGCGCAGCTCCCGGCTGGTGTAGTTGTGGCCGCTGGCGTAGGTCGAGTAGGTCATCGCCTGGACCTTGGCCGGGCTCTGGCCGGGCTCGCCCTGGCTCACCACCTGCTGCGACGGCGAGTCGCCGAACGAGAGCAGCCCGGTGGCGAGACCGCCGCTCCCGATCACCACGGCCGCGGCCGCGGCGACCGCGGCGGGCATGGCCCACGCGCGCCGTCTGGACGCCTTCCCGCCCGTCGTACGCGTCCCGGAGCGGCGCCTGGCCGGCCGGATCGTGCCGTCGTCGGCGACGACTCCCAGTGGAGCGACCGGCGCGAGCTCGCGCTCCGGCTCCGCGGAATCGGCCACCGTGGTTTCGACCGGAGGCTCGACCGTCTCCCACGGGACGCTCTCCAGTGGAGCGCTGTCCCAGGGGGCGTCCCGCATGATGCGGTCCCAGTCCGGAGCCTCGGCGGCCAGGGCCCGGTCTATGCGCTTGGCGACGCCCAAAGGCATCGCCGGCACCGGCACCGCCGCCAGGACCTCGCGGACCGCGGCCAGGTCGGCAAGGCTCTCCCCGCAGGGGTCGCAGACCGCGAGATGCTCGCGGACCCGCCGGGCCGTCGTGTCGTCGAGGAGACCCTCCGCCAGCTCGGCGAGAACCTCCAGGTCGTAGTGCGTGTCACCCGTCACGAAGTTCTGCTCCCTTCCCGGATGAGACGCGAGTGAGGTCAGATCGGTTCCGCAGATGCGAAAGAATCGGGGCGAGTTTCGCGCGGCCCCGCGCACAGCGGCTCTTCACGGTGCCCGGGGGGACCCCCAGCACCGCCGCCGCGTCGTCCACCGCGTACCCCATCATGTCGACCAGCACGAGAGCCGCCCTCTGGTCGGGCGGCAGCAGCTTGAGCGCCGCCGTGACCTCCAGGGAGACCTCGCGCTCGCCCGCGTGGTCGGTGGCCGGGGCGTCGCGCTCCGCGGCCTCGATGAGCTCGTCGTCGGCGACCGGGCGCACCGACTTGCGGCGCATGCGGTCGAGACAGGCGTTGACCACGATGCGGTGGAGCCACGTCGTGACCGCCGCCTCGCCGCGGAAGCTGTCCGCCTTGCGGTACGCCGAGACGAAAGCGTCCTGGACCGCGTCGGCCGCCTCGTCGGGATCGCCGAGCGTACGCAGGGCGACCGCCCACATGCGGTCGCGGTGTCGCCTGACGATCTCACTGAACGCGTGAGGGTCACCGCCGAGGTGGCGGGTCAGCAGATCGGCATCGGACATCGCGCGGCGCGCGTGCTCAGCCGTCGGGGGATTGTCTGGTGGGGAGTTCACAAGTCCCTGCTATGCCGATCCGGGGGAATGCACCGTTACGTCGTAGATAGTGCCACGATACTGCCCGTTGTAGGGGGGAAGTCGGGTGAACCAGATCAAAACGTACTGGCCAGTGGTGGCCTTTTCCGGAGTGAGCGTCACCGAACCCGACGCGCCCTTCTTCTCCGCCACGGTTTTCAACGAGGACAGCTCCGCCGCGTCGCCTACCTTGAGCTGCACCGTCGCGCCGCCTCCGGCGCCCAGGGAGACGACCACGTCGGCGATGGGGACCGGCTTGCCCATGTCGAGGATGAGCCCGACGCCGTCCTTGAGCCGTCCCAGGTCGGCACTGCTGTAGCTGTCGGTGTGCCAGTCGGTGGACGGCTTGCCGTCGATGGCGAGCGGGGCGATCTCCGGCTTCTCGGCGCGGTCGGAACCGAGGGGGTCGAACCCCGCCGCGCTCACCGCCTTGACCGTCACCGGCTTGAGCGAGGGGGACGGGGACCGCGCGGCGTCCGACTGGGCCACCCCCCTCGGGGTGTTGCCGAGGTTCTTGCCCACGGTCCAGGCGCCCACGCCGACGGCGGCCATGACGAGCAGGACGATAACGGTCAGCAGGATCTTGCTCGCGGTACCCGTCTGCGGGCGCGGCGGAGGGACCATCGTCATCTGGGACGGCATGCGCGGCGGCATGGTCGACATGCCCGGCCCGTCCGGCGCCTCGCTGCGCAGGTTCAGCGCGGGCGGCGCGGTGGTGACGGGGGCCGGCGCGGGACGGGGCACCTGGGCGAGGGCCTCTGCCACGTCGGCCGGGGTGGCCAGCGGCGGCTGCCCTCGCCGGGACTCCTGCAGCAGCGCGCGGCAGGTGATGGCGTCCAGATAGCCGGGGACTCCCGCGGTGACCTGCCGCGGAGTGCAGACCTTGCCGTCGTCCAGCGGTGCGGTGGGCAGCCCGCAGTCGGAGTCGCCGGGCCAGTGGCCGGTCAGCGCCGCGTAGAGCAGACGGCCCAGCCCTTCGGCGTCCTCCCGGGCGGGCTCCTCGCTGCTCAGGTCGAGGATCGCGGCGTCGACGGCGAGCCCGAGGAGCTTGACCGTGCCGCCACTCGTCCAGACCAGGCGGCCGGGGGTGAGGTGCAGGTGGGTGAGGCCGGCCGCGTGCGCGTGCGCCAGGGCCTCGGCCGCCTCGGCGACCAGGGCCGCGCCGCGCTCGGGCTCGATCGGCCCGCTCTCCAGCAGGTCGAGGAGCGAGTCTCCGCTCACCCACTCGCTCACGACGTACGCGGTGCCGTCCTCGTCGGCCGCGTCGAAGACCTGGGTGAGACGGGGGTCGGTCAGGCGGCTCGCCAGGCGGGCGGCGGTGACCACCTCCTGGACCCGGGGGAAGTCGGGCGCGAACGTGTGGACCGCGACCGGCCGGGCGAGGATCTCGTCCAGGGCCTTCCACAGGGTCGCACCGGCGGACTCGTGCACCCGGTCCTCGAGGCGGAACCGATCCGCCAGCCGGGTCCCCGGTTCGACCGTGGACATGCTCATACGGCCGCCCCGCTCCGCGGCCCGTCGGCATGCCTCAGCCGATGCCGGGTGGTTCCGCCCACGCCTTCCCGCTTCCGCTCGCCGGTCCGATACTCCAGATCGCGTCCCTGAGACCTCCTGCCTGCCGCCTCCACCGGTCGGACAAGATCTGCGGGACGCACTCCCTGGCGCACCATGCTAGTGCCGTGCCGCTTGTGCCCGCCTTCCCGATGGAAAACGTCCGAATCGGACTTCTGGGTTACCTTCCAGTTGCCGGTCGCTCTTGAGGACTCTTACCGTCCTACCCGGCTTGCGACAAGTCCAATGATGGAGCGGACCTCGGGCACCCGCAGCCGGTGCGCGGCCACCATGTACAGCAGCAGCCCCGCGCCGCCGCCCACCGCGAGCACCACGGCCGAGCTCACCGCGGTGATCGAGGTGAACTCCCTGGCCAGCCACAGGACCGCCAGCGCCAGCGCGGCGGCCGGGATCGCCGCCGCGTACATCCGGCCGAGTCCGGCGGTGACCTCACGGCCGCCGAGCCCGCCGACCTTCCGGCTCGCCAGCACCCACGCGACGACGCAGAGCACGATGTACGTGATCAGGTAGGAGAACGCCAGCCCGATGATGACGTACCGGTCGGGAAGCGTGAAGTAGGCGACCAGGCTGAGCGTCGCGTTGATCGCCACGTTCACCCCGGCCATGATCGCCGGGGTGCGGGTGTCGCCGAAGCTGTAGAAGACCCGCAGCAGGAGCTGGAAGATCGAGAACGGCACGAGCGCGACGCCGAACACCTGCAGCACGTGGCCGATGTAGATCGCGTCAGTCGTGGTCATGCGGCCCCACGAGAAGATCAGCGTGGTGACCGACGGCCCGAGCACCATCAGCAGCAGTCCCGCCGGGACGATGACGGACGAGACCAGCCGCACCGCCGAGGCGAAGTCCGTGCGCACCGAGTCCAGCTCGCCGTCGGCGACATGCCTGCTCATCCTCGGCAGCATCGCCGTGATCACCGACACCGCGATGATCCCGTACGGGAGCTGGAAGAGCTGGAAGGCGTACGCCCACGCGCTGTTGCCGGCGCCGGGGGCCCGTGCGCCCGCACCGGTCGCGAGCTTGGTGGTGACCCAGAAACCGACCTGGGTGATGCCGGTGTAGGCGAAGGTCCACACGGCGGCCCTGGCCGCCTCTCCCAAGCCGGAGCCGCGCAGCCCGAGACGGGGACGGAACCGGAAGCCCGCCCGGTGCAGCGCGATGATCAGCACGAGGGCCTGGGCCACGATGCCGCCGGTCGTGCCGAGACCGAGCAGCGTGAGGTCGCGTTCGCTCACCTTCTCGATGTCGGACGTCCCGACGGCGTAATAGGCGGCCAGGACGCCCATGACGACGATGTTGTTGAGCACCGGCGCCCACATCGGGGCGGCGAACCTGTCCCGGGTGTTGAGGATCGCGCCGGCCAGCGAGCCGATCCCGAAGAACGCGATCTGGGGGAGCATGTACCTGGCCAGCGTGGCGGCGACCTCGACCTTGTCCTCGGACCAGTTCGAGGCGGTGTAGAGATCCATGATCGGCCGGGCCAGCAGCACGCCGACCAGTGCGACGGCCGTCAGCACGATCACCGCCAGCGTCATCAGCCGCTGTTCGAACGCCTGGCCCCCGTCGGGGTCCCGCTTCTGCGCCCGGACGATCACCGGCACGATCACGCTGCTCAGCACGCCCTGCAGCAGCAGGTCCAGCAGGATGTACGGGATCATGTAGGCCGCGTTGTACGCGTCACCCAGGGCGAAGGTCCCGATGGCGGCGGCGAGCATCGCCGTACGGACGAAGCCGGTGAGCCGCGAGACCATCGTCCCGGCCGCCATGATCGCGCTGGCCCGCAGCATCCTGCTCATGGTGTTCCTGGCCGCCTTCCTCCGGATGGTCCCGATTACGGTGACTGGGTGCGCTCGGCCGGGACGGCTCCCGGCCGGTCCCCGGGCGGGCCATCCTCGTCCGCCGGCCCGTCGAACGGGAACGCCTTGCGCGACCTGCGGCGCAGGACGCGCATCACCACGGCGGCCAGCATGATGACCACGGCCGCACCCACGATGACGAGGGCGATGCCGGTGTAGCCGGTCGCGCGCACGACGACGCGCACCGCGCTGCCGTACCTCTCGCCCTCGTCGGTCAGCAGCTGCACGGAGATGCTCGCGTCGCCGCCGCCGTTGCGGACGATCACCGGCACGTTCACGAGCTGGCTGCGTCCCGCGAGGATCCTCGTGGTGGGGGTCACGTAGACCCCTCCGGGGGCCTCACGCTCGTCGATCGCGAGCCGTGACTTGTTGCCCGAGGTGACCCGGATCTTGATCTGGATGTCCTTGTCCAGGTTGTTGGCCACGCTGACGGGGACCTGGCCGTTGCTGCCCGCGACCGCGCGCGGGGTGTCGAGCACGGACACGTGGCCGATGCGGTCGTCGATCGCCTTCTGCACCTGGCCGGCGAAGGAGACCGCCCGCTTGCCGTCGCCTCGCCAGGAGGCGGAGGCCAGCCGGAGTATGGCCGTGTGGAAGACGTCCGTGTGCTCCTCCGTGACGGTGGCCACGGCGTCGGCCTTGCGCTCCAGCTTGCGTACGGTGGCCAGATAGGAGCGGCTCAGCTCGGCCTGGCGGTCGCGGTCGGTGTAGGTCAGGTCGCCGCGCGGCGTCCCGGCCCGGCCGGGCTTGACCGAGTCGAGCGAGGTCATGCGCAGCCAGGGCGCGCCGGAGACGGCCTGCAGGAGGCCGGAGACGAACGCCGGGTCGGGGGTCCACAGGTGTGTCTCGGGCGCCGCGATCACCGTGCGGGAGGTCGTCTTCGCCGTCGCGTCCTGCCCGGCCTGGCCCGCCTGGCCGGGCTGGCCGAACGGACCGGTCCGCTGGCTCTGCTGCTCGAAGGCGATCATCGCGGTCTCGGCGAGGAACCGCTGCCGCGCGAGCATCGCGGCCCCGGGTGCGGACACGTCCCCGCCGAGGAGCTTGCCGAGCGTGGGGTCGGCGAGCAGCGCGGTGACCGGGTTCTCCGCGACGGTGTCGAGCCTGGCCGCGGCGTCGGGAGTGGTCGGCTCCGGGGGGAGGGCGGGCTGCCCGTCCTGCGTGACGGCCCGCGGCGGCAGCGCGTCCCCCGACAGCAGCACGGACGTGACGCCCGACATCGCCAGCTCGTCCACCGCGTCACGGTCGATCTTGCCGCCGGCCGGCCACGCGGTGGTGCCGCGGATCTCCCGGCCGAGCAGTTCGGTCGCGAGCGCGGCCCCACGCTGCACGGACGCCGCGGCCTGCTTGTCGAGACCGTGGTGCACGAGCGCGGCCACGTCCGGATCGGCGTACGGCGTGGCGACGACGGTCTTGTCCGTCAGCGCGCTGCGCAGCCCGTTCAGCCACTGGCCGGCGGCGGGGTCGGCGTCCTTGCGCGTGCCCTTCACGCTCCGGGGGCCGGAGGACAGGACGCGGACGTCGTCGAGCAGGGCGGGGTCCACGAACCAGGTCACCCCGTCGCCCGTGTCCTGCGCGGTCTGGAGCAGCGACGCCAGGCGGCCGGACGCGAGCGAACCGGACAGGTCGTCGTCCATGAACGTCGCGTCGTCGGCGCGGTGGGGCCGGTCCACGAGCGGCAGGGCGACGGCCAGCTTGACCGTGGGGATCTGCTCGCCCTTGGGGGCGTACGTCAGGAAGGTGCGCTCGATCCCGAGCCGCTGTCCGGTCGCCGCGTCGGTGACCTCGACCTCGAAGGGGTAGACCCCCGGCCGGGGCAGGCCCAGCTCCTGCGGGGTCACGGTGAACCGGAAGGGGAGCTTCCCCGACTGGTCGAGCGGCGTGGCCTGGATCCTGGTGCTCCAGTTGGTGGTCCCGTACCCCTGCTCGGCCAGGTAGGCCGCCATCTCCGTCCGGGAGGCGAACGGCCGGCCCCGGGAGTAGCGGACGGCGACCCGCACGGAGGACCCCGGCGTGCCGGACACGGTTCCCGCGACCGTCACGGGTGCGGCGGCGGTGCGTACGACCTCCGGCGTGATCTCGCTCACGAGGAGCGGATCGGCCGGAGCCGCCGCGACACGACCCGGAGGCGCCGCGACAGCCGTACCGGCCATGCCCGCGGGGGATGCGAGCAGGGCGGTCAGCAATGTCAGCAGCGCGGCCTTACGGATCATGTGCCGGCCGGCGGTGAGGTACGGCGCACGCCCAGAATGCTATGGCCTATGCCGTCCGCATAGGACTCACCAGGCTCGCGAGACCCCTCCTTTGGGCCGTGCTCAGGTCGACGGGCTTGGCCGCCACCAGGTCGAACAGATGGATGGCACGCAACCGCAACGCGGTCCGGCGCTCGCCGGTCGCGGTGTGGACGACCTCGTCGGGATCGATGCGCTCCATCAGCCGCTGGTCCACGAGAACGGTCAGATCGTCGGGCAGCAACAGCGGGCAGACCAGGCCGTGCGCGTAGTCGGTCGCGGAGTTCACGGTGAAGGCGGACGCGGGGGTTACCCTGTGGGCGCGCAGGACGGCGCCCACCTCCGCCGGCCCGGGACAGGAGTTCACCGCGCTCACCACGGCCACCGCGTGTGCCCGTCCGCGCGCCGACACCTCGAACAGCGACACGCACAGGCAGGTCTCGGGAGTGACCCCCAGCACCTCGGGAAGCTCGTCCGAGCATGTCAACGGGCGCGGAAGACGTACGATCTCATGGTGGATCTGGTGGGCGAGGAGCCAGCGGTGAATCGCGAGAGCGTCTTTCATCTCGTGTGCTCCTTGCGTCGTCCAGCGCCCCCGAACCGTCCGTGGCCTGGTGATCGCTAAGTGTGTCTCCCCTGGGTGACACCCGAACACCTGGGCCATCGGGGGAGAGTTTCTGTTCCGTGACCGAAGGACCTACCCAGCCTTGTCCGTTTCAAATCTGAGCGACAGCCAGCAGCGCGCCGTGAACGAACTGTTCCGCCGGATCGCCCCTGTCGCCGACGAGCTCGGTGAACTGTTCTCGGCCCGGGGGCACGAGCTGGCCCTGGTCGGCGGTTCCGTCCGCGACGTCCTCCTCGGCCGCGCGAGCAAGGATCTCGACCTGACCACGGACGCCCGTCCCGAGCGCGTGCTGGAGATCGTCAAGGACTGGGCGGACGCCGTCTGGACGATCGGGATCGACTTCGGCACCGTCGGCGTGCGCAAGGGCGGGTGGCTACTGGAGATCACGACCTACCGCAGCGAGTCGTACGACCCCGCCTCGCGCAAGCCCGAGGTGATGTACGGCGACTCGCTCGACGGCGACCTCGCCCGGCGCGACTTCGCGGTCAACGCGATGGCCGTGCGCCTGCCGCAGCACGAGTTCGCCGACCCCTACGGCGGGCTGCCCGACCTCGCCGCGAAGACGCTGCGGACACCGGGCAGGCCCGAGCAGTCGTTCGACGACGACCCGCTGCGGATGCTGCGCGCGGCGAGGTTCGCCGGTCAGCTCGGCTTCACGGTCGCGCCCGAGGTCGTCGAGGCCATGACCGCGATGTCCGGCCGCATCGAGATCGTCTCGGCCGAGCGCATCCGCGACGAGCTCGACAAGCTGATCCTCGGCGCGTACCCGAGGGCCGGGCTGGCGCTGCTGGTGGAGACCGGGCTCGCCGCCCACGTCCTGCCGGAGCTGCCCAAGCTGCGGCTGGAGATCGACGAGCACCACCGGCACAAGGACGTCTACGAGCACACGCTGATCGTGCTGGAGCAGGCGATCGGGCTGGAGGCGGCCGGCCCCGACCGGGTGCTGCGGTGGGCCGCCCTGCTGCACGACATCGGCAAGCCGAAGACCCGGCGCAACGAGCCCGGCGGCCGGGTGTCGTTCCACCACCACGAGGTGGTCGGCGCGCAGATGGCCAAGAAGCGGCTCACCGAGCTGAAGTTCCCCAAGGACGTGGTGTCCGACGTGTCCAAGCTCGTGGAGCTGCACCTGCGCTTCCACGGCTATGGGACGGGGGAGTGGACCGACAGCGCCGTGCGCCGCTACGTCCGCGACGCGGGACATCTCCTCGAACGCCTGCACAAGCTGACCAGGGCCGACTGCACCACCCGCAACAAGCGCAAGGCCCAGGCCCTGTCGCGGACCTACGACCAGCTGGAGGAGCGCATCTCCCGGCTGGCCGAGGAGGAGGAACTGGCCAAGATCCGGCCCGAGCTGGACGGCAACGAGATCCAGGAGATCCTCGGCGTGCCGCCGGGCCCGGTCGTCGGCAGGGCCTACAAGCACATGCTGGAGATCCGCATGGACCAGGGCATGATCGGCAAGGAGGCCGCGAAGGACGCCCTGCTCGCCTGGGCCCGCGACACCGGGATCCTGTCGTAGGCGATCAGTCGGCGGCGGGGACCGGCGGCCTCCGCGTGGCGGTGGGCAGCACCATCCGGTACAGCACCGCGCCGAGCAGGTAGCCGACGCCGATCACGGCGAGCGCGACATAGGACCTGCCGTCGGGCGGCAGCAGCGCCGCCGCCAGCACCGCGCCGAGGACCGTCATGCCGTTGAACAGCATGTCGTACACGGAGAACGCGCGGCCGAGATAGGCGTCCTCGACGTCGCGCTGCACGACGGTGTCCGCGCAGATCTTCACGCTCTGCCCGGCGACGCCGATCACGAGCCCGGCGGCCACGAACGCCCACTCGTGGAACGTCGCGCACAGCGCGAACTCCAGGACGCCGCAGGTCACCAGCATCATCGGGACCCAGGTCTCGATCCGGAACCGCTCGGTGGCCCATGGTGTGACCAGCACCGCGGCGAAGCTGCCCACGCCGACGGCGCCGAGCACGAGCGTGATGCCCTTCAACGCGTCGTCGGGGTTCGTGGTGAAGCTGTAGCGGTAGAGCATCACCACCGCCGCGGTCGAGATGCCGAACATGAGGCGGTGACTCGCCATGCCGGTGAGGGCCGCCGCCGCCGAACGCCGGTGCGCGAGGTGCCGGGCGCCGTCCACCAGGCCGGTCAGCACGTTCCGCACGGCCTCGCGGGCCTGCGGGAGGTCCGGGTCGTACGCGGGGCCGAGCAGGGAGCGCTCCATCGTCCGCGCGATCAGCGCGCTCAGTCCGAAGACGAGGCCGGAGCAGACCAGCAGCACCGCCACGCCCCCGTCGCCGGATCCGGCGACCGCGCGCAGCAGGACGCCGGCGCCCATCCCGATGAACGTCGCCACCGTGCCCGACGTGGGCGTCACCGCGTTGCCCATCATCAGGTGCTCGTTCGGCACGACGTGCGGCAGCGACGCGCCGAGGGCCGCCAGGAAGAACCGGTTGACCGCGAGGACGCCGAGCGCCGCCGCGTAGAAGACGCCGTCGGAGGCCCCCGCCGCGACGAGGACCGCGGCCAGCACCAGCAGGGTCCCGCGTACGATCGGCGCGATGACGAGGATCTGCCGCCTCGACCAGCGGTCGATGAACACCCCGACGAAGGGCCCGAGGACGCTGTACGGCAGGAGCAGCACGGCGAGACCCGCGGCGATCGCGGTCGCACTGGCCTGCCGGTCCGGGCTGAAGAACGCGTAGCCGCCCACGGCGAGCTGGAAGATCCCGTCCGAGAACTGCGAGACGAGCCGAGTGGCGAAAAGCCGCCGGAAGTTCGACCCCCGCAGGACCACCCGCAGATCGGAGACGTAGGACACGGCGCACAGCCTACGCGGGCGATCAGGACCGAGCATCAGGATCAACCCTGATAAAGCCCCTACGTCACACCGGCATCGAGGTGATCACGTACTCTCGCAGAGTGACCTCACAGGAACATGTCGTGCTGGTCGACGGCGAGGGCAACCCGATCGGCACCGCTCCCAAGTCCTCCGTCCACACCGCTGACACTCCGCTGCATCTGGCGTTCTCCAGCTACGTCTTCGACCGGCGCGGCCGCGTGCTGTTGTCCCGGCGGGCGGGCACGAAGTTGACCTGGCCCGACGCGTGGACCAACAGCTGCTGCGGGCACCCGTTGCCGGGCGAGCCGCTGTCGTCGGCGGTGATCCGCCGCCTCCGGTTCGAGCTGGGCCTGGCCGTCGAGTCCGTCGACCTGATCCTGCCGGGCTTCTCCTACCGGGCGGTGATGGACAACGGCATGGTGGAGAACGAGCTGTGCCCGGTCTACCGCGCCGTGGTCTCGGAGGAGGCCGCGCCCAACGCCGAGGAGGTGGGCGAGGTCCGGTGGGAGCCCTGGACGCGCTTCGCCGCCGAGGTGATGAGCGGAGAGCTGGACATCTCACCCTGGGCCCGCAAGCAGGTGCCCCAGCTCGTCGCGCTCGGGCCGGACCCGCTGGCCTGGCCGGTCGCCGACCCCGCGGCCCTGCCGCCGGCCGCGCGCCCGCTCAGCACGAACCCCTGATATCGGCCGGGACATGGGACCGCCCCGGTCCGAGTGACGGAACCGGGGCGGGACACCCGTGGACGACGGACGTCAGCGCTCGATCGTGCCGCGGATGAACTCCTCCACGGCATCGCGGGCGGCGTCGTCGGAGTACTGCTCCGGCGGCGACTTCATGAAGTAGGACGAGGGCGACAGCAGCGGGCCGCCGATGCCCCGGTCGAGGGCGATCTTGGCCGCGCGGACCGCGTCGATGATGATGCCGGCCGAGTTGGGCGAGTCCCAGACCTCGAGCTTGTACTCGAGGTTGAGCGGGGTGTCGCCGAACGACCTGCCCTCGAGGCGAACGTAGGCCCACTTGCGGTCGTCCAGCCACGGCACGTGGTCGGACGGGCCGATGTGGACGTCGGCCTTGGCCATCTCGTGCGGGATCTGCGACGTGACCGACTGGGTCTTGGAGATCTTCTTGGACTGGAGGCGGGTGCGCTCCAGCATGTTCATGAAGTCCATGTTGCCGCCGAAGTTGAGCTGGTAGGTGCGCAGCAGCTCGACTCCGCGGTCCTCGAACAGCTTGGCCAGCACGCGGTGCGTGATCGTGGCGCCGACCTGCGACTTGATGTCGTCGCCCACGATCGGGACGCCGGCCTCGGTGAACTTGGCGGCCCACTCGGGGTCGGAGGCGATGAAGACCGGCAGCGCGTTGACGAAGGCCACCTTGGCGTCGATCGCGCACTGCGCGTAGAAGCGGTCGGCCTCCTCCGAGCCCACCGGGAGGTAGGACACCAGGACGTCGACCCGGGCGTCCTTGAGCGCCTGGACGACGTCGACCGGCTGCTCGTCCGACTCCTCGATGATCTCGCGGTAGTACGTGCCCAGCCCGTCGAACGTCGGGCCACGCTGCACGGTCACGCCGAGCGGCGGCACGTCGCAGATCTTGATCGTGTTGTTCTCGGAGGCGACGATGGCCTCCGACAGGTCGCGGCCGACCTTCTTGGCGTCCACGTCGAAGGCCGCGACGAACTCCACGTCGCCGACGTGGTAGTCGCCGAACCGCACGTGCATGAGGCCCGGCACACGGCTGCCCGGATCCGCGTCCTTGTAGTAGTGGACGCCCTGCACCAGCGATGAGGCGCAGTTGCCCACACCGACGATGGCTACGCGCACCGAACCCATAGCACTCGCTCCTTTACCTATCTGCCTCGGGCGTGTCCGCCCTCTGGGTCTCTTCCTGTACGGCTTGCGCGGGATCCGGGGGGTGATCCCCCTCGCCGGGAGCCGATCGGCTCCGTCGTTCCGAGTCGATGAGCTCGTTGAGCCAGCGGACCTCGCGCTCGACCGACTCCAGCCCGTGGCGCTGGAGCTCAAGCGTGTAGCTGTCCAGTCGCTCTCTCGTACGGGCGAGAGCCTCGCGGACACGGTCGAGTCGTTCCTCCAGTCGGCTGCGGCGGCCCTCCAGGATGCGCAGGCGCACCTCCGCCTCCGTATGGCGGAAGAAGGCGAAGTGGATGCCGAAGCTCTCGTCCTCCCAGGAGGACGGGCCCGACTGGCTGAGCAGCTCCTGCAACCGCTCCTTCCCCTCCGCTGTGATCTTGTACACGATCTTCGACCTGCGGCCGAGGACCGTGTCCTCAGGAGGCTCCTCTTCGGCGATGAGGCCCTCGTTCAGCAAGCCCCTGAGGCAGGGATACAGCGAGCCATAGGAGAACGCACGGAACATGCCGAGCAGCGTGTTGAGCCGTTTGCGCAGCTCGTAGCCGTGCAGCGGGGTTTCGTGCAGCGATCCCAGGACGGCGAGCTCCAGCACACCGCCACGAGAGCCCGTCACTGGAACCACCTCCTGTGTCCGACCGATGTATCGACTCGATACATCCGCAGGATACGTCGGGGCGTCATAGATGGCAACGGGTCAACGGTTGGGCAAGATTTGGCAAAGGGCCGTAATCTGGCCGTATGTGGTCACAGCGGTCGGTCGTGGACTACGGCCTCGCGAAGCGGGCGGCCGTGCAGTCCGTCCGCGCCGGCCGCATGCGGGCGCGGGACGTGTGCGACGCCCACCCTTATCTGCTGCGCGCGGCTCGGTTCCACGGAGAGCCCACGAGCCGCATCTGCCCCATATGTGAACGAATGAACGTGACCAACGTCACATACGTATATGGGGAGGAACTAGGACGAGCGGCCGGCCAGGCGAAAGCTCCGGCCGAGCTCACGGCGATGGCCCGGGAATACCGCGAATTCCGGGTCTACGTGGTGGAGGTCTGCCAAGGTTGTTCCTGGAACCACCTGGCGGTGTCGTTCGTCCTCGGAACAGCCGATCCCCCGGGCCCTTCTTCGTAGGCGACCTCCACCATCAGGAGGACCGCCCGCCGGCCTGTCGGCCGACGTCGAATCATTCCCCGAAACACCTGACGAGGACGCGTGACTAACAGCAGCTATGGACCGGAGCCGACCGGCCGTCCCGAGGACGCCTCGGGCTCCGGTGGATCATCCCGCCCTGGGCGCCGTCGTCGCTCGGCCCGGGAATCCGACGAGTACGGCGAGCCCGCTCCGCCGCGACAGCCCGGCAGGGGCCCGGCTCCACAGCCGCCGCGCGACGCCCGGGCCGCAGGACCGGAGCAGCGCCGGCGGGAGGCGGCGGCCTTCGAGGACACGGCGGCCATGAACGCGGTGCCCCCGGGCCCGCCGCAGCGACCCGCACAGGGACCGCCGCAGAGACCGCAGCCGGGGCCGCAGCAGGGACCCCGCGGACCGGTGGGCCGGGACCCGCGTTACGCCGCCGGTCCCGGTGGACCTGGTGGACCCGGCCGGCCCGGCCGTCCCGGCGTTTCCGGGGGCGACGAGCGCACCCAGGCGATGGGCATGCCGGGCGGTGGCCGCCGCGGGGATGCCGACGGGCAGAGCACCGAGGCGATCCAGACCGGCGGCCGCCGCCGCAGGCCCCCGGGCCGGGGCGGCCGCGGTCCCGGCGGCCCGGCTGGACCGGGAGGCCCAGGAGGCCCCGAAGGGCCCGGCGGGCGTGGCCCCCGGGATCCGCGAGACTTCGACGACTTCGACGAGGACGACGAGAAGCCGCGCCGTACGGGCTGGAAGCGCTTCCTGCCGAGCTGGAAGATCCTCGTGGCGGCCTTCACCGTGCTGGCCGTCGGCACCTTCGGCATGATCGCGGTGGCGTACGCCAACACCCCGACGCCGACCGCGACCCAGGCGGACGCGATCTCCGAAGGCAGCGCCATCTACTACAACGACGGCAAGACGCTGATCGCCAAGGTCGGCACCCCGCGCGTCATCGTGAACGACATCAAGAAGGTGCCGCGGCACGTCCAGGACGCCGTCATCGCGATCGAGAACAAGACCTTCCGCGACGACTCCGGCATCTCCATCTCCGGCATGATTCGGTCGGTCTATATGACGGCGACCGGGCAGCAGCTCCAGGGCGCCTCGACGATCACCCAGCAGATGGCCCGCAACTACTACGACGGCCTCAGCCAGGAAGTGTCGATCAAGAGAAAGTTCAAGGAGATCTTCGTCGCGGTCAAGCTCGACCAGGAGATGACCAAGGACCAGATCCTGCTGCAGTACCTCAACACGGTGAACTTCGGGCGCGCGTACGGCATCGAGGCCGCCGCGATGGCGTACTTCAAGAAGCACGTCGACCAGCTCACTCAGGAGCAGGGCGCCTATCTCGCCGCGCGCATCCAGACGCCGGCGCTTGACGCCGACTCCCCGCAGCTGCAGGGCCGGTTCAAGGACGTCGTCAACGCCATGGCGGCCCTCGACCCGGGCAAGTACGGAAAGCTGCCGAGCACGGCCAAGTTCCCCAAGACCGCCCCCGCGCGCAACAGCAACGACCTGGGCGGTCTCAAGGGCTACATGGTCACCCAGGTCATGAACGAGCTGGAGTCGCGCATGCACCTGTCCGCGGACCAGGTCAGGAGCGGCGGCTACAAGATCATCTCGACCTTCGACAAGAAGCTCATGCAGGCCGCCAAGAAGGCGGTGACCGCCACCATGTCCTCTATGTCGAAGGAGTTCCACGCCGGTCTGGCCGCCGTGGATCCCGAGACGGGACGGGTGGTCGCCTTCTACGGCGGCAACGACTATCTCAAGGACCCCTGGAACGAGCCGTTCCAGTCCAGAAAGCAGGCCGCGTCGGCGTTCAAGCCGTACGTGCTGGCCGCCTGGCTGGACGCCGGATACAGCCTGAACAGCTTCCTGCCCGGAAACCAGACCGTGCCGGAGAAGCTGCCGGGCTTCGAGAAGGGCATCACCAACGGCCACTCGGTGCCGAGTGCCATCAACGCGATCTATGCGACCTCCCACTCGATCAACACGGCCTTCGCCTCCATGGCGTACAAGCTCGACGAGGCGAACGGCACGGTCGGTCAACTCAGCGCGGTGAAGCAGATCGCCGAGGAGGCGGGGCTCAGCAAGGAGAGCCTGGACAAGGACATCGCGGACCACAAGTACCAGTTCTCCATCGGCAGCGCCGGGGTGACCCCGGTCGAGCAGGCCGCCGGCTACTCGATCTTCGCCAACGAGGGCAAGCACGTCGACTACCACGTGGTCAAGGAGGTCCGGAAGGACAAGGAGGTCGTCTTCGCCGAGCGGCGGGACGTCAAGCAGGTGATCACGCCCGAGGCGGCGGCCGACTCCGTGGTGGCCATGGAGGAGGTCCTCAAGTCGGGCACGGCGGCGGGCAAGGGCATCGGCCGCCCGGCCGCGGGCAAGACCGGCACCAACAACGACGAGAAGGAAGCCTGGTTCGTCGGCTTCACCCCTCAGTTGTCGGTCGCAGTGGGCATGTACCGCGAGCAGTGCGAGACCAAGAGCGGCAAGATCGTGCAGCCGCTGTACTCCAACTGCCCGACCACCCCGGGTGGAAAGCCGAGCAAGAAGTACGGCCCCAACAACCCGTACACCCACGTCAAAGAGGTGTCGCTGGGCTTCGAGGGCGCCGGCCCGCCGACCACGATCTGGCGGACGTTCATGATGGAGGCGCTCGCGGGCAAGCCGGTCGAGCAGTTCCCGCCCAAGGCCGGCGTGGGCACCCCCGAGAACCTGGTGCCGAGCCCGACGCCGTCGCCGAGCCCGGAACCGGACGACGGCGGGTTCCCCAACGACATCCCGAACGACTTCCTCGACGACGACGGCTGCTACGACGGCGGCCCGGGGTGTGACAACGGCGACGGCGGCGGCCGGGGCTTCGGCGACGATCCGGGCCAGGGCGGCCAGGACGGCGGCCCCGGCGCCGGCAACGACGTCCCGCTGAACATTCCCGCGGCGATGTCCTCGGGATCCGGCACCGGCAAGGACGGCAGCGGCGCCTGAGCCTCGATCAGGCACTCCGAAGGGCCCGTGGCGACCTCCGCCGCGGGCCCTTCCGGTTGACGGAGTCGCCAATCCGAGCTCCACCGTCCGCGGGATCAGCGAGCGTGCAGTGGCGTTCTGCTCACCGGCTTCCCGGCAGGGCCCAGCGCCGTTCTCTTGCACCTGCGGAGGGCTCACCGCAGCTGGTCAGGAATGGAGGACTCGGGCAGTTCTTCTTCCGCTCATATCACTTTTCATGTCTCGCCGATATCGCCTGCCGATTCGGGCGGTGGCCTCACCGCTGTGCTGGAGGTGCTCGTCGTGTGGATACAGCACCGAACTCTTGACTCTTTGTCGATTCCACTGTAATGATCTACAGATAGAAGGTGAACTGTCCAGCAAAGGGGGCTTTGATGGCGATTCGCAGGAGTTTAGTCGGCATCGCGACTGCAGTAGCCATTTGCTCGATCGTCAACCTACCCGTCCCGGCAAACGCCAGTGCCGCCCGGACTTGTTCGTCGCATCCGAATCCCCGCGATCGGGACAGCGCTATCGGCGAGAGCGTGTCGGAAACGGTACCGATGCGTTACGGTCCGCACGCCAACTGTAGCGTCGCTTCATATAATGGCGCGGGCTACCTCTACAACTACTTCTGCTTCATATACAACGAGTCGGGGAATCCCTGGACTTATGCAGAGGACGAATTCGGCTGGAGAGGCTGGGTTTATAGCCCGCATCTGGAGAATGGGGGTAGCCACGTCCCCTGTTAACGGATGCCATCAGGCCGTCAGTCGATGTCGGGGTCGCTCGGCGGTGTACCGTCCCCGGCCACCCCTGCAATTCGCATTTTGAGTTGCAACCTCTAACTGCAGGTCACTGCCTGGTCGTGCTCAACACGGGTGCGGCGGTGGACCACCATGGGCGGCCGAAGCCAGGAGTCCGTCTGCTGTCGGGCCGTACCGTGAGAAGGCATCTCACGGTACGGCTCGATCTAGCTCGTTCATGCCTCATGCGCGGGACTCGACGTCTTGGGGAGTCGCCAAGCACGCAGGATGAGTGGTGCAATACCGAGCATGACGACCCGGACCACGAACGACTCCGCCCCGCTGCCCGGGGTCGCCGCGCGGGCGGTGCCGTACCTGCCTCTCGGGCTTCTCGCGGGGCTCGGCGCCGTTCTCGCATACCTGTGGAAGCACGCCTGCCGGTTCGACGGTGCCTGGAACGGCGGTGTCGGGCAGTTCACCAACTTCTGCTACACCGACATCTATCCGCTGTTCTGGGCGGAGAAGCTCAACGAGGGCAAGGTCCCCTACGTCGACTATCCCGTCGAATACCCGGTCGGCATCGGCGGGATCATGGAGTTCGCCCGCCGGCTCGCGGGCGGCGACGGGATCGTGTTCTACGACGTCACCGTGATCCTCATGGGAATCTCGCTGGTCGCGGGCGTGCTGCTGACGGCCGCACTGGCCGGCCCGGCCCGCCGCTGGGACGCCCTCTGGTACGCCATCGGCCCGGCCGTCATCCTCTGCGCGTACATCAACTGGGACCTGGCCGCGGGGGCGCTGGCGCTCGGCGGCCTGCTGGCCTGGGCCAAGGACCGGCCGTGGCTCGCGGGCGTGCTGCTGGCCCTCGCCGTGGCCACGAAGTTCTACCCGCTCATGTTCTTCGGCGCGTTGTTCCTGCTCACGGCGCGTACGGCCAAGTGGGTGCCGTTCCTGAAGACGGCGGCCGCGGCGGCGTTCACGTGGTTACTGGTGAACGTGCCGATCATGCTGGTCAACTTCGAAGGCTGGAAGCGGTTCTACGCCTTCAGCAGCGAGCGCGGCGCCGACTGGGGCGGGCTGTGGTTCTTCTTCCAGAAGACCCAGTGGTTCGGCATGGAAAGGCCCGGCTTCCTGGCCTTTCTCGGCGACCCGGAGAAGCTGAACACCATGGCCATGGCCGCGTTGGCGGTGCTGCTGCTCGGTGTCGCCGTGCTCGCGCTCGCCGCGCCGCGGCGGCCGCGCCTGATGCAGCTGTGCTTCCTCGCCCTGGCCGCCTTCATGATCACAAACAAGGTGTGGTCGCCGCAGTACGTCCTGTGGCTGGTGCCGTTCGCGGTGCTGGCCAGGCCCAGGTGGGGCGCGCTGGCCGCCTGGCAGGTCGCCGAGTGCTGGTACTTCTTCTCGATCTGGCTCTACCTGGTCACCCAGACCGGCGAACCCGCCCTCGGCATCGGCGACGACCCGTACTTCCTGTCGGTCTGGGCCCGGGCGCTGACCATCGTCATCCTCATGGCGCTCGTCGTCCGCGACATCCTGCGGCCCGAGCACGACGTCGTACGCCAGGCGGACGCCGACGACCCGTCGGGCGGGGTCTTCGACGGCGCCGAGGATCGCCTCGTACTGCGCCGTTCGCTCCTCGCCCGAGGCACGCGGCAGCAGCCGGAGACGGTGTGAGGGCCTGAAACTTACATCGGATTTCGCGCCCGTCGCGGCGGACGGGAGCGGTCCGAGCCGAGGCATCGCGTAACGTCGCGTGAGAGTGTGGGCGACGAACGGGGGAGACGGCGATGCGCCGGAGGCCGCCATGGCTCCTGCTGCTGGTCTGGGCGGCGACCCGGGGGGCGCTCCTCCTCGTCTCGACCCAGACCATCCCGACAGGGCACGGCGAGGCCTTCACCAACGACGTCACGCTCTACCGCGACTGGTCCGACATCCTGGCCGAGGGGGAGTTCCCGGCGGGTGACGAGAAGTGGCAGTACCCGCCGTTCGCGGCGCTGCCGCTGCTCGCCCCCCGCCTGCTGCCGCTGGACTACCACTTCGCCTTCTCCCTGCTGGCGCTTCTGTGCGACCTCGCGATCCTGCTCCTGCTGTGGCGGTTCTCCGTCTCGCGGTCCTTGGGCCCGCGCCGCGGCGGCGGCCGTACGGGCCCGTGGGCGTGGACCGTCGGCGCGGCCCTGCTCGGCCCGGTGCTCCTCGCGCGGTACGACCTCATGGTCACGCTCGTGGCGGTGCTGGCGCTGACGACGTCGGCGAGCCCGGCGGTGCGCGGGTCGCTCATCGGCATCGGGCTCCTGGTGAAGGCGTGGCCGGTCGCGCTGCTCGCCGGCCTGCGGCGCTGGCGCGAGCTGCTGACCGCGTCCGGGTTCACGCTCGCCGTCGCCGTGGCGGGATGCGGTGTGACCGCCCTGGTCGTGCCGCACACGCTGGACTTCCTGACCGCGCAGGAGGAGCGGGGCCTGCAGATCGAGTCGCTGGCCGCCACGCCGTTCGCGCTCGCCCGGGCCCTCGGCTGGTGGGACGGCCACACCACCTACCAGCACGGCGCGATGGAGGTCGTGGGCCCCGGCGCGCACGCCGCGGCGCTGCTGAGCCTGGCCGCCACCCCGGTGGCGCTGGCGCTGATCGGTGTGTGGTGGCTGCGGGCGGCCCCTAGCCCGCGGTCGTATCACGACGCCGCGCTCACCACCGTGCTCTTCCTGGTCGCCACCAGCCGGGTGCTGTCGCCGCAGTATCTCGTGTGGGTGGTCGGCGTCGCCGCCGTCATCCTGTCGGTGCGGCGCGACCGGCCCGGCCCGACGCAGCGGCCGGCCGCCCTGCTCGTCCTGGTCGCCGCCCTGCTGACGGGGATCATGTACCCCTGGATGGAGCTGGACTACAGCTGGACGGGCACCCTGCCGGGGACGCTCGTGCTGGTCGTGCGCAACCTCGTCGTCCTGGCCGCCGCGGTCACGTCGTACGTGCAGCTGTGGCGCGCCACGCGCGGGCCCGGCCGGGTGCGGGGCGAGTGGAGCCTTCAGGCAGCGGTACCCACTGCCTGAGGTTCTCAATCCGCAGATTTATCCACAGGGTGTGGACGGTCGTCTACAGGTGCTTGCGCAGGTACGCGATGTCGTCGGCCTGGCCGTCGAACGGCGTCTCGACCACGATCGGCGCCCCGGCCGTCCGGCAGACCTCCAGGATCAGCTCGGGGTCGATCTGCCCGCTGCCCAGATTGGCGTGCCGGTCGGCACCGGAGTCGAAGGCGTCCCGCGAGTCGTTGCAGTGGATGAGGTCGATGCGGCCGGTGATCGCCTTCACCCGCTCCACGAGCCCGGCGAGCTCCTCGCCGCCCGCGTGGAAGTGGCAGGTGTCCAGGCAGAATCCGACGACCGAAGGGTCGGGGGCGCCGGCCGTCACGGCGTCCCACAGCCGGGCGATGCGATCCAGCTTGCGCGCCATCGCGTTGCCGCCGCCGGCCGTGTTCTCGATCAGCACCGGGATCGGGCACTCGGTGCGCTCGAAGACCTTGCGCCAGTTGTCGAAGCCGGCCTGGGGGTCGTCGCCGGCGTTGACATGGCCGCCGTGGACGATCAGGCCCTTGGCGCCGATGGCCGCCGCCGCCTTGAGGTGCGCGTCGAGCAGCTTGCGGCTCGGAATGCGGATGCGGTTGTTCGCCGTGGCCACGTTGATGACGTACGGCGCGTGCACGTAGACGTCCACGTCCGACGCGCGCAGGGCGTCGGCGGTGGCGGGCGTCACCGGGCTCTTCCACCCCTGGGGGTCGCCGAGGAAGAACTGCACCACGTCGGCGTCGCGGGCCGCCGCGTGCGCGAGCGGGTCGTCCTGGTCGACGTGGGCTCCGATCCGCGGGCGGGCGCCGATGTGGCTGTCCATGCCGTTCCTCCAACTGCTTGCCTGGATGAGAAGGGGGCCGCCGACGCGAAGGGCGAACTCTAGGCGCTCTCCAAGAGCGTTTCAAGAGGGCGCGCTGTTTCAGAGGCGCGAATCAGGGCAGTCGCGTGTCACGCGCCCCCAGAACCCGCGCGCGATACTACTTCGTCCACAAGGAGACGAGCATGAGATATCGCTTAGGCAGCTTCATCCTTCTCATCTACATCCTCGTCGGGCTCTACGTGGCCTGGCTCCACGACTACATCACCCCCACGCTCCTCAAGCAGGTCGCCCAGGCCCTGATCGCGGTCTTCCTGTGGTTCCTCGTGCTGCTCGGCGTCGACCTGCACATCGGCGGCTGAGCGGCCGCTTCTCAGCCGCGCAGTGAGAACCCGCGGGGGAAGAAGCCGCCGTGCGCTATCCCCAGCGCGGCGCCGACGAACGATCCCACGACCCCCACGATGATCAGCGCGCGCTGTCTCGTGGTCGACGAGACGAACTGGGCGTACAGGCCGCCCCAGAACCCGATCGCGCCCACCCATGACGCGATCATATGGGCCGTCACGATGAAGCCCGTGACGAACGCCACCAGGCCGCACACCAGCGTCGCGATCGTCATCGCGTTCTCCGCCGGGTGCGGCCTGCCGTCCGTGTTCAACGTGAGGTGGACGGGGTGCCCTCTTTTCCGGCCGACGGCGTCTGGCATCGCCTACCCCCTCTCCGACCTCCAGTTTCGCTCTTCGGAACGGGTAAGGCCAAGGGGCTGGTAGCCTTATTCGACTGCGTCTGATAAGGGCCGGGGGCATCGCTGGCCGGCCGAAGCGCAGGGTCCTCCTGTCACGGCAAGGCGTCGTGACCGCAAGAGTCCAGAGGAGGTTGGATCACTCATGCGTCGCTACGAGATGATGGTCATTCTCGACCCGTCCCTCGACGAGCGCACCGTGCAGCCGTCGCTCGACCAGTTCCTCAGTGTCGTCCGCAACGACGGCGGCACCGTGGAGAAGGTCGACGTCTGGGGCCGTCGCCGCCTGTCCTACGACATCGCCAAGAAGTCCGAGGGCATCTACGCCGTGGTCGACCTGACCGCCGAGCCCGCCACCGTGAAGGAGCTGGACCGCCAGCTCAACCTGAACGAGGGCATCCTCCGCACCAAGGTCATCCGCCCCGAGCTTCACTGAGCTCAACTGGCACAACCCCGAAGCCCGGCGGTTTGTCGGGCCCGGGCCGTACTCTGAGCCCTTGACAGCTCAGCTGACGGGATAGGAAGGCGAAAGCGACCGATGGCAGCAGGCGACACCCAGATCACCATCGTCGGCAACCTTGTCGACGACCCGGAGCTGCGCTTCACCCCGACGGGGCAGGCCGTGGCCCGGTTCCGCATCGCGTCCACTCCGCGGTTCCTCGACAGGCAGACCAACGAGTGGAAGGACGGCGAGGGCCTGTTCCTCACCTGCAACGTCTGGCGGCAGGCGGCGGAGAACGTCGCCGAGAGCCTCCAGCGCGGCATGCGGGTGATCGTGCAGGGACGGCTGCGCCAACGGTCGTACGAGACCAAGGAAGGCGAGAAGCGCACGGTCTACGAGGTCGAGGTCGACGAGGTCGGCCCCTCGCTGCGCAACGCCACGGCGAAGGTCAACAAGACCACGCGTCAGGGCGGTGGCGGCGGCGGTGGCTTCGGCGGCCCGGCGAACGACCCGTGGGCGACCGCGGCGCCCGCTCCCCAGGGGGGCTTCGGCGGCGGCGGTTTCGGCGGCGGCCCGCAGGGCGGTGGCGGCTTCGGCGGCGACTTCAGCGACGAGCCGCCCTTCTAGGTCGGGCCCTTCCGGTCCCACCCACTGTAAACACAACCGAGCGACCATTCCCGCTTCATGCGGGGCTCTGAGAGGAGCACCACGATGGCGAAGCCGGCGATTCGCAAGCCCAAGAAGAAGGTTTGCCTTTTCTGCCACGACAAGATCTCCTACGTCGACTACAAGGACACGGGGCTGCTGCGGAAGTTCATCTCCGACCGCGGCAAGATCCGTGCCCGCCGGGTGACGGGCAACTGCACCCAGCACCAGCGCGACGTGGCGACCGCTATCAAGAACGCCCGTGAGATGGCCCTGCTGCCGTACACGAGCACCGCGCGCTGAGAAAGGAGACTCAGGACAATGAAGCTCATCCTCACCACTGAGGTCTCCGGCCTCGGTGCCCCCGGCGACATCGTCGAGGTCAAGGACGGCTACGGCCGCAACTACCTCATTCCCCGTGGCTTCGCCATCCGGTGGACCCGCGGCGCCGAGTCGCAGGTCGCCTCGCTGAAGAAGGCGCGTGCCGCCCGCGAGATCCGTGACCTGGGCTCCGCCAAGGAGGTCGCCGGCCAGCTCGGCGCCCTCAAGGTGCGGCTCAAGACCCGCGCGGGCGAGTCGGGCCGGCTGTTCGGCTCGATCACGACCGGTGACATCGCCGATGCCGTCAAGGCCGCCGGCGGTCCGCAGCTCGACCGCCGTCGCATCGAGATCGGTAACGCGATCAAGAGCGTCGGCACCCACAAGGTGAGCGTTCGGCTGCACCCGGAGGTCGCCGCCACCCTCGATGTCGAGGTGGTCGCGGGCTGACACCCGCAGTAGTCCGTCGAGGGCCCTTCTCCGCACGTCGGAGAGGGGCCCTTCGTCGTCTCGCCAACCATGTCCCCGTAGGCCTTATGCGCAGAGCACCCTTTCCCCCGCGTCGCGCTCCACTCGCGCCCGACGAGCGGGCGTCTGGGGCGGGACGCGGACCGCGAAGCCCGGCGGTTTGTCGGGTGGGGGCCATACGCTTCTCCTGTCGCATTCACACCCGTCAGCGGTTGGTCGCCTATAGGGATCGACCGTCAGGCCCCCGGTCCATCCCCAAGGAATGGGGCCGAAGGAGAACATCTCGATGGGTGCCAGAAGGCGAAGGAGAAGGTCGCTGCGTTCCGGTGACTGGGTCCCGCTCGCGATCCGAGCGGTGCTGATCGCCGTGGACTGGTGGCTGAACGGCGGCGGGCCCAGGTAGGCGCCTACCTGACCCAGGCCCGCTCTCGCAGTGCGGGGCTCCGGCTTTCCTTGACACGAGGTCGGAGCCCCTGCATGCTCCGTCAGCGTAGCTAAGCGTGCTGACGTTTTCCGCAGTATGGCGATGGGTCTGCCCACTCGCATCACCAGGAGCGGACGTTGTGCGGGCTCTCGTACAGCGGTTGAAGGTCAGCGCCACTGGCCGGTCCGTGGCGGGCGACGAGGCGATTCCCCTCAGGTAAACAAGGGTTATACGGAACGCTAGTATCTTGCCGTCCGATTCAGCGGATTTCGTGGTAAGTCCCCCCGATGGAGGCTGTGATGCGCCGTCCTACTCTCCTGCTGGCGTCCGGCGCCCTTGTGCTGGCGGCCGCCGCCTGCGCACCGGCGAACGACACCTCCACCACCGCGAGCGGCGCCGCCAGCCCGGCCGGTTCCGCGGCCGCGAACGCGTGCGCGAAGGAGGGCCTGAAGCTCACCACCCCGGGCAAGCTCACGATCGGCACCGACAAGCCGGCGTACGAGCCGTGGTTCAAGGATGACGACCCCGCCAACGGGCAGGGCTTCGAGAGCGCCGTCGCCTACGCGGTGGCCGAGAAGATGGGCTTCAGCAAGGACGAGGTCGCCTGGACGGTCGTGCCGTTCGACTCGTCGTTCGCTCCCGGGCCCAAGCAGTTCGACTTCGACGTCAACCAGGTCTCCATCACACCCGCCCGGGCCAAGGCCGTCGACTTCAGCCAGGGCTACTACAGCGTCAAACAGGGCGTCGTGGCCCTCGGCGGCACGAAGTTCGCCTCCGCCACGAGCCTCGCCGAGCTCATGGACGCCAAGATCGGCGTGCAGGCCGGCACCACCGCCCTGGAGGCGGTGCGGTCGGTCATCCAGCCCGCCAAGGACCCGAGCGTCTTCAACCAGCAGGTGGACGCGGTCAACGCGCTGAAGAACAAGCAGATCGACGCGATCGTCGTCGACCTGCCGACCGCCTTCTACGTCACCGCCGCCCAGGTGGAGGGCTCGAAGATCGTCGGCCAGTTCGCCGCGAACAGCGGCGAGCCCGAGGAGTTCGGTCTGCTGTTCCAGAAGGGCAGCCCGCTGGTGAGCTGCGTGGACAAGGCGATCGGCGAGCTGAAGTCGTCCGGTGAGCTGGCGAAGATCGAGAGCCAGTGGCTGACCGCCGCCGCGGGCGCGCCGGAGCTGAAGTGACCGACGGGGAGACCTCCGGGGCCCGCGTGTGGGTGAAGAGCGAGCGGCAGCTTCGCCGGGAGGCGGAGCTGCGCGGCCGCGCGCGGCGGTCGGTCTCGATCGCGACCGCGTCCACGATCGTCGTGGTGGTCGCCCTGGTCGTCGTGGTCACCGCGTCGCCCGGCTGGCCGCGGGTGCAGGAGACCTTCCTCAGTCCCGAGGCCTTCGCGAAGGCGCTGCCCGACGTGCTGCGCGGGTTCCTGCTCAACATCAAGATGTTCCTCGTCGCCGAGGTGTTCATCCTGGTGCTGGGGCTCCTCGTCGCGCTGGTGCGGGGGCTGCGCGCGCCGGTGTTCTTCCCGCTGCGCGCGCTGGCCGTGCTCTACACCGATGTCTTCCGCGGCATCCCGACCATCCTGCTCATCTACCTGGTCGGGTTCGGCATCCCGGCACTCGAACTGCAGGGCACGCCGCGCGACCCGGTCACGCTCGGCATCATCGCGCTCGTCCTGTCCTACGGGGCGTACGTCGCGGAGGTGTTCCGGGCGGGGATCGAGTCGGTGCACCCGAGCCAGCGGGCGGCGGCGCGGTCGCTGGCGCTGAGCCACGGCCAGACGATGCGTTACGTGGTGCTGCCGCAGGCGGTGCGGCGGGTGATCCCGCCGCTGCTCAACGATTTCGTCTCGCTGCAGAAGGACACCGCGCTGGTCTCCGTGATCGGCCCGCTGGAGGCGCTGCGGCAGGCCTCGATCCATGCTCAATACGACTTCAACTACACGCCCTACCTGGCGGCCGCGTTGCTGTTCATCCTGCTGACGGTGCCGATGGCGCGGTTCACCGACCATCTCGCGGCGCGGGTGGCCCGGCGTCAGACGGGAGGCGGCACGGCATGAGCCTGCTCAAGGTCGAGGGCGTCTGGAAGCACTATCACGGGCTGAGCGTGCTGCGCGGCATCGACCTGGAGGTCGCGCCGCACGAGGTCGTCTGCCTGATCGGGGCCTCCGGCTCGGGCAAGTCGACGCTGCTGCGCTGCGTCAACCTGCTGGAGACGATCGACGACGGCGCCGTCTACCTCGACGGCACGGAGATCACCGACGTCCGGGCCGACGCGGACGACGTCCGCCGCCGCATCGGGATGGTGTTCCAGGCCTACAACCTGTTCCCGCACATGACCGTGCTCGACAACATCACGCTCGCGCCGCGCAAGGTGCACGGCGTGCGCCCCGAGGAGGCCGAGGCCAGGGCACGGGAGCTGCTCGACCGGTTCGGGCTGGCCGACAAGGCGGGGGAGTATCCCGACCGCCTGTCCGGCGGTCAGCAGCAGCGGGTGGCCGTCATCCGCGCGGTCGCGACCGACCCCCGCCTGCTCCTGCTCGACGAGGTCACCTCCGCGCTCGATCCCACGCTGGTCACCGAGGTGCTCGGTGTGATCCGCGAGCTGAAGGAAACCGGGATGACGATGATCCTGGCCACCCACGAGATGGGCTTCGCCCGCGACATCGCCGACACCGTGTGCTTCCTCGAAGGCGGCGTGCTGCTGGAGAGCGGTCCCCCCGAGCAGATCTTCAGCGCGCCGGAGCACCCCCGCACCCGGGCGTTCCTCCAGCGCGTCCTGGAGGCCCGCCGGATGTGACGTCAGGCGGCGGTCCGCGAGGCACCGGTGACCATCCAGGCGGTGCCGTACGCGCGGAGGGCGAGCGTGACGAGCCGGGCGGCCATCCAGGCGCCGAGCGCGAGCCACAGGCCGACCAGGCTGCCGGCGACGGCGGCGAACGGCAGGTAGGCCAGCGTCGTCCACAGCCCCGCCCAGGCCAGGTAGCGCTGGTCGCCCGCCCCGATGAGGACCCCGTCCAGGACGAACACGACGCCCGCGACCGGCTGCAGGAGCGCGACCGGCCACAGCACGGCGAGCAGCTCGGCGGCCGCCTCGCCCTGCGCGTCGAACAGGGCCGGGACCAGCGGGCGCGCCAGCAGGACGGCGGCGCAGAAGACGACGCCGCACGCGACACCCCATACGACCATGCGCCGGGTGGCCGCGCGGGTGCGCTCGGTGTCGCCCGCGCCGAGTGCCCGGCCCGTGATGGCCTGTCCCGCGATGGCGATGGCGTCGAGGGCGAAGGCGAGGAACGTCCAGATCCGGGCGGCGATCGTGTGCGCGCCGATCTGGTCGTCGCCCATCCGGGTGGCGAGCGAGGTGGCGACGAGCAGCACGGCCTGCAGGCATGCCGTACGGACGACCAGGGCGAACCCGGCGGCGCCCGCGGCCCGCACCCCGGCGAGGTCGGGCAGCAGCGAGGCGCCGTGCGCGCGGGCGGTCCGCACGACCAGCACGAGGTAGGTCGCGGCGGCCAGGGACTGGGCGACGACCGTGCCCCAGGCCGACCCGGCGATCCCCCAGCCCAGGCCGAGCACGAACCAGATGTTGAGCAGGCCGTTGAGTGCGAACGACGCGACGGACACGGCCAGCGGCGTACGGGTGTCCTGCAGCCCGCGCAGGACGCCGGTGCCGGCGAGGATCAGCAGCATGCCGGGGGTGCCCAGGAGGCTGATGCGCAGATAGGTGACGGCCTGCGCGGCGAGCTCGCCCGTCGCTCCGAACAGGTGTACGATAAACGGAGCAAGAGGCCAGCACGCCACGCTGACGGCCAGACCGATGATCGCGGCCAGCCACAGGCCGTCCATCCCCTGGCGCATCGCCTGCCTGACGTCCCCCGCCCCCAGCCGCCGTGCGACCGCGGCCGTGGTGGCGTACGCGAGGAACACGCACAGCCCGACGAGAGCGGACAGGGCCGCGCTGGCAACGCCGAGAGCGCCGAGTGCAGGATCGGGGAGGTGGCCGACGATGACGGAGTCGGTGAGCAGGAAGAGCGGCTCGGCTACCAGTGCCCCGAACGCCGGGATCGCGAGCCTGAGGATCTCCCTGTCGTGGGCACGGCCGTGTCCCGTTCCGGAGGTAAGTGGCATAAGCCTATTTTGCGGCTTACGGAGCCATGCTCGATCGGTATCAAAAACTTCGGTGAGTTTCTTCCTTCCACAGGCCGTGGATATCGAAATCCCAGGTGGGAGCGGACTTCGGCAGTGCGGCCACATCTCTGTCCACAGGATCGTCCCCAGGGTTTTCACATGTCGTACGCACGCACTGCACACGTTGTCCACAGGGTTGTCCACCGGTCGAGTTGCCGCTCACCCCTGCGCTTGGGGAGACTTGCGCACCGGGCTGGTGATGCTGTGACCACCGGGCAGGGGGTGTGAGGTGAGCGTGCTCGACTTCCCGGGTGGACCGGGAGGCTCCGACTCGATGTTCGAGCGGACGCCGCCGCACAACATCGAGGCCGAGCAGTCGGTCCTGGGCGGCATGCTGCTGTCCAAGGACGCCATCGCCGACGTGATCGAGGTGCTGCGCGCCGACGACTTCTACCGGCCCGCCCACCAGATCGTCTTCGAAGTGATCACCGACCTGTACGGCCGGGGCGAGCCCGCCGACTCGGTGACCGTCTTCGACGAGCTGCAAAAGCGCGGCGAGGTCGCCCGCGTCGGCGGCGGCGCCTACCTGCACACGCTGACCGCGATCGTGCCCACCGCCGCGAACGCCGGCTACTACGCGAAGATCGTCCGGGAGCAGGCCGTCCTGCGCCGCCTCATCGAGGCCGGTACCCGCATCGTCTCCTACGGGTACGGCGGCCAGGGCGAGGAGGTCGACGACCTGGTCGACCGCGCACAGGCCGAGATCTACAAGGTCACCGAGCGCCGCACCTCCGAGGACTACCTCCCGCTGGCGGAGATCATGCCGTCGGCGCTGGACGAGATCGAGGCCATCGGCAGCCGCGGCGGCCAGATGGTCGGCGTCCCGACCGGCTTCCAGGACCTCGACGCCCTGACCAACGGCCTCCACCCCGGCCAGATGATCGTCGTGGCCGCCCGGCCTGCGATCGGAAAAAGCACACTAGGTCTGGATTTCGCCCGATCTGCGGCGATCAAGCATGGGATGACCACGGTCGTCTTCTCGCTGGAAATGTCGCGCAACGAGATCACCATGCGTCTGCTGTCGGCCGAGGCGCGGGTGGCGCTGCACACCATGCGCTCGGGCATGATGAGCGACGACGACTGGACGCGGATGGCCCGCCGGATGGGCGAGGTCGCCGAGGCGCCGCTGTTCATCGACGACTCCCCGAACATGTCGATGATGGAGATCCGGGCGAAGTGCCGCCGTCTGAAGCAGCGTCACGACCTGCGCTTCGTGATCGTCGACTACCTCCAGCTCATGAGCTCGCCGAAGAAGACCGAGAGCCGCCAGCAGGAGGTCTCCGAGCTGTCCCGGGCCCTGAAGCTGCTGGCCAAGGAGCTGGAGGTGCCGGTCATCGCGATCTCCCAGCTCAACCGTGGTCCCGAGCAGCGTACGGACAAGCGCCCGCAGGTGTCGGACCTGCGTGAGTCGGGCTCCATCGAGCAGGACGCCGACATGGTCATCCTGCTGCACCGGGAGGACGCGTACGAGCGGGAGTCGCCGCGTGCGGGCGAGGCGGACCTGATCGTGGCCAAGCACCGTAACGGTCCGACGGCCACGGTCACGGTGGCCTTCCAGGGCCACTACAGCCGCTTCGTGGACATGGCCACGCACTGACGAACGGCCGTCCCGCCGGCGTCAGGACGCGGCGCACCCGCGTGGAAGTTCGTCAGTCGGCCGCGGTGTGCCCGGCTTTCTGCTGCTCCAGCGCCGCCACCCGGGCGGCCGCCCACTCGGCCCAGTCGCGCTGCGCGGCGGTCAGGCGCAGGCCCCACTCCAGCGCGATGTCGCCGTACAGGCGCAGTGCGTCGTCGCCCTCGCTGATGACGAACTCGCGGATGCCGCGGAGCTGGTCGTGCTCGTGGACGGCCCGCTCGGCCAGCCGCTCCAGGTAGCCGCGAGCGGCCTCGGAGTCGACCTGGTCGAGGAAGAAGACCCGCAGCAGCATGTCGCTGCGCCGGGTCTGGTTGGGCGACACCTCGACGAGCCAGTGGCGCAGCTCCGCGTGGCCCTCCTCGGTGATCTCGTACTCCTTGCGCCCGCGCGGGCCCTCCGCGACGACTCGCACCAGACCCTCCTTGGACAGCCGGCCGAGCTCGGCGTAGAGCTGGCTCTGGGTGGCGGGCCAGACGCTGGCCAGGGAGATCTCGAAGGTCTTCAGCAGGTCGTACCCGCTGGCGGGCCCGGCCGAGAGCAGGCCGAGCATGGCGTGACGAAGGCTCATGGGTCCGATCGTACATTCCTGTGTTGACATGTCGCCAGTGGAGGTTCTACTTTTGACATGTCACTAGTGGAACGTCGAATCTAAGGAACCCCCGGTGCTCCGTTACGTCCTCACCTTCCTCCCCTGGATCGCCTTCGCCGTCCTCAGCACGAACGGTGAGGCCAGGGTCGGGGCTGCGGCCGCGCTCCTGGTCTCCGTGGTGCTGCTCGCGGCCGACCGCCGGGCGGGGCGCGGATGGGACGAGATGGTCATCGAGCTCAGCTCGGGGGTCTTCTTCGCCGGTCTCACGCTCACCGCGTTCACGGTCTCGCCGGCGCCCTTCGGCGAGTACGGCCCGGCCGTGTCGGTGGCCTGGCTGGCCCTCACCGCCTGGGGGTCGCTGGCCATCGGCAAGCCGTTCACGCTGGGCATCGCCCGCCGGACCACCCCGGCCGAGGTGCACGCGACGCCGCTGTTCCACCGGGTCAACGCCGTCATCACCGCAGTGTGGGCCGCCGGGTTCACGCTGAACGCGGCCGGCCTCGCCCTGCTGTTCGCCCTGGCCCCGCACGCCACCGCCGCGATCATCGCGGTGAAGGTCTGCGGCTTCGCCCTGCCGGCGCTGTTCACCATCCGCTATCCCCAGATCGTCCGCGCCCGCTACGCCGCCTGAAGGGAGTCCCCCGACATGACAGAGCCGACCGCCTCCTACCTGACCGGCCGCCTCGCCCCGGTCCCCGACGAGATCGACGCCCTCGACCTGCCCGTCGAGGGGACCCTGCCGCCCGAGCTCACCGGCCGCTACTTCCGCAACGGCCCCAACCCCCGTCCCGGAGAGGACCCGGGGCACTGGTTCGTCGGCCACGGCATGATCCACGGCATCCGGCTGCGCGACGGGCGGGCCGAGTGGTACCGCAACCGCTGGGTGCGCACCACCCGCTTCGACGGCGCGTCCTACGTGCACGACCGCGGCGTGGACCTCGCCGCAGTCCCCGCCAACACGCACGTCATCCGGCACGCCGACAAGATCCTCGCGCTCGTGGAGAACGGCCTGCCGTACGTGATGACGCCGGAGCTCGACACGGTCGGCCCGTGCGACTTCGGCGGGCGGCTCGCCACGGCGATGACCGCGCACCCGAAGGAGGACCCCGTCACCGGGGAACTGCACTTCTTCGGGTACGGCTGGGCCGAGCCCTACCTCACCTATCACCGGCTGTCCGCGGCCGGCGAACTGGTGGAGAGCCGGCCGGTGGACGTGCCCGGGCCGACCATGGCCCACGACTTCGCGATCACCGAGAACCACGTGGTGTGGCTCGACCTGCCGGTCGTCTTCGACTTCGATCTGGTGGGCCGGGGCATGCCGTACCGGTGGGACGACTCCTACGGCGCGCGGCTGGGCGTGATGAGCCGCAGGACCGGCGACGTGCGGTGGTTCGAGATCGACCCCTGCTACGTCTTCCACGTGGGCAACGCGAGCGAGGACGAGCACGGGCGCGTCCTCGTCGACGCCGTGCGCTACTCGCCGGGGGCGTTCTGCGGCTTCTGGCCGACCATCGGGGGCACGGCCAACCCCGCCGCCCACACGGGAGGCGCGGCCCTGCATCGCTGGATCCTCGACCCCGCCACCGGCGTCGCCAAGGACGAGCAGCTCGACGACCTGGCCGTCGAGTTCCCCACGATCAACGAGGCGCGCACCGGCCTGACCAGCCGTTACATCTACGCCGTCAGCAAGGGCGCGATCCTGAAGTACGACACAGCGACCGGTGCGAGCCGGGCGCACGAGACCGGCGAGCGCTCGCCCGGCGAGGCCGTGTTCGTCCCCGCCTCGGACGCGAAGGCCGAGGACGAGGGCTGGCTGCTGTCGATCGCCGGCACCGAGCACGGCGCGGAGCTGCTGGTGCTCGACGCGTCGGACCTGGCCCAGGTGGCGTCCGTACGGCTGCCGCGCCGGGTGCCCGCCGGGTTCCACGGCTCGTGGATCCCGGACGCCTGAGGGGTGGTCAGGGCACGGGCCGGTAGTGGGTGGTGATCCGGCCGTCGTCGAGCACGTGCAGGGCGATGGCCGGTGGCAGGTCGTAGTCGACCGGCGGGTGTGCCGGGGTCTCGGACGGCAGCAGCGCGGTGCTGACCACTCCCGGCGCGACCAGCAGCGGCAGCCCGGCGAACGTCGTGGCCGCCGCCGTGTGGGCGTGCCCGGCCAGCACCGCGATGGCGTGCGGATGGCGGCCCAGGACCTCGGCCAGCCCTTCCGGCCGCGCGAGCCGGATCCCGTCCACGTACGGGATGCCGAGCGGGACGGCGGGGTGGTGCATGCCGACGAAGGCCGGCACGCCGGGCGTGGCGGCGAGCACGGAGTCGAGCCAGGCCAGGGTGTCGTCGTCCAGCGCGCCCTCGGGCCGGCCGGGGATGCTGGAGTCGCACAGCGCGATCGTCGCGTGGTCGAGGTTGAGCGCCTGGTTGACCGGGTGGTCGCCGTCCTGCTCCAGCAGGACCTTGCGGAGGTGGCCGCGCGCGTCGTGGTTGCCGGGGCACAGCACGAGCGGCACGTCGTCGCCGGAGATCAGCTCACGGACGATCTCGTACTCCTCCATCGCGCCGTGATCCGCCAGATCGCCGGTGAGCACGATGGCGTCGGGCCGCAGCGAACGGGCGTAGGTGAGCGCGCGTGCGGCGCGCGAGGTGTTCCGCTCGCTTCCGTCGATGTGGATGTCGCTGACGTGCGCCAGCACGAGCATGTGCTACCTCCGGGCGATGGTGGGGACTCCAGCTTCTCACGCGAGAGGGCAGCGGTCAGGGTGGCGAAACGGCGCGACGGGCACTCGGAGCCGGTGATGCCGCTCAGGAGCCGTTCGCAGACCTCCCGGCGAGCCGTTCGGCGAGGATCCGGGCCCGGGCGAGCTGGACCTTACGCGCCTGGCCCGCCGCGAAGCCCAGCAGCAGCCGGGACGCGCTCACGTCCAGCCGGTCGTCCACCCGGGTGCCGCCGTCCTGCGGGGACAGGTCGAACCGGTATCCCAGCTGTACGCCGCCGGGGCTGCGCACCTGCCCGCGTACGGACAGGTTCCCGGCCGTGCGCTCGGTCAGCAGCGTGACGGCGATCGGGTTGTCGTACGACAGGCCGAGGAAGCGGAACCGTTCGACGGAGGTGTACCGCACGACCCCCGGATCGGACCGGTCGACGTCCCGCACGGCCACCACGAGCGGTGACAGGCCTATGTAGCTCTCGGGCGTCGTGAGGTGCTCGAAGACATCCTCCGGCGCGGCGTCCACGTGGAACGTGTTGGTCAGCACCCGTGTGGGCACCCTGCTCTCCCCCCACCCCGGCCTCCCCCTGATTCGGGCTCGGCTCGATGGGGGAATTGTGGCAGGGCCGGATCGCCGAGCGGACGCCGGTTGATCACGAAAGGAGGACGGCGGCCGTCGCGGCGTCGGCCGGATAGAACGACTCGATGGCCAGCTCGGAGACCGTGATGTCGAGCGGGGTGCCGAAGGTCGCCACGATGCTGAAGAACGACAGCTCCCGCCCGCCCCGCCGCACCCGCAGCGGCACGAGGATGTCCCCGGGGCCGGGCAGCTCCACTTCGGGCTCGGGCTGGTCGCAGGGGTAGTCGCGCAGCTCGGCGTACAGCTCGGAGAGCCGGGGATCGGCGGTGAGCGTGATCTGCCGGCGCAGCCGCCCGAGCAGGTGCGCCCGCCACTCGCCGAGGTTGAGGATGTGCGGGGCGAGCCCTTCCGGGTGCAGGCTCGCCCGCAGCACGTTGCTCAGCAGGTCGGGGTCGATCCCCTCGGCGAGCAGGGAGATGCCCTCGTTGGCGTCGACGAGGTCCCAGGCGCGGTCCACCACCACGGCCGGGTAGGGGTCGTGGGCCGACAGCAGCCGCCGGACCGCGTCGTACACCGCGGCCATGCCCGGCGAGTCGAGCGGCGACTCGCTGTAGACGGGGGCGTACCCGGCGGCCAGCAGCAGGTGGTTGCGCTCGCGGAGCGGAAGATCGAGATGCTCGGCGAGGTGGAGCACCATGTCGCGGCTGGGGGTGGCCCGGCCGGTCTCCAGGAAGCTGATGTGCCGCGTGGAGATTTCGGCCTGGTTGGACAGGTCGAGCTGGCTCAGCCGCCGGTGCTCGCGCCACTGACGCAGGAGCTCGCCGAACGGCCGCTGATGAAGAGTGGCGACGGTCACGACCCCGACGCTAGCCGCTCGCCGATCGGCCCGGCGATTACCCGTGAGGTAGCCGCGGGGCCGCGGGCGATCACTGCCAGCGGAACAGGCGGGCCGCGGCGAGGCCGGCGGCCAGTGCCCAGCCCGCGAGTACGGCGAGGTGGAGCGGCTGAGGGGCGTGCCCGCCCAGGGCGTCCACGAGGCCCTGGCCGAAGGCGCCGGTGGGGGTGAAGTCGCTGATCCGGCGCAGGACCTCGGGCATGAGCGCCCGGGGCAGCCACATCCCCGCGAGGAAGAGCAGAGGGAACATGAGGGCCGCCCCCGCGCCCTGGACGACCCGGGAGTTCGGCGCCACGGCCGCGAGCAGCAGCCCGAGGGCGAGCATGGCGACCGAGCCCAGGACGAAGACCATCGCGAACGCCACGGGCGCCTTGGGGAGCGGCACTCCGAGGACCAGGTGGCCCACGGCCAGCGTCAGCGCGGTCGCCACCACCGACGCCGCCACGTTGACGAGCAACTGGGCGGACAGCAGCGACCCCGGCCGTACCGGCGTGGTGGACATCCGCCGCAGCACGCCGCGCTCCCGGTAGAGCACCAGGGCCGACGGCAGCGCGCTGAGCGCGAGCGTCACGATCGACAGCAGGATCATCATCCCCGTGAACGGCGCGTCCACGAAGCGCTGCCCGCCCAGCGACGGGTCGGCGTCCCGGAAGCCGGGAATCGTGCTGCCGAGCGCGAGCAGCAGCGCCACCGGCAGCACGACCACGAAGAACACGGCTGCGGGCTCGCGGAGGAACAGCCGGGCCTCCACCGCCGCGAGCTTTCCGAATGCCTTGGTCATGACTCCTCCTGGCCGGTGAGAACGAGAAACGCGTCGTCGAGGGTGGTGCGCTCCATGCGCAGGTCCCGCATTCGGGCGGGGGGCAGCACGGCGGTGACGGCGCTCAGCAGGTCGCCGGTGCCGGTGACCGTGACCTTCGCGCCGGCCTCCGCGCCGACCTTCGCGCCGGTCTCCGTGCCGTCCCCGTCACCGGTCACCGTGACGGACGCCACCTCGGGCAGCGCCCGAAGGGCGTCGACGGGCTCGCCGGTGTGGAAGACCAGGCGCTGCTCGCCGCCCGCGCGGGCGACCAGCCCCGCGGGGGTGTCCACCGCCCGCACGCGCCCCCTGGAGATGACCGCGACCCGGTCGCACAGGCGCTCCACCTCTTCCATGAAGTGCGTCACGAGCAGGACCGTCACGCCGCGGTCCCTGATCCGGGTGACCAGATCCCACGTTTCGCGGCGGGCCCGCGGGTCGAGGCCGGTCGTGAGCTCGTCGAGTATCGCGACGCGCGGGTTTCCGACCAGCGCGAGCGCGACCGACAGCCGCTGGCGCTGCCCGCCCGACAGCTTCGCGAAGGGCGCGCGGAGGTCGAGCCCGGCCTCCTCGGCCAGGGCCCGCCAATCGGCCGGGCGGGAGTAGAACGAGGCGTAGAGCGCCAGCGCCTCCCCGACCCGGATCTTGTCGGGCAGCGAGCACTCCTGGAGTTGCACGCCGACCTGTTCCTTCAGGTCCGCGTCCACGGTGACCGTGCCCGCGGTGGGGGTGCGCAGCCCGGCGACGCACTCGACCGTCGTCGTCTTCCCCGCCCCGTTGCGGCCCACGATGCCGAAGACCTCGCCCTCCTGCACGGAGAACGACACGTCCTCGACCGCCACCCGTGTGCCGTACGTCTTGCGGAGGTGGTCCACGGTGATGATTGCCATGCCGACGACGCTAGAAAGCGGGAGGGCGGCCCCGTAATGCGTCTGCGGACCCGGCGGGGGTGCACTTTCCCCCACCCCCACGGGGTGGCTCGGGCCACTGTGCCGGCGCGGCGGAAGCCCGCAGACTGGAGTGCATGACCTCAGCGCGTCCGACCCTCGTCGCCCTCGGCAGAGGCGCCGCCCTCGCCGGTCTCGCTCTGCTGGGTCAGGTCGCGGGCCTGGTGGTGCTGCTCGCCATGCTGCTCACCTTCCTGGTCGGCCTGGTGGTCGTCTTCCCGCCGGCCGTACGGCTCGGGCGGGTCGTGACCCGCGCGCAACGGGGGCTGGCCGCGCGATGGTCGGGCATATCGATCGACGAGCCCTATCTGCCCGCGCCGCCCCCGCCGGTCCCGCAGGCCGACGGCTGGTACCGGGACGGTCGCACCCTGTACAAGAAGCCCACGATCCCGGCCTTCAACGCGCGGTGGAACTGGATGACCAAGGATCCGGCCACCTGGCGCGACTTCGCCTTCCTCATCGGGGATCTGTGGATGGGCGGCCTGCTCGTCGCCGCACCGCTGCTCGCGACCGCGTACGGCGCCGTCCGCCTGGCCACGGGCGACCTTTCGGGCGCGGCCTGGATCCTGCTGGCGGTGAGCACCGCGTACTGGTACGCCCCGTGGGCCGTGCGCGCGCACGGCAGGATCGCCGCCGCGCTGCTCGGGCCCACCGAGAAGGCCAGGCTGGCCCAGCAGGTCAGCCGCCTGGACGCGGCGCGCACCGAGGTCGTCGACTCGCAGGCCGCCGAACTGCGCCGGATCGAGCGCGACCTGCACGACGGCGCCCAGGCCCGCCTCGTCGCGATCGGCATGACGATCGGCGCTGCCGAGCAACTGCTCGAAAGCGACCCGAAGGCCGCCAGGGCGCTGCTCGGCAAGGCGAGTGAGGCCTCGGCGACCGCGCTGCAGGAGCTCCGGCGGCTGGTGCGCGGCATCCATCCCCCGGTGCTGGCCGAGCGTGGTCTCGGTGACGCCGTACGCGCCCTCGCCCTGGACAGTCCGCTGCGCGTCCACGTCACGGTCGACCTGCCGGAGCGCGCCTCCGCCCCGCTGGAGTCGGCGGCGTATTTCGCGGTCAGCGAGCTGCTGGCCAACACCGCTCGCCACGGTGACGCGACCGAGGCGTGGGTGGACGTGAGCGCGCAGGGCCCGGCGCTGCGCGTGACGGTGACCGACGACGGCCACGGCGGCGCGGACCCCGAGCGCGGCACCGGCCTGCGCGGCATCGAGCGCAGGCTCGGGGCCTTCGACGGCGTCCTCGCGGTGAACAGCCCTGTAGGTGGTCCGACCACGGCCGTCATCGAGCTGCCCCGGGCGTTCCGGGTGCGGCCGGTGCCGAGGTCGCCGTGGCGTTACGTCGGCCGGATCTGCTGGGCGCTGTGGCCGATCGCGCTGTTCCCGCAGGGCCTGATCGCGATGGTGTTCAAGCTGGTGGGATCGCCGGTGAAGTCCTGGTTCCTCGGCCTGCACGTGCCCGAGCCCTTCCAGTGGCCGGTCATCGTCGGCATGATTGCGCTCGGCGGCGGCCTGCTGGCCGTCGCACTGGCGACGACGATGCGGAGCAGGGAAACGGAGGCCGGCGGGTGCGGGTAGTGCTTGCGGAGGACCTGCACCTGCTGAGGGAGGGCCTGGTCGCCCTGCTGCGCGCCCACGGCTTCGAGGTGGTGGCGGCGGTCGAGTCCGGCCCGGAGCTGCTCGCCGCGCTGGTCGGTGAGCGTCCCGACGTGGCCGTCGTGGACGTACGGCTCCCGCCGACCTTCACCGATGAGGGGCTGCAGGCCGCCCTGGCCGCGCGGCGGCAGGTGCCGGGGTTGCCGGTCCTCGTGCTGTCCCAGCACGTCGAGCAGCTGTACGCCAGGGAGTTGCTGGCCGACGGGTCCGGCGGCGTCGGCTACCTGCTGAAGGACCGGGTGTTCAACGGCGAGCAGTTCGTCGACGCCGTACGCCGGGTCGCGGGCGGGGGGACGGCGATGGACCCCGAGGTGATCGCCCGGCTTCTGGCGAGCAACGCGCGCAGCGAACCGCTCGGCCGGCTCACCCCGAGGGAGCGCGAGGTGCTGGAACTGATGGCGGAGGGCAGGTCCAACGCCGCGATCGGGCAGCGGCTGTTCCTCAGCGACAGCGCGGTGGGCAAGCACACGGCGAGCATCTTCGCCAAGCTCGGACTGGCGCCCTCCGACGACGACAACCGCAGGGTCCTCGCGGTGCTCGCCTTCCTCAACAGCAAGTAGCGCCACTGGGATTGTCGGTGCTGCCCGCTACTTTGGAGAGCGAGTCGTGGCGCAGGCAGGAGGTCGGCATGAAATTCCAGGTGAACCGCGACGTTCTGGCCGACGCGGTGGCGTGGGCGGCCAGGGTGCTGCCCGGCCGGCCCGCGGTTCCCGTTCTCGCGGGCCTGCTCCTGGAGGCGGGAGACGACCTGCGGGTGTCCGCCTTCGACTACGACGTGTCGGCCCGTGCCGACGTCGAGGCCGACGTCGCCGAGCCGGGGCGGGTGCTGATCCCCGGCAAGGTCCTGGCCGAGATCACCCGGAGCCTGCCCGCCCGGCCCGTCGAGATCGCCACGAGCGGGTCCGAGGCGGTGCTCGCCTGCGGCAGCGTGGAGTTCAACCTGCTCACCATGCCCGACGAGGACTTCCCCGCGATGCCGCCGATGCCGCCGAAGGTCGGCGCCGTGGGCGGCGGCGTGTTCGCCGACGCGATCCGCCAGGTCGCGGCCGCCGCCAGCCGCGACGACACGCTGCCCATGCTGACGGGCGTCCGCGTGGACATCGAGGGCGTGCGGGTCGCGATGGCCGCCACCGACCGCTACCGCATCGCCGCGAGCGAGTTCCTGTGGCACCCCGAGCAGGAGGACGTGCGGCACGGCGTGGTCGTGCCGGCGCGGGTCCTGGTCGAGGTGGCCCGGCCGCTGCGCGGCGGCGAGGTGGCGATCGGGCTCGGCGACAACGTGGCCGGCTTCGAGAGCCAGGGCCGCACGACCACCGTGCGCCTGCTCGACGACCAGTTCATCGACTACCGGTCGCGGCTGACCGGCGAGTGGGGCATCCACGCCGACGTGGCGGTGGCGCCGTTCGTGGAGGCCGTCAAGCGGGTCGTGCTGGTCGCCGAGCGCAACACCGCGGTCCGGCTGTCGTTCTCGCAGGGGCAGGTGCAGATCAGGGCCGGGGGCGGCGACATCGGCAGGGGCTCGGAGATCGTGGACGCCGAGCTCGAGGGGCCGGACATCGAGATCGCCTTCCAGCCCCACTTCCTGCTCGACGGGCTCGAAGGCGTCGGGACCGAGCGGGCGCGGATCCACATGGAATCCCCGACCCGTCCCGCGCTGATCACCGACGAGGGTGAGGACCCCGGGTTCCGCTACCTCGTCATGTCGCTGCGGCTCGGCTGACCCTGCTCACCTGACGATGCCCGCCTGAACCGTGCTCACCCGATCGGGGCTCGCCTGATCGGGCCCCGCGGGTGCCGTGGGGAACGGACCCGCCGGGCGGGGAGTCAGGAGGGAGGCGGGGGCTGGGAGGCGACGCTCAGGAGGAGAGGGTGGCGGAGTCGGTGAGGGCGATGAGGATGTGCTCCATGCACGCGTGACCGGCCCGCTCGGCCGCGGTGGCGTCGCCGGCGACGATCGCGCGCACGATCGCGTCGTGGGGGATGTAGTTCTGCTCCAAGGAGCCGCCGGCCGCCGCGATGCTCGCTCGCAGCGCCGCCGAGAAGTCGACATACAGGTCGATCAGCACCCTGTTGTGCGTGGCCTCCACGACCGCCACGTGGAAGGCGAGGTCGGACTCGACGAACGCCTCGGGGTCGCCGTCCGCCCACGCCTTCTCCCGCGCGGCCAGCGCGGCCTCGATCGACGCGACATCGCCGTCGGTCCGCCGCGTCGCCGCGAGCCGGGCCGCCTCGACCTCCAGGGCCCGGCGGACCTCGAGGATCTCCAGCTGCTCGGCCGCCCGCAGCCGCCTGGCCATCGCGCCGGACAGCTCGCTGGTTGCCCGTACATAGGTCCCGTCGCCCTGGCGGCACTCGAGCAGCCCGGCGTGGGTCAGCGCGCGGACCGCCTCACGAACCGTGTTCCTGCCGACTCCGAGGTGCTCGGCGAGCACCGTCTCGGTGGGAATCTTGGCATGCATCTGCCAGGAGCCGGAGGTGATCTGCTCCTTGAGCTGGTCGATCACCTGGTCCACGAGAGACGCCCGCTGCGCCGTCCGCAGGCTCACGTCAGCCTCCTCTGGGTTGCCAATCATCCGATGATGGAATGAGTGGTAGACCCTTATTATTCCAGAGCCTCCAGAACAAGTCCGGAGGCCCCGGGAGGCTGGTGCCCCTCCCGCCAATCTTTGCCCCGTCGCGTCGTCCAGAGCGGCACCTCGCTGCGTTGTCGTCGTCGCTCGTAGCTCCGCTACGAGCTCCTCCTCCGCCTTGCGATGCACCGCTCTGGCCACCGCTCCGTCCGGGCAAATCTTGTCGGTCGCGGCACTATCGAGCGAGCACCGTCGTGGTCATGGCGCCCGGTATGTTCACCCGGATCCCGACCGCTTCCAGGGCTCTACGATATGCCCCTGACTGCCGGTCGAGGGCACCGGCCTGGCCCCAGAGGTCGCCGAGCATGCGCCAGGCCCGGGCGGTCTCCCGGTCGGGCGTCACGCCGTCCAGCAGGTCGTGTGCCCGGTCCAACAGGGGAGCCGCATCTTCGGACCGTGCCAACGCGATCTCGGCCAGAACCATGTTCGCGGTGGCCGAGGTGGTCCCCTTGGCGCCGTCCAACAGATGCAGTGCCCGATCGGCGAGTTCGGCTGCGGATTCCGTGTCTCCGATCCGGAACCGTACGGAACTCAGCACCACAAGGCTCCGAGCGTGCTCCTGCCGCTCCGCCGGGAACTCCGCGAAGACCTCGGCCGCGGAGCGGGCGAGCGCGTTGGCTCGGTCCAAATCCGCGCCTTCGGGATGCGTCGCGGTGAGGCGAGCCCAGTGCATCGCGATGCGGGCGCGGCGGACGGCGATCCGGGCCGGGCGGCCGGCGGCGAGGGCGTCCTCGGCGAGCTGCACGGCCAGCGCCGAGTCCTCGCCTTCGGCCGCCGTCACGCTGGCCTGCCACAGCGCGAGGATCTCCGTGCTGCGGTCGCCGGCGCGCTCCGGGCCCGACGTCGACAGCACCCGCTCGACGTACGGCAGGCCGGTCTCGGCCTCCACGAGCGCCAGCGCCAGCTCCACGGCCAGCTCGCCCTCGATCACGCCGAGCCGGTCGACCTGGCCGAGCGCGTGCGCGCCGAGGTCCCGCGCCCGAAGCCGATCGCCGGCCCGCTGGTAGCAACGGCACAACGCGATGGTCAGGGGCAGGTCGGCGAGGCGCTCGGGGTGCGCGGAGGCCTCGCGGCGCAGCCGCTCGTACGCCTCGACGGCCCGGCCGACGCGGCCCTGCGCCTCCAGCGCCCGCGCCACACCGAGCCGCGCGTGGGCGGCGAGCATCGCGTTGTCCTCACCCGCCGCCTTGACGATCTCGCCGAAGCGGTCGGTCGCCACGGCGGGATCGCCGTGATACAGCTCGAGCTCGGCATGTCGGAGGCCGAGCTCGGTGTCGATGCGCTGCCGGGGTTCTATCCCGTGGAGCAGGAACTCGGTGGTGCAACCGAGCCGCTCGGCAAGCAGCCGGGCGACGACCGGCGTTGGCGTCCGCTTTCCGGACTCGATGAGTGAGACGTAACTGTCGGATAGGTCGGGTCCGGCCAACTGGGCCTGCGACATGCGCCTGCTCAACCGCAATCCGCGGACGCGGTCACCGATGGTTCCCTGACTCGGCATCTGATCTCACAGGGCGGGGGAAGGGTCAATAGTGTCGCCATAATGGCACGAAGCGACCGAATCGTGTAACCCTCCGTCAAGAATCACGACGGTGAAGGTTCGATCACGGTGACGAGATACCGGACGGTCGGACCGCCGTCAGTCGTCGTCCCCATCCTTGCTGGGGAAGATCATCTGACAGACCTCGAGGTACAAGGTCTCGGGATAGGGGATGTGGGGGACGGTGCGCAGGGCCTGATCCTGGCCGGCCGACTCCATCACGAACTCGCCATAGCCGAGCATGCGGCCGAGGAGCGAGCGCTGGAAGCTCATGTCGGTGACCTTGCTCAGGGGCATCATCGCGACCTTGCGCGTGATGAGGCCGGTGGTGAGAAGCATGCGCTGGGAGGTGACGACGAAGTAGTCGACCGACCACTCCGCGACCTTCCATACGAAACGGACCAGCAGGAGGAGCCAGGCCCACCAGACGAGGGCGAGGGCCTGGCTCGCCCCGTTGTCGCTCAGGAACTTGCTGAGGACTCCGGCGAGGATGAGCCCACCGAAGATCTCAGCGACCGGGCGCAGGAGCACGGCGGGGTGACGCCGAACCATGATGACTTGGTGTTCGTGGGGGAGGAGGTAACGGTTGACCGACGACGGGGCGGAGTCCCCGTGGGTCACAAGTCTCATGTCAGGGTGGCGAAGAACTGCGCCATCGAGTCGGCCGCGCTGACGATTCCGTTGAAGGCTCCGTGGACCGTTTGGGCCGCGTCAGTCGGTCTCGTGAGCAGGTAGAACCCTGCCGACACGATGAGCGTCCACTTGATGACTTTCTTCGCCTGCACCGCCGTCACCACTCCCATGACCAATACATTACCCAGACACCCCGTTTGGTAAAGCGGCTAACCGCGAACGGGTTGAGAGACTGACGGCGTCATCCCCGCTCCGCAGCGGCGGTCGCCAGGACCCGCAGGTGCTTGCGGGCGATGCGCTCGACCAGTGCGGGATGCGCGTGTCCGGTGACCTCGATGGCGCCGTGGTGGGCGGCCTGAACGCACCGGGTCACCGTCGCGGGAGGATGAACCCCCGCGAACTCGTCCCTGAGCAGGGCCTCGAGCTGTTCGTAGTGCTCGCCGGCCGGATGCTGGATCATCGCTCTCCCTGGTGGCGCGCCGCTCGCTAGAGCGCGAGGTGACGTCGTCATCACACTGAGTACCCTACTGGGCGCGCAGTGTAACCATGGGTGAGATGTGGACGGACCGCGCGGAAAGGAAAGGGAAATCAAACCGCGGGGAAATCAGAGCGAGGGGGATGCGGGGGCGCGGGATTGGGGCGCGGGATTCAGACGACGCCGTACAGGCGGTCGCCGGCGTCGCCGAGCCCGGGCACGATGTAGCCGTTCTCGTTCAGCCGCTCGTCGAGGGCGGCCGTCACCACCCGGATCGGCCGGTCGCCGCCGCGGAACGCCTCGTCCAGGTACGCGAGGCCCTCGGGTGCGGCCAGCAGGCAGATCGCGGTGACGTCCCGGGCCCCGCGGTCGAACAGGAAGTTGATCGCCGCGGCGAGGGTGCCGCCCGTCGCGAGCATCGGGTCGAGCACGTAGCACTGCCGGCCGGACAGGTCCTCCGGCAGCCGGGTCGCGTACGTCTGGGCCTGCAGCGTGGACTCGTCGCGGATCATCCCGAGGAAACCCACCTCGGCGGTCGGCAGGAGCCGGGTCATCCCGTCGAGCATCCCCAGCCCGGCGCGCAGGATCGGGACCACGAGCGGCACGGGCCGCGCCAGCCGTACGCCGCGGGTGGGGGTGATCGGCGTGTCGACCGTGACGTCGGTGACCCGCACGTCCCTGGTGGCCTCGTAGGCGAGCAGGGTGACCAGCTCGTCGGCCAGGCGGCGGAACGTCGGCGAGTCGGTCCGCACGTCGCGGAGGGTGGTGAGCTTGTGGGCGACGAGCGGGTGGTCGACGACGAGGGTCTCCATGGGGACAAAAGTTACCCTCTCCTGGGCGGACCCTCGACGCCGCCTGAGTCTTTGATCACGATTTGGAGTGAGCGCCGTACGGTGGGACTCCGATTCTGCGACGATTGCCTGCGTGAAGAGCGCGCGGTGGGGAAGACGATGACAGACGTGGACACTCTTGACTTCGCCATCGTCGTCTATCGCGAGGAGGACCGCTGGGAGGCGGAGATGCTCCCGGTGGCGCTGACCTCCGACCTGGACGGCCTCATTCACGCCCTCCGCCAGACCCCCAGCATGGGCACCACGATTGGCATGGTCGCCGTAGGGGATGACTTCTTCGTGGCGTTACGGGTCTTCGGCGAGCAGGTGGACGTCTTCCTCTCGGACATCACGGCCGCCTGGGAGTGGCCGCTGGCGCAGCAGGTCCTCGAGTACCTCGACGTGCCCGTGCCCGAGGAGGAGGAGCTCGACAGCGTGCTGCCCGCCGGGGACCTGTCCATCTTCGCCGACCTCGGGCTCGACGAGATGGAACTGGGCGCGCTGTCCGGCGACCTCGACCTGCTGCCCGACGAGGTCCTGTCCAGCATCGCCGCGCGGCTGGGCTTCTCCCAGCCGTTCGAACGCGCCGTCGACGCCGCCATCGGCTGACCTGGGGAGACGGCAATGCCCTCCAGATCCAACCTCTTCTCCGCCGGCTTCGCCCGCATCGACGGCCGCTGGACCGGCGCCGAGGTCGATCTCGGCGAGGCCGAGATCGCCGACGACCTGAGCGACGCCCTGCAGGAGGCGCTCGGGCTGAGCGGCGACGAGCTCGCCCTGCTCTGCGTCGAGGTCGAGGACGAGTGGTTCGCGATCGTCCGCTATGAGGACGACCTCGACCCTCGCGTGTTCATCTCCGACGCGCACGCCGTGCAGAACGACCCGCTCGGGGAGATCTTCGCCGAGCTCGCCGGCGCCGTCGTGGACAAGGACGCGCCCGACCTCGGCATCCGCCCGGTGGGCGACATCGAGCTGCTCGGCGACTTCTCGCTGAGCGCGGAGGAGCTCGTGGAGCTCAGCATGGAGGAGGGCGTGCTGCCCGCCGACATCCTCTCCCTCATCGCCGAACGGCTCGGCTTCGCCGACGAGCTCGACCGCCTGCGGTGACCGGCTCGCCGCGGCCGGAGGCGTACGAGGCCGCCATGCGGCTGGCGCTGGCGGAGGCCGTGCGGGCGGGCGGGCGCGGCGAGGTGCCGGTGGGCGCCGTGGTGCTCGGCCCGCCGCGGCCCGGCTCGGCGGTGCCGCAGGAGGTGCTGGCCGCGGCGGGCAACGACCGCGAGGCGAGCGCCGACCCCACGGCCCACGCCGAGGTGCTCGCCCTGCGCGCGGCGGCGGCGGCCACCGGCGACTGGCGGCTGACGGGCTGCACCCTCGTCGTGACGCTCGAACCCTGCACGATGTGCGCCGGCGCCGCGGTCCTCGCCCGGGTGGACCGCGTGGTGTACGGCGCGGTGGACGAGAAGGCCGGGGCCGCGGGATCGCTGTGGGACGTCCTGCGGGACCGCAGGCTCAACCACCGGCCCGAGGTGGTCATGGGCGTGCTGGCCGGCGAGTGCGCGGCCGTGCTGAGCGACTTCTTCTCGGGCCGCCGCGCCTGACCGGGCGGGCGGACGGAAACGGATGCGCGCGCAGTGGTGTTCGTCCGGTAAGCTGCTGCGCGGTGGAGTCGCCTAGTGGCCGAGGGCGCACGCCTCGAAAGCGTGTGTAGGGCAACCTACCGTGGGTTCAAATCCCACCTCCACCGCTCGACGCAAGAGCCGCCGATCCCGATCACAGGGGCCGGCGGCTCTTCCGCGTTCAGGGCCCGTCAAGCCCAGGGGCCCGGGTCCGGGCCAGTCGCCGTACGCCCGCGGCCACCCAGATCCCGGCCAGCCCGGCGTAGGCGGCGAGCAGCGCGGCGGTGGCGGAGGACAGGAGCGCCGCCAGGGCGGCGGCCAGTCCCAGGAGGATCGCGTAGCCGTACAGGACGGCGCGGGCGCGGGGCGCGCTCGTGTGCGCCGCCTCCTGAACGGGGGTGACCAGCGCCATGACCGCCGCGCCTGCCACTCCCACCGCCTCCTGGGCGGTCGCCACACCCGTGACGAGCAGCGCGGCTCCGGCGGCCGGCAGGCAGCAGCACACGAGGGCCGTGCGCGCCTGCGCGCCGTCGAAGAGCAGCCGGGTGGCCCTGGCGCGGGCCAGGCGCAGGGTGGTGACCGCTTCGGCGACCCAGGCCGCCCAGTGCAGGAGCGCGATGAGGACGAACAGGGCGATGACCGGAGGCACGGCGGGCAGCAGGAACAGCATCCGCCATCCGCCGGAGAACCTGCCGCGCAGCCGCGCGAGCAGGCGGTAGACCGGATTGCGCCGCTTGAGCGCCACCACCAGGAGATCCCTGGCCTGGTCGAAGCCCGGGGACAGGCGGAGCACTTCGCGGAACGCGTGGGCGGCCTCGCCGGGCGAGCCGAAGGCGAGCTGCGCGCGCCCGTACGCGAGGTGGGCCAGGGCGCTCTCGGGATCGAGTCCCAGGGCCCGCCCGGCGGCCTCCTCCGCCCCGGCGGCGTCGCCGTGCTGGGTCAGGGCCACCGCGAGCAGGGCGGCCAGGTCGGCGTTCTCGGGCTCGACGGCCAGCCCGCGGCGCGCCGCGTCGGCCGCCGGCGGCCACTGCTCGGCACTGACGTGCGCCCGGGCCAGCAGTTCCCACGTGGGCGCGTGCTCGGGGTGGAGCGCCAGGCACGTCCGCGCGGCGGCGACGGCCTCGTGCGGATATCCCGCCCGGTGGTACGCGTGCCCGCTCACGTAGTGCGGGAACCAGTGGTCCGGGGCGAGCCGTACGGCCTCCGCGGCCTCGCCGATCGCCTCCGCCGCCCTGCCCTGCCGGGTCAGCGCCACGGAGAGGAAAGCGTGCCCGTCGACGTTCTCCGGCTCCCGGGCGAGCAGGCCGCGCAGCTCCCGCTCGGCCTCGGCCGGGCGGTTCAGCCCCAGCAGCGTCCGCGCCCGCTCGAGCGAGGCCGCGGTGGTCACCACTTGGCGTTGCCGCGCTTGCCGTCGATCCAGGGCATCAGCTCGTCCCAGGCGCCGGAGTCGTTGGCGTGCAGGACGTAGTTGCGCGCCGTCCCGAGCCACTCCTTCACGGCCGTCGGCCTCGTCGCCCGGGCCACCGCGAGCAGGTCGTGCGTCGTCAGCGGGAGGGGACGGCCCGCGGCGATCGACTGGTGGAGCTTGGTCTCCACCGCCCGGTCGACCACGCCCTTGAGGTCCGCGCCCACGAACCCGTCCGTCACCTTCGCCACCGCGTCGAAGTCCATCTCGGCCAGCGGTTTGTCGCGGCACAGGATGCGCAGGATGGCGGCGCGGGCCGCGGGGTCGGGCGGAGGTACGAACACCAGCTGGTCGAACCGCCCGGGACGCCGGAACGCCACGTCGATGTACCAGGGCGCGTTGGTGGCCGCCAGCACCAGGACGCCCTCGTTGGCGTGCTCGTCCACGCCGTCGAGCTCGGCGAGGAATTGGTTGACCAGCTGGCGATGGTGCGCCTGCCGCATGTCCGACCGGCGCGCGGCGAGCGCGTCGACCTCGTCGAAGAAGAGCACGCACGGCCGGTTGCGGCGGGCCATCTCGAACGTGGCCCGCAGGTTGCGCTCGCTGGAGCCGATGTACATGTCCAGGATGTCGGCCAGCCCGACGTCGATGAACGCCGCGCCGAGCTCGCCCGCCGCCGCCCTGGCCAGGTGGGTCTTGCCCGCGCCCGGAGGGCCGTACAGCAGCACGCCGCCGCCCGCCCGCTTGCCGAACGCGGCGAACAGCTCGGGCTGCTGGACGGGGAGCAGGAGCTTCATCCGCAGCGCGTCCTTGACCGCCTCCATGCCGGCCACGTCGGCGAAGCTGACGCGGGAGCGCTCGACCTCCGCGTCGGCGCCCCCGGCCGGGTACGGCGCGCCGGACGGGGCGGACTGCGGCGGAGGGGACGGGACGGGCTGCGGCGTGAGCCGGGCGGCCAGATCGGGGTCGGACAGCGAGGGGTCGCGGGAGACCGCGTCGTGGTACCGGCGTGCCGCGCCGGCCACGTCGCCCTCGCCCAGCAGCGCCCTGGCGGCGATGACCCCGAGGCGCGGCGCGTGGCCGGGATCCGCCAGGAGTGGTTCCAGCACCGACAGCGCCGGGCCGTGGGCGCTCTGCCGTACGAACGCCTCCGCGAGACCGGCGACGACCTCCGGATCCTGGGGCGACAGCACGAGAGCGGCGCGGAACTCGGCCTCGGCCTCGGCGAGGTAGCCCTTGGCCAGAAGCTGCTCGGCGAGGTGGCGCCGCAGGGGAAGGTTGTCGGGAGACAGCCGAGCCGCCTCGCGGAGGGCGTGGAGTCCGGCGTCGTCGAGCACCGCCCGGCTCCCTTCTGTCGGGATCAGATCACTGAAATGACCGTAAGGTTACCGAGGCGGTCAGACAGTCCGATCTTGCGCCGTCAGCCCTGCAACTCCAGCACGCGGGCGTGCAGCACCGAACGCTGGTGCAGCGCGGCGCGCAGGGCCCGGTGCAGGCCGTCCTCCAGGTACAGCTCGCCCTGCCACTGCACCACGTGGGGGAACAGGTCGCCGTAGAAGGTCGAGTCGGCGGCCAGCAACGAGTGCAGATCCAGCACTGCCTTCGTGGTGATCAGCGTGTCGAGCCGGACCTGCCTGGGCGGGATCTGCGCCCACTCCCGGGACGACAGTCCGTGCTCGGGATAGGGCCGTCCGTCGCCGACCAACTTAAAGATCACGGTACGTAGTTTAGAAGACGACGCAAAGACTCGTGTCCGAGGCTCCTCCGGGGGGGCTCAGATGCTTCCCGAGAAGGTGTCGCAGCGCGCCGGGTCACCCGACGAGTAGCCGTTCGTGAACCACTTGGTCCGCTGGGCCGAGGTGCCGTGCGTGAACGCGTCCGGGTTGACCCTGCCCTGGGCCTGCTCCTGGATGTGGTCGTCGCCGACCGCCGCGGCGGCGCTGAGCGCCTCCTTGATGTCGGCGTCGGAGAACGGCTCGGCGTAGAAACCGGTGTCCACCGCGTTCTTGGCCCACACGCCCGCGTAGCAGTCGGCCTGCAGCTCCAGCCGCACCGAGCCGCTCTCCGCGCCCTGGTCCTGGCCGACCCGGTTCATCGTGCCGAGCAGGTCCTGCGCGTGGTGGCCGTACTCGTGGGCGATCACGTACGCCTGCGCGAACGGGCCGCCCTTGGCCCCGAACCGCGACTGCAACTCGTCGAAGAACGACAGGTCCAGGTAGACGTGCTGATCGCGAGGGCAGTAGAAGGGGCCGACGGAGGAGTCCGCCGCGCCGCAACCGGTCTGCACCCCACCGGAGAACAAGGTGGTCTTCGCGCCGGTGTACCCCTGGATCTGCTCGCCCCAGTATTTCTGGATGCTGTTGACGACGCCCACGACCCGGCACTTCTCCGACTGGTCGGCGTCGGCGCCGGTCTTGCACTGCTCGCTGAGATCACTGGTCGGCTGCATGCCGGCGGGCTCGCCCCCGCCGCCCGTGATGTTGCCGGGGTTGATGCCGAAGATCAGTGCCGCGATGAGGGCGATGATGCCGGCGGCTCCGCCGCCGATGGCCAGACCTCCGCCGCGAAAGCCGCCTCCACCGCCGACGTCCTCGACTTGTGAGGTGTCGAGCTGCGCTCGGTCATCGAAATCCATCTGCGACGCTCCCGGTAGGGTTCCCGTCCGTGTTTCCCGCTTCACCGTCGGGGCGCTCACTTCCGCCGTCTTCCTTTGTCACGCTTGGTCGCTTCGCTCCCGCGCGTTCCTCAGTCCAGACCGGCGGCGCGCCCCTCCGGCTCGCTCGGTGTTCCCGCTTCGCTCGCCGGGCCTACTGCCCCGGATAGGGGTGATCATGCCAGCGGCCGCGCCATGCCGGATCCGTCTTGCCCCGATCATCGTGATTCGCCGGGTTAGGATCACCGCGTGCCTCGGAGCGCCTTCCCCCGGCTGGTGCCGCCGATGCCGGGCGGGCGGGGGTGGCTCGGCCCGCTGGTTGTGGCCGCTTTCGGGGGGTTCCTCCGGTTCGATCGGCTCAGAGTCCCGCACGCGTTCGTCTTCGACGAGACCTACTACGCCAAGGACGCCTACTCGCTGATCAGGTTCGGCGTCGAGCGGCAGTTCGCCGACGACGTCGACCCGGCGATCCTGCGCGGCGGCACGGACGTCTTCAAGACGTGCGGGACGTTCGAGGAATGCGGCACCTACGTCGCCCACCCCCCGCTCGGCAAGTGGCTGATCGGCGCGGGGGAGTGGCTGTTCGGCCTGACGCCCTTCGGGTGGCGGTGCGCGGCCGCGCTCGCGGGCACGCTCAGCGTGCTGGTCCTGGCGCTGACCGCGCGCCGGATGACCCGCTCGACCCTCCTCGGCTGCCTCGCCGGCCTGCTGCTGGCGCTGGACGGCCTGCACCTCGTGCTGTCGCGCTCGGCGCTGCTCGACGTCTTCCTCACGTTCTGGGTGCTGGCGGGCTTCGCCTGCCTGGTCGCCGACCGGGACGCGGCCCGCACCCGCCTGACGGAGTGGTACCGCACCTCCGCCCTGACCGGGCCCGCCCCCCGGCTCGGCCCGCGGCCCTGGCGGCTGGCGGCCGGTCTGTGCCTGGGCGCGGCGGCGGCGACCAAGTGGACCGGTCTGCTGTTCGCCCTGGCATTCGCGATCATGACTCTCGTCTGGGACTGCGGGGCCAGACGCGCCGTCGGCCTGCGCCGGCCGTACCGGCAGGCGGTCCGCCACGACTGGCCGCTGGGCCTCGCCTGGCTCGGGGCCGTGCCGCTCGCCGTCTACGTCGCGTCGTTCGCCGGATGGTTCGCCTCGGCCGGCGGGTGGGGCCGCAACTGGGACCGCGCCACCTCGAACGGCTGGGCCTATTTCGTCTTCGACTCGCTGCGCTCGCTCGTGGACTACCAGAGCCAGGTGCTCGGCTTCCACCAGGGGCTGAGCGCGCACCACGACTACCAGTCGGAACCCTGGGGATGGCCGCTGCTGCTGCGGCCGACGCTGTTCTTCTACCAGTCGCCCCGCACGTGCGGCGCGGCGTCCTGCTCGCAGGCGATCCTCGGGACCGGCACCCCGGTGATCTGGTCCGCCGCGCTGCTCGCGCTGCTCGCGATGGTGGTCCGGTACACGGCGACCCGCGACTGGCGGGCGGGGGCCGTCCTGCTCGCCTACGCCGCGGGGTGGCTGCCGTGGTTCTACTTCGCGCTGGCGGACGACCGCACGATGTACCTGTTCTACCTGCTCCCGGCGGTGCCCTTCATGATCCTCGCGATCGTGCTGGCGTGCGGGCTCGTCCTCGGGCCGCCGGGCGCCTCGAACTCCCGGCGGTCCACGGGCGCGGCGCTGGTGGGCGCGTTCACGCTGCTCGCGCTGGTGAACTTCTGGTGGCTGTCGCCCGTGTTCACCGCCGTGCCCGTGCCGTACGACGCCTGGCTGAGCCGCATGCTGCTGCGGAGCTGGATTTAGCGGCGGCGGAAGAGCCGGTCGGTCCACTCGCGCACCCGCGTGGCGATCGCCGGCAGCAGCGTGATGTGGTCGGCGCCCTCCACCGGGACGAACGTGACGTCGGTGCCCGCCGCGCGCAGCTGCCCGGCCGTCATCCGGCTGAGCGCGATCGGGATGACGTCCTCGGTGCCGTGGACCACGTACACCGGCCGTGGATAGCGCGCCACCGGGATCTCGTCGTCGGCCAGCGCCCGGGCGAACGCGTCGGTGGCCGCCGCCGGGTCCTTGAGCACGTCGCCGTTGGTGAGGCCGGCGACCGCCTCGATCATCTCGCCGATGCAGGCCCGCCCGGCGAGATCGACGAGTTCGAGTCCCTTCGGGGTGAACCAGTCCGCCGCCCGGAAGCCCGGGGTCGTCAGCGGCATCGTGCGGCCGTTGTAGGGGATCGTGTGGTTGATCGGCTTCGCCGGGTCCCGGAACGCCGGGTCGGCCGTCTGCACTCCCCACTGCGTGATCGGGGCCATCGCGATCGTGCCCATGTGCCGCAGCGAGGGGGCGTACGCGGCGGCGAGGGCGCCCGCGAACAGGGCCGCGTGCCCGCCCATCGAATAGCCGACGGACGCCCAGTTCCGGCTCACGGGCGCGACGCGGCGGGCGGCGCGGACGATGTCCACGAGGTCGTACGCCTCGGACCGCCCGTCGATGCCGGGGCTGTCGCCGGGTGTGCCGAGCCCCTCGTAGTCGCTCACCGCCACGGCGTATCCCGCCGCGAGCAGCGTCTCCTGCACGGCGCGCTCCCAGGGACTCGGGCCCGTACGGGAGGGGGCGCAGGCGTCGGCGATCCCGCCGAACCCGTGGCCGAAGCTCACGACCGGCCACCCACCCGCCGGTGGGCGCCCGGCCGGCAGCGCCAGCGTGCCGCTCACCACCGTGGGCCGCCCGTCGTGGCCGGTGGACCGGTACCAGATCGCCAGCGACGTCCCCGCCCCCGCCAGCCGCAGGCTCTCGGCCAGCGGCTCGGTCCGTACCGGCGTCCCCGGTGCCTTGATCGGCGCCTTCGGCGGTGCCGACGCGGACGCGGGAGCCGGCAGGACGAGCGCGAACGCGGCGGCGAGCGCCGCGGCCTTACGGGAGATCGTCATGGGTGTGTCTCCAGGGTCCGGCGGCCGGGCCTGTCCGGGCCGCAGGACCGGAGTGTCCCAGCCGTGAACCGCTGGTCAACCGCAGGCGCCCGCCGCCCTGACGGGCGTGCGACGACGGGCCGCCGGAGCTGAAACTTTCGCGGATCAGCCGGCGTAGACGATGAAATCGGGATAGACGTGCACGCCGGGGCGCCCGCCGATCTCCTTCACCGCGTCGCGGATCTCCCGCAGGTGGCCGGCCGTCATCTGCAGCGGCGGCTCGTCGGGCTGATAGGTGGTGCGGATCGGGTAGTCCACGCCGGGCACGTTCGTCATCTCGATGTGGCAGCCGAGCACGTGGGTGACCGGCCGGTCCGCGGCGAACTTCACCAGGCGGTCGATGGTCCGCTCGAACGCCGGCCAGTCCTCGACGTACAGCCGGCCGCGGTAGACCGTGTCACCCGTCAGCAGCAGCCCGGTGGACCGGTCGTAGAAGGTCACCGCCGACCTGTGGTGCCCGGGGCTCGACAGCACGTCCAGGACGCGGCCGCCGAGATCGAGAGGGACGGGCACGTCCAGGTCGTCGCCGAGGCCGAAGAACTCGCGTACGCGTTCCGGCGCGGGATCCACGATCACCGTCTCCGGACGGCCGGAGAACTGGGCGTCACCGGCGATGTGGTCGCCGTGGCCGTGGGTATGGGCGACGAGAAGCCCGTATCCCTCGCGGGGATGCTCTTCCAGCCAGCCCCGCACGATGGCGTCCACGGTCCGGCGCAGCGGGAAGAACCGGGCGGACGAGGTCGCGCCGGTGTCCAGCAGGAGGGCCCGGGCGCCCCCGAACAGCAGGAACATGAAGGGCGCCTCGTAGTTGATCGCCTTGTTCTGGCGCAGGACGAAGGTGTGCTCGTCGTACCGGTGCACCTGAATGTCCGGATCGGTGTTGTGCTTGGCCGACTCGGAGCCGTGAATCCAGCGAGGGAAGTCGATCTGCTCCATTCGGCCCACGCTAGAGGCGGGTGGCGGCCCGGACCAGCCCGGCGAGGGCCCGGGAGCGGCTGTGCGGCGGCCAGGCGATCACCGTCGTCACCGCCGGGGCGTCCAGCACCGGCACGGCGGCGAGGTCGCCGCGCAGATGAGTCCGGCAGGACTCCGGCAGTACCGCCGTGGCCCGGCCGAGCGCGATCAGCTGGAGAAGCTGCGCGTGGTCCCGGACCTGCGGACCGGGACCGTCCGGGTACGTGCCGTCGAGGTTGGGCCAGCGTGGCATCGGCAGTCCGGGCAGCGCGGTGACGTCGGCCATCCGCAGATGAGCCCGGGTGGTGAGGGGATGCCCGGCCGGCAGGACCACGACCTGCCCCTCCGTGCACAGCTCCTCCACGTCGAACCCGGCCGTCGAGTCGAACGGCCGGTGCAGCAGCGCCACGTCGGCCCGCCCGTCGCGCAGCAGCCGCTCCTGCTCGCCGATGCCGCACAGGAGCACGTCGACGGCGACCGCGCCGGGCTCCGCGGCGTACGCGTCGAGCAGCTTCGGCAGCAGCTCGCCGGCCGCTCCGGCCTTGGTGACGAGGACCAGGCCGGGGCTGCCGGCAGCGGCGAGTGCGGCGCGGCGGGCACGGCGCTCGGCGGCCTCGACCGCCTCGAGAGCCGCCCGGCCCTCGGTCAGCAGCACCGACCCGGCGTCGGTCAGCGTGACGGAGCGGCTGGTGCGCTCCAGCAGTGCCACCCCGAGCCGCCGTTCGAGCTGACTGATCGCCCGCGACAGCGGCGGCTGCGCGATTCCCAGCCGCTGCGCGGCCCGTCCGAAGTGCAGCTCCTCGGCGATGGCGACGAAGTAGCGCAGCTCTCGCGTCTCCATGCCGCCACGTTATCTCCCGGCCGCCTCGATCGATACCCGGGAGGTATCGCCGGCCACCCGATCGGTGTTGGAGGTTCCAGCCTGGTCGCGGACAGGATGAGACGCATGAGCGAACAGACGATCGCGCTGGTCACCGGCGCGAACAAGGGGATCGGATACGAGATCGCGGCCGGCCTCGGCGCCCTCGGCTGGAGTGTCGGCGTCGGCGCCCGGGACGACGAGCGCCGGGAATCCGCGGTGGAGAAACTGCGCGCGGCCGGTGTCGACGCGTTCGGCGTGCCGCTCGACGTGACCGACGACGCGAGCGTGGCCGCGGCGGCCGGACTGATCGAGGGGCGCGCGGGACGTCTCGACGTGCTCGTCAACAACGCCGGGATAACCGGCGGCGCGGCACAGATGCCCACCACGGCCGACCTCGCCGAGGTGCGGACGGCCGTGGAGACCAACGTGATCGGCGTCATCCGCGTCACCAACGCGATGCTGCCGCTGCTGCGCCGCTCGGCGTCACCGCGGATCGTGAACATGTCCAGCACCGTCGGCTCACTCACCCGGCAGACCACACCCGACGCCGAGACGGGCCCGATCGCCGTCGCCTACGCGCCGTCGAAGACGTTCCTCAACGCCGTCACGGTCCAGTACGCCAAGGAACTGCGCGACACGAACATCCTGATCAACGCCGCCTGCCCCGGTTACTGCGCGACCGATCTCAACGGCTTCCGCGGCGTCCGTACCCCCGAGCAGGGCGCGGCGATCGCGATCAGGCTCGCGACCCTGCCCGACGACGGCCCGACGGGCGGGTTCTTCGACGACGACGGCCCGATCCCCTGGTGACGCGTGCCCTGGTGACACACGGCTGAGGTCCGAACGCGCGAAAGGCCCGGTTGGATGGACCGGGCCTTTCGCGTTCTTGCTGCTCAACCAAGCGCGGAGGATAGGAGATTCGAACTCCTGAGGGGTTGCCCCCAACACGCTTTCCAAGCGTGCGCCCTAGGCCAACTAGGCGAATCCTCCGTCGGACAGCTTAGCTCACTTCCCGTGTGGTTTCGACGTGTTGCGACACGGCCCGCGCACACCCGTCGAGTGGCTAGACTGTCCTAGGACCCCTCGCGCGGCGTCATCCTGTGAACCTCCCCAGGGCCGGAAGGCAGCAAGGATAAGCGGGCTCTGGCGGGTGTGCGAGGGGTCTCTTCAGTTAGCGGGTACGCCGGCCGGGTCGACCCCCCGAGGAGGCGGCATGAGTCTTGCGCTGTACCGCAAGTACAGACCCGGGACGTTCGCCGAGGTCAAGGGGCAGGAGCACGTCACCGATCCGTTGCGCCAGGCGTTGCGCAGCGGCCGGATCCACCACGCCTATCTCTTCAGCGGCCCGCGCGGTTGCGGCAAGACCTCCAGCGCCCGCATCCTCGCCCGCTCCCTGAACTGCGAGAAGGGCCCGACGCCCGACCCCTGCGGCGAGTGCGAGTCCTGCGTCGCGCTGGCTCCCACCGGGCCGGGCCACCTCGATGTGATCGAGATCGACGCGGCGTCCCACGGCGGCGTGGACGACGCCCGCGACCTGCGTGAGCGGGCCTTCTTCGCCCCCGTCTCGGCGCGCTACAAGATCTACATCATCGACGAGGCCCACATGGTCACCCGTGAGGGCTTCAACGCGCTGCTGAAGCTGGTGGAGGAGCCGCCGCCGCACCTCAAGTTCGTCTTCGCGACCACCGAGCCCGAGAAGGTCATCGGGACGATCAAGTCGCGCACCCACCACTACCCCTTCCGCCTGATGCCGCCCGCGACTCTGAAGCGGCTCATGGAGGAGATCCTCGAATCCGAGTCGGTGCCGTACGAGCCGGCCGCGTTACCGCTGGTCGTACGGGCGGGTGCGGGCTCGGCCCGGGACACGCTGTCGATCCTCGACCAGCTGCTCGCGGGCGCCGACGACTCCGGCATCACCTACCAGCGAGCGGTGTCCCTGCTCGGCTACACCGACGGCGACCTGCTCGACGAGGTCGTCGACGCGTTCGCCAAGCGGGACGGCGCGGCCGTCTTCCACGCCGTGCACCGGGTGATCGAGGGTGGTCACGACCCCCGCCGCTTCGCCACGGACCTGCTCGAACGCTTCCGCGACCTGGTGATCCTGTCCAACGTCCCCGAGGCGGCGGGCAGCGGCCTGCTCGACCGGCCGGACGACGAACTGGAGCGCCTCCAGGCACAGGCGGCGTCCATGGGCCCCGCCGAGCTGACCCGGGCGGCCGAGGTGTTCAACGCCGGGCTGACCGAGATGCGCGGTGCGACCTCACCCCGCCTGCTGCTGGAACTGATGTGCGCCCGCGTGCTGCTGCCCGGGGCCGACCAGGGCGAGGCGGCGCTGCTGACACGGCTCGAGCGGCTGGAGCGCGGCGTCGCGGCCGGTGTCCACACCGCCGCACCCGCACCGGCGGCGCCCCCGGCCCCCGCCGCGGCCGCTCCCGCGGCCCCCGCCGCTGCCCCGGCTCCGGCTTCCGCTCCGGCCCCCGCCCCGGCTTCCGCACCGCGGGTTCAGGCGGCCGCCCGGAGCGCCGACGACTGGCCCACCCCCGTACGGCCCGGCTCCGGGTCGGCTGCCGCACCGCCTTCGCAGGCACCGCAGGCCCAGGCGCCCGCTGCGGGCGGAGGGCCGGTGCAGCAGGCCTGGCCGCAGGTGCTCGAAGCGATCAAGAACCGTCAGCGGGTGGCCTGGATGATCCTCAACGCCCAGGGCAGGCTGCTCGGCGTCGAGGGCAACGTCGTGACCGTCGGCTTCGAGAAGCCGGGCGACGTGCAAGGCTTCCTCAAGGGCAAGCGCGACGAGGTGGTGGCCGCCGCGCTCGGCGACGTGCTCGGCGGCACCTGGCGCGTCGACGTGGTGGTCGGCGGCTCGGGTCCCGGCCCGGCCGGCCCCGCACCACGCGGGCCGTCCGGCCCGCCGGCGCCCCAGACGCCGCAGACGCCGGCGCCGCCTCCCCCTGCTCCCGCGGCTCCCCCGGCTCAGCCCTCCGCACCGGCCGCGCAGCCCGCGCCGGTTCCGGCGGCCATGCCGCCCACGGGCGCCACGCCCGCCCCGGCTCCGGAGCGGAAGGCCGCGGCGCCCGCGGCGACCGACGAGTCGTGGCCGGACGCGCCGTCCGACGACTACGACGCGCCTTCCCCGGCCTCGCCTTCCCCCGCCTCGCGGTCCGCGCCGAGTCCCGGCCTGGCCGCGGCCCGCTCGGCGGCCAGGGCCGCCGCCCAGACGGGCCCCCGGCAGGCCTGGCCGGAGACGGTGCCGGGCCGTACGGGCGGGACCGCGCGCCCGGACGACGACGTGGACCCGCTCAACGACGACGACGCCGACGTGAGCGAGCTGTCCGGCATGGCGCTGATCCAGCGTGAGCTGGGCGGCCGCGTCATCGAGGAGATCGATCACTCCTGAGCGCCTTCCCCGCCGGAGGGACGGCCGCCGCATGGACGGAGACTGGTTGGGTAACCGGTGTCCGTCCGCCCGCGACAGGCCGGCGACCCGCGTGGAACACGCACGCCGCGCCGGTGCGGAAACCGGGGCGACACCGTAGGCTCGGTCGCGACGAACATGTCGCTGGACGCTGAGGAGCGCAACCATCGTGAATCCAGGGGATGTCAACCTCCAGCAGTTGCTGGAGCAGGCTCAGCTGATGCAGCAGCAGCTCGTCACCGCGCAGCAGGAGCTCAGCGACGCCGAAGTGGAGGGCAGTGCCGGGGGCGGCCTGGTCGTCGCCACCGTGAACGGCAGCGGCGAGCTTCTCGAGCTCGAGATCAGCCCGCTGGCCATCGACGCGAGCGACCCGGAGGAGACCGCGCAGACGATCGCGGACCTCGTGCTCGCCGCCGTGCGGGACGCCGTACGCGCCGCGGGGGAGCTGCAGCAGGAGAAGCTGGGCCCGCTCGCGCAGGGACTGGGGGGCGGCCTCGGCGGTCAGCTGCCGGGGTTCTAGAGCATGTACGAAGGGGTCGTCCAGAACCTGATCGACGAGCTCGGGCTGCTGCCCGGCGTCGGTCCCAAGAGCGCGCAGCGGATCGCGTTCCACCTCCTCGCGGCCGACCCGGCCGACGTCAAGCGGCTCGCGCACGCCCTGCTCGAAGTGAAGGAGAAGGTGCGCTTCTGCCGGGTGTGCGGAAACGTGGCCGAGGAGCAGGAGTGCCGGATCTGCCGGGACCAGCGGCGCGATCCGCACGTGATCTGCGTGGTCGAGGAGTCGAAGGACGTGGTGGCGATCGAGCGGACCCGTGAGTTCCGCGGTCGCTACCACGTGCTCGGCGGGGCGATCAGCCCCATCGACGGCATCGGCCCGGACGACCTGAAGATTCGCGAGCTGATGACCCGGCTGGCCGACGGCCAGGTGACCGAGCTGATCCTCGCGACCGACCCGAACCTCGAGGGCGAGGCGACGGCCACCTACCTGGCCAGGCTCGTCAAGCCCCTGGGATTGAAAGTGACCCGACTGGCCAGCGGCCTGCCTGTGGGCGGTGATCTCGAGTACGCCGACGAGGTCACTTTGGGCCGCGCTTTCGAAGGACGGAGGCTGCTGGATGTCTGACGAGTGGAACGACCTGGCCGCACGCGTCGCCGGACACGCGCAGAATTTCATCGACGGCCTCACCCGCCTGGCCGGCGGTGAGGGCGGCGACGCGACGCTGCCGCTGCTCCTGGTGGAGGTGGCCCAGGTCAGTCTCGCGGGCACCCAGCTCGGGGCCGCCCAGGACGTGATCCTGCAGGGCAACGTCGAACCCGCGCTGAGCGACGACCCCGACATCGACCCCCTCCGTACGGCTCTCGCCGCCCGGCTCGGCCCGGTGGACGACTACGCCGAGGTGTTCGACCCCTACAAGGACACCGTCGTCACGCCGTACCGGCTGTCGGACGACCTCACGGCGGTGGCGGCCGACCTCATCCACGGGCTGCGGCACTACCGGGCGGGCCGTCCGCTGGAGGCGCTGTGGTGGTGGCAGTACTCCTACTTCAACACCTGGGGCAACCACGCCGGCGCGGCGCTGCGGGCCCTGCAGGCGCTGGTCGCGCACACCCGGCTCGACGTGGTCGAAGAGGGCACCGCGGTCTGACCGTCCACATGCTGGTCGTGGCCGGTCTCGGTTTGGGACGTCCAAGTACACTGTGAGCTCCACGTCCTGATTCGTTGGAGATTCCAGTGGCGCTCGTTGTGCAAAAGTACGGTGGTTCCTCCGTAGCCGACGCGTCCTGCATCAAGCGGGTCGCCCAGCGGATCGTCGCGACGAAAAAAGCGGGCAACGACGTCGTCGTCGTGGTGTCCGCGATGGGCGACACCACCGACGAGCTGCTCGACCTGGCCCAGCAGGTGTCGCCGCTGCCGCCCGGCCGCGAGCTCGACATGCTGCTCACCTCGGGTGAGCGGATCTCCATGGCGCTGCTCGCGATGGCGATCGCCAACCTGGGTCACGAGGCGCGCAGCTTCACCGGATCGCAGGCCGGTGTGATCACCGACTCGACGCACGGCAAGGCGCGCATCATCGACGTGACGCCCAGCCGTATCCAGGAGGCCGTCGACGCCGGTCAGATCGCGATCGTGGCCGGGTTCCAGGGCGTCTCCCAGGACAGCAAGGACATCACGACGCTGGGCCGGGGCGGGTCCGACACCACGGCCGTCGCCCTCGCGGCGGCGCTCGGCGCGGACGTCTGTGAGATCTACACCGACGTGGACGGCATCTACACCGCCGATCCCCGCATCGTCCGTACGGCGCGGCAGATCCCGCGGATCTCCTACGACGAGGCCATGGAGATGGCGGCGTGCGGGGCCAAGATCCTGCACCTGCGCTGCGTGGAGTACGCCCGCAGGTTCGGCCTGCCGATTCACGTCAGAAGCTCGTTCAGCACGAGGGAAGGCACCTGGGTCGTCTCCGACCCCTACAGCGAAGGAACCGAAGTGGAGCAGCCCATCATCTCCGGGGTCGCGCACGACCGGAGCGAGGCCAAGATCACTGTGGTCGGGGTGCCCGACAAGGTCGGAGAGGCGGCCGCCATCTTCCGCACGCTGGCCGACGCCGAGATCAACATCGACATGATCGTGCAGAACGTGTCGGCCGCGGCGACCGGGCGCACGGACATCTCCTTCACGCTGCCGGCCAACGACAGCCAGACGGCTCTCACGGCGCTGAAGAAGATCCAGAACCAGGTCGCCTTCGAGTCGCTGCTGTACGACGACCAGATCGGCAAGGTCTCCCTGATCGGCGCGGGCATGCGCTCGCACCCGGGTGTCACCGCCAAGTTCTTCGGCGCGCTGGCCGACGCCGGGGTGAACATCGAGATGATCTCGACCTCGGAGATCCGCATCTCCGTCGTCGTGGGACAGAACGAGGTGGACACCGCGGTCGCCGCCGCCCACCGCGCGTTCGACCTCGACGCCGACCAGGTCGAGGCAGTTGTGTACGGAGGTACCGGACGATGAGCCGCAAGCCCACCCTCGCCGTCGTCGGCGCGACCGGTGCCGTCGGCACCGTCATGCTCGACATCCTGACCAGCCGCCGCGACCTGTCCGACGCGTACGGCGAGATCCGGCTGATCGCCTCGCCGCGCTCGGCGGGCAAGGTGCTGAGCGTGCGCGGCGAGGACGTCGTCGTCCGGGCGCTGTCGCCGGAGGCGTTCGACGGCGTCGACATCGCGATGTTCGACGTGCCGGACGAGGTCTCCGCCGAGTGGGCGCCGGTCGCGGCCTCGCGCGGCGCGGTGGCCGTGGACAACTCCGGCGCCTTCCGGATGGACCCGGACGTGCCGCTCGTGGTGCCCGAGTGCAACCCCGAGCAGGCCCGCAACCGGCCCAAGGGGATCATCTCGAACCCCAACTGCACGACGCTGTCGATGATGGCCGCCATGGGCGCCCTGCACCGCGAGTACGGCCTGCGCGAGCTGGTCGTGGCCTCCTACCAGGCGGTGTCCGGGGCCGGGGTGGCCGGGCCCGAGCGGCTCTATGCCGAGATCGAGGCCGTCGCCGGCGACCGGACGATGGGCACCGTGGCGGGCGACGTGCGCAAGGCCGTGCCCGACCTGTCGGACTCGCCGTTCCCCGCTCCGCTGGTGCTCAACGTGGTGCCGCTGGCGGGCTCGCTCAAGGACGGCGGCTGGACCTCCGAGGAGCTCAAGGTCCGCAACGAGTCGCGCAAGATCCTCGGCATCCCGGACCTGAAGGTCTCGGCGACCTGCGTCCGCGTCCCGGTGGTGACCACCCACTCGCTGGCCGTCCACGCGACGTTCGAGCGGGAGGTCACGGTCGAGGGCGCCCGGGCGCTCCTGGACGCCGCGCCGACCGTGGTGGTGCTCGACGACCCCGCGAACGGCGTGTTCCCCACCCCGGCGGACGTCGTGGGCACCGACCCGACCTACGTCGGCCGGATCCGCCAGGCGCTCGACTTCCCGAACACGCTCGACCTGTTCCTGTGCGGGGACAACCTCCGCAAGGGCGCCGCGCTCAACACCGCCGAGATCGCGGCGCTGGTCGCCACCGAGTTCGCGTAGGTCGTCACCGGAACAGCACGTCCCAGTGGGTCGGCTCGTCCGCCCACACGTCCGTCCTCACGTTCGACGGCGCGGCGCGGTACAGCGCCGCGCCGTCCGCGCGCGTGCGCCAGTAGCGGCAGGTCCGGGTGACGTACGCGTCGAGGCACGCGTTGTGGGCGAGGTCCACCTTGTAGCCGTTGCCGTGGCTGTAGCGGCCGCCGGCGTGACCGGTCTCGGTGCCGCCGGTGACCGTCACCGGGCAGCCGCTGGCCCGCCTCAGGTCGACGACGCGCATCAGCGTGCCGTACCTGATCGCCTGGAGTGACGTGCAGTACCGCCGGCGGCGGTCGGCGCAGTCGCCACTCGACTTCCGGCGCACCCCGGCGTCCAGCAGCAGGCCCACCGCCTCCTCGTGCGGGAGCCGTGCGTCCGCGTCCAAAGCGTCCCGGACTCTCACGGTGGCGACGAACGTGCCGGCCAGCAGCGGCGGGAGGGTCACCTCCTGCCGCGCGACCTCGACGACCTCGACGGCCTCGACGGTCGCGGCGGGCGCCGGGGACGGCGGCGGGACGGGGTCCCTGTCGTTCTGCATGGGCAGGGAGATCAGGACGGCGGTGCCGATGCCGGCCAGCCCCCGCCATGACGGGCGGACGTCCAAGAGCCTCGTTTCCTCGGTCGACGGCGGGGGCTGTGGTCTCTAATGCCACATCCGGCGACCGGTCCGCCCGTTGCCACGAGGCGGTTTGCCGCCACGCGTGGATCATCTTGTCGGTTCATGACCGGATGCGGGCCCGACCCGTACAGTGACGAGCGTGGCCGAGAAGACACGGGAGCTGATCGTCGAGACGGCCCTCCGGTTGTTCAGGGAGCGGGGGTACGAGGCGACCACGATGCGCGCCATCGCCGCGGAGGCGGGCGTGTCGGTGGGCAACGCCTACTACTACTTCAGGTCCAAAGAGCAGCTGATCCAGGCGTACTACGACCGGGCGCAGACGACGCACGAGGCGGCGTGCCGCGAGGTGTTCGCCGCCGAGCGGTCGTTCGCCGGGCGGCTCGGGGGCGTGCTGCGGGAGTGGGTGCGGATCTCCGAGCCGTACCACGAGTTCGCGGTGAAGTTCTTCAAGCACGCGGCCGAGCCCAGCAACCCCCTGAGCCCGTTCAGCGCCGAGTCCGCCCCCGCGCGCGAGTCGGCCGTCGCGCTCTATCGGGAGGTGGTCGAAGGATCGGCCGGGCGGATGGACGACGAACTGCGCGAGGAGCTTCCCGAGCTGCTGTGGCTGCTGTGGATGGGGGTCGTGCTGTTCTGGGTCCACGACAACTCGCCGGGGTGCGCGCGCACCTACCGGCTGATCGACCGGGTTGTCCCACTCGTCGACCGTCTGGTCGGTTTGTCGCATCTGCCCGGCATCAAGGGTGTGGCCAGGGAGGTCATCGAGGTGGTCCACGAACTCCGGGCGTGACCGCGACGCCATACCGTCCGGTTGGTATGGTCGGGTCGAGACCTTGGAAGGGGTGGCCGTGGACCGCTGGGGCATGACGATTCCGTTCTTCGGGCAGACGCCGGTCGAGTCGAAGGAGCTCATCGCCGAGTTGCCCGCACTGGGCTACACCGACGCGTGGTCGGCGGAGGTGGGCGGCACGGACGGGTTCGTGCCGCTGGCCCTGACGGCCGAGTGGGCGCCGTCCCTGCGCCTGGGCACCGCGATCGTCCCCGTCTACACCCGCGGCCCGGCCCTGCTGGCCATGTCGGCGGCCACGCTGGCCGACGTCGCCCCGGGCAGGTTCGTGCTGGGCATCGGCGCGTCGTCGCCGGTGATCGTGGGCAACTGGAACGCCGGCGAGTTCGACAAGCCGTACGCGCGGGTCCGCGACACCCTGCGCTTCCTGCGCGCGGCGCTGGCGGGGGAGAAGGTCACCGAGAGCTACGAGACCTTCGCCGTGAAGGGCTTCCGGCTGGAGAAGGCCCCCGCGACGCCGCCGAAGATCGTGCTCGCCGCGCTGCGCCCCGGCATGCTCCGCCTGGCCGCCCGCGAGGCCGACGGCGCGATCACCAACTGGCTGTCGCCTCAGGACGTACGGAAGGTCCGGGCCGAGCTGGGGCCGGAGACCGAGCTGACCGCGCGGCTGTTCGTCGTGGTGACCGAGGACGCCGCCAAGGCACGGGAGATCGGCCGCCGGCTGCTGGCCTCCTACCTCACCGTGCCGGTGTACGCGGCCTTCCACGAATGGCTCGGCCGGGGTGAGGCGCTGCGGCCCATGCAGGAGGCCTGGGCGGCCGGAGACCGCAAGGCCGCACTGAAGGCGATCCCCGACGAGGTCGTGGACGACCTGATCGTGCACGGCGACGCGGCGGCCTGCCGTGCCCGCGTCCGGGAGTACGTCGCCGCCGGGCTCGACACGCCCGTGCTCGCCCCCCTGCCTTTCGGCGACCTGGCCCAGACCGTACGGGACCTCGCGCCGGGCGCCTGACGGAACCGGGGGAGCGCCGCCGGACGTTATCGGGGAGGCGAAGCGGGCAGAGGAATCTACCTGGAGGTGTCCTCATGGTGAAGGCAGGACGTGCGGCGGCCACCTGGCGCGCCTACCGCGAGGTCTCCAAGCCCGGATCGCCGGGGCTCGGGGCCCGCATCCGGGCCGTGCCCCGGATGCTCCGCGCCGCGATCAAGGGCGACTACCCCGGCATGACCAAGGGCAAGCTCGCCATGCTCGGCATGGCCGTGGCGTACATCGTGTCGCCGATCGACGTCGTCCCCGACTTCCTCCTGGGCATCGGCGTCGTCGACGACTTCGGCGTGTTCCTCTGGCTGGCGACCGCGCTGCTCGGCGAGAGCGGCCAGTTCGTCGACTGGGAGCACGGCAGCCGGCCCACACACACCGGCAAGGTCCGGCGTTAGAGCTGCTCCTGCCGCAGCCAGGCCCGCGAGGGCAGCGGGTGGCCGAACAGGCGTGCGGCGTTGCCGTACGAGACCCTGGCGATGTCGGCGGGGGGCAGGCTGCCGAGGTTGCGGGCCACCGCGCGCTGGGTGTCCGGCCAGGTGGACTCCGCGCGCGGGTAGCCGGTCTCCAGCATCACCCGCTCCATGCCGACGGCGAGCCGCACGGAGCTCAGCGCGCTGTCGTCGAGCGTGCCGAAGAAGAAGTTGCGCCGCAGCACCTCGCTGGGCTTCAGCCCGCCCTCCCAGCTCGGCTCGCCCGCGACCGGGTGATCGAGCGCGTAGTCGGCCCGCTCGGCCAGCATCGGCAGCCACCCGACGCCGCCCTCCACGATGAGGATGCGCAGCTTGGGGAAGCGCAGCGCCACCCCCGACCAGAGCCAGTCGGCGCACGCGAACATCGCGCTGGCCGGGATCAGCGTGGTGATCGCCTCGACCGGCGTGTCGGGCGACGGCACCGGCGCCCAGGAGGACGCGCCGGTGTGCAGGCACACGACCGTCCCCGTCTCCTCGCAGGCGGCGAAGAACGGGTCCCAGTGGCGGCTGTGGATCGACGGCAGCCGCAGCCGGGTGGGGAACTCGGGGAACACGACGGCCTTGAACCCGCGTGCGGCGTTGGCCCTGATCTCCTTCGCCGCGATCTCGGGGTCGGGGAGCCAGGGAAGCTGGAGCGCGATCATGCGCTCGGGGTAGGTGCCGGCCCACACGTCGACGTGCCAGTCGTTCCAGGCCTGTACGAGCGCGAGCCCGAGGTCCTGGTCGCGGGTGCGGCCGAACGCCACTCCGGCCTGGCTCGCGAGCATGCCGGGGAAGCACAGGGCCGCCCAGATCCCGGCCCGGTCCATGTCGCCGATCCGGGCCTCGATGTCGTAGCAGCCCGGGCGCATGTCCTCGAACCGGACGGGATCGAGCGTCCACTGCTCCTTGGGCAGGCCCGCGCCCACGTCCAGCCCCGCGCAGGGATAGGTGGCGCCACCGTACCGCCACACCTGGTGGCCCGAGTCGGTCTCCACGACCTTGGGCGCGAGGTCCTTGTACTTCTCCGGAAGGCGGTCCTCGAAGAGATCGGCCGGCTCGATCAGGTGATCATCGACCGAGATGATCACGAAGTCCCGCCGCCTCGGCTCTGGGTCGGTATGCAGCGGCGTCGTCACGGTAGTAAACGGTAGGGCCAAGGGATAACACGGTACAAGCTGCGAGGTCTCCGGTTGGTATCCGTTCGCTCACCTTGCGGCGCGTACGGTTACGCCCTGTGACTCCCGCTCCGTCCGGAGATCGCGGGCCTCACGGCGTACCAGCAGCGCCCAGCCACCCACCGCGATGCCGATGAACAGCCACCACTGCACGGCGTACGCCAGGTTGAGCCCGCCTCCGCCGCCGACGTCCGGCGGGGGCAGGAGCTCCGGCGTCTCGGCCGCCATGGGAGTCTGCGCGGTCAGCTCGACGAACCCTCCGAAGACCCCGTACGGCAGGCCCTTGGCGAGGGCGGGCGTGTCGATCAGCAGGATCTGGCCGGCGGGCAGCCCGGACCGGTTCCTGATGCCGGTGTTCTCCCGGGTCTCGGCAGGGCGGAGCCGTCCGGTGACCGTCACCTCTCCGGTGGGCGGCGCGGGCACCCGCGGCGGGGCGTCCGCGGTCGCCCCGGCCGGGACCCAGCCCCGGTTCACCAGCACGGCGCCCTGCGGCGTGACGAGCGGGGTGACCACGTAGAACCCGACCCGGGTGTTGAGGGTGCGCCGGCGCACCACGAGCTCGTGAGCGGGGTCGTACCGGCCGGTGGCGGTGACGAGCCGGTACCTGTCCCGCTCCGGCACGGTCGCGCCGGGCCGGTCCAGCCGGTCGATCGGCACGGGAGCGGCGGCGAGGTTGGCGGTGATCCTGGCGCTGGTGGCCGACCGCTCCTCGAACCGCCCCCACTGCCACTTCCCCAGGAAGAAGAAGGCGGGGATCAGCGCGAGCACGAGCAGGTGCAGCCCGACCCAGCGGCGTGTGAGGAGGAACCGGTACACGCCACCAGCCTAGGCAGCCACCGGGGTGGTATGGATTTCAGGCTGAGGTGCTCAGCCGGGCGCCCGGGCCGGGGCGGGGGGTCACCTCGCGCGGACCGTCGACCTCGTGGCCCTCCTCGCACGTCAGGTGCAGGGCGACGGGCGCGCCGCAGTCGCGGTGGGTGACCACGACCGGTGCTCCCTCGGGATCGGCCAGGTAGCGGTCGCCCCAGTGCATGAGAGCGATCATGATCGGATAGAGGTCGAGGCCCTTCTGGGTGAGCCGGTACTCGTCGCGCTGGCGCTGGCCGGGCTCCTGGTAGGGCACCTTGCGCAGCAGGCCCTCGTCGACGAGCCGCGACAGTCGCGCGCTCAGCACCTGCCGGGGGGCACCGGTGCGCGTCTGCAGGTCGGCGAACCGCCGGATGCCGTTGAACGCCTCCCGGAGGACGAGGAAGGTCCACTTCTCGCCCAGCACGGCGAGGGTTCGCTCGATGGAGCAGTTGTCCACCCGATAACGCCGCATGTCGCGCATCGTAGCCACAACCTCCTTCCGACATCTAAGTCTAGTTGACAGACTCAGATGTTTCGAGGGAGGCTGAGTCCATGCTGGGAACTCAGGTGAGGCCCGCCGTGGACATCCGTGCGGCGTGCCCGGACGACGACGAGGAGCGGGTGCGGCTCTTCCTGCGAGGCCTGTCGCGCGCCACGCTGACCAGCCGCTTCTTCGTCGGCCCGGGCCGGCCGAGCGCGAGCCTGGTCCGCGCCATGGTCGCGCGGGACGACAGGCGGGACGCGCTGCTCGCGCTGCACGGCGACGCCGTCATCGGGCACGCCATGAGCCACCTGTCCGATGGCGGTGACGGCGGTGGAGCCGAGGCCGAGATCGCGGTCGTGGTGGACGACCGGTGGCAGAACCTCGGTGTGGGTTCGCGGCTCGTGCGCACCCTCCTGCGCCGGGCGTCCGTACGCGGCGCGGTCGCCGTCGGCATGGACGTCATGACCGAGAACCGGCGGGTGCTGGCGATGGTGCGCAGGACGTGGCCCTCTGCCACAATCGTCACAGACGGCCCATACGTCGAGATCAAAGCGCGCCTCGCATTTGCAGAACAAGGTTCTGTTGGTTCACCATTGACTATGTGAAGAACGCGAAGAGCGCGCGGGACGGCAGAGCCAGGATCATCGAGGGCGCCCTGCGCAGGTTCAGCCAGAGCGGGGTGTCGGCCACCACCCTGGCCAGCCTCCGGCAGGAGAGCGGCGTCAGCGTCGGCAGCTTCTACCACCACTTCACGAGCAAGGAACACGTCTTCGGCGTGCTCTACGCCGAGATCCTCGACATGTACCAGGACGCCTTCGTCGGCGAGCTCGTCCGCCACGAGGACGCCCGCGCCGGCATCGAGGCGATCGTCGCGATGCACATGGCGTGGTGCGGCGAGCACCCCGAGCGCGCCCGCCTGCTGATCAGCGAGCGTCCGCCCCGGCGCAACGAGCCCGGCGGCCCGGAGGTCGCGGAGTCGCGGCGCGAGTTCTTCCGGCAGGTCGCCGACTGGTGGCGGCCGCACATGAAGGACGGCGTGCTCCGTCCCGTCCCCGCCACCATGTGCTACGTGCTGTGGCTCGGCCCGGCGCAGGAGATGTGCCGCCTGTGGTTCAGCGGCGCCCACCAGCCCACGCAGGAGGAGATCCGCGAGCTGGGCGAGGCCGCCTGGAACAGCCTGAAGATGCCGTAGATTCGATCTGTGGACGCCCCTTCTGACCTGGTCCGGCGGCTTCGCGACAGGTTCGTGGAAACCGGATACACGATCGACGGCGTGCGTGAGCGGCTGGGCGACATGGCCGCCTCCGCCCTGGCCCGCGAGGAGGTCGTGCCCGCACTGCGGGCCACCAGGGACGCCGACCCCCTCGCCGCGCTGATCCGCCTGTGGTGGCTGGGCGTCCCGGTCAGCATGGCCGCCGCCGACCTCCCGCTGCAGGACCTCATCGAGGCGGGGCTGCTGGTGCGCCTGGGCGACTCCGTGCAGGCCACCGTGCACCTCCAACCCTGGGACACCGGCACGGGCGACCCGGCGTACGTGGTGTCCGACCGCAAGGTGCGGCCCGGCGACCCCTCGCTGCGGCCCGACCACGTGGTGGGAGCGGGCGGCGCCTCGGCCAACCTCGCCCAGCTCGGCTGGACCGCGCCGGTCGGGCGGGCGCTCGACCTCGGCACCGGCTGCGGCGTGCAGGTGCTGCACCTGGCGCCCCGGGCGGAGGACGTCGTCGCGACCGACGTGAACCGCAGGGCGCTGCGGCTGGCCCGCCTCAGCTGGGGCCTGTCCGGCGTGACCGGCGTCGAGGCGCGCGAGGGCTCGATGTACGACCCCGTGGACGGCGAGCGGTTCGACCTCGTGGTGTCCAACCCCCCGTTCGTCATCGCGCCCGAGGCCAGGTACACCTACCGCGAGACGGGCCGGCGGGGCGACGAGTTCTGCCGCGACCTCGTACGGCGCACGCCCCGGCACCTCGCCCAGGGCGGCCGGGCGCGCTTCCTCGCCAACTGGCTGCACGTCAAGGGCGAGGACTGGCAGGACAGGGTGGGCGGCTGGCTCGCGGAGACCGGCTGCGACGGCTGGGCCGTGCAGCGCGACGTGCAGGACCCGGCCGAGTACGTCGAGCTGTGGCTGCGGGACTCCGCGGAGCACGGCACCTCGGCCTACCGAGAGCGCTACGACGAGTGGCTCGGCTGGTTCGAGTCGATGGACGTCACCGGCGTCGGCTTCGGCTGGATCGCCCTGCACGACTCCGGGTCGCTGAGCCCGCTCGTGCGGGTGGAGGAGATGACGCAGCCGGTCGAGCCTCCGTCCGGCGCGCTGGTCGAGGAGGTCCTGCGCGCGGCGCGCACCGCCCACGAGCTGTCCGACGAGGACCTGCTCGACGCGCGCCTGAAGCCGGCCGAGGGGGTGGTGGAGGAGCGCGTCGGCCCGCCCGGCGCCGACGACCCCTCCCGGATCGTCCTGCGGCAGACCCTGGGCGCGCGCCGTACGGTCACCGTGGGGACGGTGGAGGCGGCCCTGGCCGGGGTGTGCGACGGCGACCTGCCCACGCGGCCGCTGCTCGCCGCGATCGCCGAACTGACCGGCGAGGACCCCGGCGCCGTGCTCGGGCGGGCTCCCGCCGCGCTGCGCTCCCTGATCGCCGAGGGCTTCCTCCGCGTTGCAAGCCCACGTTGATCGGAGTTTGAACGGCCGGGCCGACAGTGGTCCTGAGCGGGCTTCGGGGGGGTTCGGAGCCCGCGGAGAAAGCCCGGCCGGTCGCCGACGTGAGGCGGCGAGTCGTCACGGGGCGCACCGGTAAGGATCCGGGCCCCCTGCGCGTCCCAGTGACGACGGGCGACCGGCCGGGCGGTTCACGCCCCCACGATTGAGAATCGGTGATCGATGTGATCAACCACGTCCGGATGAGCCGGCTCGACGACGACCTGCGACTCGACTCACGTCTCGACCTGTTCGCGCAGGAGCGCGCGGATGTCGTCGGCCTCGGGCGAGCCGAGCCGGGTGAAGATGTCGAGGGCCTTGACCAGGGCCTGCCTGCCTCGGCCGGTCTCCCCGAGACTCGCGAGGGCCTTGCCGAGGGCGGCCAGTGACTGCGCTTCGCCGTACGGGTGAGTGATCTCGCGGCTCACGGTCAGGGCCTGCTCGGCGTGCCGGGCGGCCTCGGCGAACCGCCCGGCGGCGATGAAGGTGGCGGCCAGCCGATAGCAGACCCGCTGCTCCCAGACCCGCTGGTTGCTCGCCCGGAAGAAGGCCAGGCACTCGGCGTGGTGGACAACGGCCTCGTTGAGCCGCCCGACGTGCGACAGCACGTTGCCGAGGTGGTAGCGGGCCCGTGCCACCCCCGCGCCGCTGCCGATCTCGCTGAAGACCGCGAGCCCGCGCTCGGCCGCGGCGATGGCGTCGCCGGGCCGCCCGAGGCCCAGGTGGTCGCGGGCCGAGTAGCACGACGCCAGCGCCTCGCCCGCCGGGTTGCCCACCTCCCGGTAGACCGCCGTCGCCCGGTCGAACCATTCGAGCGCCTCGGTGTGGCGCCGCCGCCGGCCCGCGACCACCGCCAGCGCGTTGCACGTCTCGCCCAGCACGATGTGGTCGCCGGTCTCCTCACCGAGCGTCCGTGCGGCGAGGAAGTGGGCCTCGGCCTCGGCCAGCCGGTTCGCGCCGAACAGCACCCGGCCGAGGACGTAGCGGCAGCGCATCTCGCCGCGCCGCTCGCCGGTCCGGCGGGTCGCCGTCAGCAGGGCCGAGGTGCGCTGCTCGAAGTCGCGCTGGCTGGTGCCCGACTCCAGCAGCGGCTCCAGCGCCAGCAGCAGGTCGGCCGCCGCGAGCAGGTCCCCGCCCGGCTCGTCCGCCTGGGCCGCCTGGGCCGCCTGGGCCACGGCCCCGAACATGTCCTCCGCCTCGGCCGACAACCAGGCCACGGCCTCGTCTGCGGAGGAGAAGGCATGGCCGAGCACACCCAGGTCGGTGAGGTTGTCGGCGATCGCGCTGCCCTCGTAAGCCAGCCGGTGGGCCGCGCCCGCCGACGCCAGGTAGAAGCCGAGCAGCCGCCGCAGGGCGAGCGCCCGGGCCTCGGGCTCCTCCGCGTCCTCCGCCTGCCGCCGGGCGAACAGCTTGAGCAGGTCGTGGAATCGGTAGCGGCCCGGCGCGGGCGCCTCCAGGAGGCTGGCGTCGACCAGCGACTCGATCAGGTCCTCGGCCTCGGCCGGGGTGAGGCCGAGCACGGCCGCCGCCGCCAAGGCCGAGATGCCCGAGCCCGCCGGCAGTGACAGCAGCCGGAACGCGCGCGCCTGCCGGGCGTCGAGCTGGCCGTACCCGAGGGCGAACGTGGCCGAGACCGCCAGGTTGCCGATCTTCATCTCGTCCAGGCGGCGGCGCTCGTCGGCGAGCCTGGGAACGAGCGAGGCCACCGTCCACGACGGGCGGGAGGCGAGCCTGGCGGCGACGATGCGCACGGCCAGCGGAAGGAAACCGCAGGCGGCGACCACGTCCATGGCCGCGGCCCGCTCCGCCGCCACCCTCTCGGGGCCCGCGACCGCGGCGAGCAGCGACAGCGCCTCCTCGGGCTCCATCACGTCGAGGTCGACGAGCCGGGCCGCGGGCAGGTCGGCGAGCTTGCCCCGGCTGGTGATGATCGCGGCGCAGCCGGGCGCGCCGGGCAGCAGATGCTCGACCTGCTCGGCGTCGCGGGCGTTGTCGAGCAGCACCAGCATCCTGCGGTCGGCGAGCAGCGAACGGAACAGCGCGGAGCGCTCGGCCAGGCCGTCGGGGATCACGTCCATCGGGATGCCGAGGGCGCGCAGGAACGCGACCAGCGCCGTCTCGGGCGCGGTGGGCTCGGCGCCGTATCCGCGCAGGTCGGCGTAGAGCTGGCCGTCGGGGAACAGGTCCCCGGCGAGATGGGCCACGTGGACGGCCAGGGTCGTCTTGCCCACGCCGCCGATGCCCGACATCGCCGCGATCGGCACGCCCTCACCCGCTCCTTCTCCGCGGAGCAGCGCGAGCAGCCGGTGCACGAGGCCGGTGCGCCCGGTGAAGTCGGAGACGGCCGCCGGGAGCTGCGCCGGCCTCGGCATCTCGATCGCGGGGGCGGTCCCGGCCGTCGCGGCGTCATCGTGGCCGTCCGGATGCGAGAGCCGTACGGGAGGGGGTGTGTGGGCGAGGGCGGGATCGGCGGCGAGGATGCGCCGGTGCAGGCCGGTCAGCTCGGCCCCGGGCTCGATGCCGAGTTCCTCCACGAGCGCCTGCCGGGTCTCGGTGAAGACCGACAGCGCCTCGGCCTGCCTGCCGCAGCGGTAGTAGGCGAGCATGAGCTGGGCGCGTAACCGCTCGCGCAGCGGGTGTTCGGCGGCGAGCGCCACCAGCTCGGAGACGATCTCCGCGTGGCGGCCCAGCTCCAGGTCGAGCTCCATGAGCGTCTCGACCGCGCTCATCCGGCGCTCGGCCAGCCGGTCGCGCTGGTGCTCGGCGTACGGGCCGACCGCGCCGGTCAGCGGCTCGCCCGACCACAGGCTCAGGGCCCCGCGCAGCCGCTGGGCGGCCTCTCCCGCCTTGCCCGTACGGCGGTCGGACTCGGCGGCGGCGCACTCACGCTCGAAGACGGCGAGGTCGAAGCGGGCAGGGCCGGAGTGGGCGGAGTCGAGCCGCAGCGCGTATCCCCGGCCCACCGAGGTCAGCAGCCGCGGCGGCGTCCTCGGGGAACGGTCCGGCTCCAGGACGGTGCGCAGGCGGGAGACGTAGGTGCGCAACGCGCCGAGCGCGCGTGGGGGCGCGTCCTCGCCCCACACGCCGTCGATCATCTCGTCGGGCGTGACCGGGTGCCCCTCCCGCAGCAGGAGCATGGCGAGGATGGAGCGTTGCAATGGCGTGCCGAGGTCGAGTTCGTCGCCGTCGCGCCAGGCCAGGACGGGTCCCAGCACGGCGAAGCGCAGGCCGTCCGCGGCGGCGTGATCAGGCATGTGACCTGTCTCCCAATGGCAAGATTTCCGACCAAATGATAGATCGTGTAGCGCGACGGCAGTAGAACCGAACGCGCTGGTTCAGTCTGCGTTCAGGTGCTTGAAAGCAACCTGCAAACCACGGTGTGAGCGCTGAAAGCAAGTTGCAGGCGGGCGGGCCTATCACTGAGGTGCAACCCCGACAGCACCCCGCGATCGGGGGATCGTCCTCGAACAGGAGAACCGAAATGCGACGCTCCATCACCCTCGGTCTCGCCGCCGCCACCACCGTCGCCGCCCTCGGGCTGCCGGCCCTCGCGACGGCCGCCAACGCCGCCCCCGCCTCCGCCTCCTCCTCCGCCGCCTCCCCGCACCACGACGACTGGGACTACGACGGCTGGTGGGGCACCTACTGGTCGTCCAACCACCTCGCCAAGGCCAGGGGCTACGTCGACGTGAACTACAACGACGAGGAGTCGAACCGGGTCCACATCACCGGCAAGCTGTACGACAACGACCACCGCACCTACGGGCAGGGCGGCAAGTGCGCGTACATCAAGTTCCGGGTGTCGTCCTGGGACGACAGCGAGGACGACTGGTCCTCCAGCTACAAGTCGTACAAGTACTGCGGCGCCGGCGGCTACAAGAACATCAACTTCTGGCGCTACGACGTCGCCCAGGTGCAGGCGAAGGTCTGTCAGATCGGCCTGCACAGCAGCCAGCCCGTCAAGTGCGGCTACTGGCGCGACATCTACAACGCCTACGAGGACGAGTACGGCTACGAGGCCTGACCGTCCCCGCACGACGCGGCCCGTCCCTTCCGGGACGGGCCGCTTCTTCTTTACAGGACGATCACGCTGCTTCCGACGCCGTTTCCAGAATGCCCAGCTTCGCGCGAAGACGTTCGCGTACGGCCGGCCACTCGGGACTCAGGATCGAGTAGTACGCGGTATCTCGGACCGTGTCGTCGGCGCCTCGGCTGTCCGCTCGTCGCACACCATCGAGGTGTGCTCCGAGGGCCTCGATGGCGACCCGGGATCGGGTGTTGCGTACGTCTGCCTTGAGGGTGATCCGGTGAACCTGCCAGGTCTCGAAGGCCAGGGAGAGCAGCAGATACTTGCTCTCCCGGTTGACACCGGTGCCCTGGGCCGACGCGGCGAGCCAGGTGTACCCGATGTCCGCGACGGACGGGACCTCGCCCACCGCGCCCTTGGACCCCGGCGGCCAGGGCATCGGGCCCTGCCAGTACTCCAGGTTCATCAGACGGGTGGCACCGACCACGCGGTCGGTGTGCAGCCACCGGATGGCGAAGGGCATCGTGCGGCCCTCCGCCTGCTCAGCCATGGCGGCCTCCACGTAGGAGGCCATCTCATCCCGGCCAGCGGGAACCCGAGTGAAGGCGTATGTCGAACGGTCTTCACTCGCCGCGGCGACGAGGTCGTCGAGCACCGCGAGGCTGAGCGGTTCCAGGCGCACGGAGCGCCCGGACAGGGTGACAAAAGCGGGCATGAGCACATGATGGGGGCTGCTGAACACAGCCGATACCAAATGACACGAGACATCTTGGCGGGGGTCCGGTTAAGGGGGGTGACCGCCCAAGAAATCGCAGGTCAGAGGGGTGAAGCGGGAGCCCTGGGGTCGGCGCTCAGGGTAAAGATTTGGCCAAAGATCCACGACCCGCCGCGGGCGGGTTCGGCGGCGGCCCGAACCAGGTCTTCAGGGCGTTCTCGAGCCCCTCGCCGCCGGCTCCCCGCGGGTCCCGCGCCCATGCGACGAACCCGTCCGGGCGTACGAGAAACGCGCCGGGAGCGTGCGGGTCGCGCACGGCCATCGCGATGGTGGTCACCCGGTCGTCGTAGCCGTCGGGTCCGGTTTCGTCCTGGCCGACGAGCAGGCCCCGGCCCTCGTGGAGGTGGTCGGCGACGCGTGAGCCGTCCTCGAACTCGTAGTCGGGCACGCTGCGCCCCACCAGCGGGTGCTCTTCGGCGCCGGGCATGTCGTAGCGCTGCCAGACGCCCGAGATCTTCTTCACGAAGTAGGTCGTGCCGGTGACCGTCTCGATCAGGTCGGCGACCACCGCCCGGGCCGCCCGGGCGTGGGCGTCGGGACGCATGAGGGCGATCTGGGCGCGCGTCCATTCGAGCACCCAGGCGCCGATCGGGTGCCGCTCCCGGGTGTAGGAGTCGAGGAGCGCCTCCGGCACCCGCCCTCGTACGACGGAGGCGAGCTTCCAGCCGAGGTTCACGGCGTCCCCCAGCCCCAGGTTCAGCCCCTGGCCGCCGAAGGGCGAGTGGACGTGCGCGGCGTCGCCGGCCAGCAGCACCCGGCCGAGCCGGTAGGACGCCGCCTGCCGGGCGTTGTCCGTGAACCGGGTGGCCGTCTTGATCTCCGTGACGACCACCTCGGCGCCCGTCACGTGCCTCACGGCGTCCTGCAGCTCCTGAATCGTCACCGGGGCGGTCCTGCTGTCCCTGCCGGGCGGGGCGCCGTCGAAGCGCGCGACGAGCACGCGGCCCGGAACCGGTCCGTGGGAGTAGACGCCGGTGGGGGTGGCGTGCCATCCAACGCCCAGGCCTTCGGCCCCCTCCATCTCCGCCACGGCCTGGTAGGCGGTGATCTCCGGGTCCGTGCCGGGGAACGGGAATCCGGCCAGCCTGCGTACCGTGCTCCTGCCGCCGTCGCAGCCCACCAGCCAGTGGCCGTGCACCGGGCCGCCGGTCGTGGTGACCGTGACCTGCTCACCGTCGTCGGTGAAGCCGGTCACCTCCGTACCGCGCCGTACCTCGACCCCCAGCTCGGCCGCGCGTACGGCGAGGATGTGCTCGAGCTGCTGCTGGGACACCAGGCCGATCCCGGCGGCCGGTCCCTGGCCGGACAGGTCCGGGTCGTCGGCGTCCAGGCGCTCCGCGCTCAGCATGATCCCGGCGAAGTGACCGGCGAACCTGGGCGGGACGCGACGTGGTCCTTCCGTCGGGCCGCGCCCGCGCATGAAGGCGGCCATCAGCTCCAGTGTCCGGTCGTGGGCGTCCTTGAGCGCCGGCAGCAGGCCGCGCCGGTAGAGCGCCTCCACGCTGGGCGTGTTGAGGGCGCCCGCTTTGATCGTCTGGTCGATCTCGGTCAGCCGTTCGAGCACCACGACCGACGCGTCGCCCAGCCGCAGCTCGCAGGCCAGCATCAGGCCGACCGGCCCCCCGCCGGCCACCACCACGTCGTACGACATTCGTCCTCCCCGTAGTTACCGTCGCTAAAAAGTTACTGTCAATAAAAGTCTTTAGCAACTAGAGTTGGGCAGGTGGCGGAGACGTTGGGGCTGCGGGAGCGGAAGAAGCGCCAGACTCGCTCGCTCATCTCGGATGTGGCCTCAGGCCTGTTCATCCAGCGCGGGTTCGACAACGTGACGGTCGCCGAGGTCGCCGAGGCGGCCGGAGTCTCGACCAAGACCGTCTTCAACTACTTCCCCCGCAAGGAGGACCTGTTCCTCGACCGCTTCCCCGAGGCGGTCGAGCTGGTCACCCGTGCCGTACGGGAGCGCGCCGAGGGGGAGAGCCCGCTCTCCGCGCTGCGCCGGCTGTTCCTCCGCATGCTCGAAGATGGCCACCCCATCGGCGGCATCAAATCGGGATATCGGGTGTTCTGGCAGGTGGTCCTCGACTCGCCCGCGCTCAGGGCCCGGGTGAGAGAACTGGTCGAGGAGTTCGAGGACGTGCTCGCCGACCTGTTCGCCGAAGCGGCCGGAACCGACCCCGCACAACCCGCCCAGAGGCTCGCGGCCGCCCTGGTCGTCGCCGCCTACCGCACCGTGTACGTCACCAGCGTCGGCAGGATCCGTGCCGGCGATCCCGCGGAGGATGTGCTCGCCGACCACATCGCCCTGCTCGACCGCGCCATGGGAGCCGTCGAACGCGCCATCGCCGGTTTCTGAAGCCGTGCGTGCGAGGCCGGCTCCCGGTGTTCGTATCGACCCCAGGCCCTCCGGCTCGATACCGATCGGTTGATTGGGACGGGCGCCGATTTGGTCGGTATTGGTGCCCCTTTTTTCGCTCAATCTGTAACTCCAACTATTCGCTTCTCGCGGTTGCTCGAGATCAAGCGAGATGAAAGAATTCATACAGATTTTCGAATCTATTGAGGAGGGCGTGATGGATCTGTTCGAATTCGATCCCGACCGCTCTCGTTGTTCGAATAATGCCGATGGCGACTGGTGGGATCGGCTGACTGCCGAGTCTCCTTTGTGGTCGTCCGACGGCTCGGCAGCCCGCGACGAGGCAGCCCGCGACGACAATGTGGAAAACGACGCGCCCACCGACAGCAGGACCACCGATGGCCGGGCCGCCGATGGTAGGGGCCGGTCGTCGTGGGTGCTGGTGGCATCAGTGCGTGAGTCGGCGCAGGCGTTGGCGCTGGCGCCGGTCCCGGACGATGTGGACATCTGCCTGGCCGAGGCCGAGGACCTGTTGTACGCCCGGGATCGCATCACCTCGGCGATGGCGGATCGAGTCGGGCGGGTGCATCGGGCTGGGCAGGCCAAGCAGCATGGGCATGCCTCCACCCGCAGCTGGCTGCGCACCACAGGCGGGATGAGCGTGGCGGGTACAAGCCGGCTGCTCACCCTGGGCATCGAGTTGGCCCGCCTGCCCCGGGTGCGGGAGATGTTCGCCGCCGGAGGATTGGCGGCGGGAGTGGCCGAGGCCATCTGCGCGGCGATCTCCGGTCTGTCGGATGAGCAGGCCGGCTTGGCCGAGCCGATCCTGGTGGAGCTGGCGGGCAGGGCGGGGGCGGCGGAGGTGGCCAAGGCGGGCCGTTATCTGCGGGCGGTGCTGGACCCCGATGGCGAAGACCGCGACGAGCGGGCCGACTACGGGCGGCGCTTCCTGCGGGTCCGCCCGAGCAAGGACGGCGGCCTGGAAGGGGAGTTCTACCTCCCCCGTGAGCACGCCGCCCGACTGCAGGCGCTGCTGGACGCCTACGCCAGACCCAAAGCCGAGGGCGATGACCGGCCGCTGCGGGTGCGCCAAGCCGATGCGTTCATGGCGCTGCTGGAGGAGAAGATCGCCGCCGAGCTCCTGGTCCTGGTCAACGCCGAATCCCTCCCCACCGACCCCACCCCCGAGCACGCCCCCGAGCACGCCGGAAGTGCCGACCGCCCCGCAAGCGCCGACCGCCCCGAGGACAGCCGGGACAGCCAGGCCGGCCAGGACAGCCAGGCCGGCCGGGACAGCGAGGACATCAGTGCCTCCGCCGAGGAGGCCGAGGCAGCCGGTTCCGCAGTAGGCGCCGGTGCCGATGTATCCGCAGGGGCCGCCGCCGAAGGCGGCGGCGGAAGCACCATCGACAGCGCCGTCAACAGCGCCGACCTGGCCACCGGCCGCCGTGACGTGCAGTCCGGCGCTTACGCGGCCGGATGCGCACAGGCGAAGAACAGGCAGCGGAGCGAGTCGCAGCAGGAGCCACAGCAGAGCGGCATGCTGAAGCAGAGAGGGCCGCAGCAGAGGGAGTCGCAGGGGCGCACGCCACAGCAGAGCACGCCGGAGCAAGGGGGGGCCGCAGCGACAGGAGTCGCACTCGTGGGAGTCACGGTGGGGTGAGCGGCTCTCGTCTGATCCTCCTGGCGACGCCTCTTCCCGTCACGCCCACGCCGGACCGCGGCCTGCGGGGGAGGTCCGGCATGGGCAGACCACGCGTGAGGACGACGGCCACGAGCACCCCTGGCACGGCCAGGACGCGTGCGGATGTGCCCACTCCGGCATGGCGCGGCACCAGCCGGGCGGCAGGTCCGGCACCACATCGGCAACCGCACCGCAAACGCCACCGGGAGGACCGCGAGGAACCGAGACGCCGTCCGGCATGTCCAGGCCAGAGCCGGGGACGTCGGCGCAGACAGCGCCGCGAGAAGCACCGGCGTCGCGGTCCGGTGCGCTGGGAGCAGAGCCGGTGGCGTCACCGGGGGCAGAGCCGGAAGGGCCACCGGGAGCGGAGTCCGGAGGGCTGTCGGGGGCGGGGCTGGGCGCGGTGTGGGGGACGGTGTTGGGTCCACTGCTGGGGACGGCGCCGGGGTTGTTGCTGGCGACCGGGCAGGTGCTGCCCATCGCCGGCGTGCACCGCCTGGCCCGCACCTCCACCCTCATGCGCCTGGTCATGGACGCCGACGGACAGGTGCTCGACATGGGCCGCAAGGTCAGGTTGGCCACCCCGGCCCAGCGGCGGGCGATCTTCGCCCGCTACGCCACCTGCTGGATCGACGGCTGTCCCCTGCCCGCCACCAAGTGCCAGATCGACCACGCCGACAACTGGAGCACCGGCGGCCTGACCGACCTCAAGCTGCTGGGCCCGGCCTGCCAGTTCCACAACCGCGACCGCTACCAGCACCCCGACCGCTACACCCGCCGCAAGATGGGCGAAGACCGCTGGGCCTTCACCTACCACCGCCTGGCGGGAGCGCGGCCGCTGCGGGTCTAGTGCTGTGCGCACCTGTTGACCGGGCTGGAGGGAGCGGAGCGGAAGGGAGCGAGGACCGCAGCGAAGGCCCAGCGGAGCGGGCTTCGCGAGGACCGGAGGTTCCTTGCGGCGCAGTGACCGACTTGGCCAAGCAGCGTGACAGTGACCGGCCGGGCCAAGCAGCGTGACAATCACCCGCCGGGCCAAGCGGCGCGGCCGTCACTGCCAAAGCATCGTGGCAGGGAGCATGACCGGAGCTAGGAGCATGACTCGGAGTAAGTTGCTGTGATCGGATCCTGGTGAGGAGGCTTGTGATGTCGATGTCACGGTTCGTCGGGAAGTTCGCGGTGGTCACGGGTGCGGCACGGGGGATCGGTGCGGCGATCGCACGTCGGCTGGCGGCGGAGGGTGCGGCCGTGGCGTGCGTGGACCTCACGGCGGACCGATGCGCCTCGATCGTGGACGAGATCACCGTGACCGGAGGCAAGGCGGTCGCGTTCGGATGTGACGTCTCCGACGGTGCTCAGGTCGAGGCGCTGGTGCCGGGGGTGATGGGCGAGTTCGGGCGGATCGACGTGCTGGTGAACAACGCCGGGCTGACCCGCGACAACCTGCTGTTCCGTATGTCGGAGGATGACTGGGACAAGGTCGTCGACGTGAACCTCAAGGGCGTCTTCCTCGTGAGCCGGGCGGTTCAGAAGCACATGGTGGAGCAGCGGTCGGGAGCGATCGTCAACCTGTCGAGCCGGTCGGCGCTGGGGAACCGGGGGCAGGCCAACTATTCGGCGGCCAAGGCGGGCATCCAGGGGCTGACCGCGACCATGGCGATCGAGTTGGGCCCGTTCGGCGTGCGGGTGAACGCGGTCGCGCCCGGGTATGTCGCGACGCCGATGACCGAGGCGACGGCCGTGCGACTCGGGGTGACACCGGAGGAGCACCAGGCCACGATGGCGCAGGCGGTGCCGTTGCGGCGGGTCGCTCAGCCGACCGAGATCGCGTCGGTGGTGGCGTTCTTCGCCTCGGACGACGCGTCGTACGTCACGGGCCAGACGTTGTACGTCAACGGCGGCCCGCGGTAGCGGCGTGGCCGTAGGCATGAGGATCGGGGTCTTCCTCGTCGCGGCCGGGTTTCCGGGCAGGGCGCCCGGGGACGTGCTGCGCGGCACGGTGGAGGCGATCGAGGCCGCCGAAAAGGCCGGGTTCGACGACGCCTGGATCGCCGAGCACCACTTCATGTCGTACGGCGTGTGCCCGTCGGCGGTGACGCTGGCGGCCGTGGCGCTGGGCCGGACTTCGCGGATCACGGTGGGGACGGCGGTCAGCGTGCTGTCGGCTCAGCATCCGGTCGCGCTGGCGGAGCAGGCGGCGATCCTTCACCACGTGTCGGACGGCAGGTTCCGGCTCGGTGTCGGGCGTGGGGGCCCGTGGCTGGAGTTGGAAGTCTTCGGCACCGGCACGGCGAGGTTCGAGCGGGGTTTCCCCGAAGCGCTCGACCTGCTGTGCGCGGCTCTGAACGGCGGCCCGGTGGCGGCGGACGGCGAGTTCTTCCGGTTCAGGGAGGTCGCGATGGTCCCGCAGGCCCGGATGTCGCCGGTCGTCGCCTGCACCTCGGAAGGCACGGTCCGCCTCGCCGCCGAACGACGGTTGCCCATGCTGCTCGGCTTGCACATCGGCGACGAGGAGCGGGCGGAGATGATCAGCGCCTACGACGCCTGCGGCGCGCCCTCGGCGGCCCATGTGGGAGCCGCGCTGGGCTATGTCGCGGACACGACCGAGCAGGCCGTACGAGAGATGCGGGAGTCGCTGCCGCGCTGGCTCGGGCCGGGACTGGCCGGATACGTCCCCGTGGACGGCCGGCCGCCGCCACGGCGCGACATTCCGGAGTACGTGGACCTGCTGTGCCGGATCCACCCCGTGGGATCCGCGGAGCACTGTGTCGAGAAGATCACCACGACCGCGGGGCGGACCGGGCTGCGGCACCTCATCCTGATGGTCGAGGGCGCCGGGGACCGGCGGCGGACGTTGGAGAACATCGCCCGCCTCGGCGCCGAGGTGCTCCCGGCGGTGCGACAGTCCTTGAAACCCGGCAGTCCTTGAACCCGGGGGCGGCGTGAACCGGAGCGCCGCCCCCGGCCGGACATCAGGTCAGCAGCATCAGGTCAGCAGTCGACCAGTTCCGGGCTCTGGTTCAGGATCTGCGCTCGGGGCGTGACGAACTCGCGGTAGGCCTCGGTGGCCTCCGGCCGGAACACGGCGACGCGGTGGCAGTTCTGGAAGGCCAGTCGTACGCCGAAGTGCCTTTCGAGGGCGCCGCGCATCGCGTCGCTGGCCAGGCAGCGCAGCAACTGACCACGGGCGGCCTCGTCGGGCGGCGGCACCTGGTTGTCGGCGAAGTCGGCGCCGGACCGGTCCCGCCGCTCGATGAGGGCGGTGATCGTCGCCCAGGCGTACGGCAGCGAGTCGCGGACGCAGGCGACGAAGGCCGCGTCGTCCACCTCACCGGCGCGGGCCTGGTCGAGCAGGTCGTTGGGCACGGACAGCGACATGGGCTGTTCTCCTCTCGGCGTCTGCTCAGAGAGCGGGGACGCAGTTGACGGTAGATCGAACGCGGCGGGTCTCCATGTGGCGCGGAGGCGACACGTTCATGGGGTGGCGACGGCGGGGCCGTACACGAAGCCGGGGTCGATTTGTGCGACCAGGTCCTGTCCGGTGGCCCGGTTCGCCCACGCGCGGGCGTTCCTGATGTGGAACTCGGCCGCCTGCCTGCCGAACTTCGGCCAGTCCTTGGGCTGCGCGTCGAGCCGGTCGAGCAGGGTGGCGAGGGCCTGGTGGGCGGTGGGCTCCAGGTCGTCGAGCGTGAACGGCCGGCCCTGCTCCATGCCCCGGATGGCGGGGGAGTGGCCGAACCAGGTCAGCAGGTCGTCGCCGACGTGCTCGCGGAGGAAGCCGACGTCCTCCGGCGAGTGGACCTTGTTGCCCACGACGGCGATCTCGACGTCGAACCCGGCAGCGTGGTCGCGATACTGCCGGTAGACGCTCACGCCCTGCCGGGTCGGCTCGGCGACCAGGATCGTGAGGTCGAAGCGGGTGAACAGCCCGGAGGCGAAGGAGTCCGCCCCGGCGGTCATGTCCACCACGACGTACTCGCCGGGGCCGTCGACCAGGTGGTTGAGGTAGAGCTCGACCGCCCCGAGCTTGGAGTGGTAGCAGGCGACGCCGAGGTCGTCCTCCTCGAACGGACCGGTGACCATGAGCGAGACGCCCTCGACGCGGCGGGACGGGAAGAACGGGTCGTCCAGCCGGATCAGCCGGGAGCCGCGCCCCGGCGGGGTCGTCTTGACCATCGACGCCGTGTCGCGGATCAGCGGGTTGTCGCCGCGCAGGTAGTCCTTGATCTCGGTCAGCATCCCGCCCAGCGGAGGCGGTGGCTCGGCCGCGTCCACCGGCAGGCCCAGGGCCAGGCCGAGGTGCTGGTTGATGTCGGCGTCGATGGCGACGACCGGCCCCCTCCGCGTCGCGTACCTCGCGAACAGCGACGACAGCGTGGTCTTGCCGCTTCCGCCCTTGCCGACGAACGCCACTCGCATGAGGCCCCCAAGATGAAATGAAAACCGTTGTCACTTTCACTCGTGCGTCATCATGACACAGCAGGGGACGGCGCGGGCGGATTTCAGGCCGGTCGGAAGAGCGAAAGCACCCTGACGAGCGTGGGCCGCAGGGCGTCCCATTCGGCGGCGGGGGTGGTCCAGGTGAGCACGCTCGTCGTCGTGCCCGTGGAGATCACCCGGCGGTACTGGTGATACTCCACTCCCTTGGCCAGATGGTCCCGGGCGGACGCCTTGCGCGGGGTCCAGGTGAACTCCCAGTCGGCGGCGGGACCGTGCTCGTCGCTCACGGCCTCGAGCCGGAGCCGCCGATAGGTCTTGGCTGCCGGGCGGAGGATCTCCTCTGCCTCGCCGAGCGCCGCGAGAGGGTCGGTGCCGCGCTGCGCGGTCACCTCCACGGTGAACGCCGCCGCGCCGTCCCGCGAGCGCCACGAGGTCGAGTACGGCCCCTCCTCGCGGGTCCAGCCGCGGGGCACGCCGGCCCGCCACCCCGCGTCGGACGTGTGCCACTTCAGCTTCAGCCGCCGGCCGGACGCCGGCGGGGAGACGGCCGCAGACGGCGAGACGGCCGCCGGCGGGGAGGCGAGGGAGGCCGGAGAGGCGACCGCCCCGGCGCCGGCCCGGCTTTCGACGCCGCCGGGCCGCAGCACCGCCCACCCGCCTACCGCGCACGCGACCAGGGCGCCCGCCGCCAGCCCGGTGAGGAGCCGGGTACGGCCGGAGCCCCGGCGTACGGGCCGGGCCGGGGCGGGCGGTCCGACCTCGGCGAGCAGGCGGTCGGCGGTCTCCGCGTCGATCCGCCGCCGGGGCTCCCGGGCCAGCAGCCCGGTCAGCACCGCGCGGAGCTCCTCGGGCGTCTCCTCCAGCGGTCCCGGCGGGACGGACGGCGGCCGGCCGGTGACGGCCAGGTGGAGGGTGGCGCCCAGCGACCACAGGTCGGCGGCGACCGTGCGCGGGCCGCCGGCGGCCCGTTCCGGGGCGAGGTACGTCCGGGGCCCGCGCTCACCGGTCTCCGGAGCGCGGGCGAACGCCGGGTCGGTGGCCGGGATCGCCACGCCGAAGTCGGCGAGCAGCACCCGCCCGTCGTGCGCGAGGAGCACGTTGGCGGGCCGTACGTCGCCGTGCCGTAAGCCGTCCGCGTGGGCGTGCGTGAGCGCGGACAGCACCGCGCGGGCGATGCGCGCGGCCTCGGCGGGGGGCAGGGGTCCGTCGCCGGAGACCACCCCGTCGAGCGAGCGCGAGGGAACCAGTTCCGTCACGACGTACGGCGTGTCGTCCTCTTCGGCCACGTCGTGGACGGCGGCGATGTGGGGGTGGCGCAGCCGTTCGGCCTGGCGGACCTCGCGGGAGATCCGCTGGACGAGCCGCAGCCGCGCGGTCTCGCCCAGGTCGGGGGGCAGCAGGACCTCGCGGATCGCGACGGGCCGGTCGAGCAGCGTGTCGCGGCCCTCCCACACCAGCCCGGCGCGGCCGTGGCCGAGGGCGCGGACCAGCCGGTATCGCCCGACGATGAGCTGCCCAGCAGTACCCATAGCGGAGTCTTGCACAAACCGGGATCAAAGAGGTGGCAGTGCTCCTGTCGCGATGTGGGCGAGTGTGACCTCGGTGAGCGTCGCCTGCTCGTGGTCGCGCAGCGCCGTCCAGACGTAGCCCAGCGGTGCGGCGACGCCGTGGAAACCCTCGCTGTCCTGCGGCGCCCCCTCCATGATGACGACGACGTCGGCGAGCGTGATCTGCTCGGCGGGCCGCGCGAGCCAGTAGCCGCCGTCAGGCCCGCGCTGGCTGTTGATGAGACCGGCCCGCCGCATCTGCAGCAGGATGTTGTCGAGGAACCGCCGCGGAATGCGCTGCGCGGCCGCGATCCGCTCGGCCGGGACTGGCCCCGGCGCCGCCGCGGCCAGTTCGGCGGCGGCGCGCAGGGCGTACTGGGTCCGTACGGAAAGCCGCATGTCTCACACAGCGTCCGTCACAGCGCGAGGGCCAGGGACCGGGCGCCGGGCGCGGGCCGCAGATGCACGATGTCGCCCGGCCCGAGACCGAGCCGGTCGGCCTGCTCCCGCGTCACCTGGACCCACGCGTCCTGCCCGCCGATCTCCACCTCCACGCGCACCTCGAAGCCGAGCCGTACGACGCGGGAGACCACGGCGGGCGAGCCGCCCTCGACGGGGTCCTGGCTGATCTCGATGTCGTGCGGGCGGACCAGGCTGCCGCCGAGCTCGGTGACCGGGCCCAGGAAGCGCATGACGAACGGGTTGGCCGGGTTGTCGTACACCTCGCCGGGGCTGCCGGCCTGCACGACCTCGCCCCCGGCCAGCACCACGATCGTGTCGGCGACCTCGATGGCCTCCTCCTGGTCGTGGGTGACGAACACGGTGGTGACGTGGACCTCGTCGTGCAGCCGGCGCAGCCACGCCCGCAACTCCTTGCGCACCTGAGCGTCCAGGGCGCCGAACGGCTCGTCCAGCAGCAGCACCTCGGGCTCCACCGCGAGCGCCCGGGCCAGGGCCATGCGCTGGCGCTGGCCACCCGACAGCTGGGAGGGGTAGCGGTCGGCCAGTTTCTCCAGGTGGACCAGTTCGAGCAGCTCCATGACACGCTTGCGGATCTCGTCCTTGGGCCGCTTGCGGATCTCCAGCCCGAAGGCCACGTTGCGGAAGACCGTGAGGTGCTTGAAGGCGGCGTAGTGCTGGAACACGAATCCGACGTTGCGCCGCTGCGGGGACAGCCGGGTGGCGTCGACGCCGGAGATCCGGACCGTGCCGGTGTCGGGCCGTTCCAGGCCGGCGATCACCCGCAGCAGCGTCGACTTGCCCCCGCCGCTCGGGCCGAGCAGCGCGGTGAGCGACCCCGCGGCGACGTCCAGCGACACGTCGTGCAGGACCGGTGTGGCCCCGAACGACTTGTTCACATCGCGTACCTCAATTGCCATGAGACCGATCCTTCGGGCGCAGGAGCTTGGTGAGCAGCAGGGTGACCACGGCGATCAGGGCGAGGGCCGTGGCGGCGGCGAACGCGGCCGGCTGGTCGAAGTTCTGGAACCGCTCCTCGACGAACAGGGTCAGCGTCTGGGTCTGGTCCACGAGGCGGCCGGAGACCACCGCGACCGCGCCGTACTCGCCGAGCGAACGGGCCAGGCAGAGCACCACCCCGTAGCCGAGGGCCCAGCGGATGCCGGGCAGCGTGATGCGGGTGAACACCTGGAGGCGGCCGGCGCCCAGCGTGTGCGCGGCCTGCTCCTGCTCGTCGCCGAGCTCCTCCAGGACCGGTACGACGGCCCGTACGACGAGCGGCAGCGCCACGAAGACCGTGGCCAGCACCATGCCGGGGGTGGAGAAGATCACCTGGATTCCCCAGCTCTCCAGCAGGCCGCCGACGGGGGCGAAACGGCCGTACACAAGGATGAGCGCGAGCCCGACGACGACCGGCGAGACGGCCATCGGCAGGTCGATGAACGCCCCCAGCAGCCGCTTGCCGGGGAACTCGTGCCGGACGAGCAGCAGCGCGGCGCCGACCCCGAAGACCGTGTTGGCCACGACGGACCAGCCGGCGACCGTGAGCGTCACCTTGAACGCGTGCAGGGCCGACGGGGAGGTCAGCGCCTCGGCGAACGGCCCGAGACCGTCGCCGAAGGTCCGCCAGACGATCAGTCCCACGGGCAGGACCAACAGGAACAGGACGTAGGCGACCGCGACCAGGCGCAGGACGTGCTTAGCCACGGCGGCTCCCCCAGCGTTGCAGGACGTCGAGCGTGATCAGCGCCACGAGGGCCACCACGAGCAGCACCGTCGAGATCGCGGCCGCGCCCGTGGTGTTGTCGCCCTCGATCTGGCTGAAGATGTTCACCGCCGCGACCTGCGTCTTGAACGGCAGGTTGCCCGAGATGAGCACGGTCGAGCCGAATTCGGCGATCGCCCGGGTGAAGGCGAGGGCGGTGCCCGACAGCATGGCGGGAATCAGGTTCGGCAGGATGATCCGGCGGAAGGTCTGGAACGGCTTGGCGCCGAGCGAGGCCGCCGCCTGTTCCATCTCCGTGTCGAGCTCCAGCAGCACCGGCTGCACCGTACGGACGACGAACGGCAGCGTGACGAACATCAGCGCCAGCACGACCCCGGCCCTGCTGTAGGCCAGGTTGATCCCGAGTGGGGACTGCGGGCCGTACAACGCGAGCAGGACGAGACCGGCGACGATGGTCGGCAGGGCGAACGGCAGGTCGATGATCGTGTCGAGCACGGCCCGGCCGGGGAATCGGTCGCGGACCAGCACCCAGGCGATGACCGTGCCCATGACCAGGTTGACCAGGGCGACGAGCGCCGAGGCGCCGATGGTCAGGGTGAGTGCGGCCCAGGCGTCGGGGGTGGTGACCGAGCGCCAGAAGTACCCGAGTCCCTCGTCCGTCGAGCGCCAGACCACGGCGGCCAGCGGGATCAGCACGATAAGGCTCAGATACAGGACCGCGATGCCGAGGCCGGCGGCGGTGCCGCCGGCCACGCGTGACCGTCTCATTTCTCGGTCGTCACTTCTCCGTCGCCACGCCGAGCTTGCGTTCGATCTCCGCGACCTTGCCGGTCTTCGAGTCGAAGAACTCAGTCGTGATCTTGTCCCAGCCGCCGAGGTCCCGGATCGTGAACAGCTGCGGCGGGGCGGGCCAGTTGAAACCGGTCACGCCGTCGACGACCGGGCGGTAGCCGTTCTTGGCGAAGATCGTCTGAGCCTCGACCGAGTAGAGGTACTTGAGGAAGGCCGCGGCCTCCGCGGGGTGGGCGCTGTTCTTGGTCACGGCCACCGGGTTCTCGATCAGGAGCGTGGAGTCCGGAATGACGTAGTCCAGCTCCTGGCCGTTCTGCTGGGCGAAGATGGCCTCGTTCTCGTACGTGAGGAGCGCGTCGCCCTTGCCGCCGGTGAAGGTCTGCAGCGCCTTGCGGCCGCTGTCGTCCTGGACCGGCACGTTCTTGAGCAGCGAGTCGAGGTACGTGAGCCCGGCCGCCTGGTCGGCGCCCTTGTTCGACTTGTAGCCGTAACCCGCGAGGAGGTTCCAGCGGGCGGCGCCGGAGGTGAACGGGTTGGGCGTGATGACCTCGACCCCGGGCTTGACGAGGTCGTCCCAGGTCTTGAGGCCCTTGGGGTTGCCCTTGCGGGTGCCGATGACGACGACGGACTTCGTGAGGATCCCCGCGGTGGGACCGGAGTTCCAGTCCTCCGCGACGATGCCGGCCTTGACGAGCCGGGTGATGTCGGTCTCCAGGGAGAACTCGACGATGTCCGCCTTGAGGCCGTTCGCCACGGCTCGGCTCTGGTCGCCGGACGCGCCGAACGACTGGGTGAAGGTGATGTTCTTGCCCTCGGGCGTCTTCTGGAACGCCTTGATGATGTCCTCGAACGCCGCCTGGGGGGTGGAGTAGGCGACCAGCGCCAACCGGACCTTGTCGCCGCCGCCGTCGCCCCCGCCGGCGTTGCTGTCTCCCCCGCAGGCGGTGACCAGGGTGGTCGTCGCCATGACGGCGGCTGCGATGGCCCCGAGCCTGCGCACTCTCATGCCGTGTCCTCTATTCCGAGAGAATCCTACCAAGTCAGTCGGTTTAGTCGATATTAAAGACCGTTCCAGGAATCCCGTCAAGTCCGATGGGTTTGCGGGGTTGTTGCCCCGATGACAAGCCGGCTTCCAGCGATTGTTGTGAAATTTCCAGACAGGACGTGTCGACAAGTGCTAGGAACGGACGCTATTGGGACATGACCCAAAAGCCCACCGAGGAAGGACCTTCATGCGCGACCCGGCCACCGAGGACGCCTACGAGCAGGACGGCACGCTCAGCCGGCCGTACATCACCGGCGAAGGCCGGCACGGCGGGGAGGGAGACCGGTTCTGGTCCGAGGAGCACGACGAGCAGGCTCTCGGCGCCGCGCCGGGCGACCAGGGCGACGTGCTGTCGGAGGACTGGCGGCCGGACCAGCCCGCGCTGACCCCCGCCGACCACGCCGACCACGATGACTACTACGCCGCCGGACGCACCGCGCAATTCCAGTCGGAGGATCCGGTGAGCGACGGCGACACCGATCCGCGCGGCTTCCTCGGCTCGGGCTGGCGCAACGCCCCGGATTCTGAGGAGGACGAGGCCGAGGGGTCGAGGCGTGGCGGGCTGCTGCTGCGGACCGGTCTGATCGCCGCCGGGGTCCTGGGCGCGATCTGGGCGCTGGCGCTGTGGGTCGGGCAGCCGTCCGGAGTGGACTGCGCGGACGGGGCGTCCTGCGCCGCCGGCGCCGGCCCGGCCGCGACCGCGCCGGTCTCTCCGGCCGCCGACGGCGACGCGCCCACGGACGCGCCCGCCGACGAGGTGAGCGAGGTGCCCGACGACGTGCCGAGCCAGGCGCCCAGCGAGACTCCCAGGGCCCGGCCCGAACGGTCCCGGCCCCCGACGTCCGAGACCTCGGCGCCGACCGCGTCGCCCGCGCCCTCGCGCGCCGATCGGCCCCGTACGCAGGACTCCGGCTCCCGGGGGACCGCCTCCCCGCGCCCGTCGCGCGTGTCGATCGACGCCCAGACCGGCGAGCAGGCCGGGGGGACGGACGCGGACCCGGCCGAGGAGCAGGCGGCCACGGCCCCCACCGCCGGGGGGGCCACCGAGCAGCCGACCAGTGCGCCCGCCCCCACCAAGGAGGAGCCGCGCCAGGGCGGCGGACTGCTGGACTGGCTCTTCTAGGTCAGTTTCAGGAGGCCGTGCAGCTGTCCTGAGTGGCGTCGAAGCCCTCCACGTCGTCGAGCGTCCTGGGGGGCTTCATCCCGTTCCAGTCGGCCCCGATCCCCAGCACGAGGGTCTGCGTGGTGGCCGTGGGCACCAAGCGGGAGCGCGACTTCTTGAGCTCGCGGTACAGCCGGGACGCCCGGCTCTCGCCGTTCTTCGAGTACGCCACGACGGTCTTGGCGTACGGCTGGGGCGCCTGCTCGACCTTGACGATGTGATAGCCGCGCTGCTCCAGCTCCGCGGCCACCTGGGTGCCGAGCCCCTGCTGCCCGCTGCCGTTGCGGACCAGGATGTGGATCTGCGACTTGGGGATCTTCTGCTCGCCGCTCTTGACGTTCTTGGCGATCTGGTCGGCGGCGACCATCCTGAACAGCCGCTGGGCCTGCGGCTGCACCCACTCGACCCGCCCGGGATTGGTGATGGAGTAGCGCCAGGGCGTGGTGACGAAGCGGATCTGCCCGGCGGTCAGGCCCTGCGCGCTCGTCGCGAGGTCCTTCATCACGCCGATCGTGAGGTCGGGATCGGTGGTGATCGACTTGGTCACGGCGTCGAGGAAGCCGAACAGCGTGGCGGGGTTGGTCAGCGTCTCACCGCTCATGGCCTTCTTGGCCATCGAGGCGAGGAACATCTGCTGGCGCTGGATCCGGCCGATGTCTGAGCCGTCGCCGAGGCTGTAGCGCGCGCGGACGTATCCGAGCGCCTGCTCGCCCCTGAGCACCTGCTTGCCGGCGGGCAGGTCGAGCAGGGCCTTCTTGTCGTGGACGGCCTGCGGCAGGCAGACCTGCACGCCGTCCAGCGCGTTCACCATCGCCTTGAAGCCGGTGAAGTCGACCTTCACGAAGTGGTCGATGTGGATGTCCGTGAGGCCCTCGATCGTCTTCCAGGTGCAGCCGATGCCGCCGGAGTTGAACGACTCGTTGATCATCCCGACGTGTGGCCGCTGGCCCGGCAGGGTTCCCTTGGCCGGGCAGGCGGGGAGGGCGACGAGCGAGTCGCGCGGGAAGCTGATCAGCACCGCGCCGTCCCGGTTGGGCGAGATGTGCGCCAAAATGATCGTGTCGGTGCGCTCGCCGGGGAACCGGCCGTATTTGGCGTTCGCGCCGTTGCGCTGGTCCGAGCCCACGATCAGCACGTTGAGCGCCTTACTGATCTTCTGTGGACGCGCCTCGTCGCCCCCGAGATCCTTCTGTGTCACCGTCTCGTGCTTGACGTTGCCGGTCAGCTTGACGTACCCGCCGACGGCGAATGTGGCGGCGCCCGTGAGCACGCCCAGCGCTCCCGACAACGTGACCCACAGCCATGCCCGCCACCTGGGGGGCGTCCGGGGCGGCGGCGGCGCCGGGAGGTCCTCCTCCGCCGGGGGCGCGGGACGGACGTCGACGTGACCCACTGTCGTGCTCCTGAGGGGGTCGGACCAGGCGTTTCTCGCCAGGTCGCAAGCCAGTAGCGGCAAACGGGGCCAAGTGTAGCGATCTCCCCTGAACGTCACCTTTCAAACGGGGTAACCACTGCGCCAGCAGCGGTAAGCACGGTGCAAGCGTGGATCAAGCCAGTCCGCCTATCTCTAGGACGTACGAGAAAGCGGAAGGGTTGAGAACAATGTCGCGTACTGTCCTTATCATCGGGGCCGGCACCGGCCTCGCCATGCTGCTCGCCGGCATCTATGGGATCGGCTCGATCGACACCATGTCGTGGGGCATGCCCGCCTTCATCGTCGGCATGTTCCTGGTGATCGGCGACCTCGTCATCCTGGCCACCAAGCTGGTGGGTGGCGGCGGCCCCGCCACCGGCGTCTTCGGCCAGATGAAGAGCTTCCTGGGCACCGGCAACCAGGAGCTCGTCGGCACCGGCCTGCCGGCGACCGCCCTGGTCGCGAGCATGCGGGACACGGGCACGATGGTGAACGACCAGCTGGTCGTCGCCTTCGACCTGCGGGTGCAGCCCGCCTCCGGCGCGCCGTACGTGGTCGCGCACCGGCAGATCCTGCCCCGGCTGCTGATGGGCGCCGTGCTGCCGGGCCGGACGGTCCAGGTGTGGACCGACCCCGCGGACCCGCAGCGCCTGGTGATCGACTGGTCGGCGCTCCCCGCGGCGGCCTGAAACCGCGGCCTGAAACTAGGCGGGAGGCGCGGTGCTGCCGCGGGTGGTCAGGCGTGGGGCCTGGTCCTCCAGCGGCCTCGCCTCCACGCCGTCGATCAGCGCGAGCAGCCGCTGCGCCGCGTGCGCGCCGTACGCCGGGATGTCCCGGGTGAGCACGGTCAGCGGCGGGCGGACGACCTGACAGAGCGGGGAGTCGTCCCAGGCGACGACGGACAGTTCGGCCGGCACGTCGAGTCGCATCTCCTGGGCGACCGACAGGCCGGCCACGGCCATGATGTCGTTGTCGAAGACGATCGCCGTGGGCCGCTCGGGTGAGCTGAGCAGCCGCCTGGTGGCCCGGGCGCCCTCCTCGCCGGTGTAGTCGGTGTGCACGATCGGGCAGCCGTCCAGGCCGAGGCCGGCGCAGACGTCGCCGAACGCGCGGTCGCGGATCGCCGTGTGCGACAGCTGGGGCAGCCCGGCGACGCGGGCGATCCGCCGGTGCCCGAGCGCGACGAGATACTCCACCATCTCGCGTACGGCCGCGCTGTCGTCGGCCCAGACCGGCACGAGCGACCCGGCGGCCGAGGGGTGCCCGAGGACGACGACGGGCATGCCCATCTCCTCCACCTGCGGCACGCGGGGGTCGTCGAGGTGGAGGTCGACGAGGATCGCGCCGTCCACCCGGCCCTCTCCCCACCATCGGCGGTAGACGCCCATCTCGGCCTCGTGGTCGCCGACCACCTGGAGCAGCAGGGCGTACGAACGGGCGGACAGCTCCGCCTCGATGCCGCTGATCAGCTCCATGAAGAACGGCTCCACGCCGAGGAAACGGGCGGGCCGGCACAGGGCGAGGCCCACGGCGTGCGCGCGGGCGCCGTTCAGCGCCCGGGCCGCGATGTTCGGGCGCCAGCCGATCTCGTTCGCGATCGCCAGGATGCGGGCCCTGGTCGCTTCGGACACTCCGGGCTGGCCGTTCAGGGCGTACGAGACCGCGCCCTTGGAGACCCCCGCCTGCCGTGCGATGTCCGCGATGGTCGGTCTTCTCACGTGTCCCCTCGGCTGAACCGGTCCAGTGACCCTCACCTTACTACCGTTACTTTGCCTCCATCTTCTTCCTATTGACACCGGATACATGGTGATTTTACGGTCTCGGTACTTATCCGGTTCAGCAATAGCGAGCCGAACATCATCGGGGCCTGGCGGTAGTGCGGACCCCGCGCGGTGTCGCGTGGGGGAAGGAGAGTCACCATGCGAAACCGATCGCGGTTTCTTATACCGGTGCTGGCGGCCGGCCTGTTGAGCGCGGCCTGCTCCGGAGGCAGCGGGTCGTCCACGCCGACCGCCCCCGCGGGAGGTGCGGCGGGAGGCGGCGCCGCCGCCCCGGCGGGTGGCGGGGCGTTCCCCCGCAACGAGACCCTCTACACCAGCGGCACGCAGTGGGGCCCGCCCGCGAACTGGAACCCCCTGCGCGAGTGGGACTTCGCCACGGGGACCAAGGGCCTGGCCTACGAGACGCTGTTCATGTACGACCCCAACACCGACAAGTTCTCGCCGTGGCTGGCCGAGAGCGGCGACTGGACCGGTGACCTGGAGTACACCCTCAAGCTGCGCCAGGGCGTCACGTGGTCGGACGGCAAGCCGTTCACGGCCGACGACGTGATCTTCACGTTCGAGCTCGGCAAGATGGAGACGGTCCCCTACCACCCGCTGTGGGACTGGATGAAGAGCGCCGAGAAGGTCGACGACCACACGATCAAGTTCACCTTCGCCACGGCGAACCACCAGGAGTGGGCCAACCACCTCTACAGCCGGGCCATCGTCCCCAAGCACCTGTGGGAGGGGCGGTCCGAGGACGAGGTGATGAACGGGGTCAACGAGAAGCCCGTCGGCACCGGCCCGTACGCCTACCAGTCCCACGACCAGGACCGCATGGTCTGGGTCAAGCGCGACGGCTGGTGGGCGACGAAGGCGCTGAACAAGGACGTCAAGCCCAAGTACATCGTCGACATCGTCAACTCCAGCAACGAGGTCGCGATGGGCCTGCTGCTGCAGAAGGGCCTCGACCTCAGCAACAACTTCCTGCCGGGCATCGCCAACCTGGTGAAGGGCAGCTTCGGCATCGAGACCTTCTACGACCAGCCGCCGTACATGCTGTCCGCGAACACCACCTGGATGTGGTTCAACACGGCGAAGAAGCCGATGGACGACAAGGAGTTCCGCAAGGCGGTCGCCTACGCCATCGACACCAAGAAGATCGTCGAGGGCGTCTACGGCAACCTGGTCAAGGCGTCCGACCCGACCGGCCTGCTGCCGCAGTGGGACAAGTACGTCGACAAGAACGTCACCTCCACGCTCGGCTTCTCCTACAACCCGGACAAGGCCAAGCAGTTGCTCGCCGACGCCGGCTACAAGGACCGCAACGGCGACGGGCTGGTGGAGTCGCCGAGCGGCGCCAAGATCTCGCTGAAGCTGATCGTGCCCGCCGGGTGGACCGACTGGATGGAGGCCGCCCGGGTCATCAGCTCCAGCGCCAAGGCCGCCGGCATCGACATCGAGGCGGACTTCCCCGACTACAACGCGCTCGTCGACGTGCGCAACCAGGGCAAGTTCGACCTCGTCCTCAACAACGACAAGCAGCTCGCGAACACCCCCTGGCTGTACTACGACTACCTGTTCCGCCTGCCGGTGCAGAAGCTGCAGAGCACGACGAACTACGGCCGGTACGAGAACAAGCGGGCGTGGGAGCTCACGCAGCAGCTCGACCAGGTCAAGCCCGAGGACATCGAGGGCATGAAGAAGATCACCTCGGAGCTGCAGAAGATCCAGCTCGAGGACATGCCGGTCGTCCCGCTCTGGTACAACGGCCTGTGGTCCCAGACCACCAACTCGGTCTGGAAGAACTGGCCCAGCAGCGCGCCGAACACGCCCAAGTACCCGCCGACCGTGTGGCGCAACTGGCTGGAGATGGGCGGCACGCTCATGCTCACAGAACTCCAGCCGGCCTCCGGAGGCTGATCTTGTCGCGCCCCCCTTCCATCCTGCGTACGGGGAGGGGGGCGCCGTTCCGCGACCGGGAGGTCGATCTTGCGCCGCTATTTCGGCAGAAAGCTACTCATCTACGGCCTGACGTTCTTCGTGGCCGTGACCATCAACTGGATGATCCCGCGGTTCATGCCGGGCGACCCCGTGTCGAGCATGCTGTCGCGGGCCAACGTCGCACAGCCGGCGGCCGTCGAGGCCATGCGCGCGCACTACACCGCGATGTTCGGCTTCGACCTGCCGCTGTGGCAGCAGTACCTGAACTTCTGGGGCTCGCTGCTCAAGGGTGACCTCGGCATCAGCATCTGGCTGTTTCCGACGCCGGTCTCCGATGTGATCATCCGGGCGGTCCCGTACACGCTGGGCCTGCTGATCCCGTCCATCCTGCTGAGCTGGTTCGCGGGCAACCGGTTCGGCGCGTTCGCCGCGCGGCGCAAGTGGCTCGACAACAGCGTGCTCCCGATCGGCTACGTGCTCACCGCGACGCCGTACATGTGGCTGGCGATCCTGCTGGCCTGGGCGCTCGGCATCGTCGCGGGGATCTTCCCGGTCGCCGGGGCCTACGGCTTCGACCTGCAGGCGTCCTGGTCGTGGACCTTCCTCGGCAGCCTCGCGCAGCACTGGTTCCTCCCGTTCGCGTCACTGTTCCTGGTCGCGTTCGGCGGCTGGGCCATCGGCATGCGCAACATGATCATCTACGAGCTGGAAGCGGACTACGTCAACTACCTGCGGGCGCTCGGCGCGCCGACGCGGCTGGTGCGGCGCTACGCCTTCAGGAACGCGATCCTGCCCCAGGTGACCGGCCTGGCCCTGCAACTCGGCGTGCTCGTGGCCGGCGCGCTCGTCACCGAAATCGTCTTCAGTTATCCCGGGCTCGGGCACCTGATCCTCCAGGCGATCCAGAACCAGGACTTCTTCCTGCTGCAGGGCACCTTCCTGTTCATCGTCATCGGTGTGCTGATCGCCAACTTCGTCATCGACATCGCGTACGTCCTGGTGGACCCGCGGACCCGGACCGGGATGGGAGGAGCGGCGTGAGCGGCGGTGTGAGAAACGAGGCGCTGCACTTCGCGCTGCGCAACCGCAAGCTGGTCGTCGGGACGGTCGTCATCGCCGTGTTCCTCGTGGCCGGCCTGGCCGGACCGCTGATGTTCGACCACGGGCCGAACGACTACGTCGGGCCGGCCATGGCGCCGCCGTCCGGGGAGTTCTGGTTCGGCACCACGACGTTCGGCCAGGACGTCTTCGCCCAGTTCGTGTACGGCCTGCGTGCGACGTTCCTCGTGGGCGTGCTCGGCGGCGTGCTGGCGGCGGCCGTCGGCATGGTCGTGGGGTTCGTCGCGGGCTACCGCGGCGGATGGGTCGACGAACTGCTCAACATGCTCACCAACATCGTGCTCGTGCTGCCCGCGCTGGTGGTGCTGCTGATCATCAACGCGTACCTGGGCGTGCGCAGCATCGGCGTGCAGGCGCTGTTCATCGGGCTGACCTCGTGGCCGTGGGCCGCGCGGGCGATCAGGGCGCAGACGTTCTCGCTGCGCTCGCGCGACTTCGTCGACCTCGCCCGGCTCAGCGGAGTGCGCACCCCGAAGATCATCCTCCGGGAGATCGCGCCGAACATGAGCTCGTACCTGTTCTTGACGTTCATCCTGCTGTTCGGCAGCGCGATCCTGGTCGCCGCCTCGCTCGACTTCATCGGCCTCGGCCCGACCGAGGGGGTCTCCCTCGGGCTGATGCTCAACAACGCCGCGCGGTGGAGCGCGCTCCAGCTCGGCCTGTGGTGGTGGTTCATCCCGCCGGGCGCGGGCATCACGGCGATCGTCGGCGCGCTCTACGTCATGAACGTCGGGCTGGACGAGGTGTTCAACCCGAAGCTGAGGGAGATGTGACGTGGCGCTGAATGTCACCGACCTCCGGGTCTACTACCGGACGCTGCGCGGCGAGGTGAAGGCGCTCGACGGCGTCACGTTCTCCGTGGCGGACGGCGAGATCATGGGCCTGGCGGGGGAGTCCGGGTCGGGCAAGTCGACGCTCGCCAAGAGCCTGATCCGCCTGGACGGCCGGATGCGGCACGCCGGCGGCACCGTCGAGCTGGACGGCGCCGCGATGCCGCTGTCGGACGACGGCGCGATGGACGAGTTCCGCTTCCGCAAGGTCTCGCTCATCCCGCAGTACTCGATGAGCGCGCTCAACCCGACCAGGAAGATCGGCAAGATGGTCGGCGAGCTGCTGGAGTCGCGCGGCGAGCGGCCGGAGAGGGCCGAGCTGGAGCGGCGGCTCGAACTGGTGGGCCTGTCGAAGGACGTGCTCGACCGCTATCCGATCGAGCTGTCGGGCGGCATGAAGCAGCGGGTGGTCATGGTGATCTCCACGCTGCTGAACCCCTCGCTGCTCATCGCCGACGAGGTCACCAGCGCACTCGACGTGTCCAGCCAGAAGGCCGTGGCCACGACGCTGCTCGGGTTCCGCGACCGCGGCCTGGTCACGAGCATGATGGTGGTCACCCACGACATCTCGCTCGTCTACCAGATCGCCGACACGATCATGGTGATGTACGCCGGGCGGCTGGCCGAGAAGGCCCCGGCCGACGTGCTCGTCACCGCGCCGAGGCATCCGTACACCCAGCAGCTCATCTCCGCGCTGCCCGAGGTGGGGGTGCGGTACGAGGACCGCCGGCTGACGGGCATCCCCGGAAACCCGCCGTCCCTGCTGAAACCGCCGGGCGGATGCCGGTTCCGCGACCGCTGCCCGCTCGCGTTCGACCAGTGCGCCGAGCAGCCGCCGTTCGCCGAGGTGGCCCCCGGCCACTTCGTCGCCTGCTGGAAGGCCGAGTGAATGCTGAAACTCGATAGCGTCTCCAAGGTCTTCCGCGTCGGCGCCTTCGGCGGGGGCGAGATGAAGGCCGTCTCCGACGTCAGCTTCGAGGTCGGCGAGGGGGAGGTGGTCTCGCTCATCGGCGAGAGCGGCAGCGGCAAGAGCACGCTCGGCCGGATGATCCTGCGCCTCGCCTCGGTCAGCTCCGGCGCGATCACGCTGGACGGCAGGGACATCTCCTCGATCAGGGACCGCAAGGAGTACTACCGGCAGGTGCAGGGCGTCTTCCAGGACCCCTTCAGCTGCTACAACCCCGTCTTCCGGGCCGACCGCGTCTTCACCATGATCAAAGAGCAGTACTTCCCGCGGGCCGGCGCGGCCGAGTGGCGCGAACGCGTGGAGGCCGCGCTGGAGAGCGTGCGGCTCGACCCCGGCAACGTGCTCGGGAAATACCCCCACCAGCTCAGCGGCGGGCAGCTCCAGCGGATGCTGATCGCCCGCGCGGTGCTCCTCGACATCCGGCTGCTGGTCGCCGACGAGATCATCAGCATGCTCGACGCGTCGACCCGCATCGACGTGCTGAACCTGCTTGCCGACCTGCGGGCGCGCGGCCTCGGCATCCTGTTCGTCACGCACGACCTGTCGCTCGGCAACTACGTCAGCGACCGGACTGTCGTGCTCCGGAACGGGAAGATCGTGGAGATGGGCCGGACGGACCTCGTATTCGGCGCTCCGGCGCACCCCTACACCCGCTCGCTGCTGGCCTCGGTCCCGCGACTGCACGCCAAGTGGACGGACGAGGTCGTCGAGGACGTGCCGTGTGCCTATCACGAGGCGCCGGAGGAGAGCCGCACCCGCCCGGGGCTGGCCGAGGTGGAAGACGGCCACTTCGTGGCGTGCTCCGGCTGCGTGCGAGCCGCGATCGAGGAGAAGAAGATTAAGGAGAAAGCGTGAGCTCGTACCGTCCCCTGCACGACGGGTGGACCGTCACCGCCGTGTCGTCGACCGGGCAGCTCCGGCCGGTGGTCGCGGGCCTGCCCGCGATCGTGCCCGGTTGCGTCCACACCGATCTCCTGGCCGCCGGGCTGATCGAGGATCCGTACCTGGACGACAACGAGGACCGGCTGGCCTGGATCGGGCGCACGGCGTGGTCGTACGAGACCACCTTCGTGTGGGACGGTACCGACGACGACCGGGCGGACCTCGTCTGCGCGGGACTCGACACGGTCGCCACGCTCGTGCTCAACGGCATCGAGATCGGCACGACGGCCGACATGCACCGGTCGTACCGCTTCTCCGTACGGCACCTGCTGCATGCGGGCGAGAACACGCTGAAGATCCTGTTCGACCCGCCGTACGCGTACGCGGAGGCGCAGCAGGCGGCCCTCGGCGACCGCCCCGGCGCGTACGCCGAGCCGTACCAGTTCATCAGGAAGATGGCCTGCAACTTCGGCTGGGACTGGGGACCGACGCTGGTCACGGCCGGGATCTGGCGGCCCATCGGCATCGAGACCTGGAGCACCGCCCGCTTGGCCGAGGTGCGCCCGCTCGTCCACGGGGACGGCAGGGTCGAAGTGCACGTGACGGTCGAGCGCGCCGCCGAGCGGCCGCTCACGCTCACCGCCTCGGTGGCCGGCAGGGGTGCGGGCGTGACCGAGACCGTCACCGTCGGCGCCGGGCAGCGCCGGGCCGTCGTCACGCTGACCGTGCCCGACCCGGAGCTGTGGTGGCCGCGCGGGTACGGCGAGCAGCCGTTGTACGACTTGGTCGTACGCCTGGAGGACCAGGAATGGACCGGGCGGATCGGATTCCGGTCGGTCGAGCTCGACCGCACGGACGACGCGTTCACGTTCGTGATCAACGGGAAGCCGGTCTTCGTCAAGGGCTTCAACTGGATCCCCGACGACTGCTTCCCCAGCCGCATCACCCGGGAGCGCCTCGCCGAGCGGTTCGCCCAGGCGGCCGCCGCGGGCGCCAACTGCCTGCGGGTGTGGGGCGGCGGCATGTACGAGAGCGAGGACTTCTACGACCTCGCCGACGAGATGGGCCTGCTCGTCTGGCAGGACTTCCCGTTCGCCTGCGCGGCCTACCCGGAGGAGGGCGGCTTCGCGGCGGAGGTCGAGGCCGAGGCCCGCGAGCACGTCGCCCGCCTGACCCGCCACGCCAGTCTCGTCCTGTGGTGCGGCAACAACGAGAACATCGAGGGTCACGCCGACTGGGGCTGGCAGGAGACGCTGGAGGGCCGCAGCTGGGGCGCCGGCTTCTACTACGACGTGCTGCCCCGGGTCGTCGCCGAGCTCGACCCGACCCGGCCCTACTGGCCGGGCAGCCCGTACTCCGGGGCGCCCGACCTGCCGCCGAACGACCCGTCCAAGGGCACCGTCCACATCTGGACCGTCTGGAACACCCACGACTACACGCACTACGGGACCTACACGCCGAGGTTCGTGGCCGAGTTCGGCTTCCAGGGCCCGCCGACGTACGCCACGCTGCGCGCCGCGGTCTCCGACGACCCGCTGACGCCGGTCTCCCCGGGTGTGACCCACCATCAGAAGGCGATCGACGGCAACCTCAAGCTGCTGCGGGGTCTCGGCGAGCATCTGCCGCGGCCGGACGGGTTCGACGACTGGCACTACTACACGCAGGTCAACCAGGCCAGGGCGATGGCGTTCGGCATCGAGCGGTTCCGGGCGCTCGCGCCGTACTGCATGGGCACGATCGTGTGGCAGCTCAACGACTGCTGGCCGGTCACCTCCTGGGCGGCGGTGGACGGCGGCGGGCGGCGCAAGCCGCTGTGGTACGCGCTGCGCCGGGCGTACGCCGACAGGATGCTGACCTTCCAGGGTGACGCGCTGGCGGTCGTCAACGACACCGACGAGCCGTGGTCGGGCGAGCTCGCCGTCGAACGGCTCAGCCTGGCGGGGGACATCCTGGCCAAGGAGCGCTTCGACGTCGTGGTCCCGGCGCGCGGCACGGCGTCCGTGGAGCTGCCGGAGGGGGTGGCGCGGGCCGGGAACCCGGCGGGCGAGGTGCTGGTCGCGACCCTCGGCGACGCCCGGGCGCTGCGGTTCCCCGGCGAGGACCCGGCCATGGACTACCCGCCCGCGGAAATGGACACAGTGGTCGAGGAGTTCGAGGGCGGGCTGCGGGTGCGCGTGACCGCGCGGACGATCGTGCGCGAGCTGGCGCTCTTCCCCGACCGGCTCGACCCCCGCGCTACCGTGGACGACCAGCTCGTCACGCTGCTGCCGGGGGAGACCGCGGTCTTCCACGTCGTCGGCGGCAGCCCCGACCCCGGCGCGCTCGTACGTCACCCGGTGCTCCGATGCGTCAACGAATCCCGTTAGTCTCGGAATCCCCCCTTGACGCCCGAAGGACGCACGTGGACCTGCTCATCAACCCCATAAAGGACTACCCCTGGGGCTCCCGCACGGCCATCGCCGAGCTGACCGGGCGGCCCGCCGCGGGGCCGGAGGCCGAGATGTGGCTGGGCGCCCACCCCGCCGCGTCCTCCCGGCTGACCAGGGACGAGGCCGAGATCACGCTCGCCGACGCGGTCGCCGCGGACCCGGTGGGGACCCTCGGCGAGGCGGTCGCCGGGCGCTTCGGGCAGCGGCTGCCGTACCTGATGAAGCTGATCGCGGTGGACGCGCCGCTGTCGCTGCAGGTCCACCCCGACGCCGGCCAGGCCGCGGCGGGCCACGCACGGGGCGACGCGAACTACACCGACCCCTGGCACAAGCCGGAGCTGGTCTGCGCGCTCACGCCGTTCACCGGGCTGGCCGGGTTCCGGCCGCCCGGGCAGGCGGCGATGCTCGTCGAGCGGCTGCACGTGAACGCGCTGCAGCCGGTGGTCGCGGCGCTGCGCGACGGCGACGTGCTCGCCGCGCTGCGGGCGCTGCTCGAGTGGCCCCGATCCGGGGGCATGTCCCGGCGGGAGCTGGTCGAGTCGGTGGTGTGGGCGGCCTCCGCCTGCCACACGCCCGACTACGCGCTCGTGGTACGGCTGGCGCGGCGTTACCCGGAGGACCCGGCCGTGCTGGCGCCGCTGCTGATGCGCCGCCACACGCTGGCCCCCGGCGAGGCGATGTTCCTCGGGGCCGGGGTGCTGCACTGCTACCTGGACGGCCTCGCCGTGGAGATCATGGCCTGCTCCGACAACGTGCTGCGGGCGGGCCTGACCGGCAAGCACATCGACGTGGAGGAGCTGCTGCGGATCACCGACGCCGCGGCGCAGCCCCTGGCGGTGGAGCCGGTCGGCGGCGCGTACGTCCCGCCCGTCCCGGAGTTCCTGCTCCGCCGGGTCGGGCCCGGCACGGGGGAGACGCTTGCGGGAGGTCTGCCCCGGATCGTGCTGTGCACCGAAGGCGTCGTCAACGTGCGTACGGCCTCCGGCTCGGAGACGAAGCTGCGGTCCGGCGAGTCGGTGTTCGCCGCCGCGTCCGAGGGCCCGGCCGAGATCGGCGGCGACGGCGTCGCCTTCTGCGCCGAGCCCCGGATGTGACGCACTTAGCGTGATGTTTGTCCTACTCAGCGTGACGTGAACGCGTCGCGCGGGTAGGAGCCCCTCATCGTCAAGCGCGGCCCGACGAGGGGGATCCATGGGGCGCTTCAGGGTAGCCGGCATCGCCGCGGTGTCGTTGGGGGCGGTGGCGCTGTCCGCCTGCGCGGCCGGCGGGGGCAAGCACGCCACACAGGCGAGCCCGGCCGGCCACCAGCAGAACAGGGCGGCCGCCGATGCGACGCTTCGCAAGTCAGAGACGGCCGCCGCCGCCCAGGCGAAGGCCAACGAGCTGGGGCAGATTCCGGTGCTCATGTATCACCGGATCGTCAACAACCCGCCGCCGGGCGACGACCGCAGCCCGAAGGACTTCCGCGCCGAGCTGGAGCGGCTGGCGGCGGAGGACTACGTGCCGGTCACGGCGGCCGAGTACGTCACCGGGAAGATCGACATACCGGCGGGCAAGCACCCGGTGGTGCTGACCTTCGACGACTCCTCGCCCTCCCAGCTCACCCTCGACGGCATGGGCAATCCGGCGCCGGACTGCGCGGTCGGCATCCTGATGGACGTCGCGAAGAAGCATCCCGGCTTCCGGCCGGTGGCGACCATGTACGTGATCAAGGACCTGTTCGGCAAGGCCCGCCAGGAAGAGCAGATACAGGTCCTGCAGTGGCTCAAGGACCACAACTTCGACATCGGCAACCACACCCGCGACCACCTCAACCTGCTCGGCAAGCCGAAGGACGACGTGGAGAAGCAGATCGCGGCCGGCCAGGCGCTGATCACCTCGCTGGTCAAGACGGCTCCGGTCACGCTCGCCCTGCCGTACGGCAACCAGCCGCACGAGAAGAAGTGGGCGCTGCGCGGCGCGTCCGGCGGCACCCGCTACGACTACAAGGGTGTGTTCCTGGCGGGCTACACCCCGTCGCCGTCGCCGTTCACCAAGGACTTCGACCCCGTGGGCATCCCGCGGATCCGGTCGAAGGAGAAGGTCGGCGACTGCAAGCAGTTCTGCTCGATGGCGTGGCTCGACTGGCTCAAGGCCAACCCGACCGACCGCTACACCTCGGACGGCAACCCCAACACGGTGGCCTTCCCGAAGTTCAAGGCGGCGTTCGTCGCACCGTCGTTCACGTCCCGTGCGCTGCCTTACTGACGGGACGACTGACGGGACGGATGAGCGTGCGGGGGCGGCTACCCTGCCAGCATGGACGACGCCACCGCCGACGCCACCGCCCTGCGCGGTCTCACGCCGCGGCTGATCGGCCCGGAGATCATCGCGGTCTTCGCGGTCTCGCTCGGCGCCAGCGCCCTGCTGTCGCTCATCCGCCTCGTCGGCGCACTGACCGCGCCGAAGGACCTGGGCGACCAGCACGCCGTGCTCGTCGGCTCGCTGGCCCCGGGCCGCCCGTGGCTGGATCTCACGCTGCACCTCGCGGGGATCGCGGTGAACGTGGCGCCGGTGGGGCTCGTCGCCTACCTGCTGGCCCGATCGGGCGAGTCCATGCGCACGATCGGGGCCGACTGGCGCGAGCCCGGCCGCGACACGCTGCGCGGCGCCGCGCTGGCGGCGGCGATCGGTGGCACCGGCCTGGTGTTCTACCTGTTCGCCTTCCGCTCCGGGATCAACCTGAACGTCGTGCCCGACAGCCTGCCGGACTACTGGTGGCGGATCCCGGTCCTCGTCGCCGAGGCCGCCCAGAACGGCGTGCTGGAGGAGGTACTGGTCGCCGGGTATCTGCTGCACCGGCTGGGGCAGCTCGGCTGGTCGCCGTGGCGCGCGGTCGGGGCGTCGGCCGTCCTGCGCGGGTCCTACCACCTCTACCAGGGCTTCGGCGGCTTCGTCGGCAACATCGCGATGGGCGTGGTCTTCGGCCGGCTCTACCAGCGCTGGGGCCGGACGATGCCGCTGATCGCCGCGCACACGCTGATCGACGTCGTCGCCTTCGTCGGGTACGGCCTGCTGCGCGGCCGTGTCTCCTGGCTGCCCTGATCTCCTGTCTTATCGGGCGGAAAGCGTTCTCTCCGGCGCGCCTGATTGATTTGGGCCCGATCCCGGTGCATCGTTGACGGGCCGCCGCACGTCTGGATCCCCCCGGGCAAACCGGCCTGTCCTGGCCGCATTTTCATTCGGGGAATTCGCATGAGGCGTTTATCGACACGCATTCCATATCCGGCCCGCCGGCGCGCCGCCGTCGACCGCCGGCCCGGGGGGCCCAGCAGGCCGCCCGGCCGTAGACGTCCGGTCAGCCCGCCGTACCGACGCCGCGTGGGCGGCGGGGCGGGCATCCACGGCTCCGCCGTACCGGCCGGCGCGGTCGCCGTGACCGTCCGCACGATCCCGCCCGTACGGCCCGCTCCCGGGCGCACCCGGTCGTCGGCGGCGGTCCCGCCGAGGCGGGAGACGAGCGGCTTATTACCGCCGGTGCCGAGGGCACGGTCCGATCCCTTATGTTCCGCACGCCGGGCGCCCGTGGGGCGCCCGGCGTCTTTTCGTCGCTCAGGCGAGGCAGCGCAGCGCGCCGCGGACGCGGGCGTCGAGAGGATGCCCGGCGGGCAGACGGCCGACGGTCGCCTCGACGAACTCCTCGGGGGAGAGATCGGCGGTCAGGCCGTTGTCCACCTGCACCTGCACCCGGCCGCAGGCGCGTTCGACCCGAGCCTTGGGCCCCTGTTCCTCCAGCACGAACACGCCGACGCGGACCCGCCAGTCGAGGCGGTCGCCGGCCTCGTCCTGCGTCGTCGGCGCCCCGACGTCGTCGGCGTGCGTGGCGTATTCCGAGTCGTAGTGGAAGGTCTGCAGAGCCGCCGGGTAGGGTCCGGCCGACGTGTGCAGCGTGCCGTCCCGGCCGAGGGCGCGCATGCGCGCGCGGGTCTCCCTGTTCCTGGTCCGCCACTCGTCGAGCACCTGCTCCACCGGCAGGGCGCGCCGCTTGCGCACGCACCACTCGTTGAAGCCGTCGAAGCCGCCGCGCACGCCCTCGTGGTCGAGCAGCTCGAAGAACCCGTCGATGTCGTCGTCCAGGCACGCGTGGTTGTACAACTCCTCGCCGGCCAGGTGCGCGAGCACGTCGCGCACCGTCCAGCCGTCACACCGGGAGGGGCGATTCCACCCGTCGTCGTCGAGGGAGGAGAAGAAGCGCTCCAGCCGTGCCGCCTCGGTGTCGAAGATGTCGAAGGGGTCGAGCCCCGCCAGTTCGTCCCGTGCTGAGGTCATGCCTGAGCCGTACCCGGAGGGGTTCGGCCCTCACGTGGGCGGTGTCGGGACATTTCCCGCAGAAAGCGGACATTCAAACAAGCAGCGGCCTCAACAAAGCGTAGGGGAAGGGAAAAACCGGCTCTTGGTCCGTTTGTCCGATGATCGACGCGGAAACCCCGAGATCGGTAAGCGCGGTGTTTTTCAGGGGGAGAACAAAATGGCAAAAAGCACGAGCGTCGCCGGGATCCTCGCGATCGGCGCCGTCATCGCCGGGGGCGCCGCGATCGCGGGGGCTCCTCTCGTCGCCACACCGGCGGGGGCCGCCACGATGTCCGCCCAGCACGCTTTCGTCCGGTTCGGCCATCCGCACGCGCGGGGGCAGCGCAACCGCCAGAAGAACGGGCACCGGCACAACCAGCGGCTACGGGAGCAGCAGCGCCAGCACCAGTTCCTGATGCGTGACCTCACGCTGGTCCTCGTCCCCTACCAGAAGGAGACGACGGAAGCGCTGGCGCTGCCGTACAACTGGCAGAACGACAGCACCGTCGCGCAGCAGTACGCCGATCAGGACCGGCTGTCCACGCAGGAGAACGTGCCCGAGGCGGTCGAGATCAACCTCGACGGCGAGGAGCACAACAGCAAGACGACGGTCTCCCCGGACGTGAAGAAGCAGGAGGTCGAGGTGGATCGGTCCGTCGACGCGAAGGGCAAGGCGGGCGGCGAGACAGCCGGCAAGCCGGGCACTCCGTCGCCCCGGCCGCAGGTGAAGCCCGTCACGCCGCCCGCCGCCGCCCCGACACCCGCCGCCGCGCCCAAGCCCGTGGCGAAGCCGGTCGAGAAGCCGGTCGTCAAGCCCGTGGCGAAGCCGGTAGAGAAGCCGATCGAGAAGCCGATCGAGAAGCCGGTCGTCAAGCCCGTGGCGAAGCCGGTCGAGAAGCCGATCGAGAAGCCGATCGTCAAGCCCGTGGCGAAGCCGGTCGAGAAGCCGGTGGAGAAGCCGGTGGAGAAGCCGGTGGTCAAGCCCGTGGCGTGCACTCCCGCCTGTACGCCCACTCTCACCCTGCCACTGACCCTCTCGCTCACGGCCGCGGTGTCCCTCGACGCGAAGCCGGAGGCCGCGACCACGGGCGCCGCCTGCCTGCCGCAGACCGCGTCCTGAGCCGTCAGGCGTCCCTGCGGGCCAGCAGGACCGCGGCCACCCCGTACGGCACGGCCACGTAGGCGGCCATGACCGCGAGTGCGGCGAGCGGCGACAGCAGCGCGCCGGCGACCGAGTCGGGGTTGCCCGTGCCGGCCAGCTGGCCCGCCAGGGCGCCGGGCAGGATCGAGCCGACGCGCTCGCCCCAGGGCGCCGGCAGGTTGTAGCCGACGATCGGGAGCACGTACCAGACCGCCACGAGGATGGCGATGGCGGCGAGGGCGGACCGCGTGATCGCGGCCAGGCACAGGCCGAGAAGCGCGAACATCGCGATGGACAGGCTCATCGCGAGGAAGTGCGGGAGTTGCCTGCTCAGCGGCTCGGACGACTGCCCCTGGATGGCCCGGTCGCCGATGATGAGCCGTCCGGCGGCGTGCGTCGCGAGCACGGCCGTGAGACCCGTGCAGACGGCGACGACCGCGACGACGCCCGCCTTCGCGGCGAGTACCCGTCCACGCGCGGGCAGCACGGTGAGCGTCGTGCGGATCATGCCGGTGCCGTACTCGCCGGAGAAGGCGAGGACGCCCAGCACGGCCAGGCACAGCGAGGCGAGCATGTGCGTCACCTCGGGCAGCGACGACACGGCGAGGTGGTCGCGCTGGTCCGGCGGCAGGCCGTCCCACAGGTGGGCGGCGTACCAAGCCAGCAGGGCCATGAGACCGACGACGACGGCGACCACGCCGAGGACCACGGAGGTGGACCGGAGAGTGCGGAGCTTGAGCCATTCGGCGGCGAGAGCGTCGATCACCGGTTCGCCTCCTCCGCCGTGACCTCAGCCGTGAGCCGCATGTAGGTCTCCTCGAGGGAGGCGCCGCGCGGGGTGACCTCATGGAGCGGGATCGCGTGCCGGGCGGCGAGGTCGCCGATCTCCACCGGGTCGAGGCCGCGCACCGACAGGCCCCCGCCGCCCTCCGCCGCGACCGTCCCGCCCGCGGCCGACAGCGCCGTGGCGAGGTCCGCGGCGCGGCTGCTGCGGACGAACACGTCCCGTACGGCGGTCAGCTCTCGCATCGAGGTGTCCGTGATGAGACGCCCGCGTCCGATGACGACCAAGTGGTCGGCAGTGAGCTCCATCTCGCTCATCAGATGGCTGGACAGGAGCACGGTCCGCCCCTCCGCGGCGAGGCCGCGGAGCAGTTCGCGGATCCAGCGCACGCCGTCGGGGTCGAGGCCGTTGACGGGCTCGTCCAGCAGCAGCACTCCGGGGTCGCCGAGGAGCGCGGCGGCGATCCCGAGGCGCTGTCGCATGCCGAGGGAGAAGCCCCCGATCCGCTTGCGTGCCACGCCGGCCAGGCCCACCTGCTCGATGACGGACACGACCCGGTCCCGGCCGACGCGGTTGGCGCGGGCCATCCAGCTCAGGTGCCCCAGGGGCGTGCGGCCGCCCTGCACGGCGCCGGCGTCCAGGAGCGCGCCCACCTCCCGCATCGGATGACGGAGGCGGTCGTAGCGGCGGCCGCCCACCAGCGCCTCGCCGCTCGCCGGGCGGTCCAGGCCGAGGACCATCCGCATGGTCGTGGACTTGCCCGCGCCGTTCGGTCCGAGGAACCCGGTGACCCGGCCTGGTTTCACGTGGAACGTCAGACCGTCCACGGCGACCGTGCGCCCGAAGCGCTTGGTCAGCTCTCTGACTTCGATCATGTCCCGACGGTCTCGCGAAGCCCCCGCCCTCCGCGTCGGAGCGACGTGCGATCCGGGGGGCGTGCCTCAGACCGTGGCATGACAGACCGGGGCAGGAGGCGAACGTGCGCACGTAGGGCTAGCGTGGGCGCGTGGACGATCCGGACGTGCGGCCGTTGTTCCCCCGGCCGCTGCGCGCCCGTGAGCTGGTCGCGCTCGACGTGCTGGCCGGGCTGGGGTACGCGTTCGTGCTGGTCGTCAGCCCTCCACGTGTGCACCACCCGGCGGTCTGGGCCCTGATCGCCGCGATGACGCTGCCGCTCGCGGCGAGGCGGCGGTGGCCGCTGCCGGTCTTCTGCGTCGTCGCGGCCGCGTCGGTGGCGGCCATGGCGCTCGGCGTCGTGCGGGAACCACTGGCCGCCGCGGCGTACGCGCTCTATCCGGTCGCGCTCACGACACGGCGGCGCCGGTGGGAACCGACGGCGGCGATCGGCGTGCTGACCGCCGGAGCGCTGCTGCTCGCGGCGTTCGGCGGGGTGTCGGCCGGGCCGGAGGCCAGGCGGATCGTGGAGACCGCCGTGCTGGCCGCGCTCGCCCTGGGCGGCGCCTGGACGATCGGCCGGGCGGTACGGGAGCGCCGGGCGTACGCCGCCCACCGGGCCGAGCAGGCCGCCGAGCAGGCCGTCACGGAGGAGCGGTTGCGCATCGCCAGGGAGATGCACGACGTGGTCTCCCACACACTCAGCCTCATCGGGGTCAAGGCCGGGGTCGCGGCGCATGTGGCCGATCGGCGGCCGGAGGAGGCGCTGGAGGCGCTGCGGGTCATCGAGAGCACGAGCAGGCAGGCGCTGACCGAGATGCGGCACATGCTCGGCGTCCTGCGCACCGCTCCCGGCGCTGCCTCCGATGGTCTGTCTCCCGCGCCCGGGCTCGCGGCGCTGCCGGACGTCGCCGAGCGTGCGGCGGCCGCGGGCGTACAGGTGGACCTGGACGTCCGGGTGACGGGCGGCCTGCCCGAGGCGCTGGAGCTCGCGGTCCACCGGATCGTCCAGGAGGCCGTCACCAACGTGGTCAGGCACGCCGCCCCGGCCCGATGCCGGGTGCGGGTGGACGACGAGGGGGGACGGCTGAGCGTCGAGGTGACCGACGACGGGCCGGGCCGCCGGGTCCTGCCCCCCGGCCCGCCCGGGCACGGTGTTGTCGGGCACGGTGCTGTCGGGCATGGGGTTGTCGGGCACGGCGTGATCGGCATGCGCGAGCGCGTCACGGCGTACGGCGGGGACTTCACGGCAGGCCCGCTGCCCGGCGGCGGTTTCCGCGTGCGTGCCCGCTTGCCGCTGCGGGAGGAGGGGAGATGAACGAGCCGGGTCCGATCCGGGTGCTGCTCGCCGACGACCAGGAACTGCTGCGCGGCAGCCTGCGCCTGCTGGTCGACAGCACGCCGGGGCTGGTGGCGGTCGGCGAGGCGGGCACCGGGGCACGGGCCGTCGAACTGGCCCGCACGGAACGCCCCGACGTCGTGCTGATGGACGTGCGCATGCCCGGCATGGACGGCATCGAGGCGACCCGGCGCATCTGCGCCGAGCGCCTCGGCACCAGAGTGCTGATCCTCACCACGTTCGACCTCGACGAGTACGTCTACGCGGGGCTGCGGGCCGGGGCGAGCGGCTTCCTGCTGAAGAACACCCCGCCCGCCGACCTGCTGGCCGCGATCCGCGTCATCGCCGCGGGGGAGGGGCTGCTGGCGCCGAGCGTGACGAGGCGGCTGATCGCCCAGTTTGCCCGGACCGCCGCCGACCGGCCTCGATCCGGACCCCTGCTCGACGGCCTCACCATCAGGGAGCGTGAGGTGCTGACGCTCGTCGCACGCGGCCTGTCCAACCTGGAGATCGCCGCGAACCTCCATGTCAGCACGGCCACCGTGAAGACCCACATCGGCCATCTGCTCGCCAAGCTCGGCGCGCGCGACCGGGCCCAGCTGGTCATCGCCGCCTATGAAGGGGGGCTCGTCTCCACCTCACGACCGCGGGGATGACAGGGTGGAGCCCGTGGACGTCTTCGATGTGATCGTGGTGGGTGCGGGTTCGACGGGTGAGGTCGCCGCGGGACGGGTGGCCGCGTCCGGCCTGAGCACCGTCATCGTGGAGAGCGAGCTGGCGGGAGGGGAGTGTTCCTACTGGGCCTGCATGCCGAGCAAGGCACTCCTGCGGCCGGTGGACCTCGCGGGTGAGGTGGGCCGGGTCACGGGGCTGCGGCTCGGCGGCCCGATCGACGCCGCCGCGGTGCTGGCCCGGCGCGACGACGTGGTGTCGCACTACGACGACGCGGGGCAGGCGCGCTGGCTCGACTCGGCGGGCGTGACGCTCGTACGCGGCACCGGACGGCTCGCCGGTCCCCGGCGGGTCGAGGTCGCGACGGCCGACGGCGGCACCCGCACGCTCGTGGCGAACCACGCCGTCATGCTGGCCGCCGGGAGCCGCCCGGTGATCCCGCCCGTGGCCGGTCTCGCCGCGGCGGGGCCGTGGACGAACCGTGAGGTCACCGGTGTGCGTTCCGTGCCGGACCGGCTCGTGGTGATCGGCGGCGGCGTGGTCGCGTGCGAGATGGCCCAGGCCATGCGGGGGCTCGGGGCCAAGGAGGTCACGATGCTCGTCCGGGGCGGCGAGCTGCTCGGACGTACGGAGCCCTTCGCCGGGGAGATGGTCGCGCGGTCGCTGGCCGCCCAGGGGATCGACGTCCGCATGCACGAGAGCGCGGAGAAGGTCGAGCGGCCGGAGCCGGGCGGCGAGGTCACGGTGCGCCTCGCGAGCGGCGGGACGGTCACGGCCGACGAGATCCTGGTCGCGGCCGGCCGCCGGGCCGCCACGGACGGCCTCGGCCTGGCCTCGGTGGGGCTGCCGGAGTCCGGCCCGATAGAGGTGGACCAGAGCATGCGGGCCACCGGCGTGGCGGACGGCTGGCTCTACGCGATCGGGGACGTGAACGGCCTCGCGCTCCTCACGCACATGGGCAAGTACCAGGCGCGGGTGGCCGCGGACGTGGTCGCCGCCCGGGCCCGCGGCGAGGCGGACGACCGGCCCGGGATGCGCGACCGCGCGGACCGCGCCGGTGCGCCGCAGGTGGTCTTCACCGATCCGCAGGTGTGCGCGGTGGGCCGCACCGAGGCGCAGGCCCGCGCGGAGGGCTTCGACGTGCGGGTGGTGGAGTACGACATGGAGCAGGTGGCCGGCGGCTACCTGCTCGGCGACGGCTATCGGGGCAGGGCCAAGGCGGTGGTCGACGAGCGCCGCCGGGTGCTGCTCGGCGTGACGTTCGTGGCCCCCGGGGCGGCCGAGCTGCTGCACGCCGCGACGATCGCGGTCACCGCCGAAGTGACCCTCGACGACCTGTGGCACGCCGTCCCGGCCTACCCGACCGTCAGCGAGGTGTGGCTGCGCCTGCTGGAGGCGTACGGGCTCTAGACCGTGCTCACCTTCACACCGTGAGCATGGCGGGGTGGCGTGGGTCCTCGACGCGGACGGCCACGTCCGCGGCCCGCGCCGGGTCCGCCTCGCGTTCGTACCGTTCGTAGGCGGGCAGCGTCCAGCGCTCCCCGGGCGGCGTGCGGCGGGCCAGCGCGGCGGCCGACATGGACAGGTGGACGGTCAGGTCGAACGGCAGGCCGCGCCCGAGCAGCAGCGCGCCGTCGACCAGCACCACCCCGCCCGGCTTCAGCGTCACGTAGTCCGCGCGGGTGGCCCGGTCGCGCACGCTGTCCCACAGTGAGGGCAGCACCCGGCCCGTACGGCCCGGCTCGAGCGGCCCGAGCACCTCACGGCGGAGGCCGTTCACGTCCAGCCACTCGTCGTGGAACACATCGGGGTCGGTCCGGCCGAACTCCAGCCGCAGCGAGGCCGGGCGCAGGAACCCGGCCGCGGGCACCCGCAGGACGTCCCGGCCGCGCAGGCGCAGCGGTTCCACCAGATCGCCGGCGAGCCGTCCCGGCTCGGCGGGGGGAGCGCCGTCGACGGCGACGCGCACCCACGCGTCGCGCGGCCTGGCGGCGATCAGATCGGCGAGTTCCTCCACGAGCAGGGACGGGGAGACGGGACGGGCACGCACCCCTCAATCATCGCCGACGGTCCCGGCAGGATCGTGACCAAGGTCCGCCCCGGCGCTACCTGTTGAGCCGGCGGCCGGAGATCTGCTCGGGGGCCATGATGATGAAGTGGTCGCGGTTCCCGGGCACCCACGGCGTGAGCGGCAGCGCCGACAGGCGGGCGATCTCCTCCGGCTCCGAGACCGCGCGGGCCGGACCCACCGCGGTCACCGACCATCCCGTACGGCACGAGACGTCGAAGTCGTCGGCCTCGAAGGCGACGATGGCGTTGCGTGCCGCGGCGGCGAGCTTGGACCCGGCGGCGGTGCGGATGACGATGTTCCCGTCGAGCAGGCAGAAGTTGACCGGCTGGACGGCGGGGAGGGCGCGATCGGTGAAGACGATCCTGCCGATGGGGGCGGAGGCCAGCAGATCCAGGCATTCTCCTCCGCTGAGGATCTCCAGGCCGGCCGAGTCGAGCTTCATGCTGCAAGCCTGCGGGATCGACCGGCGGGCGGGTTAGGGACGAAGGTCCCGTCATCGACGTCGATCGGCCTCCCGGCCGGGCCGGGAAGCCGGGACAACCCCCCGGATCATCGGTGCGCGGGGCGGGACAGGCGGCGCAGGGCGTTCCTGAGCCTGCCGCCGAACGGCGCGCGCCGCCGGGGCTGGGCGTCGCGGGCCACCCGCAGCTCGGCGAGGGCCGTGACCGCGTCCGGGCGCTTGGCCGCCGTGGCGTCGCGCATCCGCCGCACGAGGTCCATGACCTCGGGGGCGACGCCGCCGGCGTCCGGCTCGGCGTCCACGCCGGGCATGGGCAGCTCGCCGGTCAGGAGCTGGAAGGCGATCACGCCTGCCGAGTACACGTCCGCGGCGGGGGTCATCCGGTCGGGGCGGGCCCGGCACTCGGGGGCGACGTAGTGGACGTCGAGGATGTTCGGCAGCTCGTTGGCCACCGTGTGCTTGCGCGGGCCGGGCTTGGCGTAGTCGAAACCGGTCAGCATCGCGTTGCCGTCGTCGGTGACGAGCACGCAGGCGGGGGTCAGCGCCCGGTGGATGACGTTGTTGGCGTGGACGTGGGCGAGGCCGTCCAGCATGTCCTCCATCACGCCGAGCTTGGCGTCGATGCCCAGCTTCCGCCCGGTCAGGTGCAGGTGCAGGGCCTGCCCGTGCACGTCGTCGAGCACGAGCACGAACCGGCTCTCGTCGTCGATGGCGAAGAAGTCCCGTGAGCGTACGACGCAGGGATGCGGCGGGATCTTGGCGAGCGACTGGTAGGCGTTGGCGATCCGGCGCTGCTCGGCCACCCGCCGCCGCTGCTCGGCCAGCGGGTCGGCGCGGTAGACCCGCAGCAGCACGGTCCCGCTGGTCGGGGCGGTCGCGTTGACGGCGCGATACTCCGTGACCCGGCTGTCGCCGCCCAGCTGCTCCTCCACCTCCCAGTTGCCGAAGCGCGGCGGCGCGGTCGAGCGGCGCACGGTGCCGTTCAGCGCCTCGATGATCGCGGTCCGGTACGGCGCGGCGTCCCGGCTGCATCCGTGCCTGACCCGGGACACGTCGCTGAGCATGGGGATGAGCCCGGCGATGGTGGTGACGTGGCGGGCGTCGCGGCCGCCGGGGTCGACGAGGACGGCTCCGGGGGCGGTCAGCACCACCACGTTGTCGACGTACAACCGCTCCAGCTCGCGGTGCTCCTCGATCAGCAGGCCCTTCAGTGCCCGCGCGGTGCCGCGCAGCTTGGCCACCGGGGAGCCGAACGCCTCCCGGTGCTGGGGGAACCACCGGGTGCCCGACACCTCGAACCGGCCCCTGGCCCCCTTCACGTCGATCACCACGAGGGAGTGGCCGGTGAGCACGACCACGTCCACCTCGAACAGGTCGGCGCCGCGCGGCACCTCGATGTTGTGCAGCAGCAGCCAGTCGTCAGGGGCGTTGTCCCGCAGGTGCGCGATGACCCTTCGCTCGGCGTCATTGACGGGGCGTCCGCCACCGACGATCTGAGCCATCTCCGCCACTCCGCCTCTCTGACCAGATTGAGAACTTAATCCTCCTAGGTAGCGGTATTCCCGCGCCACCACTGATTCCCCCGCATTGTCCCAGGGGAAATCTGGAGCTCCCGCATGGTCGCCGCCGTGTCGGGGAGTGGGCCAGTACGGCGGCCGGTGACCGGTTTGCACCGGCACGTGTCCGGAAACGGAGTATTTCATGCGAGTTGTCGTGATTGGTGCGAGCGGGAACGTCGGCACGAGCGTGCTCACCGCCCTCGAGTCCGAGACCAGCGTGACCTCGATCGTCGGGGTGGCCCGGCGGATGCCCGACTGGCGCCCGGCGAAGACCGAATGGCGTACGGCCGACGTCTTCCGGGACGACCTCGACCCGATCTTCGCCGGCGCCGACGCGGTCGTGCACCTGGCCTGGCTGTTCCAGCCCACCCACGACCCGGTCACCACGTGGAGGTCCAACGTGCTCGGGAGCACGCGCGTCTTCGACGCCGCCGCCCGGGCCGGGGTCTCGGTCCTCGTCCACTCCTCGTCCGTGGGGGCGTACTCGCCCGGGCCCAAGGACCCGCCCGTCGACGAGTCCTGGCCGACCCACGGCTGGCCGAACGCCGCGTACGGCCGGGAGAAGGCCTACGTCGAGCGCGTGCTCGACATCTTCGAGCGCGACCACCCGGACATCCGCGTGGTGCGGATGCGGCCGGGGTTCATCTTCAAGGAGGAGTCCGCGACCGAGCAGCGACGGCTGTTCGCCGGGCCGTTCCTGCCGCAGCGGCTGGTGCGGCCGGAGTTGATCCCGTTCGTGCCGGACATGCCGCGCCTGCGGTTCCAGGCGCTGCACTCGCGGGACGCCGGCGAGGCGTTCCGGCTGGCGCTCACCCGCGATGTGCGGGGGGCGTTCAACCTGGCCGCCGACCCGTTGATCGACCCCGCCGTGCTGGCGGACCTGCTCGGCGCCCGGCGGGTGCCCCTCCCGGCCACGGTGGTGCGTACGGCCGTGTCGGCGGGCTGGCACCTGCGGCTGATCCCGGCCTCGCCCGGCATGGTGGAGATGGTCCTGCAGATCCCGATCATGGACACCACTCGTGCCCGTGAGGAACTGGGCTGGCAGCCGCGGCACAGCGCGGTGGACGCCCTGCGCGCGGTGATCGAGGGCATGCGGCGTGGTGCGGGCATGCAGACCCCGCCGCTCGCGCCCGACTCGGGCCGGGAGCGGGTCAAGGAGGTCACGACGGGCGTGGGCACGCGTCCGTGAACGCCGGCCGAGAGGGAGGCGCGATGGCGCTGCTCGACCCCGACTGCGTCCGCCGGCTGCTGGAGTCGGCCGACCCGGACGTCGCGCTGGTCTTCGTGCGGGGCGAGTGCCTCGTGCTGCCGATCGACGAGATCGACGAGAGGCACCGCAAGCTCGTGGTGGTGCGCCGCGCGGACCTGCCCGAGGCCCACAGCGACGAGCCGGTGACCGAGGAGCGGGTCGAGACGCTCACCCGCTGCCTGGAGAACGCCGTACGCGACCTCGGCGCCTGACCGCGCCACCTACGCAGAGTGCGTGACGGAGGCGTCACGTTCGGTAACATCGTCTCCGGCATCCCCATCCGCATGCGGTTCCGTGCGCCCTTTCCAGGGCGTCGCGGGGTGCCCGGATATGCCGTCCGATGCCGTCCTCAGAGACAAATGACGGCGTGTCGCGCGCTGACCCAAAATTCCGGAAAGGGCCGCGGACAAAACGGACACGCAACTACGTGTCGCCGGACAAATCAGGATCAAAAGCTATCGCAAGCTGTGATCTGATCGTCACTCTTCGTACGGATCCTCGAATGCCGCTCGTTTTCGTTGCGTGCACCCTGGGTCACCTGTGAACATCGGGGAAATGGTCCGGAATCCCTCCTACCGGGTCGGCGGCGCGACTGCGGCGGGGATTCCGCCCATGGCGCGCTTCGGACCGGCCGGGAACGGATTCCTGATCGGGCCGATCGATTGTCCGGGACATCGCTCTCGGACAGCGCATATGGGGAGGGGGCCCCGATGACTGCTATCAGGCCCCGCGGGAGCGCGGGACGCCGTATCGAAGGGCGGATTCACGACCCGGAGTTCGGCTCGTGGATCGGCGAGGTGGCCAGAGCGGTCCGGGACGTGGTCGACAGCACACCCCGGACCATCCGCCTCTGCGCCCTGATCGCGGTTGCCGCCGCGTCATGGGCATTCCTCAGGTAGCCGTCCAGCAGCCATGAGGAGGTGGTCGCGGACCCAGGTTAAGGCGGCCGGAGAGCCCTGAAGACCAGGTTTACGGGATCGGGACGATGCCCTGGGCCAACCGGGGCGCAACCGGAGCCGAACCAGGGCCGGCCGGGATGCTTTCCTGGGTCCGCGACGGGCCGTCGCCCGCTCAGGCGGAGTGAGCGCCGCGCAGGGAGGCGGCGCTCCCGCCGGTGGCCGGATCGCCCTCGTTCACCCGCATGGACAGCCGGACGGTCGACTGACCGGGGATCTGGTCGATGGTCACCGAGTCGCACAGCTCGCCCATGAGCCACAGGCCGAAGCCGCGGTCGGCGCGACCGCCGGGCCGCTCGCCCGGCACCGCGCCCGGCGGCAGGACGCCGACGTGGTCGGCGACGTCGACGGCGAGCACGCCGCCGTCGCACGAGATAGCCAGCGTGCCGGCTCCGCCACCGTGCTCCAGCACGTTGATGGCGGCCTCGTTGGCGGCGATGACGAGGTCGTCCAGCCGGGGGCCGGTGAGGCCCGCCTGCACGGCGTACCGCTGGATGTTCTCGCGCAGTGTCGCGAGATCATCCGTAATCGGCCACTGCCGGCGGTGATCCACCACCTGTCCTCCTCGCCGCTGCCTTCCGGCTGGGTCTGCCGCCCGGTATCTCCGAGGCTACCGTCTCGTTACTCGTCCGATGCCTTCACCTGGGGGTCGACCGCGCGCCGACCATCTCGACGGCCTCCGCGAGGTCCGGCGCGACGGCGAAGGCGTTGATCAGCCCGGTGGTCCTGAAGATCCTCGCGAGCCGCGGGTTCAGGCCCGCCAGCGTCACGGTGCCCTTCCGCTCCTGCAGCAGCTTCCGCACCGACAGCAGGATGCGGATGCCCGTGGAGTCGCAGAAGTTCAGCGGGCTCAGGTCGAGGATCAGCTCGCGCCGCTCCTCGCCCAGGGCCGCCTCGATGTCCTGGCGCAGCCGCTCTGCGTTCGTGTAGTCCAGGGCGCCGTCGAGCGCGACGACCAGCACGTGGTCGGCGACAGGGGCGGACACGGGGGTCAATAGGACGGCGGCGGTCACGAACACACCTCGGCGGACGCTGAGAACGGGGGACGCTGCGAACGGGGACTGCGGGGGCGGGGGGAGACGGTGCCAGTCTAGGGCAGGGACGCCGCGGGGCAGGGGCGTACGGATGGAGGGTCAAGAAACGCCATTTGTGGTTTTTCGCCTCATGGTCCGGGGGAATGGGGGATTGACCGACTGGACCCTCCTCCAAAGAAGATCGCTCATGCCGGACGTGACAAGGGAGGTCCAGTTCGACACCGTGCACGGACCCTCCCTCGTCGCGCAGTCAACCGTGAGTTCGGCGACGCTCACGCTCGGGGTCGAGGAGGAGTTCCTGCTCGTCGACCCGCGAACCGGACGGGTCGTCCCGGCGGCGCGGGAGATCCGCGAGCGGGCGGCCGGGGCGGGGGCGGACCGGCTGGTGTTCGAACTGACACAGTTCCAACTGGAGAGCAACAGCGCGGTGCACGTCACCCTGGCGGACCTGCACGGCGACCTGCTCGAGATGCGGCGCGCCGCCGCCGGGGCCGCCGCGAGCGCGGGGCTCGGGCTCCTCGCCTGCGGCACGCCCCTGGACGGCAACGCGGGAGTGCCGCCCCTGTCGTCGTGCCCCCGCTACCACGCCATGCACCGCGAGTTCGGGGCCGTCATGCGGGGCCAGGGGGTGTGCGGCTGCCACATCCACGTGGGCATCGGCGACCGCGAGGAGGCGTTACGGGTCAGCAACCACCTGCGGCCCTGGCTCCCGGTCGTGCAGGCGCTCACGGCCAACTCGCCGATCGCGGACGGCCGCGACACCGGCTACGCGAGCTGGCGGGCGCTGATGATGGGCCGATGGCCGAGCGCGCAGCCGCCGCCGTTCTTCCGGTCGCTCCGCCACTACGAGAGCCTCGTCGACGGCATGTTGGCCGGGGGCTCGATCATGGACCGGGGGATGATCTACTGGCTCGTCCGCCTGTCCGACCACGTGCCGACGCTGGAGATCCGCGCGGCCGACGTGTGCCCGACCGCCGGCGAGGCCGTGCTGCTCGCCGGGCTCGTACGGGGGCTGGCCGAGACGGCGCTGCGTGACGTGCGGGCCGGCGTGCCAGCCCCCGACGTCGAGGACACCCTGCTGCACGCGGCCTACTGGCGGGCCGCCCGCGACGGCGTGGACGGCCACGCCCTCGACCTGCTCGCCGGAACCCGCGTGCCGGCCTGGCGCCTGGTGGACCGCCTGCTGGAGCACGTGCGGCCGGTGCTGGAGGAGAACGGCGACTGGGCGCCGCTGACCCTCCAGCTCGACCGCGTACGGCACAGCGGATCGGGGGCGGCTCGTCAGCGGGCGGCGTACGCGCGGCACGGTCGCCTGCGCGAGGTGACCGAGCTGCTCATGACGCAGACGACCGCCTCCTGCTGGGCCTGACCCTCACTCCGCGACGACGCGCAGCGTCTTCAGGCTGGGGTCGCTCACGTCCGGGATGCTCATGCCGCCTTCGAGCCCGCTGGTCAGGTAGCTCAGCACCGGCTTGGTGATGCGCTCGCCCGGGCACAGGGCGGGCGCGCCGGGCGGGTACGGCGTGACCATCTCGGCCACGATCCGGCCCACCGCCTGACCGGTGGGCACGATCTCGACCTGCCCGAAGAACGCGTCCCTGGGCAGCATGGCGACGTCCAGCTCCAGCTCGCCCGGCTCGGGCACGTCGATCCTGGCCGCCGGCGGCAGATCGGAGGCCGACGACAGGGCGCGCAGCGCGTCGAGCAGCACGCCGACCGTCTGCTCGCTGTCGGCGACGGTGATCTCGGCGCTGATCCGGCGGTGGTCGCTCAGCGAGAAGTTGACGTGGCAGCGCTCGCGCAGCCAGTCGGAGGCGTGGTAGCCGTCGACGCCGAGCTCCGACACGTCGATCACGATCTTGAGCGGATCGACGTCGAAGGCCCCGGTGTTCTCCTTGCTCAGCACCCACAGGCCGGACATCTTGTCGATCTCCCCGCGGGCCGACTCCGCGAGCTCCAGCGCACGGTCGAGCAGGTCCTTGCCGCGCTCCACCATCTGCCTGCGCCAGCCGTCGAGGGCCGCGTAGATCAGCGTCGAGGGGCTGGTCGTGCCGAGCAGGTCCTCACGCGCCTTGAGCACGGCCGGGTCCACCCGGTTGCCCTGGAGGTGGAACACCGAGCTCTGCTCCAGGCCGTTGCCCATCTTGTGGACGCTCGTCACGCACAGGTCCGCCCCGGCGTCCATGCCCCACGTGGGCAGGTTCTCGTGGAACGGCAGGTGGGCGCCCCACGCCTCGTCCACGATGAACGTCCGGTCGTACCTGTGGCACACCTCCTTGATGCCCGCGAGATCGCCGCAGGTGCCGTAGTCCACCGGGCTGGCGACGATGACGCCCTTGGCGTCGGGGGCGGCCTTGAACGCCTCCTCCACCGCCTGCGGCGTGGGCGGATACGACATGTGGAGGTCGCCGTCCCAGTCACCGTGCACCCAGACGGGCTCGACCCCGCTCAGGATCAGCGCCGAGATGACCGACTTGTGGGAGTTGCGGGCGACCAGCAGTTTCTCCCCTGGTCCGGCCACGGAGAGCATGGCGCTCTTGACGGACAGGGAGCTGCCGCAGGTGGAAAAGAACGCCTTCTCGGCGCCGACGGCCTCCGCCATGAGCTGCTGCGCCTCTTCGAGCACGCCGTTGCTCTGCAGCCGGTCGTCCAGGCCGTTCATGACCATGACGTCGTCCCGGAAGAGGTCCTCGCCCAGGACTTCCAGGACCCGTGGGTCCACCCCCCGCCCCTGCTTGTGGCCGGGAGGCGTGAAGTTGAGGTCTCCTCGCCGGCGATAGGCGGCGAGCGCCTCCAGCACGGGTACGCGGGACTGATCCATGTCCGTGTTCCTCCCCCTGAACGACGTGGGGGCGTTCCCCCGGACGCGGGTACCCGGACCTGACCGGCACAAACGACCGCATCGGGGCGGTCAGAGGCCCCCGCCCCGATGCGGGGCGGGGGCCGGCGGTCAAATGGTCAGACCATGGACACGTCGCGCGAGGCCGTCACCACCATGGCGGCGACCGCCTCGACGGGCGTGCCGTCGATGACGAACGTGTCGCGCAGCCGGGTCGCCTCGAGGACGATCTTCAAGATGCCGTGAACTCCGGTGAGCCGCATCGAACCAGCGGCCTTCTGGATGTCGTCCCGGGCGTCCAGCAGCGCCTCCAGGCCACTGGAGTCGCAGAACCGCAGACCGGACGCGTCCACCACGATCTTCACGCGACCCTGGCGGACAAGATTCCCGATCGCCCTCCGGAACGTGTCCCCGCTGGCGATGTCGAGTTCACCGCGCAGCGCGACCACGACGGCCGGCTGGTGATCGCTCACAGTAATCTCGAGCTGCTGCGTTGTCATATACGCGCCTTCATCCATATTTTTCGGGCGTACTGTCTTGAACGACGCTACCCGGCGGAGTGTCAGGTCCCGGTAATGCGCGACGGTCGATGGTATGCGAGTCCGTCCGGCAATCCCACTTGTACGCCAGATTGTGGCAAATAGGTAAAGATGTAGGGCTTCGTGGCGATCTCTGGAGAGGTGTCCCGAACGGTCCCGGTTCGCGGGAAACCCCTGTCTCTCAAGGGGTTCCGGCCTGCGGGTGATCGCCGGAGGCGGGCACCCGGGTGCGACGCCGGTGTGGGCCGCCCGGTCTTCCGGGGGCGGAGACTGGACTGCTTCAAACATACCAGCCAGCCAGACAAATGACACGTATCCAGGATTTCTCCGAAAATGCTTACCTTTCCTGGCCCCTCTTGGTGAACGCATTACCGGCCATGCCTATCCCGTCGTCCCCCGGTGCTCGGGCCGCCGGTGCTTGGGCCGCCCGTGTGTGGGTAGAGGGCGCGTTCCCGGAAGTACGGCGAGCGGGAGGATCGGCATGGCGGACGAGATCACCGAGGGCAGGAACGCCGCGCGGGCGCTGGCGGCCAGGACTCCCGGCTGGATGGTCTGGTACGGCGAGCGCACCGGAAGCTACTGGGCCGTCCCCCGGGTGACGACGGTCATGGTGCCGCGCATGCTGGAGGCGCCGACGGCGGACGACCTGGAGAAGGAGATCCGGCAGGTCGAGGGCCGCCCGGCTCGGGAGCAGGCGCGGGAACAGGCGCAGGACGAAGCGCGGCCCGGGCAGGCGGAGGGGGCGCGGCAGGAGACGGCGGAGGCCGCCCGGCACCGCCGCCCGGCTGCCGAGGCGCCGGCGCCCCGGATTCCGGTGACCCGCTGACGGCCCGGCCTACCGCGCGCTCCGCACCACGACGCACTGTCCGGGGCGCAGGACGCCGGCGACGGGCCCGCCGGTGATCAGATCGGTGCCGTGGACCGGCACGGGCTGCTCGTCCCCCGTGTGGTTGAGGGCGAAGACCTGGTCGCGCCGCCGCACGATCTCGACGCCGGGGACGCCGTTCCCCGCCAGACCGGCGGCGGTCAGCAGCCGGGCGTAACCGGAGTCGTCGAGCCGCGTCGAGACGTACCAGGCCGTGCCGACGCCGAAGCGGTGGCGGGTGACCGCGGGCCCGCCGCCGGGGTAGCGGGCGACCGCCTCGGCCCCGGCCAAATGGACGACCTCGCTCCAGGCGGTCGCGCGGCCGAGTCCCGGCAGCTCCACCGGCCCGGCGAGCGGGCGGAACTCCTCCACGCGGACGCCCAGGACTTCGCGCAACGCCCCCGGGTAGCCGCCCGTCCGCACCCGGGTGTGCTCGTCGGCGATCCCGCTGAAGTACGACACGACGAGCGTGCCGCCGTCCTCGACGTACGCCGCGAGGTTGCCGGCGGCCTCGTCGGAGACGAGGTAGAGGCTCGGCACGAGGACGGCCCGGTACGCCGACAGATCATGCGACGGATGGGCGAAGCAGGCGGTCACGCCCTGCCGCCACAGCACCCGGTGGGCCTGCTCGACGGCCGCGAGGTAGTCGATCTCGGCGGACGGCAGGCCGGGTCCCTGGACGGCCCACCACGCCTCCTCGTCCCACAGGATCGCGGCCTCCGCTTCGACGAGGGGCCCGCCGGGTGGCGCGGGGATCCGCCGCAGCGCCTCGCCCAGGGCGCAGACCTCACGGAAGACGCGTGAGTCCGGGCCCGCGTGCGGGACCATGCCCGGGTGCCACTGCTCGGCGCCGCCGCGGGAGGCCCGCCACTGGAAGAACAGCGCGCCCTTCGAGCCGCGGGCGACGTGCTGCAGGCTGTGCCTGGCGATCTCCCCGGGCTCCTTGGCCGCCATGCGGGGGCCCGTCACGTACCCCGTGGCCTGCTCCATGAGCAGCCAGGGCCGCCCGCCCGCCCACGACCTGGCCAGATCCGCGGCGAACGCGCTCTGCTCGGCCGCCGCCATGCCCTGGCCCGCGGGATAGTGGTCGACGGCGACGAGGTCGACCTCGCGCGACCACTTCCAGTGGTCGACCGAGGCCCAGCCGGCCAGCGTGTAGTTGGTGGTGACGGGCACCCCCGGGGTCAGGCCGCGCAGCAGGTCGCGCTGCTCGCGGAAGTGGGCGAGCATCTCGTCGGAGACGAACCTGCGGAAGTCGAGCGCCTGCGCGGGGTTCTGGAGATACTGCGTCGCCCGGGGTGAGGTGATCTGCGCCCAGTCCGAGTAGTGCTGCCCCCAGAACGGCGTCGTCCACGCGTCGTTGAGCGCGTCGAGGTCGCCGTACCGCTCCCGCAGCCAGGCGCGGAACGCCGCCGCGGCGTGGTCGCAGTGGCAGGGCGTGCCGTACTCGTTGTGCACGTGCCACAGTGCCAGAGCGGGGTGGTCGCGGTAGCGCTCGGCGAGTGCGCGGGTGATCCGCAGTGACGCCTCGCGATAGGCCGGGGCGCTCACGCAGTAGGTGTCGCGGCTGCCGTGCGTGAGCCGTACGCCGTCCCGGGTGACGGTCAGGGCGTCGGGGTGCGCCAGGGAGAACCAGGGCGGGGGAGAGGCGGTCGGGACAGCGAGGTCCACCCGGATCCCGCCGTCGGCGAGCAGGCCGAGCACCCGGTCGAGCCAGCCGAAGTCGTAGCGGCCCGCGGACGGCTCCAGCCGCGCCCAGGAGAAGACGCCCACGGTCACGAGGGTGACCCCGGCCCGGCGCATGAGCGCGACGTCCTCGGCCCAGACCTCCTCGGGCCACTGCTCCGGGTTGTAGTCCCCGCCGTACCAGAGCGGCATGCATTTGTCCTTTTTTAGGCTGGAGGCCAAACTAATTCGGGTGGATCAAGGAGTCAACGGCTTCGTCTCGCACACCCGTACGGGCGACTGGGAGCACGCGCTGATCAGCGGGAACGGCCGGCAGGGCGCCCTCGTCTACGGGGCGGGACCCGAGATGCGGGTCACGTTGTCGCACGAGCGGCTGTTCCTGCCCACGCTGCCGCCGATCGACCCGCCGGAGACCGCCCGGATCCTGCCGGAGCTGCGCGCGCTGCTCCACGCGGGGGAGTTCCGGCGGGCGGCCGGCCGGGTGATGGAGGTGGCCGTCGAGCAGGACCCCGGCTACGCGGACCTGCGCTTGGTCGACCCGCTGATCGGCGCGGGGACCCTGACCTACACGCACGGGACGGCGCCGGAGGGCTACGCGCGGAGCTGTGACTTCACGACCGGCCTGGCGACCCAGGAATGGCCCGGGGTTCTCAGGCAGGAGGTGTTCGTCTCCCGCGCCCGCGACGTCGTGGTGATCCGCCTCCTGGGCGACGTCTCGGGGACCCTCGCGCTCGCGCCGGTCGCCGGGGAGCCCCCGGCTCCGGTCACGTACGCGACGCTGGTCGCCCCCGACCGGCTGGAGTTGACCGGCGAGTTCTCCCGGCAGGGTGTTCGGGGACAGGGAACCGTCACGGGATACACCATCGAGTGCCGTGTCCACACGCGGGGCGGCCGCCTGCGGGCGGGCGGCGGCGTGCTGGAGGCGCGCGGCGCGCGGGAGGTCACGATCCTCGCCCGGACCGTCGTCCACCCCGCCCCGGCCGAGCCGTACCCGCTGGACCGGATCGTCCCCGACGCCGCCCGGCTCCTGCGGGACCACGCCGCGATCCACGGCGACCTGTCCGGCCGCGTACGGCTCCGCCTCGGCGGTCGCGACGCGCGTCCCGGGAGCGAGGTCCTGCTCGCGCGCGGCGGGCCCGAGCTGGTCGAGGCCGTCTTCGCGGCGGCCAGGTACGCGATCGTCTCCAGCGTGGGGGAGCTGCCGCCGACCCTGCAGGGCGTGTGGAGCGGGACGTTCCGGCCGCCGTGGCAGTCCGGCTACACCCTCGACGGCAATCTGCAGGCGGCGGTCGCCGGGCTGCTCGCCACCGGCACGGCCGAGCTCCTGCTCCCGGTCTTCGACCTGCTCGAAGGCCTCCTGCCCGACTTCCGGGACAACGCCCGCAGGCTGTACGGCTGCCGGGGGATCCTCGTGCCGGCCCACGTGTCGACCCACGGCAGGCACAACCACTTCCATCCCACGTGGTGCCTGACCTTCTGGACGGCGGGCGCGGCCTGGCTGTCGCGGCTCTACTACGACTACTACGACCACACGGGCGACCTCGGCTTCCTCCGGGAGCGGGCGCTGCCGTTCATGACAGAGGCGGCCGAGTTCTACGAGGACTTCCTGGACGAGCGGGGGAACTTCGCGCCGTCCTACTCGCCGGAGAACGCCCCTTCCGGCGGCGACGCCCAGGCGTGCGTCAACGCCACGATGGACCTCGCCGCCGTACGCGACCTGCTGCGCAACCTCGTCCGGGCGCACGGGGAGTCGTCGCCAGGCGCGCGCCGGTGGCAGGCCCTGCGCGACCGCCTGCCGGCGTACCGGATCGCGCCCACGGGCGAGCTGTCGGAATGGGCGCCGCCGCCCGGTCTCACGCTGGAGGACAACCACGCCCACCGGCACGCCTCGCACCTCTATCCGTTCTGGTACGACACCGGCGAGGCCGCCGACCCGGCCCTGCGCGCCGCGGGGGCCGAGGCCGTACGCCGGCGGCTGGAGTGGTGGCGCGGGGCGGACTCGGACGAGATGGCGTTCGGGCTGGTCCAGCTGGGCCTGGCCGCCGCGAACCTCGGCATGGCGGCGGAGGCCTCGCAGGCCCTCGACCTGCTGGTCACGCGTTACTGGCGGGCCAACATGGTCTCCACCCACAACCGCGACGCCATCTTCAACGTGGACGTGTGCGGCGGGGTCCCCGCGCTGGTCGCCGCGATGCTCGTCCGGTCGGAGGGCGACCGCCTCGACCTGCTCCCGGCCTGCCCCTGGCCGTCCGGCGAGGTGCGCGGCCTGCGCGCCCGGCGCGGAGTCGTCGTCGAGCGCCTGACCTGGTCCCCCGAGGGCGTCGAAGCCGTCCTGGCCGGCGCCGCCGCCCGCCGCCTCACCGTCACCACCCCCGAGACCCGCCGCTGACGGCGGCGGGTGCCGCGGCCGGTGCGGCCGCGACACCCGTACGTCGCCCGTCAGATGGTGCTGCCGGTCACCGTGGTGCCGGACTTGGTGATGTAGTAGTTGATCTTCGCTCCGCTCCAGAAGTGGAAGGTGAGGGTGACGCGGCCGTCGTTGACCTCGGCGAAGAACTCGGGTTTCAGGATGACGGTGTTCGCGGTGTAGTCGGGCTGGAAGGACGCCCAGAACTCCTTGTACGAGGTCCAGTTGGCCGGTCCCGCGGGGCTGCCGTCGGCGTACTTGGCCTCCATCGTGGCGAGCTGGTCACCGCGGAACTGGGTGGGGATGGAGAACGAGGAGGTCGTGCCGGTGGCGGCGGCCTGGGTGGGCGGGTCGGAGGTGATGACGCTGATCTGCCAGGGCGCGCCCTGGGAGAAGCGGGCCTCGATGGTGGCGTTCACGCCGTAGGCCCGGTTGCCGGCCAGCCGGGTGAGGGCCGCCGCGGTGAGGGTCAGCGTGTTGCCGGACACGGTGTAGTCCGCGCCGTTGGCGAGATTGGTGCTGCCCTGTCGCAGGCCCTGGAACGAGGTGCCGTTGAGGTTGAGCGTGAGCGTCCTGGCGGTGATCGCGCCGCTGCGTGGGAGATACACCTGATCGGAGGAGGCCGTGCCGGAGCGCGTGGTCCAACTGGCCTTCATCGCGTCGTAAATGCCCTGGTCCCGCCATCGCAGCTCGTTGCGTTCCAGGAACGAACCCGCGTCCCAGAGCATCGTGGTGAGCTTGCGGATGCGGGCGTTGTAGCCGACGGCCTCGATGAACTTCAGGAACTCGCCGCGTTCGATGATGCCGGGCCGGGTGTAGTCGTAAGCGAGCAGCGCCCACTCTCCGACGATCACGGGGATGCCGCGGGACACGAACGTGTCGTACACCCGGTCGAAGCCGCTGACCAGGTCACTTTCGACATTGCTGTCGTAGCGGGTGCCGCCGGCGATGTTGGCGCTGAACGGCCACCAGCCGTAGAAGTGCACCGTCGCGGCGAGGTTGGGGTCGTGCAGTTGGTTGAAGGTGCCCGTCAGCGCGTCCAGCCGGGCCTGCTCGGAGCTGGTGTGCAGGGTGGGCAGCACGAGCAGCCGGGTGGCGTTGCCGCCGCCGGACGCGCGCACAAGCCGGACGAACGCGGTGTTGAGCTCGCCCAGCACCTGGTCGCTCGCGGCGTCATCCGAGGTTCCGGTGAACTGCGGCTCGTTGATGCTCTCGAATACCAGCTTCTGGGAGTGGTCACGGAACGTGCCGGCGAGCTGCCGCCACAGCGCGGTGTATCGGTTCATCACGGTCGTGCGGTCGCCGGGGTACCCGTTGATCCACTGCCAGGAGTCGTGGTGCAGGTTGATCATCACGTAGAAGCCCTCGGCCAGGGACCAATCGACCACCTCGCGGACGCGGTCGAGCCAGGCGGAGTCGATGGCGTAGTCCGGCGCCGGGCCGTGGTGGTTGCTCCAGGTCACCGGGATCCGGATGCTGTTGTACCCCTGCGACCGCACATAGTGCAGCATTGCCCGGGTCGTCAGCGGGTTGCCCCACGCCGTCTCGTCGGGGATCGCGTCGAACGTGTTGCCCAGGTTCCAGCCGGGCTGCATGGCGGCCACCCTGGCCATCGCGTCGCCCGGCTGCGGAGACGCCGACGGCGAGGGGGACGGCGACGGGCTGGGCGAGGGAGACGGCGAGGGGGATCGCGACGGACTGGCCGACGGCGAAGGGCTGGGGGATCGCGACGGACTGGCCGACGGCGAGGGCCCGGCGTTCCCGGTGCACGTGACGCCGTTGAGCGCGAACGTGTCCGGCGCGGTGTTGGCGCCCGACCACGACCCGTTGAAGCCGAAGGAGACCGACGCGTTGGTCGCGATGGCCGCGTTCCAGCTTTCGTTGACGGCGGTGACCTGCGCGCCCGACGAGGTGATCGTGCTGTTCCACGCCTGGGTCACGCGCTGGCCCGACGGGAACGCCCAGGTCAGGCGCCAGCCGCTGACCGGGTCGCCGAGGTTGGTCACGTTGACGTCGGCGGTGAATCCGCCCGGCCATTGGGACGAGACGGTGTACGCCACGCGGCAGCCGGCCGCCGCCTGGGCGCCCACGGCCGTCAGAATCCCCGCCACCAGCAGCGCGACCACGGCGCCGGCGACCGCGCCGGCTCGCAGCCGGGCTCTTCGTAACCTGTGCAGCTTCACCGTTGCTCTCCCTTGTGCGCGTCTGCCGTGGACTGCGCCGGCCGATCTCGACTACGAAACAAGTCGGCTCATTCGCCAGAAATCTTTCCGGCAATTCGCCGGAAACATAACAGTGCGATGTGCCGAGGGCCACTATCCCGCGCATCGGTCTCGATCGGGCGTGCACGCAGATGCCCGATGACGGCGATAATCTGGTGGAAAAGATGCGGAAAATGAGGCTGAAACTTTCACTGTCTCGGCGGGCGCACACACGGGCGTCCGGCGCGGCCCGACGGGTTATCCTTTCGCCGTGAGCGGGCCCGCGACGTTCGACGGGGCGGGACGGCACGGCAGGACACGGCGCCGGGCCGGCGACGAGAGAGGGGCCGAGTTGTCGTATGCCGGGCCGGACGGACCCGTTGCCGACCGGGAACGCCCGAAAGGCGATCCCACGCGGCCCGTGACCATCTCCTACATAGCCGAGACCGCCGGGGTGTCGATCCCCACGGTGTCCAAGGTCGTCAACGGCCGTTCCGGCGTGTCGGCGGACACTCGCGCCCGCGTCGAGGCGCTCATCCACGAGTACGGCTACCGCAGGACCAACCGCAGGAACCTGCTGGAACTCGTCTTCGGCGAGCTGGAGGACCTGTGGGGGATCGAGATCATCCGTGGGGTCGAGCGGGTGGCTCGCGATCATCGCGTAGGGGTCGTGCTGACGGAGTTCGGTCCGCGACGTGACACGGGGGACCACCCGATCGACGACACGCTGGCCCGTCGCCCCGCCTGCGTCGTGACCGTGGCCCAGTTGTCGGAGGAGCAGCGCGACCGGCTACGCGCCAACGACATCCCCTTCGTGGTCTTCGACCCCACGACCGAACTGCCGGACGGCGTCCCTTTCGTCGGCGCGACGAACTGGGCGGGCGGCCGGTCCGCCACCCGGCACCTGATCGGGCTGGGCCACCGCCGCATCGCGATGATCTCCGGCCCGGACGGGGTCCTGTGCTGCCGGGCCAGGCTGGACGGCTACCGCTCCGCCCTGGAGGCCGCCGGCCTCGCGATGGACCCGGGCCTCGTAGTGCGTGCCGACCTCACCAGGCAGGACGGCCGGACGGCCGCGCTCGCCCTGCTGGATCGCGCGGACCCTCCCACGGCGGTCTTCGCCTGCAACGACCTGCAGGCGCTCGGCGTCTACGAGGCCGCGCGGGAGCTGGGACTGCGGATTCCGGCGGACCTGAGCGTGGTCGGCTTCGACGACCTGCCCGTGGCCGCCCTGGTCGATCCGCCGCTGACCACGGTCCATCAGCCGCTCGCCGAGATGGCGGCGGCCGCCACCGAACTGGCGCTCGCCCTGGGGCGCGGCGAGCCGACGCCGCAGGTCGGTCTCGAACTGGCCACCACCCTCACCGTCCGGCAGAGCACCGCCCGGCCGGCCGATCACTGACCGGAGCGTGGCGACGCCCCGCCGGTGGGAGGCGCGGCGGGGCGTCGGTCGGAGGAAGGGGCTCAGCCCTTGATGGCGCCGATGATCACGCCCTTGGTGAAGTGGCGCTGCACGAACGGGTAGATGAGGAGGGCGGGCAGCACGGCGATGGCGACGATGGCCATCTTGATGGCCAGCGTGGGGGGCGCGACGTGCCCGAAGCCGCTGACGCCCACGGTGGCCGTCGGCAGGGGGTTGGAGTCCACGACGTACTGCCGCAGGATCAGCGCGAGCGGCCACTTGCGGGTGTCGTCGATGAACAGCGTCGCGTTGAACCACGCGTTCCAGTAGCCGACCGCGTAGAACAGGCCGATGACCGCCGTGACCGCCTTCGACAGCGGCAGCACGATCCGCCACAGGATGCGGAACTCCCCGGCGCCGTCGATGCGGGCGCTGTCGAGCAGTTCGTGCGGGATGTTCATGAAGAACGCGCGCAGCACGACGATGTTGAACGCCGACACCGCCGACGGCAGGATCAGCGACCAGTACGTGTCCTTCAGCCCGAGCGAGGCGACCATCAGGTAGGTCGGGATCAGCCCGGGGAAGAACACGAACATCAGCAGGACGCAGAACAGGATCGGCCGGTGGAACAGCGACCCCGGCCGGGACAGCGCGTACGCCCCGAGGACGCTGACGCCGAGGCTGACCGCCGTGCCCACGACGGTGACGCCGGTGCTGACCAGCACCGCGCGGCTGACGACGCTGTCGGAGAAGATCTGGCGGTACGCGTCGAGTGTGATGCCGTCCGGCACCAGCACCAGGCCGCCCACCCGGTTCACCGTCTCGGCCGACGACAGGCTGGTCAGCACGATCGTGTAGAGCGGCAGCAGCACGGCGAGCACGATGAGCGCCAGCGCGCCGCCCTTGCCGATCCGGCCCGCGAGCGAGCCCGGTTCCTCCCAGGGCGCGAGCCCGGACACCTTCTTCCTGCTCATGATCGCGAATACACCCCCCGCTCGCCCAGGGCGTGCGCCACCCGGTTGGCCGCCAGGATGAGCACCAGCCCGACCAGCCCCTTGAACAGGCCGGCCGCCGCGCCGTATCCCAGGTCTCCCGTGCGCAGGCCGGACCAGTAGACGAAGGTGTCGAAGACCTCCGACGCCTTGCTGCCGACCGCGCCGCGCTGCAGCATGAACTGCTCGAAGCCGACGTTGAGCGCGTCGCCGAGCCGCAGGATCAGCAGCAGCACGATGACCGGCCGCAGCCCCGGCAGCGTGATGTGCCACATCCGGCGCCACCGGCGGGCCCCGTCGACCGCGGCGGCCTCGTACAGGTTGGGGTCGATCGTGCTGAGCGCGGCGAGGAACACGATCGTGCCCCAGCCGGCGTCCTTCCAGACCGTCTCCGCCGTGACCAGCAGGATGAACGTGTCGGAGTTCGTCATCCAGTCGACCCCGGCGTGCCCGTGGTCGCGCAGGATCTGCGCGAGCAGCCCGGCGCCGCCGAACATCTGCTGGAAGATCGCGACCACCAGCACCCACGAGAAGAAGTGGGGCAGGTAGACGATGCCCTGGATGAGGGCCCGCAGCCGCCCGGAGACCACGCTGTTGAGCAGCAGCGCGAGCGCGATCGGCACCGGGAAGTAGAAGACGAGCTGGAACGCGGTGATGCCCAGCGTGTTCACCACCGCACGGATGAACTGCGGGTCGCCGAACAGCTGGGCGAAGTTGGTGAAACCGATGATCGGGCTGCCCAGGATGCCGCCGGTGAACGGGTTGTAGTCCTGGAAGGCGATGACGTTCCCCAGCGCCGGGATCCACCAGAAGCCGGTGACCAGCACCAGCATCGGCGTGGCCATGACCAGCAGCGGCCAGTCCCGGCGCAGCCGGTCCCTGAAGGCGCCCCGCCGTGCGACGGCCGGCCCGGCCTGGGCCGCCCCGGGCCGGACCTCCGTCACACTCCTCGTGTCCGCGTCGGCGCTCACAGGCGGCCGTTCTCCCTGGCGACCTTCATGTAGAACTCGCGGGCCTCGTTGCCGCCCTGCTCCTGCCAGTCCTTGAGGATCTGGGCCCACTCGGAGACCGGCCGCTTGCCGCGGAAGATCTCGTTCATCTTGTCCTCGGTCGGCTTGACCAGACCCGCCATCTTGGAAGGCACCTCGACCCGGATGCCGACGAACGGGTCGTTCTCCAGGTACTTCGAGGCCGTGGTCTGCCAGCCGTGGTACGCCTCGACGTAGCCGGGGTACTGGTTCTCGGTGATCGCGCCGGGTCGTCCGGACAGGAACATGTACGTCGGGGCGAACTCCTTGCGGCCGAGCGCGGTCTGCTGGACCTGCCCGTCCTTCAGGGTGAAGTGCTTGCCCTCGACGCCGTTGTTGACCAGGTCGAACTCTTGCGTGCCGTACGGCGCGGAGCACCAGTCGGCGATGCCGATCAGCTCGCGGGTGCGGGCGTCGCCGAGGCCCTTCTTGATGAAGCAGAACATGCTGGCGGGCTCGTTGCGCCACACGATGACCTTGCCGCCCGGGTGGGCCGGGTAGGGGTCCACCGCCCGCACGTCGAACTTCGGGTTGGTGGGCAGGAACCGGCCGAACAGCTCATGGATCGTGCCGATGCCGTCCTTGTACATGACGAGCTGCCCGCTGCCGAAGGGCTCCTTGTGGTCGGCGAACTGGTTGGCCACCACGTCCGGGTGGACGTACCCGGCCTCGAACAGCTTCGTCACGAACTCGATGGACTGCAGCCACTCGGGCGTCTCGTACTTGTAGATCAGCGTGCCGTCGGGCTGCTTGCGCCACTCGCGCGGGGCGCCGAACGCCCGCTGGATCTCCTGGTCCATGCCGCCGAACGCCCAGCGCTTCTTCTTCGGGTCGGTCAGCTCCTTGCCCAGCGTGAGCAGGTCGTCGGCGCTCTTGGGGTGGGACAGGCCGAATTCGTCGAGGATGTCCTGGCGGACGACCGTGGCGAACGGGTAGGGCGCGTTCTGCCACGGGATGCCCTGCAGGACGCCGCCGAACACGCCGTACGACCAGGCGGCGGTGTCGTAGTTGGCCAGCAGCGGGAACTCCTTGGCCTTGTCGCCCGCCAGATAGGGCGACAGGTCGGCGAAGAGCTTGTTGGCCGCCTCGGTGAAATGGGCGATGGTGATCAGGTTCCAGCCCGGAATCTGGATCATGTCGGGCACGTCGCCGCTGGCGAGGAGGGTGTTCAGCTTGTCGACGTAGGTGTTGCCGTCCGAGATGTTGAACCGGACGACCCCGCCGAGCCGCTCGTTGACGGCGTCGAAGTAGGAGTTCTCGCCGAGGCCGGGGGGAACGGTGCCCCACAGCGGGGTCATCACCTTCACCTCCGTGCCGCTGGTGATCGGCTTGGCGGTGACGGCCTGGACCATCGTGCCCGGCCTGGACAGGAAGCCGGGTTCGACGAATTCGGCGCCCGGCAGGTCGGGCGACAGGCCCGGCACCTGGAACGGCACACGGGTGGGCACGAGGCCCTTGAGCTTGTCGGCGGCGACGGCGGTGCCCTTGGGCAGCTCCTTCTTGGCCGCGCAGCCGGTGAGGCCGGCGGCGGCGAGCGCGCCCGCGCCGACGATCCCGAGGAATCCGCGGCGGCTGGTCAGGGGGCCGCCGGGGGGTTGGCTCATTGGTGCGATCCTTCCGGGAAAGTTCCGACGCAGTTAGTTCGTCAGGTGACCAAACAAATTAACCGGTTCACGGGGTGGCGACAAGATTTCATGAAACATTCAGGGGCTCGACCGTCGAGGGCGTCTCGGCCATGCTGCAGACAATAGGACTGGCCGCCTTCTCCGGCTGAGGGCGCTCTCTCCCCGGACCTGAGGAGTGGCCGTGACCGACGCGATGGCGGCGGACGAGGCGGGAAACGAGCTGACCGCGTTCCACCGGGTGGCGGAGCGGGCGATGTTCTCCGACGCCCCGACGCCGCTCGCGCTGGTCGCCGCCTGGCACCGGCACGCGCACCTGGACCGGCTGCTCCTCGTCTTCAACCGCTACCGGCAGTGCTGGGAGCTGCCGGGCGGCCTGCTCGATCCCGGCGAGACGCCCCGGCAGGCGGCCGTACGGGAACTGCGCGAGGAGTCCGGGCTGCGGACCGAGGACCTCACGTTCGCGGGGTACGCGCGGTTCGTGCTGGGGCCCGAGCGGCGCGCGGAGTACGCCGCCGTGTACGCCCTGCGCGTCGCGGGACCGCACGGCGGGTTCGTGCCCAACGCCGAGATCGCCGCGATCGGGTGGTGGGACGGCATGACCCCGATGACGGGCCGGGTCCAGAAGCTGGACGTCCTCCTGGGCCGGCTGGCCCGGGAGGTCATTTCCGGTTAATGGCCGGGTCGATTCGGGTGGAACCCGAAAGGACCGGTCCAAAATTGACACTCGGCCGCAAACAGGATTGACAGCGACCGTAACGCCGGAAATAGCGCGATATTCAATTACTCATGAGTACCATCTCTCCGCTCCGGACCCTCGCTGACCAGCGCATATAGCGTAAATATCGGCATCTGGTGGTCAATATCCGATATTGCGGACGCAATTCCGGATGCAGATGACATAATGCGTGGGAGCGCTCCCGCGCCATCGGCTGCTATCTCCGCAGCGCCATCCGGCACGCCTGCCCAAGGGGCACGTTGGAAGGAAGGTGCCGCGTCTTCATGACGGCATTCGGCAAAAGTCCTCCGTCCGGGCCGCAGATCGACGGAAATGTTTCGGCGGACGTGGTCCGCGCCGGCTCCCGCCCCTGGGCGCCCCACCTGTGGTGGATGGCCCTGGCGGTCGGGGCGGCCGGCTTCGCCTTCGTGTGGCTGGCCACGCCGCACGCCAGGGAGATCGGCTCGCCCTGGGAACTGGTGGCCAAGCTGGTCGCGTTCGCCTGCCTGTGCGTGGCGATCGCGGTCTTTCCCTGGGTGTCGCCCCGGCTGAACTGGCTGCTCTACGTCCCGTTCGTCTTCTTCACCGGCTATCTCATCCCGCGGATCAGCTGGTTCTACTACGGCGACGGCGCGCGAGCCCAGGGCGACAGCTTCTACACGCACCTCTACCTGCTGCTCTATCCGGGCATCGTGCTCACGGTCGCCGCCGCCTACCGCATCGGCGGAGGCACCCCGGGCCGCTCCCTGAAGATCATGGCGAGCGGGATCCTCATCGTGTTCTCGGGCTTCCTCGACCTCATGTGGTTCGTCGTCAATCCGGTCGAGATCCCCGAGGTCATCGACGCGCCGCACATCAACCTGTTCACCGGGGGGCCGATCTCGTTCGGCGCGACGATCGTGTTCGCGCTCGCGCACGTCCCGATCATCGTCGGGGTCAACCTGCTCCCCCTGGACCGCTGGATCGGCCGCCTGCTGGGGGCAGGTGAGCCGTGAGCGGTGCCGTGAACATCTCCGTGGCCGCGCCCGCGTACAACGAGGCGGAAACCATCGCGGCGGTGGTGGACGAGTGGCAGGACTACCTGGACGGCAACCCGGCCGTGGGCGACTGGGAGATCGTCGTCTGCGACGACGGGAGCGGTGACGGGACCGGAGAGATCCTGGCCGCGCTGCGGGCGCGGTGCCCGCGGCTCGTCGTGGTCACGTTCGAACGCAACCGGGGCGCGGGCGCGGCCATCGCCGCCGCGATCGCCCACACCCGGCTCGACTGGGTCGTGCTGCTGGACTCCGACGGCCAGTTCCCGATCGCCAATCTCGACCGCGTCCTGCCGCGCGTCCGGGCCGGGGAGGCGCTCGCGTTCTCCGGGGCCCGGATCAGGAAGGCCGACGGCCTGGCGTACCGCTGGGGATCGGCGGCCAGCGGCGCGGTCAGCAACATGCTGCATGGGACGCGCTACCGCGACTTCAACTCGATCTTCAAGGTGGTGTACGGCCCGCTCTTCCGCGCGCTGCCGCTGGAGTCCGGCGGGATGAACTGCTCGACCGAGATCACCGCGCGGGTCGCCGAGCTCGGGCACGAATGGGTGGAGGTGCCCATCGAGCACCGGGAACGCGGCGGCGGCAGCCGCGGCTGGCGATACTGGCGCGGCGCCCGCGACCGGGCCCTGTTCGTCGCCTACCTCGGCCTGCGCCACTGGCTGCTGCGCCGGGGCGTCCTGCGCCGGACCGTGCCCGAGGTGTCGCAGGTGCCGGAGCCGGTCGCGGCGGTGGCCGAGGAGGCCCGATGACCGTCGCGGTGGCGATGTTCAGCGGCGGCCGCGGGGCGGCCAGCATCGCGAGGGGCATGCTGGGCACCCCGGGCGTCGGCCTGTCACTGGTCGTCAACGGCTACGACAACGGCCTGTCCACCGGCGCGCTGCGCCGCTACCTGCCGGGGATGCTCGGGCCGTCGGACTTCCGCAAGAACCTCCTGCTCCACCTCGATCCCGCCGACCCGGCGCAGGCCGCGCTGGCGACCGTACTCGACCACCGCCTGCCGGCCGGGACCACGCCCGCGGAACTCACCGAGGTCGTGGATGCGATCGCCGGACGGCGCGGCGCGTTCGCCGCGCTGCCCGAGGCGGCCCGCGAGGCCCTCACGGCGGACCTGCGCGTGTTCGCCCGGCGGCTCGCGGCCCAGCCGTACGGGCTCGACCTCGCCGACTGCGCACTCGGCAACCTCGTGTTCGCCGGGGCCTACCTGCGGCTCGGCCGGGACTTCAACGCCGCCGTCGACGCGTGCGTCCGCACGTTCGGCTCACCCGTACGGCTGCTCAACGTGACCAACGGGGAGAACGCCTTCCTGGCCGCGCTCAGGAAGGACGGCGGACTGCTGGCCGACGAGGCCGACATCGTCGCGCCGCAGGACCCGGGCACGATCACCGACCTGTTCCTGCTGCGCGAGCCGGTCGGCGCGCGGCGGCGGGCCGAGCTGGAGGCGCTGCCGCCCGAGTGGACCAGGCGGATCCTGGGCCGCGAGCGCGCCGAGGTGACGCCGAACCCGCGGGCGCTCGAGGCGATCCGCGACGCCGACCTCGTCGTCTACGGCCCGGGCACCCCGCACTCCTCGCTCCTGCCGAGCTATCTCACGCCGGGCGTGGCGGACGCCGTCGCGCGGAGCCGGGCGGCGGCCAAGGTGTTCGTCGTCAACACCCGCGAGGACCACGACATCCGGGGGCTGACCGCGCCCGACCTCGTGGACCGCACGCTGGCCCACCTCGGCGACCCCCGCAACGAGCGGCGGCTGGTGACCCATGTGCTCAGCCATCGCACGCCGGGCCCGGACGCCCCCGCGGTGCCGGAGGAGATCCTCGACCGGGGCGAGTGGGCGGGGGCCCGCTGGGTGACCGCCGTCATGGAACACCCGGGGCGTCCCGGTGTGCACCACGCGGAGCGCACGGCCGAGGCCCTGCTCGCGATCAGGGACGAGGCGGCCTTGGCGCGGGTCCGATGACGGCTCTCCTGACGGACGCGTGCGCCCGGCGCGTCTGGCTGTTCGACCTCGACGGCACGCTCGTGGACTCCTGTCCCGCCCACGAGGCGGCCTTCCGGCAGGCCATCGCCGAGGTCGCGCCCGATCTCCTCGCCTCCTTCCGGTACGCCGACCACGCGGGCGCGAGCACCCGCGAGGTGGCGGTGCGCCTGCTGGGCGACAGCGGGGAGGCGGCCCGGCTGGCCGGGCTGAAGCAGCGGCTGTACCGCGAGCGGGCCGGCGCGGTGGCCGTTTTCCCCGGCGCGCGGCGGCTGCTCGGCCGCCTGGCCGCGGGCGGGCGCGACGCCTACCTCGTCACCAGCGGCAGCCGGGCCTCGGTCGAACGGGTGCTCTCGGCGTGCGCGCTGGACGCGTACTTCCGGGGCGTGCTCACCAGCGACGACGTGCCGGCGAGCAAGCCCGACCCCGCGTTCTACGCGTACGCGTGCGACCACTGGGGCCTCGACCCCGGCGCGGCGGTGGTCCTGGAGGACTCCTCGCACGGAGTGGCGTCGGCGGTCGGCGCGGGCCTGCCGACCCTGCACGTCCACGTCGCCGAGCCCGCTCCCGGGGCGGTCGCGGTGCGTGACCTGGAACAGCTCGTGTCTCTCCTGGACCCGGAGGTGTGCGGTGCCTGCTGAAGGCGTGTGCGCGGTGATCCCGGCGGCCGGGCGGGGGACCCGCCTGGGCCTCGGCATTCCCAAGATCATGGTGGAGATCGCCGACGGCGTCACCGTGTGGCACGTGCTCCACCAGCGGCTGCGGCCGCTCGCCGAGCACATCCACGTCGTGATGTCCCCCGAGGGGGAGGGGCCGTTCCGCGCGCTGGCGGCCGGGCAGATCGCGAGCGGCTCGGTCTCGGTGAGCGTCCAGGAAAGGCCAACCGGCATGGGCGGCGCGATCTTCGGCGCGGCGCCGCACTGGGAGGACTACGGCACGATCCTCGTCGTGTGGGGTGACCAGGCGGGCCTGTCCCCGGTGACGGCCGCCCGTGTCGTCGAGGCGCACGAGAAAGGGCTCACGATCCCGCTGGTGCCGATGCCCGACCCGTACGTGGAGTACGAACTCGACGACGACGGGACGCTGCTGCGGGTGCGCCAGTCGCGGGAGGGCGACGAGTGCCGCCCCGGCGGGCTCAGCGACGTGGGCGTGTTCTGCCTGAGCACGGAAGGGCTCCACGAGGCGTGGACGCGCTACCTCGACGAGGCGGCCCCGGGCGCCCGCACCGGTGAGGTCAACTTCCTGCCGTTCCTGCCCTATCTGTCGCGGGAGCGGGGCCGGCCGCTGACGGTGGTGCCGGTGACCGACCCCGACGAGGCGCGCGGCGTCAACACGGCCGACGACCTCGCGTTCGCCCGGCGGGCACACCAGCGGTGGGCGCGCTGACGGAACGGGCGGCCGGGCTCCTGGCCGCCCATCGCTGGGCCGCGGGGCCCACGCTGGTGAGCACCGTGGCCAGCGGCACGGCCGCCGCCACCACGCTCGTCATCGCCAGGGGCGTCGGCGCCGCGGCGTTCGGCCACTTCACCGTCGTCCTGTCGATCGCGCTGATCGTCACGGTCGCCATGCTGATGAGCCTCAACTCCGTCATGTTCCAGGAGCTGCCGCGGGCCGAGTCCGCCGCGCGGCCGGCCCGGCTGAGGACGGAGCTGGTGACGACGGCGCTGCTGTGCACGCTCGTGCTGGGCGCGGCGGTGTTCGCCGCCGGGATGCTGGCCGCTCCGCTGCTGACCGGCGTGCTCGGCGTGGACACCCGCACGCTGGCCTTCGCGCTGGCGCTGGCGTTGTCGATGACGCTCAACCAGCTCACCGAGAGCTTCCTGCGCGGGCTGAAGAGGTTCCGCCTCGTCGCCGGGCTCAAGCTCGCCGTGGCGGTCGCCTACCTGGGCGGGGCCGCGTTTTTCCTGCTGGTCCTCGGCCTGCGGGAGGCCGAGCCCTACCTGGTCGCGCTGATCGGCACCAACCTGGTCTTCGCCCTGCTCTCCTTCGCCGGGTTCGAGGTCGCGCCGCGGACCTGGTCGCGGGCGCTGGCCCGCTCGATCTACCGGCACGGCGCCTACGTCACCGTCATCGGCGCGCTCACGGCGGTGGTGTTCGGGGTCGACGTCATCTTCCTCAACCACTGGGCGCCCCGGGCCGACGTCGGGGTCTACTCCGTGTACAACGGCTTCCCCAAACGGCTGCTCGGCGTGGTGTTCACCGACGGCGTCGGCCTGGTGTTGCTGCCCACGCTGGCGACGTCCGACAAACCGGCCGTGATGCGGCGCATCGCCCGGCTCGCCCCGGCCGTGTTCGCGGCGACCGCGGTGTTCGCGTTCGCGGCGAGCACGGTGTTCTTCCTGCTCGTGGGGGGCGAGTATCCGTACTCGCTTGGCCTGATGGCGTTGTCGGCGGTCGGGATCGGCGCGCACACGGTCTTCAACCTCCAGCAGGTGGCGCTGACCATGGACGGCGTGCGGGGCGCCAGGGTGCTCATCGGCTGCCTGCTGGCCGGGACCCCGCTCGCGCTCGCCTGCCAGGCGGCGCTGATCGCCTGGCAGGGGCTGGTCGGCGGACTGGTGGCCTTCGCCCTGAGCAATCTCGTCCTGGTGGCCGTCGTGACGGCCGTCTCCACCCGGCTCTACCGGCCGGCCGGCGTATCGGAGGTACGCGGGTGAGGATCGCCCACGTCATCAACCAGTTCCCGCCCAACATCACGGCGGGGCTCGGCCGGTACGCCGAGCTGATCGCTCCGCAGTTGTCCCGGCGCCACGAGATGGCGGTCCTCACCGTGAACGACGGCCGCCTGCCGGTGTGGGAACGGACCGGCGGCATCACGGTGTACCGCCCGCGCGGGCGGCTGCTCGGGTGGCTGCTCGGGGCGATCGCCCGCCGCAGACGGCTCAACCGCACCCGCGGCGTGGAGTTCCTCCTGCTCGCGCTGACCGTCGTGGTGAGCAACTGGCGCTACTTCCTGCTCCTTCGGCGGCTGCGCCCCGACCGGCGGCCCGATCTCGTCGCCGTGCACGACTCGACGAACTTCCTGTGCGGGCTGCTCTGCCACTACCTGCTGCGCCTTCCGGTCGTGTTCCACGTCCACACCACCGAGTACGGCGTCGCCCCGCAGCGCAGCATCGCCGACCCGCTCAACCTGTTCGCCGCGCTGGAGAGGTGGCTCGCGCGGATCTCCCGGCGGGTCGTGGTCGCCACGCCGGAAGTGCGCGAGCAACTGCTGACGGCGGGCTGGGACCGCTCGCCGATCGACGTCGTCCGCCTGGGCGGCACGTACGAGCAGGTGGTCGCCGACCCCGGGTTCGACCCCGGCAAGCTGCGCCTCGGCGCGGCGGACCTGCGCGCCCGGCTCGGCATCCCCGAGGGGGACCGGGTGCTGCTGTTCGTCGGACGGATCGAACGGCAGAAGGGGATCTACCAGCTGCTCGAGGCCATGCCCCGCATCCGCGCGGCGGTGCCGGACCTGCGCCTGGTGATCGTGGGCGAAGGCGACGAGGCCGGCGTCGCGCGGATCACCGCCGAGGCGGGGCTCGGCGACCGGGTGCTGACCTCCGGCGGCTGGGTGTCGGGACAGGCGCTGCTGGAGTACTACGCGATGGCCGACGCCTGCGTCTTCCCCTCGCTCTTCGAGCCGTTCGGGCTGGTGGCGACCGAGGCGATGGCCCTGGCGCGGCCGGTGATCCTGGGCGACGGCTTCTCCCGGATCTTCCTCGGCGACCCCGCGGAGCCCGCCGTACGGTTCGTGCGGGCGGCCGACCCCGGCGACATCGCCGGCGGGGTGATCGAGGTCATGACGGACGCGGACCTGCGCCGGGCGCTCGCCGAGCGGGGCGAGCGGCTGGTGCGGGAGACGCTGAGCTGGAGCCGGGCCGCCGAGGAGACGCTCGCCGTCTACGCGGAAGTGCTCTCGGACGAAGGGGCGAGGCGATGATCTCGCTCGTCGTGCCCTGTTACAACGCCGCCAGGACGCTGCGGCTGTGCCTGGAGTCGGTGCTGGCGCAGACGCGCGTGCCCGACGAGATCGTCGTGGTCGACGACGCGAGCACCGACGGCTCGGCGGAGATCGCCGAGCGGCTGGGCTGCCGGGTCGTCCGCCTGCCGGAGAACCGGGGCGTGTCGGCCGCCAGGAACGCCGGGATCGACGCCACCTCGGGTGAGGTGATCTTCTTCCTCGACTCCGACGTCGCGCTGCGGCCCGACGCCGTCGCGAACGCGACGGAGCTGCTGGAGCACGACCCCGAGGTCGGCTGCGTCCACGGGGTCTACGACACCGTGCCGCTCATCGACGACGGGCCGGTCGAGTGGTACCGCATCCTGCACGCCGTGCACTGGCGCCGCCGCCACCTCGGCGAGGTCAACAGCGTCGTGTTCGCCCTCGCCGCCATCCGCCGCGACGTGGTGCTCGCCACCGGCAGGCTCGACGAGCGGCTGCGCGACTGCGAGGACGTCGAATACAGCAGCAGGCTCGCCGTACGCAGCCGGATCGTGCTGACCGACACGGTCGTCGGCCGCCACGACGACGGCAGCCGCCTGCTGCCGATCCTGACCGAGCAGTGGCGGCGGGCCCTGCCGCTGATCCCGCTCGCGCTGACCACCACCCGGCGTGGCGCGGCCAAGCCGGAGCACGCCAACAGCCCGGGAGGCATCCTCTCCTGCGCCCTGGCCCTGGCGAGCCTGGGGCTGGTGCTGCTGAGCCTGCCGTTCGGGCTGTTCCACCCCCTGCTGCCGGCCGTCCCCGGCGTGTTCGTCGCCGGGTTCGTCCTCGCCGATCCGGAGCTGGTCGGGTTCGTACGGCGGCAGCGGGGGCCGGTCTTCGCGGCGTACTTCATGGCCGTCCATCTGGTCGTCCACGTGGTGCTCGTCACCGGCCTGGTGGCCGGCTCGCTGCGCCTGCTCACCGGCCCCCGGGGAAGCCGCGCCGAGACCGCGTGAGACGTCAGGCGCAGCCCACGCGGCCGGTGCTCAGGGCGATGTCGTCGAGCCACAGGTCGTACGCCGCCGGGGAGGGATTCGGCTGGTAGAGCTGCCAGCCGATCTTGACGGTGTCGAAGCGGGGGAAGACGAAGTCGACGTCGTTGCCGCCGTGGCTGCGGGTGGAGACGGTGAGGTCGGGCTGGGCCACGCCGTCGAACCAGACCGAGATCTTGTTGTCCGCGGGGTCCATCCGCCACTCGACGCACTGCCACACCCCGGCCCGGGAGGGGGCCGACTCGCGCCAGTTTGTCCAGTCGCCCGTGGGGCCGCCGTCCGCGCCGACCCCCCACAGGTCCTTGCGCAGGGTGGGGACGTACTGGCCGCCGAGCGGCCGGACGATCTCCGGGCCCGCGCCGGTCGCCTCGATGAGCGTGTAGTGGGCCCAGTCGGGCGCGGTGGGGAACTCCTTGACGCGCAGCCGGACGCGGCCGTAGAAGCCGTTGCCGGGCGGGGCGAAGTCGTCCACCTTGAGGAACGCGCGCCCGTTGCCCTCGGTGTGGACGTGCAGCACCTTCTGTCCGCGTTCGGCGTGCTCGACGGTGAGCGTGCCGTGCTTGGTGTCGACGCCCCACCCGAGGCTGGCCGCGCCGCCGACCGGCAGCGACTGGAAGTCCTCGCAGAAAAGCGTGCCGCCCTTCGCGCAGGTCCCCGGGCCGTGACCCGGCCCGTGACCCGGCCCGCGATCCGGCCCGGGAGACGCGGAGGCCGCCGGGGCCGCCGTCAGCGGCAGCAGCAGGGCCAGACAGGCCGCGGGTAACAGTCGTCGCACGACGCGCTCCTTTTCCCGGTGACAAGGCACTCGTAAGGTACGGCAATTGGGAGCGCTCCCATAAGAGGGGTGCCGAAGATCGATGAAAGGGCCGGATCGCGCGGATAATCTACGCGTGAAAGGACCTTCCCGGCGATTATTTCTCCAGTTCAGCGGGCTCGCCGCGCTGCTCTCGGCGTGCGCTCCCCCCAAGGAGAGCCGCGAGGAGACCCACGCCGGAGCCTTCGCCCTGCTGCGCCGCCGCTGGCGGGAGATCACGCTCGGCCACCCGGGTGCGTTCGATCCCGCGCGGGAGCCGTACCGGACCCGGCTGGCGCGGCTGGGCGCGCAGGCGCGCCGGCACCGCGACGCCATGGCGCCCACCGCGAGATCCCTCTGGCCGGACCTCCCCTTCCCCTCCCTCGACGCCACCCCGGCGCGGCTGCGGTTCATGGCCCGCGCGTACGCGCTGCCGGGCACCGGGCTGACCGCGGAGCCGGGCCTCGGCACGGCGGTCGGCGCGGGCATCGCGCACTACGTGCGGCACGTGTACGCCGCGGACGCCGAGCAGACCGGCAACTGGTGGGACTGGCAGATCGGGACGCCCAGGGCGCTGCTCGACGCCGCCGTGCTCGTCGCCCCGCACCTCACGGACACGCAGGGCGCGGCGCTGTGCGAGGCGGTGGACGGATTCGTCCCGGAGAGCCGCCTGGACGACTACGTGGGCAACAGCACCGGGGCGAACCGGGTCGACCTGTGCACGGTGACGCTGCTGCGGGCGATCGCCGGCGCGGACCCCGGCCGTGCCGCGCTCGCGGCCGCCGCGCTCTCCCCGGTGTTCCCCTACGTCACCGAGGGCGACGGCTTCTATCGGGACGGCTCGTTCGTGCAGCACGGGTTCGTCCCCTATCAGGGCGGGTACGGCGCGGTGCTGCTGACCGGCCTCGCGACGCTGTTCGCGGTGCTGCGCGGCACGCCGTGGGAGATCACCGACCCGGCGGCGCGCACCGTCCTCGACGCCGTGGACCGGGCGTTCGCCTCCTTCGTCCACGACGGCGCGTGCATGGACCTCGTCCGCGGGCGCGGCGTCGACAGGCGGCCGTTCGGCGACCACGGGAGGGGCAGGGAGATCGCCGCGGCGGTCCTGCTGCTGGCCGAGACCGCCCCGGAGGCCGAGCGGGCCCGCTGGCGGGCCATGGTCAAGGGCTGGGCCGTGCGCGACACCGCCAAGCCCATGCTCCGGGCGGCCGAGGGGGCGGCCGAGGCGAGCGACCTGGCGTTCCACGCGCGGCTCGCGGCGGTGCTGCGCGACGCGACGGTCCCGGCCGCCGCCGAGCCCGCCGGGCACCGCCTGTTCCCCATGAGCGCCCGCGCCGTCCACCGCGCCGCCGGGTGGTGCGCGGCGCTGAGCATGGCCTCCTCCCGCGTCGCGCACTACGAGTACGGCAACGGCGAGAACCTGCGCGGGTGGCACACCGGCTCCGGGATGCTCTACTGGTGGGCGCGCGGGCACGGCGACCACTACTCCGACGCCTTCTGGCCCACCGTGGACCCGTACCGGCTGCCGGGCACGACGGTCTCGACCCGGCGCCTGCCCGACGGCGCCGGCGGCGAGTGGGGCGACACCCGCCCGCCGGCCGCGTGGGTGGGCGGCGCGACCGACGGCGTGTACGCCGCCGTGGGTCAGCACCTGTTCGGCCTGGAGAGCACGCTGGAGGCGTTCAAGTCGTGGTTCTTCCTCGACGACGCCGTGGTCTGCCTCGGCGCGGGCATCACCTGCCGGGACGGCGTGCCGGTCGAGACCGTCGTGGACAACCGCAGGACCGGCGCCCGGCTCACCCCCGGCACGGGGTGGGCGCACCTTGAGGGCCATGGCGGTTACGTCGTGCCCGCCGGGCAGTCCCTGCGCACACTGCGCGAGGACCGCACGGGCGCGGGGGCCACCCGGGCCTACGTCACGTTGTGGCTGGACCACGGCGCCGACCCGGACGCGGCCGGTTACGTCTACCACCTCCTGCCCGGGGCGAGCCGGGCCGCGACCGCCGCCCGCGCCGCCGATCCCGGCTGGGCCCGGGTGCTCGCCAACACCTCCGCGCAGCAGGGGGTCGAGGTCCCGTCGCTGGGCGTCACCGCGGTGAACTTCTGGACGGGCGGACGCGCCGGAGGACTGACGGCGTCCGATCCGTGCGCGGTCCTCGTGCGCGACCTCGGCGACGGCACGGCCACGGTGACCGTGGCCGATCCCCGGCGCGAGCTCGACGGGCTGACCGTGACGTGGGACCGCCCGGTGGCCGCGGTCGCGCGCGGGCACCCGCTCCTGGACCACGCGGAGACCGGCTCCCGGCTGACGCTCACGTTCGGCGCACTGGCCGCTCGCGAGGGCGCCTCCTGCACGGTGACCGTACGGACGGCCGCTTCGGCGGCGTGAGCGGCGTGAGCGGCATGTCATCATGAACGCCGTGTCCACCCTGCCTGATGACCTGGACGGCGCGCTGGAGGAGTCGCTCGGACGATTCCCGATGGCCGAGCTGACGCGGAGCGTGCAGACGCTCATCCGGCAGTACCGGGAGGGCTTCGACCGGAGCGTGCCGGCGCTGAGCTCGGAGGTCGCGGTCGCCGCGTACGCCGGCTATCGCATGCCCGCGACCTACAGCGCCGTGAGCGCCGCGCTGCGCCAGGTCGCCCTGCTGGCTCCCGGGTTCGCGCCGGAGACCCAGGTGGACGTGGGCGGCGGCACGGGCAGCGCGCTGTGGGCCGCGAGCGCGGTCTGGCCGACGCTGCGCACGGTGACCGTCCTGGAGCAGTCCCCCTCCGCCATCGCCTTCGGCCGGCGGCTGGCCGGTCGCGCGCCCGCGGCGGCCGTACGCGAGGCGCGCTGGCAGCAGGCGGTCGTCGACCGGAGCGTGCCCGCGCCCGCGGCCGACCTGGTCACGATGTCCTACGTGCTCGGCGAGCTGTCGCCCGCCGTCCAGGAGGACGTGGTCGGATCCCTGGCAGCGGGAACGGCCCGCACCGCCGGCATGCTGGTGATCGTCGAGCCCGGCACGCCCGGCGGGTACGCCCGGATCGCGGCGGCCCGGCGGCTGCTGGCCGGGCTGGGCCTGCACGTGGTCGCGCCCTGCCCGCACGACGGCGAGTGCCCCATCGTCCCGGACCGGGACTGGTGTCACTTCGCGGTCCGCCTCAACCGCACCGCGCTGCACCGGCGGGTCAAGGACGGCACGCTGAGCTTCGAGGACGAGAAGTTCTCCTACGTCGCGGTGTCGGCCCGGCCGTGGCCGCGCGCGGAGGGCCGGATCCTGCGCCATCCCCTCAAGCGCAAGGGACTCGTCACGCTGCGCCTGTGCACGGCTGAGGACGGGCTGGCCGACCGTGCGGTCTCCAAGCGGCAGGGCGAGACCTACCGCGGGGCGCGCGACGTCGTCTGGGGCGACGCCTGGCCGCCGCTCGCCTGACGGTCACGTCCAGGGCCTCGCAACGCCCCCGCTCGCGAACGTATGTCAAGAGAAGGCAGCGGCAATCGGGGGATCGTGCACGACTTCAGCACCTACCGGCACGCGCCCACGCGGCCGGGGGTGCTGCCGCTGCGGCTGTGAGGCATGACCCCCGGCTGTCAGCCGCCCAGGCTGTGGACGGTGGTCATGTCCGCGAGCCCGGAGATGGTCAGGACGGGGGCGAGCAGCTCGTTGGCGACGAGCTCGATGCGCGGGGCATGCGCGAACAACACCGTCAGCCCGGCGCTGTCGAGATACTCGACCGCGCTGAGGTCGACCAGGAGGGCGTGGCCGTCGCCGCCGGCGGCATCGGTCAGGGCGGCCTCCAGCTCGCCGGCGTTGCTCATGTCGATCTCGCCGCTGACGGTGAGGACCGGGGTGCCGTCGGAGCGGCGAGACGGAGCCAGGGTCAGGGGAGTCGTCATCGGGGGATCCTCGCGTGCATGTCGACGGTGGTGCCGGCGACGCCGGGCTGGATGGTGACGTGCTGCATCAGGGCGCGCATGAGGGCGACCCCCCGGCCGCGGTGCGTGTTGGCCTCGGGCTGCGGAGGTTTCCATCGGCCGCTGTCGGTGACGGTGAGGTACAGGTCGGCCGCGGTGGCGACGGCCCGCAGGCGGACGGTACGCCCCGGGCTGTCGCGGTGGCCGTGCTCGATCGCGTTGGCACAGGCCTCGCCCGCCGCGACCAGCACGTTCTGGACCATCGACGCGGTGATGTCACAACGATTCAGCCAGTCCCGCAGGGCCGTACGGACGGGGGCGAGCTGGCTCGACTCGGCGGGGAAGGCCACATCCAGCGGCGCGGGCTGGCGGTAGAGCAGGAGGGCGACGTCGTCGTTGTAGCCGGTGTCCGGCGCCATCCGCGTCATGACCTGCGTCGCCAGGTCCTCGATGGGGGCCGAGCGGCCGTCCTGCACGGCGGCGCTCGCCTGGTCGATCCCGGCGGTCAGCGGGCTGCGGCGGCGCTCGACGAGCCCGTCGGTGTAGAGCAGCAGCGTGGAGCGGGGCGGCATCGTGCAGCTGCTCTCGGGCCGGGGCTCGCCGGGCCGTACCGCGAGCGGGGTCGAACGGCCGCCCTCCAGCAGCTCCGTGGCGCCGTCGGAGTGGGCCAGGATGCCGGGCGGGTGCCCCGCGCTGGAGTAGACGAGGCGGCCGGTCGTGGTGTCGAGGACGCCGCAGAACACGGTGGTGCACTTGGCCCCCGGCACCAGTGCGGCGAACTTGTCCAGCGCGCTCAGCACCTGTGCGGGACCGGCCTCCTGCAGCAGCAGGGCGCGGCAGGCGCTGCGGAGCTGGCCCATGACGGCCGCGGCTTCCAGGCCGCGTCCCACGCAGTCGCCGACCACGATGCCGATGCGGTCGTCGGGCAGCGGCACGATGTCGTACCAGTCGCCGCCGACCTCCAGGGGCCGGGTGGCCGGCTCATACCGTACGGCGAAGCCCTGGGGCAGGTGGGACGGCCCGAGGATGGCCCGCTGCAGCGCCACCGCGGCCTCGCGCTGCTGGTCGAGCTGGTGGGTCCGGTGCAGGCCCTGGCCGAGATGGCCGGACAGCAGCGCGAGCAGCGTCTGGTCCTCGGCGGTGAAGGGCCGGTTCTGGCCGAGGTCGATCCAGAGGGTCACGATCCCCTCGGGGTGCTCCAGGGTGATGCCGGCCCCGTCCGCGGCGCTCGCCACCGGACGCAGCGGCGGGAATCCGCGCAGTTCGGCGAGCCTGTCCCGCAGATCGTCCGGCAGGGTCCGCCAGGAGGCTCCGGAGTCCGTGCCGAACAGCACCGGCTCCGCCTCGCCGTGCCCCGCCGCCTCGCCGGGCCTCACGGGATCACCGCGCCCCCCGGACTCACCATGCCACAGCGCGGCGGTCACCTGCCGGGCGCGCCAGACGTCGCGCAGCTCCCGCAGCGCTCCGCTGAGCGCGTCCTCCACGCTGCTCGCCTCCGAGACGCGCACGCTGAGCGCGGCCAGGGCGGTCTCACGCTGCACGAGGTAGTGCTCGGCGGTGACGTCGCGCAGGGTGCCGACGACCCTGCGCTCGCCGGTGGTGGGATCGGCGACGTCGGTGAAGGTGGCCGCCACCCAGATCCGGTGTCCGTCCCGGTGGGAGACGGGGATCACGCAGCTGCCCCGGCCCTGGCTCACGAGCTGCTCGAACGCCTCGCCGACCATCCGGTGCGCCACGGCGTCGTCGGCCTCGCGGGGCCACCAGGGATGCAGGGCGGTGTAGGGCAGGCCCTCGGGGCCGTACCCGAGGATGTCGGTGAACGCCTGGTTGATCTCGATGACCGAGCCGTTCTCGTCGCAGACGAAGAACGCCTCCTGCAGCGACTCGATCATTGCGGTCTGCCACCGCATGTGGCGCCCGCGCATGCGCGCCAGCTGCACGTTGGCCCGCACCCGCGCCAGCAGTTCGGCGGCGGAGAACGGCTTGACGAGGTAGTCGTCCGCGCCCGCCTCCAACCCCTCGATCGAGGCCTCCTGCCCCGCGCGGGCCGACAACAGCAGCACCGGGACCGCGGCGGTGCGGGGGTCGGCCCGCAGCGCGGCCACCAGCTGCAGGCCGTCCAGGCGCGGCATCATGACGTCGCTGACGACGAGGTCGGGAGCGTCGGTGAGCACGGCATCCAGGGCCGCCTGCCCGTCGTTCACCACGGTGACCCGGTAGGACGGCCGGAGCAGGCGCGTGAGGTAGTCGCGCATGTCGGCGTTGTCGTCGGCGATCAGGACCCGGGGCGGGGGACCGTCCCCCCGGGGCCCGGTCGACGCCGCCGCCGTCTCCTCCACGCCGGCCGCCTCTTTCGGGGGCAGCCAGCGCAGGGCCTCCTCGACGAACGGATCGGCGGTGGCCGACACCACGTCCCCCGGGCGGGCCGGCGCGACGCCGTCGGACGGCAGGTGCGCCGAGCCGAAGGGCAGCCGGATGGTGAACGTGGTGCCCGCGCCCTCGGCGCTCTCGGCGGTGATCGTCCCGCCGTGCAGGCCCACCAGCTCCTTCACCAGCGCCAGCCCGATGCCGCTGCCCTCGTTCGAGCGCGACCTGGCGCTCTCGATGCGGTGGAACCGCTCGAACAGCCGCGGCAGCTCGTGGCGCGGGATCCCGATGCCGGAGTCGGCGACCGTGACGACGGCGTGCCCGTCCTCGGCGCGCGACGCGACCCGTATGGAGCCGTCGAAGGTGAACTTCAGGGCGTTGCTCAGCAGGTTGAGCACCACCTTCTCCCACATGCCCCGGTCGACGTACACCGGTTCGTCCAGGGGAGGGCAGTCCACCTCGAAGGCGAGCCCGGCCCTGTCGATCGCGGAGCGGAAGACGCCGGCCAGCTCGGCGGTGACGGCGGCCAGGTCCACCGGTTCGTACGTGGCCCGCATGCGGCCGGCCTCGATGCGGGAGAAGTCCAGCAGCGTGTTGACGAGCTTGCCCAGCCGCAGGCCGTTGCGGTGGACCACGTCGAGGTCCTCGCGTACCTGCTCGCCGGCGTCGGCGAGCGCGGTGCGCAGGTCCTGCACCGGTCCCATGATCAACGTCAGCGGGGTGCGGAACTCGTGGCTGATGTTGGAGAAGAAGGCCGTCTTGGCCCGGTCGAGCTCGGCCAGCTCCTCGGCCCTGCGCTGCTGGAGCTGGTAGGCCACGGCCGCGTTGACCAGCGCCGCGGTCTGCCGGGCCACCAGGGCGAGGAACGACTCGTACGCCTCGTCGAGCACACGGCCCGCGCTGGCCGCCAGCACCATCACCCCGACGGTCTGGCCGCCGGTCTCACCGGCCAGCGGCAGCACCATGGCCTGTGTCGGCGGCGTCTGCCAGCCCCCCGAGGGCAGCGCGCCGAAGCGCTCCGCCACGTCGGTCACCACGACGGGGGTCTCGCCGCGCAGCACCTGCTCCACCGGCCAGTCGCCGGGCCCGCCGGGCAGGGGGGACACGGTCGCGCCGCGCGGGCTCGTCGCGGTCGGCACCAGCTCGTCCGTGCCGGGGCGGCGCAGGTAGACGGCCGCGAACGGCACGTCGGGGCCCGACCGCTCCAGCACCTCGGCGACCAGCTCGCACGCCTCCTCCACGCTGCGGGCACGGCCCGCCTGGGCGCCGAGGTCCTGCAGCACCGCCAGGCGCCGCTCGCCGATGACCCGCTCGGTGGTGTCGCTGACCGCGGTGAACACACCCCGCACGCCGCCGTCGTCGTCGTGCAACGGGCTGTAGGAGTACGTCCAGTACGTCTCCTCCCAGTAGCCGTGCCGGTTCATCGGCAGCAGCAGGTCCTCCGACCAGGTCGCCTCGCCGGAGGCCATCACCGACCTCAGCATCGGGCCGATGGTGTGCCAGATCTCCGTCCACACCTGGTCGCCCGGCTTGCCCAGCGCCGGATGCTTGGACCCCAGCAACGGCAGGTAGGCGTCGTTGTAGAGGAACCGCAGCTCCTCTCCCCACCACACGATCATGGGGAACCGGGAGGTGAGGCAGATCCGGCACGCGGTGCGCAGGCTCGTCGGCCAGGTCGCCGGGTCTCCCATGGAGGTGCCGGACCACGGAAGGTCGCGCATCCGCCGCGCCATCTCGCTGTTCCCCGGAAACAGCAGCTCCATCGGCCGGCCGTGCTGAACAGACATCGGTTCCGCCGCCCCGCTCATCGCTTTCGCCTTCTCCTCAACGGCCGGTGCGTCGTGGGCCGGATCTCGTGCGTGCCGGGCCTCCGCTCGGCTCCGGCAGGTCAGGGAAGGAACAGTTCAACGGTTTCGTAGGATAGGGCAAATCATCGACCGGCCACGCGGGCCCCGGCCCGCGACCGAGGGCCGGGAAGGAGCCAGAGGTCAGCACCGTAGACGAAGCGCCGGGCATGCCGATGCCGCTCGCCTCCGCCGCGGAGGCGCGCCGCCTCGCGGCCGTGCGCCGCTACGCGGCCCTGGACACCGCCTCCGGCGCGGCCTTCGACCGGGTGGCCGCCCTGGCCGCGCGGATCTTCCACGCTCCTTTCGCCACCGTGACGATCGTCGGCGACGACACGGTCCGCGTCATCGCCGCGCACGGGCCGCCACCGCGCCGGGCGATCATCGAGAGCCTGTGCGCCGCGGCCGTACGGCACGATGGCCCCTACGTCGTCGACGACGTGCTGCTGGACCCGCGGGCGGCCGGCGACCCGGCGGTGCGCGGCGAGCCCGGCATCCGCTTCTATGCCGCCGCGCTGATCACGACGGCCGACGGCGAGGCCCTGGGCAGCGTCAACGTCATGGACACCCGTCCCCGGCAGGCCGACGAGGAGGAACTGGCCTGCCTGCGGGACCTGGCCGCGCTGGTCATGGACGAGCTGGAGGTGCGGCTGACGACGCACCGTACGGTCGAGGTCGAAAGGGAACTGCGCGCGGGAGCCGAGCGGCTGGCCCGCACCCTGCAGCGCACCCTGCTTCCACCGGCGCTGCCCCGGGTGCCCGGACTGTGCGCGGCCGCCGCCTACCACCCGGTCTCCGCCGACGAGGTCGGCGGTGACTTCTACGACCTCTTCCAGCTCGACGGCGACCGGTGGGCGTTCTTCCTCGGCGACGTCTGCGGCAAGGGCGCCGACGCCGCCGCGCTGACGTCCCTGGTCCGCTACACCCTGCGCGCCGCGGCCGTCTACGACGCCGACCCGCACGCCGTGCTGGCCAACCTCGACACGGTCCTGCAGCAGGAGCACGCCGGCGGCGAGGCCCCCGTGCCGTACTGCACGGCGGTCTTCGGCGTCCTGCAGCCCGACGGCGACGGGTTCGGCGTCACGCTCGCCACCGGAGGGCATCCCCCGGCGCTGGCGGTGCGGGCGGACGGCACCGTCGAGTCGATCCATCCGGCCGGGGGACAGCTGATCGGCATCCTGCGCAATCCGCACTTCGCCCAGGTGAGCGCGCGACTGAACGCCGGTGACGCGCTGCTGCTGTACACCGACGGTCTCACCGAGGCGCGGACGCCGACCGGCTCGATGCTCGACGAGGACGGCCTGACCGCGTACCTCGCCGCCGCGGGACCCACGAGCGCCGACGCTCTCCTGACCACCGTGCACGACCTGATCACGGCCTTGGGCACGGGGGTGTCGGACGACACCGCGGTCCTGGCCCTGTCCGTTCCGCCCGCCACTCGAACGCCGTTCTCCGGGAGTCTCGGTGCCGCATGACAACGGTCTGACCGTCACCCTTCAGCCGCACGCCTCCGGTCCGCGCCTGCTGGTCGTGGCCGGGGACCTGGACCATCACACCACTCCGCGCCTTCGGGCGGCTCTGGAGGAGATCGAGTTCGGCCCGGGCACCGGCCTGGTGATCGACCTGTCGGGGCTGACCTTCTGCGACTCCACCGGCATCGCCACGCTGGTCGCCGCCCACCAGCGCGCCCACGACGCGGGCGCCGCCCTGCTCCTGGCCGGTCTGGACTCGGACATCGCCCGCGTCTTCCAGATCATGGGACTGGACCGGCTGCTGGCCTTCTACGACAGCCCGGAAGCGGCCGTACGCGCCCTGAGCGGGTGAGCCCCTACAGCGGCGCGGCGACGGCGACCGCGATGTTCTGCCTGATGTCGCAGTTTTCGACCCGGCGGCAGAAACCGTCCGCCACGCTGGTGGCACCGCCCGCGGTGCTGGCCGCGGTGTGCTGGTGACCCCGGTTCCGCGTCGGGCTGTGCAACTGGACGATGTTCCGGTTGCGGGTGCCGTTCCCGATGGCGGCCGGGCCGTCCCCCGCCTCCCGCACGGGTCGCGCGCTCGCGGCGGCCGCCGTGGACAGGACGGTGGACAGGACGGCGGCGAGAACGGCGGCGAGAACGGCGGCGGACAACGGGACGAGCCGGGACGCGCCGCGTGAGACGAGCATCCGCCACCGCCTTTCACCCATGCGCCGCCCGTCGGCGCGCGTGGTCACACCGTAGCCTCCGCGGTGGTCCGGCGGTGGTCATCGGCGCGCGTGTCCCGTGACGTCTGCCGTGACGTCTGCCGTGACGTCTCCCGGCCGTCCGTGTGCGCCTCAGTGCCGGTTGATCACGGTGCCGCTCGTCCTGGGGGAGCTCTGGTTGCGGCCCCGCAGGTTCTGCGAGCCCCTGCAGCCGGGCCGGTGCACGCAGTTGCCGGCCTGTGTGTTCACCGACGCGTCCACCCCGGTGATGACCTGCTGGGTGCCCGTCGTGTTCCGCTGACTGCCGACGAGCAGCGAGTTCAGGTTGTTCAGGCCGTTGTTGATCACATACCGGGAATTGGCGCCGTTTCCGTCGCCGCCGCCGCCGTGCCCCCGGCCCGTCGCCGCGTCCGCCGTCGTGGGGGCGAGCGCGAGGCCGGCGCCCGCGAAGGTCAGCGCGGCCAGCGCCAGCAGCCGCACCGCCGGGCCGGTGAGCGCGTGCCGCCCCCTGTGAGAAGCCCTGTGACGAGCACTGTGACGAGCCCTGTGACGAGCCATGGTCGTGCGCCTTCCCCCGTTGTCCGTCTTGTGGATCCGTCCGTACGGACCTGCCGGGCATCTACCCCGGGCAGGCGCGCCCGTCACGGTCCGTGATCGATGATCAACCCGCCTGTGGGGATATGGCGGCCCTTCTGGCGGCACGCCGGATTCGCGCGTCCGGAGGGCTCAGCAGCTCGATCTGCCGGTCGGACGCCCGTATCCGCTGCGTCACACCGCAGGAGCGGGACCTCCGCCCGCAGATCATGCTCTGCGCGTTCGCGACGCCGCTGACGCCGACCGTCCTCTGCTGGGTGCCGGTCCCGCTCCTCGCGCTGCCCACCGTCAGCTGACTGACATTGCGGATCCCGTTGCCCATACGGACGATGGCGCTGTCGCCGTTGCGGTCGCCGGCCGTACGGCCTCCCGCCGCGAGACCGGCGGCGGGAGGCCGCACCGCGACGAGGCCCGCCGCCGCGATCGTGACCGCTGCCAGGGCGAGACCGGCGCGCATCAGCGGTCCGCCGCCCGGCGGCCCCCGGAGTCGGCGCTTCGGGCGCGGATGTGCTGCGACAGCGCGCATGAGCGGGCGCGCTGCCTGCACAGGCCGCCCTGCACGCTGCTCACTCCGCCCACTCCCGTCGAGAGCTGGTGGAGGAGGCCGCGCAGCCGGGTGCTGCCGATCGCCACCATGGTCCGGTTGGCCGAGCCGTTGCCCACGCGTACGGCAGAGCGGTTCCCGTTGCCGTCTCCGGCCACCGCCGCCTGCGCGTTCACCGGTGCGAGGGCCAGTACGGCGGCGAGCGCGACCACGACCGGCGCGGGCCGTCGCGGCAGGCGGTCAGGGGATTGCGTGAGGGCGTGGATGATCGGCATCGTGATCGGCATCGACGTGCCTCTACCCCGCTCGCGGGCCCGCGTCCCGGCCCCGGCGGAAATCGGGCCGGATCATTGCCCGCGACTTGACCGGCCGTCCCTCGCGCGAAGGGGCGGCCGGTCGCCGGTCATCGGCTGGCTACCTCGTACGTCCGCAGGTAGTCGAACGTGGCCGTGGCGCCCGCCGTGTTCATCGAGACCAGGCCGATCCGCACCGGCCCGGTGCGTGGGAGCGACCAGCTGCCGCCCCAGATCCAGTGGGTGCCGTCGGTGCTCGACGCCATCCGGACGTCGTGCTCGCCGTTCTCCTCGTCGTAGTGGTAGAGCAGCCGCAGCCAGGTGGTCCGCGCGGCCGGGCCGCCGAACATCGGCCCGTTGGCGACCGCGGTGGGCGGGGTGGTGCCCGGGCGCGGGCCCTCCTTGCCGAACTCGGTCTGGTGCAGCACCGCGCCGTTGCCCTGGTTGAGGGGCAGGACCGTGTGCGTCAGCTTGAGCCACCGGTCGTCGTTCTCGTACAGCAGCAGGCCGGCCTGCTGGTTGCCGCGTGTGCCGTCGAAGGTGAGCTTCGTCTCCACGGCGAAGTCACCCTGCGGCGCGTCGCGCAGCAGGATCGACGCGGTGTTGTTGCCCTGGAACAGCTCGGCGTTCTGGGTCGGCCAGACCAGGGAGCCGTTCGACAGGGTGGCCGACGGATTGCGGACCCGCGCCCAGCCGGTGGGCGTGCCCGTGCCGTCGAACTCGTCGGAGTACGCCGTGAGCCGGCTGCCCAGGACGGGGTCGGGCACCCGCTCGGTCACCGGCGTGTACAGCGGAGCCGCGCCCACGTTGTCGGCGTCGGCGGCACCGCGCGTGGTCACGCCGATGGCGCCGGAGGTGGGCGCGCCGTCGGGCAGCGTCGTGGCGACCGTCGCCAGCGGGTCTCCGAGCCGGTCGGCCGACACCGTCACGACCAGCCCGTTCCCGCGCCGCTCGGCGGACACGTTGTGCCAGGAGCCGTAGTCGAACGAGGCCGGCAACGGGCTGGAGGCCGTCGTCGTCTTCCCGTTCACCTTGGTCGTCACCACGAGCGCGCCCTGCTCGCGGTCGAGCCACGCGGTGATGTTCCTCGCGCCGTTCTCGCGGGTCACGACGAGCCCGGCGGCGGTGCCGCCCTCGCCCAGCCGCAGGTCGGCCTCCACCCGCACGTCGCCGTGGACGGCCTCGTCGCTGAGCTCGCTGGTCGAGCCCTTGCCGGTGAGGTGGCCGAGCGAGTCGGGGTCGGAGGCGGGCTTCCATGGCCCCTTCCACCCGTCCGTGCCGGAGTTGAACGTGCTGCCCACACTCCATGTGGTGACCGGCGCCGGCTGCTCGCCCGTGGACGGCCCGGCCCCGGCCCGTACGACCGGCCAGCCGTCGATCCAGTCGAGCCGGTCGATCATCAGCGGTCTGCGGGCCAGGTTGCCGATCGTCGTGCCCCAGGTCGTCGTGACCGGCCCGAACTCGGGGGCCGACGACGGGATCGCGTGGTAGACGAGCCAGTCCTGGCCGCTCAGGTCGGTCTGGATGGCGTTGTGGCCCGGGCCGACCCAGCCGTTGCCGTTGGCCGCCAGGACGATGCCGTCCTTGCTGGTCAGCTCCATGAGGTCGACGCCGGTCGGGGTGGTGAACGGCCCGAACGGGTTGTCGGAGCGGCCGACCTTGACGGTGTAGCCGCTGAACGCGCCGTCGCAGCATCCGGCGTCGGAGTAGAAGAGGTAGTACCAGTCGTCGCGGCGGACGACGAAGGCGCCCTCCATGCGGCGCCCGCGGGCGATCTGCTTGACCTCGCCGGTGACCTCGGTCGCGTCGGCGTTCATCGTCGCGACGCAGATCGTGTCGTAGCTGCCCCAGTAGAGGTAGTTGTCGCCGGTCACGTCGGTGTAGACGGCCTGGTCGATGTTGTTGGTCGGGCAGCCGCTGCCGCCCGCCGGGACGATCCGGCCGCGGTCGGTCCACGGCCCGGTCGGGTGCGGGCTGGTCGCGAGCCCTACACCGCTCGTGGAGAGCGAGTACGTCAGGTGGTAGGTCCCGTTGACGTACCGGATGTCCGGCGCCCAGGGACGGGTGCCGTTCGGCCACCACGAGGGGTGGTTCTCCCCGGTGTAGACGTCCCCGGCATACGTCCAGTGGACCATGTCGGCCGACTTGAGCGTCGGCAGGATGTGCTCGTTCTTCCCGTCGATCGGGTTCGTGGTGCCGTACGCGTACCAGAGGCCGTCCTTGCCCCGGATCATCGCGGGGTCGGGGAAGGTCTGCACGGCGTCGCCGCTGACCGGGTTGGAGTAGGTGGCGGGGTTGGAGGAGGTGGGGCCGGTCGCCGGCACCGCTGCCGCGTGTGCGGGCGGCGACGTGACCACGGTGGACGCGAGGAGTAAGGCTCCGATCACCAGTTGTCTCACGGCGAGCACCGTAGACAGGCCAAATTCTTCCGTCGAGACGCCGTCGAAATCTTGTGTCACAGCTGTCACAGAAGGCGCCGGCGGATGCGACAGGATGCCTGAGAGCTTGTCAGGGGGGTGTCCATGCTGGTCAGAGGTTTCATCAGGATCCCGGACGAATCTACCGATTCTTTTTGCCGGATGGTTGACGTAAAAAACAGACGAACCTTAGGTTGCCAGCGTGTCAACGACCCCCAACGGCGTGCACGCACTCGTGCGCCGCTCCCATGAGGAGCGGGTGCTGCGCGTGCTCCGCCAGAACGGCGCGCAGAGCCGTAACGAGATCGCGGCCCGGGTCGGTCTGTCACGCACCACGGTCAGCGAGATCACCAGTGATCTGCTCGGCCGGGGCGCCATCCGCGTCGTCGACACCGACGCCGTGGAGCGCGTGGGCAGCGGCCGGCCGGCCGAGCGGCTCGCGCTGGACCCGGCCTCCGGGCAGTACATGGGCGTCGACTTCGGTCATCGCCGGGTGAACGTCCTGGTGGCCGACGCCGCGCACGAGATCATCGCGTCCGGGACCGCGCGTTACGAGGAGTCGGCGCAGTGGCCCGAGCGCCTCGACGCCGGGCTCGCCCTGATCGACCGGCTGAGCGCGGAGACCGGCGTCCACTACGGCGCGCTGCAGGCGATCGGCATCGGCGTGCCGGGGTGGGGCGACCGATCCCGGGCCGACGGCGTCGCGGAGGTGTTCGCCCAGCGCTTCCACGCCGCGGTGACCGTCGACAACAACGTGCGCTTCGCCGGGCTGGCCGAGGCGCTGCACGCCCAGTCCGACTCCGTACGCGATCTCATCTACCTGCGCCTGTCCGACGGGGTCGGCGGCGGGCTGGTGGTGGGCGGCCAGCTGGTGCGCGGCTCGCGGGGCTTCGCGGGCGAGCTCGGCCACGTGACCGCCGTGGCGGGCGGCGCGCAGTGCCGCTGCGGCAAGCGCGGCTGCGTGGAGACCGTCGCGTCGGCGCCGGCGATCCTCGCGCGGTGCCGGGAGCTCGGCGTGCCCGTGGACACGCTGGACGACCTGAAGGCCGCGGTGGACATCGCCCACCCGGTCGTCGACCAGGTGCTCCGCGAGGCCGGCACGGCGGTCGGCCGGGTGCTCGGCACGGCGGTCATGACCCTCAACCCGGACGAGATCGTGCTAGGCGGCGAGATCATCCAGATCGCTCCGGCCCTGCTGCGGCAGGTCGCGGACACGGTCACCTACGAGCTGTCGTGGTGGACCGACGCGGCGCCCGTGATCCGCCCCGCCCTGCTGTCGGACGACGGCGGCGCGCGCGGGGCCATCGCGGCCCTGTTCCACGAGTCCCCCCTGCTCGCCGGATACGAAGCGAACGTCACGACGGACGGAGGCCGATAGTGGCCGTGACCACCGCGGGCGCCACGAGGGACGGCAACGCCCCCGCCCGGCCGCGCAAGAACAGGACCTTCCTGGTCCTCAACATCATCTCGATCGTGGCCGGGATCGCGATCTGGTGGGGGCTGTCCCTGGCGGGACTCCAGTTCCCCACTCCGGGCGAGGTCGTCTCGGCCGCCTGGAAGATGATCGGGGACGGCACGCTCGCCACCGACGTGGGCGCCTCGCTCGGGCGCGTGCTGGCCGGGTTCGCCCTCGGCTCGATCGCGGCGGTGATCGTCGGGTTCGTCATGGGGTGGTACACCGTGGCCCGCGGCCTGTTCGAGCCGTGGATCCAGTTCTTCCGCACGATCCCGCCGCTGGCCATGCTGCCCCTGGTGCTCGTCCTGATGGGCATCGGGGAGAGCCCGAAGATCTTCGTCATCTTCCTGGCGGCGTTCCTGTCCTGCGTCATCTCGACCTACCAGGGCGTGGTGAACGTGGACAGGACGCTGATCAACGCCGCGCGGGTGCTCGGCGCGGGCGACGGGACCATCTTCGGCCGCGTCGTGGTGCCGGCCTCCACGCCGTTCATCCTCGTGGGCATGCGGGTCGGGCTCGGCTCGGCCTGGGGCACGCTGGTGGCCGCGGAGCTCCTGGCCGCGCAGGCCGGGCTCGGTCACCGCATGCAGAGCGCGCAGCTCTACTACGACCTTCCGACGATCTTCGTCGGCATCATCGCGATCGGGGTCCTCGGCCTGATCATGGACCGGCTGCTCATGATCGCCGGCAACAAGCTGACGGCCTGGCAGGAGAACCGATGAGCACTCCCAAGATCTCCGTACGCGACGTCGAGAAGGTCTTCCCCGTCGGGAAGGAGCCGTTCGTCGCGCTCGGCGGCGTCTCGCTGGACATCGCCGACAACGAGTTCGTGACCGTCGTCGGCCCCTCCGGCTGCGGCAAGAGCACGCTGCTCAACATCCTCGCCGGGCTGGAGCAGCCCACCGGCGGCACCGCGCTGGTGGACGGCAGGCCGGTCACCGGCCCCGGCCCCGAGCGCGGCGTCATCTTCCAGCAGTACGCGTTGTTCCCGTGGCTGACCGTCCGGGAGAACGTCGAGTTCGGCATGCGCACCGCGAAGGTCCCCAAGCAGGAGCGGCGGGAGCGCGCCGAGCACTTCATCCGCCTGGTCGGGCTGGAGCAGTTCGCCGACGCGCTGCCCAAGACGCTGTCGGGCGGCATGAAGCAGCGCTGCGCGATCGCCCGGGCGTACGCGGTGAACCCGTCGATCCTGCTCATGGACGAGCCCTTCGGCGCCCTGGACGCGCTGACCCGGGTGCGTCTGCAGGAGCAGCTCCTGGAGACCTGGAGCAAGGAGCGGCGGACGGTCATGTTCATCACCCATGACGTCGACGAGGCGGTGTTCCTCGCCAACCGGGTGGTCGTCATGGCCGCCCGGCCTGGCCGGATCGCCGAGGTCATCGAGGTCGACCTCCCCTATCCGCGGGACGAGGACATGCGGCTGAGCCCCGAGTTCGGGGCGCTGCGCAACCGCGTCTGGCATGCGGTGTACCACCAGCGGCAGATCAAGGAGCCCGCGCAATGAAGAAGACAATCCTGGCCGCCGCGGCGGTCGTCGTGGCGCTGTCGGCGGCCGCCTGCGGGTCGGACGACTCCGGCGACTCGAGCGCCTCGGGCGGCGGCACGACGCACGTGGACTTCGGCTACATCGCCGACTTCAACGGCGCGAGCCTGCTCGCCGTCGCCGACAAGCAGGGCCTGTGGAAGAAGCACGGCCTCGACGCCAAGGTCAGCGTGTTCACCAACGGCCCGCTGCAGATCCAGGCGCTGGGCACCGGAGACCTCGACTTCGGCTACATCGGCCCCGGCGCCATGTGGCTGCCCGCCTCCGGCAAGGCCAAGGTCATCGCGCTGAACACGCTCGGCAACGCCGACCGCGTCATCGCCCAGGCCGGCATCACCTCGCTGGAGGGCCTGAAGGGCAAGACGATCGGCGTGCCCGAGGGCACCTCCGGCGACATGATCCTCACGCTCGCGCTGAAGAAGGCCGGGCTGACCAAGGACGACGTGAAGATCGTCCCGATGGACGCGTCCACGATCGTGTCGGCGTTCACCTCCAAGCAGATCGACGCGGCCGGCTTCTGGTACCCGGCCATCTCGACGATCAAGAAGACCGTCCCCGACCTGGTCGAGCTGGCCAAGAACGAGGACTTCGCCGACACCGTGTCGTTCCCGACCGCGTTCGTCGGCGGCAACGACGTCGTCGCAGGCGAGAAGGACAAGACCGAGAAGGTCATCGGGGTGCTGCGCGACGCCATCCAGTACCGCAGCGAGCACCTCGACGAGACCGTGGCCGCGACCGCCGAGATGCTGAAGCTCCCGGCCGACCAGGTCAAGGCCGACGCCGCCAACTCCAAGGTGCTGTCGCTCGCCGACCTGGACGGCTACAGCAAGGACGGCACCATCGAGAAGTGGCTGAGCGGGATGGGCGACTACTTCGTCGGCGCGGGCAAGCTGCCCTCGGCCGTCGACCCGAAGACGTACTACACCGGCGACCTGTTCACGGGCGCGGCCCAATGACGAGCCCGGTGAACATTCTGTTCCTGATGACCGACCAGCACCGGGCCGACACCCTGGGCGCGTACGGCAACCGCCTCGCGGCCACCCCGGTGCTGGACGAGCTGGCCCGGACCGGGACCAGGTTCGACCGCTGGTACACCCCCACCGCGATCTGCACGCCGGCCCGGGCGAGCCTGCTCACCGGTCAGGCGCCGTTCCGGCACAAGCTGCTCGCCAACCACGAGAGGAACGTCGGCTACATCGAGGACCTGCCGGACGGCCAGTGGTCGTTCTCGGAGGCCCTGCGGGGCGCCGGGTACAACTGCGGGCTCATCGGCAAGTGGCACGTCGGCCACCACCGGCGGGCGGCCGACTTCGGGTTCGACGGGCCGGACCTGCCGGGGTGGCACAACCCCGTGGACCACCCCGACTACCTGGACTATCTCAAGGCCAACGACCTGCCGCCGTACGAGATCCACGACCGCATCCGCGGGACGCTGCCGAACGGCGGGCCGGGCAACCTGCTCGCCGCGCGGCTGCGCCAGCCGGTCGAGGCGACGTTCGAGCACTACCTCGCCACCCGGGCGATCGAGATGCTGGAGCGGTACGCCGCCGACCCGAAGCCGTTCTTCCTGCAGCTCAACTTCTTCGGCCCGCACCTGCCGTACATCGTGCCGGACGAGTACTTCGACATGTTCGACCCCGAGCTGGTCGAGCTGCCCAAGTCGATCGCCGAGACCTTCGCCGGCAAGCCGCCGGTGCAGGCCAACTACAGCGCGCACTGGACGTTCGACACCATGCCGCTGGAGGTGACGCGCAAGCTCATCGCGGTCTACTGGGGCTACGTCGCGCTCATCGACATGGAGATCGGCCGGGTCATGGACGCCATGCGGCGCCTCGGCCTGAACGACGACACGGCGGTGTTCTTCACCTGCGACCACGGCGAGTTCACCGGCGCCCACCGGCTGCACGACAAGGGCCCGGCGATGTACGAGGACATCTACCGCACGCCCGGCCTGCTGCGGATCCCGGGCCAGGAGCCCGGGGTCGTCCGCACCGAGTTCGTCAGCCTGCTGGACTGCACGGCGACGATCCTGGACCTGGCCGGGATCGAGTCCGCCCCGGCGGTCGACTCGCGCAGCCTGGTGCCGCTCGCCAGCACCCATGAGGTGCCGTGGGAGCAGGACATCGTCTGCGAGTTCCACGGGCACCACTTCCCGTACCCGCAGCGGATGATCCGGACCGACCGCTACAAGCTGGTCGTCAACCCCGACTCGACCAACGAGCTGTACGACCTGTTCACCGACCCGGACGAGCTGCTCAACGTCTACAACCATCCCGAGATGGCGGAGGTGCGCGGGCGGCTCATGCGGCGGCTCTACCAGGTGCTGCGCGACCGGGGCGACAACTTCTACCACTGGATGACCTCGATGTACGACGTCGGCGAGGTGTCGTACGACCCCACCCTGAGCGGGCTGGACGAGGCGACCTACCGATGAGCCGGCGCCCGAACATCGTCATGATCCTGACCGACGACCACGCGTCGCACGCGGTCGGGGCGTACGGCTCGGTCGTCAACCGGACGCCGCGGATCGACGAGATCGCGGACCTCGGCGTCCGGTTCGACAACTGCTTCGCGACGAACGCGCTGTGCTCCCCGAGCCGGGCCAGCATCCTGACCGGCACGTATTCGCACGTCAACGGCGTGTCGACGCTGGTCACGCCGATCGACGCGTCCCAGCCGACGTTCGTGAGCCAGCTGAAGGCCGCCGGGTATCGCACCGCGATCGTCGGCAAGTGGCACATGGGGGACGGCCCGGGGCACAACCCCCAGGGGTTCGACTACTGGGACGTGCTGATCGAGCAGGGGGAGTACTTCGACCCCTCGTTCCTGTCGGAGGAGGGCCTGCGGACCGTCCCCGGCTACGCCACCGACCTCATCACCGACATGGCGCTGAGCTGGGCGGACTCGCTCGACGGCGACGATCCGTACTGCCTGCTGATCTACCACAAGGCGCCGCACCGCCCGTGGGAGCCGGACGACAGGCATGCGGGGATGTACACCGACCCCATCCCTGTGCCCGCAACCTTCGGCGACGACTACGCGACGCGCTCGTCGTCGGCCCGGCGGGCGGCCATGCGGATCGCCGAGCACCTGAACGCCGAGGACCTCAAGCAGGACCCGCCCGAGGGGCTGTCGTACGAGGAACTGGCGCTGTGGAAGTACCAGCGCTACATGGAGGACTACCTGGCCGTCGTCGCGTCGGTCGACGACAACGTCGGCCGGGTGGTCGACTGGCTGCGCGAGCGCGGAGACTTCGACGACACGCTGCTGATGTACTGCTCCGACCAGGGCTTCTTCCTCGGCGACCACGGGTGGTTCGACAAGCGCTTCATGTACGAGGAGTCGCTGCGGATGCCGCTCGTGCTGAGCTACCCGCGGCGCATCCCGGCCGGCCAGGCGCACACCGGGATCGTCACCAACGTCGACTTCGCGCAGACCGTGCTGGACGCGGCCGGGGTGGCGCACCATCCCCGGATGCAGGGCCGCAGCTTCCTCGCCGACCTGACCGGCGAGCCCGGCCCGCCGCCGGCGGAGGGCATGTACTACCGCTACTGGGAGCACGACGACGTCTTCCACAAGGCGCCGGCCCACTACGGCTACCGGACCGATCGCTACAAGATCATTTACTTCTACAACGACGGCATGGGCATCCCCGGCACGGGCGCGTTCACCTATCCCGGCGAATGGGAGCTGTACGACCTGAAGACGGACCCGGAGGAACTGCGCAACGTCTACGACGACCCGGCCTACCGCGAGATCCGCGAGGAGATGAAGGTCCGCATGTGGCACGCCCAGGCGGCGGTCGGCGACGAGCCGCATCCCGGCCAGCCGGTGCCGAAGGGAATCTGATCATGTCGGGGAGCTGCTGCACGCCCGCCACGCCGGGACAGCCGCTGGAGCCCGTCCGCTTCACGGCGCACGGGCTCCACGGGATCGAGCAGGTGCGCCTGCCCGGCGGCGAGTTCCGCATGGGGGACGCGACCGGCGACGGCAACCCCGGCGACGGCGAGGGGCCCGTGCACGCGGTCACCGTGGCGCCGTTCTCGATCGACGCCACGACCGTGACGGTCGCGGACTTCGCGGCCTTCGCGGAGGCGACCGGCTACCGCACGGAGGCGGAGGAGTACGGCTTCTCCGCCGTCTTCCACCTGGCGATGCGCGCCCACCCGGACGACGTGATGGGCCCCGCGCCCGGCACACCCTGGTGGGCAGGCGTGCGCGGCGCCGACTGGCGGCACCCCGCCGGCCGGCTGTCGCAGGCCGAGCCCGACCACCCGGTGGTCCACGTGAGCTGGAACGACGCGATGGCGTACTGCTCCTGGGCGGGCAGGCGGCTGCCGACCGAGGCCGAGTGGGAGTACGCCTCCCGGGGCGGCCTCGACGGCGCCCGCTACCCGTGGGGAGACGACCTGCACGGTGACGTTTCCGGCGACGAGTGGCGGGTCAACATCTGGCAGGGCGTGTTCCCCACGGAGAACACCCTGGACGACGGTCATCTGACGACCGCCCCGGTGCGGACGTACGAGCCCAACGCGTACGGGCTGTGGCAGACGGTCGGCAACGTCTGGGAGTGGTGCGCGGACTGGTACGCCCCCGACTACTACGTCTACTCGCCCTCGCAAGACCCGCGCGGCCCGTCGCGCGGCAGCACGCGGGTGCTGCGCGGCGGCTCGTTCCTGTGCCACGACTCCTACTGCAACCGCTACCGCAACTCGGCGCGCTCGTCGAACACCCCCGACTCCTCCATGGCCAACGCCGGCTTCCGCACCGTGGCCCTATAGGCCCGCGCGATAGGCCCGCGTGCGTCACGCTGCGCCGAACCGGGTGGCGCCGTGCAGCCAGGACACCTTGTCGTACAGGTCGTCCACCGAGAGGGAGGACAGCATCGCGTTCCTGGCCCGCGCCTGCGCGCCGGCGGGGTGGTAGAGCCGCGTGCCCATCTCGCGGGAGACGAACTGCGTCTTCGCCGTACGCTGGCGCCGCTCCGCGTTGTACTTCTCCAGCCGTTGCGGGAAGTCGTCGCCGGGGCAGTCGAGCAGATCGCCGAGGAGCACCGCGTCCTCCAGCGCCATGCACGCCCCCTGCGCGGCGTATTGGAGCATCGGATGGGCCGCGTCCCCCAGCAGGGCGACCCTGCCGTCGACCCAGCGGTCCACGGGGTCGCGATCGCACAGGACCCACGACTTCCAGTCCGAGCCCAGCTCGAGAAGCCGCCTCGCGGTGGGGGCCAGGCCGGAGAACTCCGTCCGCACCCGTCCGGTCTCGACCGGGACGCCGGCGACGGCCTCCGCGGCGCCGTCGTCCCTGGTGGCGGCGAGGTTGAGGTACCTCCCGCTGCCGATCGGATAGTGGACGAAGTGCCACTTCGGCCCGGCCCACAGCGTCACCGCGTGCCAGCGCAGATTCTCGGGGACCCGCTCCATCGGGACGACCGACCGGTAGATGGTGTGCCCCGAGACCCGGGGCTCCCCGTCGCCGACGAGCCTGCCCCGCACTGTCGACCTGATGCCGTCCGCGCCGATCAGCGCGTCGCCGCGCAGCCGCTCCCCGCTGTCCAGGATCGCGGTCACCGAGGCGGCGTCCTGCTCGTACGACCGCACCGAGCTGCCGGGACGCAGTTCGACGCGGTCGTGCGCGCGGCAGGCGTCGACCAGCGGCTGGTACAGGTCGGCCCGGTGGACCACCGCGTACGGGTTGCCGAAGCGGCGGCGGTAGGCCTCGCCCAACGGCATGGCGGCGACCCGCTCGCCGGTAGTCCCGTCCATGAAGCGGAGCTCGTCGACGTACACCGCGAGAGCGCGCACCGCCTCGCCGACACCCAGGCGGTCGAGAGCGTGAAACGCGTTCGGCGCGAGCTGGATGCCTGCTCCCAGTTCCGTGAAGGTGTCCCGGCGTTCGAGGACCGTGACGTGGTGTCCCCGGCGGGCGATGCTCACGGCGGCGGCGAGGCCGCCGATGCCGCCGCCTGTGACAAGTACCGTTGCCATGACGTTCCCCTCTCCCACACGACGCTGGTGGCCCTGTCGGTACGGCCCTTCCGCGGGCCGAGGTCAGGAGGTGACGCCGCCGTCGGCCACGAGGTCCTGGCCGACGACGAAGCCGGACTCGTCCGAAGCCAGCCACAGCACGGCCGCGACGACCTCGTCCTTCTTCCCGACCCTGCCGAGCGGCACGGTGGTGGCCAGCCGCGCGGCGCGGTCCGCCTCGGTCTCCCCCGGCCGCAGCGACATCGAGGTGTCGGTGGCGCCGGGGCTGACGGCGTTGATCCGCACGCCGTCCTTGATGTGGTCCAGCGCGGCGACCCGGGTCAGCGTGCTCACCGCGGCCTTCGTGGCGGCGTACGCGGCCATGCCGGGCCGGCGTCCGTGGTAGCCGATGTTGGAGGCCGTGTTGACGATGACGCCGCCGCCGTGCTCGCGCATGTAACGGATCTCGTACTGCAGCGACAACATGATCCCGGTCAGGTTGACCGCGACGGCCTGGTTCCACACGTCGAGGCCGATGTCCGCGACGGGCGCGGGCCTGGGGAAGACCCCCGCGTTGTTGTGCGCGACGTGCAGGCCGCCGTGCCGCTCGACGGCAGTCTCGACCATCCGGGCGACGTCCTCGGGCTGGGAGACGTCGGCGGTCACGGCGCTGGCCTTGCCGCCCTCGTCGGCGATGAGGCGCACCGTCTCGTCGAGCGCCTCCTGCCGGCGTCCCGCGACCACCACGACGGCGCCCTCGCGGGCGAAGGCCATGGCGCTGGCCCGGCCGATGCCGGATCCGGCCCCGGTCACCAGGGCGACCTTGCCGGCGAATCGTGCGGTCATCTCTCGAACTCCTTGATCTTTTCGTGCTGTTGCGGATGATGCTCCTGCGTTTCCCGGGCTGTCCTCCCGGGACCTTCTCCGGAGGTGTCCTGCGGGGACGTCCTCACGACGGCCGGCCGGGGCGGAGCAGCAGCGCGGCGACCGGCGCCGCGACCGCGAACAGGGCCGCCGCGACCGCCAGCCCGAACCCGAACCCGCCGGCCAGGGCCGCCGTCTGCCCGGTTCCCTCGGCCGTGAGGGCGGACGTGCGCGCGGACGCCAGCGTGACCAGCACGGCGAGGCCCAGCGTGGGCCCGGCCTCCAGCGCGGTGTTCACCACCGCCCCGGCCAGTCCGGCCTGACGCGCGGGCACGCCGGCGGTCGCCGAGACGGTCGCGCCGGCGAAGACGCAGGCGACCCCGGCGGGGAACAGCAGCAGCCCGGCGGACACGACGCCCAGGTATCCGGTGTCCTCTCCCATCCGGCCGAGCAGCGCGAGGCCGGCCGCCGCGACGAGCAGGCCGCCCGCCGTCACCGCCCGGGACCCGAAGCGCTGCACCAGCCTGCCCGCCGACAGGCCCGTGGCGACCAGCACGACGCCGAACGGGAGGAACGCCAGCGAGGCGCCGATCGCGGACATCCCGCTCACCTGCTGGAAGTACAGCGAGAGCATGAAGAAGATGGTGGTGATCCCCGCGGCCCCGAGGAACACCGCCACCAGCGCCACCGCCGTGCGCGGCGAGGTCACGAACGACAGCGGCAGGAGCGGCTGCGCCGTACGGGACTCGGTCCGGACGAACAGCACCAGGAGGAGCACCCCGGCGGCCAGGCAGGCCGACGTGACCGGGGACGTCCACCCCTGCTGCGGGGCCTCGACGAGCCCGTAGCCGAGCACGGAGATCCCCGCCGTCGCGAGGACCGCGCCGAGGACGTCAAGGCGGGACCTCTCCGGCGCGGGTCCCGGAGGGACCACGCGGGGCGCCGCGACGACGGCCGTGATCGCCACCACGACCGGCGCCGCGAACGCCCAGCGCCAGGAGTCCCAGGACGCCACGACTCCGGACAGCAGGATGCCGGTGGTGCCGCCGAACCCCGCCAGGCCGCCCCACAGGGCGAGGGCCCGCGAATACCGGACGGGGTCGGGGAAGACGGAGCCGACCAGCGCCATCGCCGCGGGCACGGCGAGGGCGGCGCCGGCCCCCTGGACGAACCGCGCGGCGAGGAGCATCCACATCCCCGTCGCGAGCCCCGCGGCCGCCGACCCGGCGCCGAAGACCGCGGTGCCGGTGACGAAGGCGCGACGCCGGCCGTACATGTCCGACAGGCGTCCGCCGAGGAGCAGCAGCCCGCTGAAGGACATGCCGTACGCGGCGGTCACGAGCGCGAGCTCCCCGCGGCTCAGCCCGAACTCGCGCTGGAGCTGGGGGAGTGCGACGGACAGCACGCTCATCGCCAGGATCAGGGTGAACTGGACGGAGGCGAGGATGGTGAACGCCGCGGCGGGGCGGGAGGGCGGCGTGTCCCGCGCCGCGACCTCGGTGACGGCCGTCTCGGGCGTGACGTCCGGCTGCACGGGTCGATTCCCCTTTCTGATCCCCTCGGTGAGGGGTGTTTACGGGAGCCTGATCGACTGCGAGTGACGGAATACGTTCAGCGGGTCGTACGCGGCCTTGACCTGCTGGAGGCGAGGGTAGTTGTCCTTGTAGTAGAGCGTGTGCCACGGCACGCCGGACCTGTTCTGCCCGGGATCGGTGATGTCGACGTCCGGGTAGTTGATGTAGCAGCCGTCGGTCGCCTCGTTCGGCACCGGATAGCCGCCGGTGGCCGCGAAGACCTCGCCGTACACGTCGCGGGTCCAGCCGATGTTCTCCGCGTCCTTGCCCGGGTCCGACCAGAAGCTCTGGAACAGGCCCTTGAAGATGGAGTTCCGCTGCGCGGCCGCGGTGTCCCCCGCACCGACGGTGTTGATCTTCCCGCCGTAGGAGAGCAGCACGACCATCGAGGACGGGTTCTGGTGGTCGGTGCGGGTGAGGTGGCGGTACATCGCGCCGATCTGCGTGTCGGTGAAGTTCTTGCGCAGGTAGGCGGACTTGTGCGCGCCCCGCAACGTGGGGTTGGTCAGCGTGGGGTTGCTGGTCCCGAGGAACCGCACCGAGGTGAGCCACGGCAGCCGAGTGGGGGTGAAGAAGTCGGGCATGGGCCCGTGCTCCCCGACCGGGCCGGTCACCGGCCGCGCCTCGATGCCCACGGCCGAAATGATCTCGTGGAGGTAGTCGTCCAGCAGCTTCGCCGCGTTCGGCACCGTGGCGTCGATCTGGGTGAGCAGGCCGACGCTGCCGTTCGCCCGGTGGTTCATCATCAGGAAGCTGCACAGGGCGGCGTACGGCGACCCGGCTCCGCCGTTGCGCTCGTGCCAGCCGCCGAACGCCTTGACGAGGCCGGTGAACCCCTGCGGGTCGAGCTCGCTCCACGGCAGGGAGATCGCGCTCACCAGGACCTCCTTCGGCGGCCGGATCAGCAGGCCCGAGGGGTCGCCGCCGGTGGCGCCCGGGGAGCGGAACCAGTACCGGGTGATCACGCCGAAGTTGCCGCCTCCGCCGCCGGTGTGGGCCCACCACAGGTCCCGGTTCGGGTCGCCGGGCTCGCGGGTGGCGACCACGCTCCTGGCTCTGCCGTTGCGGTCGACCACCACGACCTCGACGGCGTAGAGGTGGTCGACGGTCAGGCCGTGCCGGCGAGAGAGCATGCCGTACCCGCCGCCGCTGATGTGGCCGCCGACCCCCACCGAGTAGCACATGCCGCCGGGGATGGTCACGCCCCAGCCCTTGTACAGGGTCTCGTACGTCTCGAGGAGGACGGCGCCGGCCTCCACCGCGAAGGCCCTGCGGCTCTCGTCGTAGTACACGGCGTTCATCGCGCTCATGTCGATGACGACCTGGACGTCGGGGTTGAAGACGAAGTCCGCGTAGCAGTGGCCGCCGCCGCGCACGGAGACGCGCTTGCCCCGGCTCACCGCCTCCTGGACGGCGCGCACGACCTGTTCGGTCGTGCCGACGATGCGCACCGACTCGGGACGCCCCACCCACCGGGCGTTGTTGCCGACGACGAGGTCGCCGTACCGGGGGTCCCCGGGCAGGACGGTGACGGGCCCGAAGGTGTCGTCACGGCCGGCCGCTCCGGCCGCGATGGCGCGGGCCGGGGCCGCCGTGTCCAGAGCGGCGGCGCCGGCCAGCGCCGCGGCGCCGGCGAGAACACTTCGTCTATTGATCGCGCTCATGCGTCTTCCCTCATGGTTCGGGGGTGTGGAGAAGGGAATTCGTTACGCGGTCACTCGCACCAGACGAGACCGAGCCCGAGGCTTTCCGACATCTCCCGGGTCCGGGCCACGGACCAGCGGTCGCCGACGAGCGCCGTGTCATCGACGGGGTATCCGGCGTTCATGAAGAACCGCTCGAATCCACCGGGGAGAGTGATCACGTAGAACTGCGCGCTGTCGCTTTCCACCTGGTATGAATGCGGAATACCGCGTGGCAGGAAGAGCACGCCACTTCCGTCGACGACCTCGCTGCGGTCACCGGCGGAGACCGTCAGGGTCCCGCCGGTGATCACGAACAGCTCGTCTTCGAAGGTGTGGATGTGGCGAGGCGCGCGTTCTCCCCGGACCGCCCTGAAGTGGGTCACTCCGACGGTGCCGCGGGTGTCCTCCGCGGTCAGCTTGGTGGTCACCAAGGACCCCCGGCCCCACAGGCGTGCGTGGCCGTCGTGCTCCCGGAGGATCGCCGGCAGCGGCCCGGCTTCGGCGCCGGGGAGAGCGGGGGCCTGGCCGTGCGGTCGAATCGTCACGCTCCACTCCATTCCGGTTCGACTGCGCGCGTTTCTGCCACGAGGACCCTCGCATGAGGAAACGAACAGCGGCAATGCGCGCGTCACTACTTCGTCATGTCGGCAGAATCGGATATGCGGGGATTGAAAGGAGTTAATTCCCTTAACGGTGATACTTCTCGTAAATCACCCCGCGACCCGCGAGGGCCGCGATGTCGTACAGGCCTTCCACGGTCGCCTCGACCGTGAAACTCGAACGCTGCGTGGGCGGGTAACCGATCAGCTCGGCGGCACGGGCCGGCAGCGGCGCCGCCGCGGCCTCCGCCGACTCCCACACCAGCACCGCGCCCCAGCGTCCGGTCTCCTCGTCGGAGATCCACAGCTTGAGACGCAGCCCCGGCATGGCCGAGAACGTCTTCGTCGCCTCGTCCCGCAGGTACGCCCGCAGCGACTCGACGGTCTGCGTGGAGTCCTTCAGGTCCCACCACACCACCACCACGTGCACGGCGTCACCCCTTCGGTCCGTCGCCGAGCAGCGAGGCGAGCATGTCGCTCAGGATGCGCGGGCCGTGCTCGGTGAGCACCGACTCCGCGTGGAACTGCAGGGACCGGAACCCCGGTCCGCGCAGGGCGTGGACCTCGCCGGTCGCCGCGTCCCGGCACACCTCGATCACCCCACGCGCATGCGGGTGCTCCAGCTTGTCGTCCTCGCAGTACGCCGCGTAGGTGTTGTAGAAGCCCACCCGCGTCCGGCGGCCGAACAGGTCGATCTCCTTCTGCACCCCCTGGTTCGGCTTCTCCCTGCGGGCCAGCCGCAGGCCGAGCAGCATGCTGAGCACCTGGTGGCTCAGGCAGACCGCGAGGAAGGGCCGTTCCTCGTCGAGCAGCCGCCGTACGGCGCCGCGCAGATGAGAGATCTTCGGGTGGCCGAGGTCCCGCGGATCGCCGGGCCCGGGGCCCATCACCACCAGGTCGTGCCCGTCGAAGTCGTACGGCTCGTCGAAACGGCGCACCGTCACCGACAGCCCGAGGGCTCGCAGCTGCTGCTCGATCATGGCGGTGAAGGTGTCCTCGGCGTCCACGATCAGGACGTCGCGCCCCTCCAGCTCCGCCACCCGGTAGTCGCGGCCGCCGTCCCGGCCGAGCCAGAAGCCGGCGATCGTCTCGTTGCGCCGCTCCAGCACCTCGCGGACCCGCGGGTCGCCGCGCAGCCCGCCGGCCGCCCGCGACTCCAGCGCGGTCAGCAGGCCCGCCGCCTTGGCCCTGGTCTCGGCGGCCTCGGAGGCCGCGTCGGACTCGCGCACGAGCGTGGCCCCGACGCCGATCCGCATCCGGCCGGTGTGGTCGATGTCCGCCGTGCGGATCAGGATGGACGAGTCCAGGGTGTACCCGCCCCGTCCGTCGCGGCCGATGAGGCCCACGACGCCGCTGTAGTATCCGCGGCCCCCCGGCTCGTGCTTCCTGATGACCCGGCAGGCGCTCTCCAGCGGGCTGCCCGTCACCGTCGGCGCGAACATCGTCTCCTTGAGGATCTCGACCGGGTCGCGGGAGGTACGGCCCTCGATGAAGTACTCGGTGTGCGCGAGCCTGGCCATCTCCTTGAGGTAGGGGCCGACGACCCGCGCGCCCGAGTCGCACACCCGGGCCATCATCTTCAGCTCCTCGTCGACGACCATGTAGAGCTCGTCGGCCTCCTTCCGGTCGGACAGGAAGGCGATGACCTCCGGCAGGGTCGGGCCCGAGGACGGATACCGGTAGGTCCCGCTGATCGGGTTCATCACGGCGGTCCCACCGGCCAGGCTGACGTGTCGCTCGGGGGTCGCGCCGACGAAGGTGCGCGACCCGGTGTGCACGATGAACGTCCAGTACGTGCCCTGCTCGCGCTCCAGCAGCCGCCGGAAGAACGCCAGCGCGCTGCCGGTCGTGTAGTTCCCGATGTCGGCGACGAACGACCTCTTGATGACGAAGTTGGCCCCCTCGCCCCGCCCGATCTCGTCGGCGACGACCTCGCGCACCGTCTCCGCGTACGTCTCGTCGTCGATCTCGAAGTGGCCCCCGTACAGGTCGGTGGGGACGTCCGGCAGGCGGCGCAGCACCTCGGCGAGCGGCAGCACGGCCTGCTCGCGGACGTTCAGCATGATGAGGGGCTCGCCGTCGTCGTGGCAGGCGTAGCCGCGCTCGGCGATCTGGCGATAGGGGACGAGCACCAGCACGTCGTGCCGGGCCGTCCCCGGCGTCGCCGACGCGTCGGGGAGCGGAATCCCGGCGAGCCTGCCCGCCGTGGACACCTCGCCGACGAGCACGTCGACCCGTCCGGGACCGGCCGCCTCGGGGCGGTGCAGCACGGCGAACGGAGGGGGTTCCGGCGCGAGCACCCGCTCCAGGAGATCGGCGCCGGTCGCCATGGCGCTCATCACAGACCCGCCAGGACGCTCTTGGTGGTGGTGACGACCGCGCAGCGCTCCGCCGCGTACTCCAGCGCCAGCCGGTGATAGCGCGGCGAGAAGTCCGCCACCGCGTCGGCCACCAGGAACGGCCGGATGTCGAAGGTGAACGCGTCGCACGCGCTCATCAGCACGCCCACGTGCGCGTACACGCCGCACACGACGAGCTGGTCGCGCCCGGACTCGCGCATCAGCCGCAGCAGGTCGGTCTTGAAGAAGGCGCTGTAGCGCCACTTGGTGAAGACCCAGTCGCCCGGGGCCGGCGTGAGCGCGTCGACCACCCGCCGGTCCTCCGGGGACACGGTCATGCCGGGCCCCCAGAAGTCCTTCAGCAGGCCGCGCTGCTCGTCGGTCATCCCGCCGGGCTGCGCGGTGTACGCCACCGGGACACCCGCCTCGGCGCAGCCGTCGCGCAGCAGGGTGACGTTGCGCAGCAGGTCGGTGACGGGGGCCTCGCCGGCCGGGAACGGCCGCAGGAAGTAGTGCTGCATGTCGTGGATCAGCAGGACGGCGCGGCCGGGGTCCACCGTCCACCGCGCCGTGTTCTCCGGAAGATCGCCTTCCGTCGGCATGGGATAGGGCGAGATCGTAGGGATGCCGGGCATCGAACGTCCCTTCTCTAGACGCCGAGTGTGGCGCCGCCGTCTACGGTGAGGGAGTGCAGGGTGACGTGCGCGGCCTGCTCGGAGAGCAGGAACAGCACGGCGTTCGCGACGTCCGCGGGCACGGCCAGCCGGCCGAGCGGGATGCCTACGCGGAACGACTCGGGCACCCCCTCGATCGAGGCCCTGGCGCCGTTCCCGTCCCGCCACATCGAACTGAGCATCGGCGTGTCGGTCGACCCGGGGGCGACGACGTTGCACCGGATGCCGTGCTTGGCGACCTCCAGGCCGAGGCACTTGGTGAACATCGCCGCCGCGGCCTTGGACGCCGCGTACGCCGCCATGCCGGTGCGCGCCGTGCCCGCGGCGTTCGACGCCACCGTCACGATCGCGCCCCGGCGGCGCGGGATCATCCGGTTGACCACCGCACCGGAGACGTTGAAGACGCCCGTGGCGTTGACGGCGAGAGTCATGTCCCAGTCCTCGCGGGTGAGGGCCCCGGCCTCGGCGAGGCGCAGGATCCCCGCGGCGTTGACCAGGTAGTCCACCGGCCCGAGATTTCGTTCGGCGTCGTCCACGACGCGCTCCACGTCGGCCCTCGACGTGACGTCGCAGGCGAATGCCGCCACGTGTCCGTCCAGGTCGGCCGTGTCCTTGACGAGCAGGTCCAGCCGGTCGTCGTCCCGGTCGACCGCGGCCACGGCGACGCCGCGCTCCGCCAGCGCCTCGACGATCGCGGTGCCGATGCCTCCCGCCGCTCCGGTGACGAGGGCGACCTTTCCCTCCATGTGCCTGGCCTCCATGTCGCTGTAGGGCTTGGTGGGGGGACGGGTTGATCCGCGGGGGAACGGGGTTTCATCCGCGCCACGCGGAGGCGACCGTGATCGCCTGCCGCGGGTTCAGCCGGGGGTCGCACAGGCTCGTGTACTTGTCACCCACGCCGCCGATCGCGTCCTCGTCGTCCGCGCACTCGGTGACGGCCTCGGGGCTGGTCTCCAGGTGGAGCCCCGCGGCGACGCCTCCCCCTTCGGCGACGGCCTCCTGGAACCCCAGGGTCTCCCGGATCACGGTCTCCACCAGCCTGGTCTTGAGTCCCTCCGGCGTCCTGATCGTGTTCCCGTGCATGGGGTCGCACAGCCAGATCACCGGATGGCCCGCCTCGCGTACGGCTGCCACGAGAGGCGGAAGCAGGACCCCGACCCGGTCGGCGCCCATTCGGGAGATGAGCGTGAGCCGGCCGGGCTCCCGCTCCGGATCGAGCCGTGCGCACAGTGCCACCAGCTCGCCGGGAGTCATGGCCGGCCCGACCTTGCAGGCCACGGGGTTGACGATTCCCGCCAGGAGCGCGACGTGCGCCCCGCCCACCTGGCGGGTGCGCTCGCCGACCCAGGGCCAGTGCGTGGACGTGAGCAGCGGCCGTCCCTCGTCGTCGTAGCGCAGCAGAGGGATCTCGTAATCCAGGAGCAGCGCCTCGTGGCTCGTCCATACCGGCGCCTCGGCCCGCGCGGCGGCGTGGACGCGCCGCAGGATGTCCATCGCGTCACTCGCCGCCCGGTAGCAGGTCAGCAGGCGCTCGGGGTCGGGACGGCGCAGCTCGGGGTCGGGGTCCGGGCCGTTGACCATGTGTCCCCGGTAGACGGGCAGGTCGACGTCGCCGTGGCGTTCGGTCGGCTGGGAGCGCGGCTTGGCGAACTGGCCGGCTATCCGGCCGACCCTCACCACCGGCTTGCGTGAGTTCATCTTCATCGCGCCGGCCAGCGCGTCGAGCAGCGCCGCCTTGCGCGCGACGTACACCGGCGTGCACTCGGCGGGGTCCTCGGCGCAGTCGCCGGCCTGCACGACCTGCACGTTCCCCCCGGCGGCCTCCGCCAGGAGGTCCTTGAGCGCGATGACGTCCCCGGGCTCCACCAGGGCCGGCAGCCGTTCCAGCTCGTCCCTGACCCGTTCGACGTGAGAGACGTCCTCCCACTCGGGCTGGTGCAGAGCGGGGAGCGCTTCGCAGAGGTCGGCCACGTCTTCGACCGACTGGGAAGGCCGCGTCATGAGCTGCGGTCCACCCCGGTCCATGGTCACCTGAGTCCTCCGATGTCTGTAGGTGAGCGTCTCTCGACGCACGTGGAAGATCTCCACCTCGTCAATGGTGGGATGCCGGGGACCGGTGGGACAAAGCCGTATCACATACTCTGTCAAATAGCCCAAACTTGGTCAGATTAGGTTGTCAGGCACAAATGCCGGATATGTACGAAAAAGGGGCAGGGGCCGTCTCTGAGACGGCCCCTGCCCCTCGGGGGGTCGGGATCGGACTTCCGGATCAGATGGGGATGACGTCGAGGAGCACGTGTTCGACCAGGTGGTCGCCTTCGCGCACCTCGCGGCGGCCGGCCACGCGCAACTCCCGGTCGATCTCCTTCGCGATGCGTTCCAGCAACTCCTGGTCCCCCCTGCTGCTGAAATGCAGCAAGACGCGGCCTTCCGCGGTCAGCCGCGACGGCGCTTCCCGCAGAAATCGCCGGTGGGCCGCGTACCCGGGATCGACATAAGCCCGTTCGTGGAGGTTGCGATACTCGTAGCCGTCCGGGGCGAGAACGTAGTTAGAGCTCCAGAAAACCAGTTCGAACCGCTCGTCGCCCAGCCCGTCGAAAAGGTCGCTCTCCACCGCTCTGACCGTGCCGGCGACGCCGTGCCTGGCCGCGTTGAGCGCGGCGTTGCGCACCGCCTGGGGATTGACGTCCACGGCCACCACGCGCTCGCAGCCGTGCAGCGCGGCCGTCACGGCGATGAGCCCGGTTCCGCAGCCGATTTCGAGCATCGAGCCGGGCGGCGAGTTCCACGACGTTCCCGTGTAACCGAGCAGATCGAGGGCGATTGCCGTAGAAGGGGAATAGATCGGGGCGAATACCTCATTAAGGAGTTCCCAATCGCGACCGTACATCTGGAATAGGGACGGCCGATCCTGTCGGGTTCTCGCCGAGTGGCTGCGCTCCAACGATCGTCGGTAGTCCCGGACCTCGGACATTGCTACCTGCCTCACGCGATGTGGACGAACTTTCGTCTGGCGGTCTTACGGCACTGCCGGATGTCCTTCCGGGACACTCTTCCACCCTTCTTCTCATCGCATAAGGTGATTTCATGACACATGGTGGATGGGTGAATGGTGGCGCCATCACACGTACGGAGACGACCACCGGATATCCCCCATCCCATTCGGAGACCGAACCCCGGCCGCCGCAGGAGTCGCATTCCGGCCGGCGCACAGGCGCGGGGCCCGGAGGCGAGCAGGCGGACGAGACGACGGTGCCGCAATCCTCGGACGTCTGCAAAGCACTGGAGATGCTCGCCCAGGAGGCGCCGCCGAGCGCGTTCGACGAACTGATCCGCGTCGCCCTGCGCGGCGGCGCCGATCCCACCGAGCTCAAGGCCCTGATCCACGCCAGGGGCGTCGCGCTGCGGGTCCACTCGATCACCGGCAGGCGGCAGCAGCGCGAAGCGGGGCTCAGCGCGCTCGTCGAGGCCGCACGCGACCTGCACGCGATCCACGACCTGGACCCGCTCCTCACCATGATCGTCCGGCGGGCGAGGACCCTGCTGAACCTCGACATGGCCTACCTCAGCTTCCTCGACCCCGTCGCCGGAGACGCATACGTCCGCGCCGCCGACGGGCACGTCACGGGCTTCACCGTGGGGTTCCGGGTGCCCCGCTCCGGCGGCCTCGGCCGGCTCGCCGCCGAGAGCGTCGCCCCGTTCTGGACCGCCGACTACCTGGCCGACGACCGCATCCGCCACGTGGACGTGATCGACGAGGTGATCCGCGCCGAGGGCCTGCACGCCGTGATGGCGGTGCCGCTGCGGCACGGCGGCGCCCCGCTCGGCGTGCTGTACGCCGCCGACCGGCAGGTGCGCCACTTCACGCCGGACGAGGTGGCCCTGATGGGGGCGTTCGGGGACTTCGCCGCCTCGGCCATCGAGAAGGTCCAGCTCCTCGCCGAGGCCCGCTCGGCCGTCGTCGAGCTCGAATGGGACATGTCCCAGTTGAAGGCGGACGTCGTCTCGGTCTCCCAGGCGAACGACGCGCACCTGCGTATTCTCGACGTGCTGCTCTCCGGCGGCGACGTCGCGACCCTGGCGGCCCTGGTCAGCGAGACCTCCGGAGGCTCGCTGCGGGTGCTCGGCGCCGACGGCACGACGCTCGCCGCCGCCGGGGAGGTGCCGATGCCGGACGAGGACGAGCTGCTCGGCGCGCTGATGAACGCGTACGCCACGGGGGCGCCGGTCGCACTCGACGGCGTCTGGGTGGACGCGATCACCGCCGGCAGCGAGAACCTCGGCACGGTGCTGCTGGGGGTCGAGCGGCTCGACGAGAGCGGCGTGCAGAGCCTGCGGTTCGCCGCGCGGGCCTTCGCCGTCCTGATACTGATGCACAGCAACTCCTCCATCGCCGAGGTCCGCGTGCGGGACGACGTCTTCGACGACCTGCTCGCCGCCCCCGGTCCCTCCCGCGCGGCGGGGGAACGGGCCCACAGGCTCGGTCTCACCCTGGACGGCCCGCACGTGATCGTCGTGGGAGCCCCGCAACGCGGCCAGCAGAACAGGGCGTTCATCTGGGCCTCCTCGTACGCCAGCCGGGTGGGCGGGCTGAAGAGCCGGCGCGGCGACATGATCACGCTGCTCCTTCCCGGGTCGGACGCCGGGGCGGTCGCGCGGGCGGTCTCCGCCGAGCTGGAGCCCCTCCTCGGCTCCCCGGTGACGATCGGCGCGGCCGGCCCCGTCTCGAACCTCGGCGAGATCTCCCGCGCGTACGAGGAGGCGGTGCGCTGCCTCGACGCGGTGGCGGCGGTCGGGGGGCGCGGGACCGTGGCGTCCGTGGAGGACCTGGGCTTCCTCGGCGTGCTCCTCGCCGACACCCCCGACGTCTCGGGGTTCGTCGACCGTGCGGTGGGCCGGGTGCTGGAGTACGACACGCAGAACGGCACCAGCCTCCTGCGCACGCTCGAAGCGCACTTCGACGCCGCAGGCAGCCCGACCCGGGCGGCCGCCGTCCTCCACGTCCACCCGAACACGGTCTCCCGCCGCCTGGAACGGATCGGCGACCTGCTGGGACCCGACTGGCAGGAGCCGGCCCGGGCGCTGGAGATCCAGCTCGCCCTGCGTCTCCACCGGGCCAGGAACGTGCTCAGCCGGGCCAGGTGATCGGTGGGGGAAGGTCATCAGGCCGACTTCTCCTCCGCGTACGGAGTGGAGCGGATGTCGGCCGCGGTGAGCATCGAGGCGGCGTGCGCGATCGACGCCAGGGTGGTGTGGCGGTTCCACCCTTCGTAGGACCTGCCCTCGAAGTCGCGCATCCCGACGTGGTCGGACACCTCGGAGAAGTCCTTGTCCACCCGCCGGATCAGCCGGGACAGGCGCAACAGCGCGCCGGGGGAGGCTCCGGCCATGTCGGTGAGCCAGAGACGGGTGGGCCAGCGCCGCGCGTCGTTCCACTCGGCGAGCAGCAGGAGCGATCGCGGGTGGGGTGCCGGCAGCGCCGCCGCGCCGGCCGACGGATCCGCGACCGGGAGCGTCACCTGGATCGTCGCGACCAGGTTGACGCGATGGAGATCCCCTGAGTGGTCGACCCATCCCACGGGACGTCCCGTCCTCTTGACGGACTGAACGAGCCGCTGGGCCGGGACAGGTGTGCCGCCGCCCCCGGCCGGGCCGGCGTCCGCCGCGGCCAGCGGCGTCGTCCCGTCGATCCGGGCCAGGAAGGACAGTCCGGCGGCGGCCAGCCGTCCCGCGAGCCGTGCGGCGTCCACCTCCCGGCCGTCGAAGACGACGGGACGGCGGGTGATCCCCCAGGTGGACGCCATGCCGGTGACGGAGTCGAGGGCGCACGCCTCCGGCGTCCAGACGCCGGTGCGGCCCCGCACGGACGTCGTACGCGGCCAGGGTGTGTCGCGGCCACCGTCGCCGGAGAGCACCAGGCGCCAGTCCACCGGGCAGGCCGCCTCCTCGGAGGCGAGCCACACGCCCAGCGCCTGCTGGCAGTTGACCACCCGGCCGAGGTGGGGAACGTACCGCTCCTGGACCCCCACCGAGTGCCTGCCCGCCTTGGGGATCACCACGGATCGCACGACCCAGGCCAGGGGAGCGACGGACCGGTCGAGGTAGCGCGCGAGCGCCTGGCGGACCGGTTGCCACCGCCACGTGGACGAGCTGATGAAATGGTGCAGGTTCTGCTCGGCGCTCTCGCCGGCGACGACGGCCGCGATGCCGCGCATCGACTTGCGTCCCTGGACCGAAAGCAGTCCCTGGACGTACTGCTGTGCCCTCCGGCGCTGGTCGCTGCGGTGCAGCGACGCGAACACCTGTGCGTAGAGCTCGCCGGTGACGTCGTCGAACCCGCCGACATGCGGCAGAGCACGCGAAGATCTAGGGCGATCTTCCATGAGAACCCCCTGCTGATCGAAACCTCGCTTACGGACGCCTGTGCCGCTGTAAAGATGAGGGCTGGCCCCGGCGGGTTTCCAGGTGGCAGGGACACCCGTCTGTGACGCCGGGCTGTTCCCGGTCCACCATCGGGGACGTTCGGCTGATCCGAGCGTCACGGTACGGCGTCGGCTCCGGTGTGCTCACGGCACCGACGCCGCGCGCGTGCCGCGCGAGAACGTGTAGGGGGAGGTCAGCCCTAGTAGGGGGTGCAGGACGCCCCGCACTCGGGTGCGGGGCGTCCACGTGTTCCGGAAGGGCGTCAGGGAAGGGTGGCGAGGAACGGCTTGACCGTCTTCGAGAAGTTCCAGTTGTTCGAGGCGTCCCAGTTGATCGACCAGGTCATCGCGCCGCGGATGTCCGGGTAGGTCCGCGACGGGACGAACGAGCCGCAGTCGGTGCGCCGAGCCAGGCAGTTCAGCGCGTTGGTGACCGCGGCCGGCGAGACGACGCCGCCGCCCGCCGCGCCGGGGCCCGCGGGCAGGCCGAGGCCGACCTGGTCGGGGCGCAGGCCGTTGTCCAGCTGGATGCAGGCCAGCGCGGTCATGAAGTCCACCGACCCCTGGCTGTAGACCTTCTGGTCACAGCCGAGCATCGCGCCGGAGTTGTAGTACTGCATGTTGACGACGGTGAGGATGTCCTTGATGCTCAGCGCGAGCTTGAAGTACTCCATGCCGGTCGACTGCATGTCGATGGTCTGCGGAGCCATCATGATGATCAGCCCGGAGCCCGCCTTGGCCCGCAGTTCGCGCAGGGCCTGGGCCATGTAGGTGGCGTTCAGGCCGTTCTCCAGGTCGATGTCGACGCCGTCGAACCCGTAGGTCTGCATGATCGAGTAGACCGAGTTCGCGAACGCCGTGGCCGCCGCCGAACCGGCCACCTGCACGTGGCCCGCCTCGCCGCCGACGCTGAGGATGACCTTCTGGCCGCGCTGCCTGAGCGCCTGCACGTCGGCCTTGAACTGGGCCTCAGTGTAGCCGCCGACGGCGGTGGACAGGCCGGGGTCGAGGGCGAACCTCACCTGGCCCGGCGTGCTGGTCGCCTCGCCGAACGCGATCGCGACCACGTCGTAGTCCCGCGGCACCTGCGACAGCTTGAGCTCGACGGCCGGGTTGACGAAGTTGTGCCAGTAGCCGGTGAGGATGTGCCGGGGCAGCGCCCCGCCCGAGGAGCACCCGGTGGTCGTGCCGGTGACGGCGGCGCTCGCCGCGGACTCGCCCGCCGAGTTGTACGCCCTGACGGTGTAGGTGTGCGCGGTGCAGACGCCGAGCGAGCCGATCGTCGCGGTGGTGCCGGTGACCTGGGCCCGCTGGGTCGTGCCCTCGTAGACGCGGTAGCCCGTCACGGTCCCGCCGGAGGCGGTCCACGACAGCGAGATCGATGTGTCGGAGCTGCCGGTCACCCGGGGGGCGCCGGGCTGCCCGGGCGTGCCGGTGCCCGGGCCGCCCCCGCCCGCGAGCGCCTTCCACAGCGCGGGGACGATGGGCGGCTCCCATCCCGTCAGAGAGGTGTGCGCCTGGACGCACTCGTAGTCGACGCCGTCGTAGGTCACCCGCGTGCCCACGGCGTACCAGGTGTTCGGCGCCCAGGCCGCGTACGCGAGGACCGCGGTGGACTGCGCCGACGCGGGAACGGGGCCGGTCCCGACCCCTGCCAGACAGAGACCCAGCGCGAGCAACAACGCGCCGAGGAGCCGTTTCTTCATCAGTGCCGTCCTTCCGGGGTGCCGATCGGCGTCCGCGAGGAGGCGTCGGGTGACACGACGGCCGGTCGCGTGGCCTTCCCTTCGCTTAGGAAAGTTTCCTAATAGTTTTGGCGTGAGCGTAGCCCCGGAAAGACGCCCGTTCAAGACCCTTCTGCTGGCCCGTCCCGGATTTCCGGACGCACTGGTCCGGTACGCCGAAAGACGGCCCGATGTCGAACTCGTCGACATGGGCCGTCTGTACGGCGGAGCGTGAGGCCGTTCCTTCTTGGTCCCGGCCTACTTGCCGAAACCGGCGGTCAGACCGCTGAGCAGCTGACGGCGGCCGACCGTGTAGAGGATCAGCATCGGCAGGATGGTCAGCACGACGGAGGCGAGCACGGCGGGCACGTTGACGCCGTACGGTCCCCCCTGGAACGCCGCCAGCGCCAGCGGCAGCGTGCGCTTGTCGGGGCTCTGGGTGAGGATCAGCGGCAGCAGGAACCCGTTCCAGACCTGCAGCGCGTTGTAGATCGACACCGTCACCACGGCGGGCCGCGTGAGGGGGAAGGCCAGGCCCCACAGCGTCTTCCACTCGGTCGCGCCGTCGAGCCGCATCGACTCGAACAGCTCCTTCGGCACGTCCCTGATGAAGTTGGACAGGACCAGCACCGACAGCGGGATCGCGAAGGCGATCGACGGCAGGATCAGCGCCGTCAGCGAGTCGTAGAGCTGCATCTTGATGATCAGCAGGTAGACGGGGATGACCGTCGCCTGCAGGGGGATGGCCAGGCCCATGAGGAACAGCGAGTTGACCCCGCGCAGGAAGCGGCTGGCGCCACTGCTCCGGACGATCGCGTACGCCGCCATGAACGAGAACAGCACCGACGGGATCACCGTGCCGATGGCGACGACGATGCTGTTCAGGAAGTACAGCGGGAAGTCCATCTCGATCACGAGCCGGTAGTTGTCCAGCGTCGGATCGGCGGGCGGCGCGAACGGGTTGGTCAAGTAGTAGTTGGACTGCGTCTTCAGACTGGTGACCACGATCCAGTAGATCGGGATGATCACCACGGCCAGCCACAGCCAGCTCACCAGCCCACCCAGCCAGTTCGGGCGCTGCCGGCTCTTCGCCGGATGGCGTCCGTGCGCCCCGGACGTGGCGGGGCGCTTGGCTGCCCTCGATGTGTGGGTCGCGGTCACGGTCAGGCCCCTTCCAACTGACTGGCGTAGGGGTCGCGGCCGCCGATACGGCGTAGCAGCAGCGCCAGAGCGAGGCCCACGAGGACGAGGATGACACCGATCACACAGGCCGCTCCCATGAGGTTGGCCTGGAAGCCGCGCTTGTACATGTCCAGGGCGAGCGCGCGGGTTGCGTCGCCGGGACCGCCCTCGGTCAGCACGAAGATCAGGTCGAAGAAGGTCAGGGAGCCGACGAGCATCAGCGTCGAGGACGTGATGATCGTGTACTTGAGCTGCGGCAGTGTGATGCTGAAGAACATGCGGACGCGCCCCGCCCCGTCCAGTTCCGCGGCCTCGTAGAGCGAACGCGGAATCTGCCGAACGCCGCCCTGGTAGAGCAGCGAATGGAACGGGATGTACTGCCACGACACCACGAAGATCACGACGCCGAAGGCGAGGCCGGGCTCGCCGAGCCAGTCCTGGGTGAGGAAGTCGAGGCCCAGCCCGGCGCCGAGCCCGAAGTTCGGGTCGAGCAGCGCCTTGAAGGTGATCGCGATGGCCGCGGAGCTGAGCAGCAGCGGGATGAAGTACAGCACCGCGAGCAGCTCGCGGTAGCGCTGGCGGCCCGCCAGGAACACCCCGATCAGGATGCTGGCCGGGGTCTGGAAGGCCCAGGAGAGCAGCATGATCAGGAACGTCACCCACAGCGCGTGGGGCAGGCCGGGGTCGGTGAGTACGGACTTCCAGCTCTCGAGCCCGGTCAGCTGGATCTCGCCCAGCGTGTCCCAGGACGTGAAGCTGAGCAGCAGGACCCCGATGAGCGGAATCAGCGCGAAAACGGCGAAGGCCACCAGGGCCGGCAGGGCCAGCCATGGCAGGACGCCGCCGCCGCGCGTGGCGGCGGCGGACGACGTCCTTCGAGCGGAGATAGCCGACATGTTTACTTACCGATGACCGCGTTCATGTTCGTGGCGAACTGCTGGGGCGAGATCGACAGCTGGAACAGCTTGGCGATGTTGTCCAGCAGCACCTCGGCCGCGGTCGGGCTGAGCGCCTGGTCCCACGACTGGGCGAAGACCTTGGCGTTGCTGGCGACGCCGTAGACGAAGTTCAGGAACTCGGCGTCCTTGGAGCCGGTGAACAGCTTGTCGGAGCCCTTGACGATCGGCACACCACCGGTCTCGACCCACTGCTTCTGCTCTGCGTCGTCGAGCACGCCGGTGGCGAAGAACTTCTTGGCGATCTCCTTCTCCTCGGGCGTCGCCTTGGAGGAGATCGACAGGTACTGACCGGGGTTGCCGACGGTGTTGCTCGCGTCGCCCTTGCCACCGTCGACGCCCGGGAAGTTCATCCAGCCGAGGCCGCCGCTCGAGACGATGTCGCCGCCCTGCTCCTGCTGGATGCCGTACGACCAGCTGCCGTGCAGCATCATCGCGGCCTTGCCGGTGTACAGCAGCGCCTGGTCGGCGTTGGAGTCGGCGGTGACGGAGGAGAAGCCCTTGATGAAGCCGTTGGCCTTGATGAGCTCCTGCATCTTGGTCAGGGCCTCGATGGAGGCGGGGTTGTTCCAGGCGTCCTTCTCGCCGTCGAAGACGGCCTGGAACACCTCGGGACCGCCGATGCGGTCGAAGAGGAACTCCAGCCACATCATGTTCGTCCAGCGCGACTGGCCGGCCAGCGAGAACGGCGCGATCCCCGCCGCGTTGAACTTCTTCACCAGCTCGAGAATGTCGCCGTACGACTGCGGCGGCTGGACGCCGACCTTCTCGAAGACCCTCTTGTTGTAGAACAGCACGATCGGCTGCACGGTCTCGCACGGCATCGCGTAGATCTTGCCGTCGATCGTGGCGGCGCCGAAGGCGCCGGGGAACAGCCGGTCCTTGACGGCGGCGTTCTCGCCGAACCACGAGGTGAGGTCCTCGACCTGGCCGGCCTGCACGTAGCTGCGCAGACCGCCGCCGCCCCAGCCCCAGATGATGGTCGGCGCCTGGTTCGCGCCGATCGCGGTCTTGATCTTCGTCTTGTAGGCGTCGTTCTGGATCGTGGTGATCGCGATCTGGCCGTTGGGGTTGGCCTTGTTGAACCGCTCGACGGCCGCGGTGCGGGGAGCCTCACCGGGCGGGCCCTGGAGGAACCAGTAGCTGGCCTTGCCCCCGCCGCCGCCGTTGCCGCCGGCGGCGCCGCCCGAGGCACCTCCGCCGGACGGAGCCGGGCCGGACGTGCCGCAGGCCGCTAACGCGGCGCCGAGGGGGAGGCCCATCGAAAGGCTGAGGAAGTTGCGGCGGGATGGTGTCCTGGACTCCACGCTGATCTCCGTACGTCGAATGCCGAGGCTGGCCGCGGCTCTTGAAAACGACTCGGACGCGGCGGGGGGCGATGTGGATCGGCACCCCGGTGCCACTGTCCACTCCTTCTTGAATTCAGCTCGTTTCGAAACATTTCGACACAAGCCGCGTGGCACGCCAATCTAGATTTGCGGTACCTCACTGTCAAGAGCGCTCTCACGACCTCTCCAGCTCAGCGTGAGGCGTGTGTAAAGTACCGGCGAACAGGCGTCTACCGGGTGATCTTGATCAGAATGAAACACTGAGCGCGAATTCGCCGCAGACACCGAAATGTTTCGAAACTTCTTGAGGAGAGCAGATGACGGCCCCAGATCGGACGCAAACGGCGGACGGGACGCTCCGGGCATGGCAGGACCCGGCACTTCCCGTGGCCGACCGGGTCGAGGCCCTCCTCTCGGAACTGACCCTTGAGGAGAAGATCGGCCAGCTCGGCAGCCGGTGGATCGGGAACGACATGCAGCCCGAGCAGGAGGTGGAGCCTGACGGCGCGCACAACGTCGCCCCGATGCAGGACGTTTTCGCCGCCTCCGGGACGGTGCCGATCGAGGAGGCGGCACGCCACGGTCTCGGCCACCTGACGCGGGTTTTCGGCAGCGTTCCGGTGACCGCGGCGGAGGGCGCGGCGGAGGTCGTACGGCTGCAGCAGGAGGTGGTGAAGCACTCCCGCCTCGGCATCCCGGCGCTGGTGCATGAGGAGTGCCTGACCGGTTTCACCACCTACGGAGCGACCGTCTACCCGGCCGCGATCGCCTGGGGGGCGACGTTCGACCCTGAGCTGGTGGAGCGGATGGCCTCCGCCATCGGGCGGGACATGCGTGCCGTGGGCGTCCACCAGGGCCTGTCGCCGGTGCTGGACGTGGTGCGCGACTACCGCTGGGGCCGGGTCGAGGAGACGATCGGCGAGGATCCGTACCTCGTCGCGACGCTCGGCGCCGCCTACGTGCGCGGCCTGGAGCGCGCCGGGGTCATCGCCACGCTCAAGCACTTCGCCGGCTACTCCGCCTCCCGCGCGGCCCGCAACCACGGCCCGGTGCCCATGGGCAGGCGCGAGCTGATGGACATGATCCTGCCGACGTTCGAGACCGCCATCGCCGAGGGCGGCGCCCGTTCGGTCATGAACTCCTACTCCGACGTGGACGGCGTCCCCGCCGCCGCCGACCCGTGGCTGCTGACCGAGGTGCTGCGCGACGAGTGGGGGTTCACCGGCACGGTCGTCTCGGACTACTGGGCGATCGCGTTCCTCGCGAAGATGCACCAGGTCGCCGCGGACCACGAGGATGCAGGGGTGCTCGCGCTGACCGCGGGCCTCGACGTCGAACTGCCCGACACGCTCGGCTTCGGCCAGCACCTGGCCGAGCGGGTGCGGCGGGGTGAGCTGCCGGAGTCGCTGATCGACCGGGCCGCGCGCCGGCTGCTCACCCAGAAGGTGGAACTCGGGCTGCTCGACCCGGACTGGACGCCGGAGAAGTCGGTGGCCGGGGCGGACGCCGTGGACCTCGACTCGCCGGACAACCGGGCGCTGGCCCGGGAGCTGGCCGAGCGGTCGATCGTGCTGCTCGACGCCGGAACCGCGCTGCCGCTGCTGGGCGAGGGGCGGACCGGGCCGCGGCGGCTGGCGGTGGTCGGGCCCTGCGCCGACGACCCCCGCACGTTCATGGGCTGCTACGCCTTCCCCAACCACGTGCTGCCCCGCTACCCCGGGCTCGGCCTCGGCCTGGAGGCCCCCAGCCTGCTCGACGCGCTGCGGGCCGAGCTGCCGGACGCCGAGATCGTCCACGAGCGGGGCTGCGACTGGCGTGACGAGGACCGCTCCGGCTTCGACGCCGCGATCCGGGCGGCTCGCGAGGCCGACCTGTGCGTGGCCGTCGTCGGCGACCTTGCCGGGCTCTTCGGCAACGGCACCTCCGGCGAGGGCTGCGACGTCGAGGACCTGCGGCTGCCCGGAGCGCAGGAGGATCTGCTGATCGAGCTGGCCGCCACCGGGACGCCGGTCGTGGTGGTCGTCGTGTCGGGCCGGCCGTACGCGCTGGGGCGGGTGCGCGACCGGGCCGCCGCGCTCGTCCAGGCGTTCATGCCGGGCGAGGAGGGCGGGGCGGCCGTCGCCGGCGTCCTGTCCGGCCGGGTGCAGCCCAGCGGGAAGCTGCCGGTGCAGATCCCGCGGACCCCGGGCGGGCAGCCGGGCACCTACCTGCAGCCGCCGCTCGGCTCCGACAGCCACGGCATCAGCAACCTCGACCCGACGCCGCTGTTCCCGTTCGGCCACGGCACGTCCTACACGACGTTCGAGGTCGACGACCTGGAGATCAGCGGCGACGAGGTGCCCACCGACGGGGAGTTCACCGTGTCGGTGCGCGTGCGCAACACCGGCGGCCGGGCGGGCGAGGAGGTCGTCCAGCTCTACCTGCACGACGTGCTCGCCCAGGTGACCCGGCCGGTGCGGCAGCTCGCCGGGTTCGTCCGGGTGCGCCTGGAGCCCGGCGAGAGCGCGCGGGCGACCTTCGCGGTGCACGCGGACAGGACCGCCTTCACCGGCCGCGACCTGCGCCGGATCGTCGAGCCCGGAGACGTCGAGGTGTTCGTCGGCACCTCCGCGTCGGACCTGCCGTGCCGGGGCCGCGTACGGCTGACCGGCCCGCTGCGCCACGTCGGCCGCGGCCGGCGGCTGGTCACCCCCGCGGAGGTTCGCCCGGCGGCGGGTCCCGAGCAGGGAGGAACAGATGCCGCCCAGTCGTAGGCGGGCCACTCTCGCCACGGTCGCGGCCTCCGCGGGGGTGTCGGTCGCGACCGTGTCGAAGGTGCTGAACGGCCGCAGCGACGTCGCGCCGGAGACCCGTTCCCTGGTGCTGTCGCTGCTGGAGCAGCACGACTACGTCGCGCCGCCGCAGCGCCGGGGTGAGCCCGCGCCCGACACGATCGAGGTGGAGTTCGACGCGGACCTCAACGCGTACTCCACCGAGATCGTCCAGGGCGCGGTGCAGGCCGGGGCCGATCTCGACGTGGCGGTCGTGGTGAGCATCCGGCGCAACGCCGACCGCACCGCGGGGTGGGCGCGCGACCTGGTCGCGGCCGGGCGGCGTGCGCTGGTCGCCGTCACCGGCGAGCTGACCTCCGGGCAGCTCGCCGCGCTGGCCCGGGCGCGGCTGCCCCTGGTCGTGATCGACCCGCTGAACCTGCCGCGGACCCGGGTGATCAGCGTCGGCTCGACCAACTTCGCCGGTGGCCTGGCCGCGACGCAGCACCTGCTCGCGCTGGGCCACCGGCGTGTCGCCTATCTGGGCGGTCCGACCACCGCGACCTGCAACCAGGCCCGGCTGCACGGCTACCGGGCCGCCATGGAGGCCGGGGACACGCCCGTCCTGCCCGGGTACGTACGGACGGGACACTTCCACTACCACGACGGCCTGGCGGGCGGGGCGGCGCTGCTCGACCTGCCCGAGGCGCCCACGGCGGTCTTCGCGGGCTGTGACGACATCGCGCTCGGCGTGCTGGAGGCGGCCAGGGAGCGGGGGCTGCGGGTGCCGGAGGACCTGAGCATCGTCGGTTTCGACGACACCCAGATCGCCCGGATGGCCTCGCCGCCCCTGACCACCGTGCGGCAGCCGCTGCGGGAGATGGGCGCCGTCGCGGTGCGTACGGCGCTGCGCCTGGCGGCCGGGGAACGGATCGAGTCCCACCACGTCGAGCTCGCCACGGAGCTCGTGGTGCGCGGCTCGACCGCCCCTGCCGCGCGGTAGGACGAGGAGGCGATCACCCGGCCAGGTTCTCACCGTGGCCGCGTTCCGCCGCGTGGCCTGCGCGCTTAGGCTTGTATCACGCCCGCCACCTGCGGGAACGGGGGGCCTGCCCACTCGGGGAGGCGATATGGCCGAACAGCCGCTACCACTCGCCACGCATCGGCGGGTGCGCACGCACGACGTCGACGAGGCCCGTACGAAGGTCGGCAACGACCTCGGCGACCACGGGCTGCGCCCGGTGGATCCGGAGATCCGCCTCGACGTTCGCATGAACGGGATGACGTTCGACGGGATGGGGCTGTACTCGCTCGGCTACGGCACGGAGGTGCTGATCACGCCGCAGCCGCTGGACACCTACCTGCTCGTCGAGATCCCCCTGATCGGCGCCGCCGAGGTGTCCCACGGCCGCGAGCGGATCGTGTCGACGCCCGAGCTCGCCGCCGTACTGTCGCTGACGCGGCCCATGACCATGCGCTGGGCCGCCGGGCACGTGTCGCTGATCGCCCGTTTCGATCGAGCGGCGCTCGAAGCCCATCTCTGCAAGCTCTTGGGGCGCACGCCGCGCAGGCCGCTCACCTTCTCCCTCGGCATGGACCTGACCCGGCCCCCTGTCCGATCATGGCTCTCGGTCGTCGACCTGCTGAGGCGGGAGGCGGAGACCGGCGGCGCCATGCTGGAGCAGCCCGTCGCGCTCAGGCAGCTCGAAGGGCTGCTGATGACGCAGTTGCTGCTGGCCCAGCCCAGCAACTACAGCGAGGCGCTGTCGGGCGGCCAGCCCCGTGTCGCGCCGACGGCGGTGGAACGGGCCGTGGACCTCATCGAAGCGCGGGCGGCGGAACCGCTCAGCGTGGAGGAGATCGCCGAGTCGGTGGGCGTCGGCGCGCGGGCGCTTCAGGAGGGGTTCCGGCGTCAGCTGGAGACGACGCCCATGAGCTACCTGCGGGAGGTGCGCCTCGAGCGGGTCCACGCCGAACTCGCGGTCCGGGACCCGGGCACCACCTCGGTCACCGACGTCGCCTATCGCTGGGGGTTCGTCCACCTGGGGCGGTTCGCCCTCGCCTATCGCCGGCGTTTCGGGGAGTCTCCCTCGGAGACCCTGCGTCACTGCTGAGGGCGGGCGTACGGCTCAGCGGGCCGGCAGGTCCGCCCACCACGTGGTGGTGCCGGAGGGGCGGGTCAGGGAGCCGTGCCGGATGGCGAGGGCGTCGACGACGACGCCGCCGCGCCCGCTCTCGTCCGGAGACGGCTCGGTCCCCGGCCACACCGGCGCCGCCCCGGCGTCGGTGACCTCGACCCGGATGACCGGGCGGTCGCCGTCGGCGTAGACGAAGAGCCGCAGCTCGGCCGGCGGCATGGCGTGGAGGACGGCGTTGGTCACCATCTCGGAGATCACCAGCATGGCCTCCTCGGCGGCGGCCCCGGGCGTTCCCCAGGCCGCCAGCACACGGAGCGCGCGTCGCCGCACGCCGCTGACCGCCTCAGGAGAGTGCGGCACCGGGAACGTGTACACGGAAGTGACCGCCTCGGCCGCGGAGACGTCCATGCGGTCCATGGTCTGCGAGTTCATCGTGTCGTGCTCCTTGGTCACCATCGCGGCGGGACTCACGTGGAGAAGCGCCCCTACGCTCCGCACGTGGCACGCCATACGGTCGGAAAGAGCGTCACTTACCGCAGGCTATGCGGGTTGGCCTGGGGCTTGCTATCCCCAAGGCGAAGGCGGGTATCCGTATAACGAACCATTACCCGGACGCGGTCCGGACGGCCGCGGGCTTCGGGGCGTCGACCCGCTGGCGGCGGAGCTGCTCGGCGAACTCCCTGGCCATCGCGAGCTGCTCGCGCAGCCTGTCGGCGCGTTCGGCCACCGCCTTCTCGAACAGCCGCAACCGGGCGAGCAGGCCGGCGTCGTCGTCGCCGCGGGCCAGCCGGTCGGTGATCTCCAGCAGGTCGCGCATCTCCTCCAGCGTGAACCCCAGCGGCTTCATCCGCTTGATCAGCGCCAGGCGCTGCACGTCCTCCTCGCTGTAGAGGCGGAAGCCCCCCTGCGTGCGGGCGGGCACGATCAGGCCGACCTCCTCGTAGTGGCGGATGGTGCGCAGGGACAGCCCGAGCCGTTCGGCGACCTCGCCGATCTGCACCAGACCCTCAGGCATCGCTCCGCTCACCCTTCCTGCCCCCCCGCGCGTGCGCGGTGCCGCCGGCTCCCCTCGCGTGAGGGATCCGTTCCGCGGCACAGTCCGCTGAACGCCTCGGTGACCATACCTCTCGCGGGGATTTCGCGTGCCGGGATCCACCGCGACGGCGCGCCCGGCGAGGGGGAAGGGCCGGGCGGGCCGTGCGGTGGCGTTGACGCCTGCGATGGGCGGCACGCGGCGAAGCGGAGTCCCACCGCAAGCGGGGCAGACTCTACTCTCACGGAAGGTTGGAGAGCAATGACGGCTGTGATCGGGAATGAGCGTCCCGGTCAGTAGGTGCTGGGCCCCGGTCTCTCGACGTTCCAGGTCACCGTGCCGTCCGCATGGACGCACCGTCGGCGGACCCGGGTGACCAGCTGGGCCGGCACCTGGAGCGCCGCCACCCAGGACCCGTTCCTGCTCCGCTCGAAACAGACGTTGTCGCCGTTGACGACGACGCGGTCGGCCGTGAGGGTGCGCTGAAAGCCGCTGTACATCCTGACGCGGTAGACGGACATCGTCCTCCCTCTGCACGTGCGGTCTCCGGTGCCGGCGGACCGCCGCGGAGGAAGCTCCCGTGCGGGCCGCCCTGGATCCCCGGCCTCCCGGTGGCCGTGACGCGGGGGTGCGGGGTGCCGCGGGACGGCGGCGCGCCGGCCGGGAGAACCACGTGACCAGCATCACCCTACTCTGACGTCAGAGTAGATGCTCCCCGAACACGGCTGCCCGAGCGCTTCCGGCTGTGGGCGGTCACCGGCTCCCCAGAGCGCGGGTCATCCGCTCCAGGTGGCCCAGCAGGAGCTCGGCCTGCTCCGCGTCGAGGTGGGCGGTCATCCGCCGTTCGATCTCGAGCACGTCGCCGCGCGCGGCGACGAGCCGGGCTCTGCCTTCGGCCGTGAGCGTGGTGGGCAGGGCTCTGCCCTGCGGCGCGGACGCCGGCCGCTCGACCAGCCCGGCGTCCTCCAGGTTGCGGAGCAACACGTTCATCGACTGCCGGGTGACGAAGGCGTCCCTGGCCAGCTCGGCGTTGGACAGCCCCGGCCGCTGGTCGAGCAGTTCCAGGCAGACGTACTGCGGAGTGGTCAGGTCGTGGCGGCGCAGCGCGGCGTCCATGGTCGAGCGCAGCGCCGCCTGGACTCTCTTCAGCTGGTAGCCCACCAGGCGCCCGGGGTCCGTGCCATCGCTCTCTTGCTTCATGTCAGCATTCTGACATACAGTCCTCTATGTCAAAGCTCTGACATTGGAGGCAATGATGACCGTCACCGGAGTGGACTTCGTGGCAGTGCAGGTGCGTGACCTGGAGGCCGCGGCCGCGTTCTACGAGAAGCGCCTCGGGCTGCGGCGTGACCCCGCCGGACCGCCGCACGCCGTGGTGTTCGCCACCACGCCCATCCCGTTCGCGGTGCGCGAGCCGCTGCCCGGCGTCGACCTGGAGGCGGCTCCGCGTCCCGGCTCGGGGGTGGCGCTGTGGTTCAAAGCCGACGACGCCCAGCGGCTCCACGACGAGCTCGCCGCGGCCGGGGTGCCGATCGTGTCCGCGCCGGTGGACGGGCCGTTCGGCCGGACGTTCTCCTTCAGTGATCCCGACAGGTACGTGGTCACCGTCCACGACAGGTGAGCGAGGCCCGCGCGGGACGTGACGGATGACCTGTCCGCCGCCGTCCCGCGCGGGCCCCGTAGCGCACTCTCCCGCTCTCGCGTACCCAGGGAAGCGGGTGGTATGCACAGCTCTCGCGCGCCGATCGCCCCGATCAGCTCGTCAGCAGGCCGATGCCGAGTGTCAGCACGCCCGCCGCCAGGCAGAGCGCGCCGAGCCAGAGCAGGATGATCAGACGGTTCGGCCGGGTCACGTCCCGTCCGAGGGACGACAGGAAGAAGCCGGCGGACATCAGCGCGGCGGCGGCCGGTACGCCGAGCCGGGCGGTCCACAGGGCGACGCCGCCGAGGCCGGTGGCGTCGACGAAGAGGAGGCACACCAGCCCGAGGGTGACCAGCACCCCCGCGTGCGCGTGGCCGGCGCGGGCGAACGTCTGCTGGAAGGGCGTCATCGGCACCGCGCCGCGGACGATCCGGGTGAGGAACCACCCGCCGAACTCGATGGTCACGACGGTCAGCAGGACGGCGCCGGCGATCAGCTGGGTCGGCTGACTGAGCTGCAGGGGGGTCATGGGCTCTCCTGTTCGGACATGATGAGGCCGTACGGGGACGGTGGTGGGTGAACGTCAGCGGCCGGCGTCCAGGGCGGCCTCGGGAAGACCGAGTGTCCGCGCGAGGTCGGTCAGCTCCGCCTCGAACAGATCGCCCTCCTCGTCGCCGATGATCCGCGGAAGGCCGAGCGATTCCAGGCAGACCATTGCGTAGAGCCGCGTCCAGCAGCGGGTGAAGGCGGCCGCGGCGGCCGTGGAGGGCATCGTGATCTCCAGCATCCGGACGAACCGCTCGGCGAGCGGCTCGATCCGGGGCTCGCGGGGCCAGGGAGCGGGGGAGGCGCCGCCGTAGTCCCGCCACGCCTCGACGAAGATCACTCCGAACAGCCTGCCCACCTGGCCTCGCGCCCGGCCGACCGCCTGGTTCTGCTCCTCCTCCGGAGGGGACGCGACCAGGGAGAGGTGGAACTCCCGGGGGTGCTCGACCCCCCAGCGCCGCAACGCCCTGCTGGCGGCCACGAGCCGGCCCGCCGTGTCCGCCTCGTCCACCTCGCCGACCCTGCCGGCGACGAACGCGGTGAGCTCGTCCAGGATCGCCACGATGACCGCGTCGAGGAGGGCGCGGTGGCTGTCGAAGTAGCGGTAGACACCGGGCGGGGTCATCCCCATCTCCCGGGCGACCGCCCGGATCGTCAGCGCTTCGACGCCCTGGGCCGTCAGGATCCCGCGGCTCACCGAGATCAGCTCGCGCAGTGTGGCGTCACGCACCCTCTGGCGTCGTGAAGGACCGGGCGTCGAGGACCCTTCCATCGGTCTGTCTCCCCTCTTGTGTTTACGCATGTTAACTATAGCGTCTTGCATTAGCTAATGCGTTCATGCGACGCTTGCGTTATCCATAATCGCGGAGATCGTCTGCCCGACTCCTGGAGGCCCCCTTGACCACCGACTCCGGCACAGCGCTGGGCTCCAGGCCCGCCGCCGCCCCGGCCACCGCTCCCCGGGCCGGCGCCGCCGAGCGTGACCGCACCATCGAGGTGCTCGGCGACGCGTTCGGCACCGGCTACCTGACCAAGGAGGAGTTCGACGAGCGCCTCGACATCGCCACGCGGGCGCGGCACCGCGGCGAGCTCGACGCTCTTCTCGCCGACCTGCCGGCCAAGCTGCGCACGTCGAGGGACCGGGCGCTGCGCCGGGCCCGGAAGGCCAGGGCGGCCAGGCTCGGGGTGCGAATCCACGCCGGCGTCTACGCCGGCGTGTCGCTCCTCATGGTGGTCGTCTGGCTCGCCGTCGGCCGGGCGACGGACTTCTGGTATCCGTGGCCGATCTGGCCCGTCCTGGGCTGGGGCGCCGGAGTGCTGGGCCACGCCGTACCCGTGACCCTGGCGATCCGCGCCCGCGAGCGCCGGGAGACGTCCAAGTCGCTCGCTTGACCACTCGCCAGGGTGGGCGGACTCGCACCGGGCCGAGGGGCTTCGCCGGTCGGTGAACCGCGGCCCCTGCGACCGGCGCTCACTTCGTGGAGGAGCCCTCCTTGCCGCCCAGGACGCTGGACAGGAACGCGCGGGTGCGCTCGTGCTCCGGCGCGGCGAGAAGGTCGCGGGGACGGCCTTGTTCGACGACCACGCCGTCGGCGAAGAAGGTCAGCCGGTCGCCGACCTCCCGGGCGAAGGCGATCTCGTGGGTCACCACGACCATCGTCATCCCATCGGCCGCCAGGCCCTTCATGACCTCGAGCACCTCGTCCACCAGCTCGGGATCGAGGGCGGAGGTCGGCTCGTCGAACAGCATCAGCGTGGGCTTCATCGCGAGCGCCCTCGCGATGGCCACCCGCTGCTGCTGGCCGCCGGAGAGCTGGTGGGGCCGCTTGTGCGCGTGGTCGGCCAGGCCCACGCGGTCCAGGTGCTCCATCGCCAGCGTCCGTGCCCGGTCCTGGGACATGCCCAGCACGTGGACGGGCCCGCACGCGACGTTCTCCAGCGCGCTCTGGTGGGCGAACAGGTTGAATCGCTGGAACACCATGCCGATGTTCCTGCGGAAGACGGCGAACTCCTTGGCGGTCCAGGGGTGGTACCTGCCGTCGCGCAGCGCGTGGCCGACCTCCTCCCCGAGCACGCGCAGGCTGCCGCCCAGCACGGGCTCCAGGCCGTTGACGCACCGCAGGAACGTGGACTTGCCCGAGCCCGACGGGCCGATGATGCAGCTCACCTCGCCCGGGGTCACCGTGAGGTTCACCCCGTTGAGCACCTGCACGCCGTTGTAGCCCATCCGGACGTCCGACGCGACCACGACCGGGGCCACGCCGCGGTCCGCTCCCGCGCTCACGCGGCCACCTTCGGCAGGACCCGGGTCGCGACCCCGCCACCGCGCACCAGGCGTACGGCCTCGGAGCCGAACCGGCGCTCCAGCCGCCCCTGCAGGTACGTCGCCACGGCGGTCATGAGCATGTACCAGACGCTCGCCACGATCAGCAGCTCCATGATCCGGTTGTTCGCCTTGTAGATCTGGCTGGCGTTGGTCATCAGGTCGTGCCCGGCGACGACGTACACCAGCGAGGTGGTCTTCAGCATGGAGATGAACTCGTTGCCGGTCGGCGGGATGATGATGCGCAGTGCCTGCGGCAGCACGATGACCCGCATCCGCTTGGCCGGCGTCATGCCCAGTGAGTACGCCGCCTCGGTCTGGCCCCGGTCCACCGCCTGGATCCCGGCGCGCACGGTCTCGGCGAAGTACGCCGCCAGGTTCAGCCCGAGCCCCAGCATGGCCGCGGTGAAGCCGGTCATCACCTGGTTGGTGTCCCACTTGAGACCGATCGCCGTGAAGGGGATCTTGAGCACCAGTTCGGGGAAGAGGAACGCCAGGTTGTACCAGAAGATGAGCTGCACCAGCACCGGCGTGCCGCGGAAGAACCAGATGTAGAACGTCGCCAGCCCGCTCAGCACCGGGTTCTGCGCCAGGCGCATGACCGCGACCAGGACGCCGAGCACCAGTCCGAGGGCCGTCGCCAGCACGGAGATCTCGATGGTGACCAAGGCCCCGGACAGGATGCGCTCGTGGAACAGATACTCGGCGACCTTGCCCCAGTCCAGGCGCGGGTTGACCACCACCAGGTAGGCCAGCCAGCCGGCGACCGCGAGCGCGACGGCCGCGGCGAGCCAGCGGCCCCAGTGCCGGGTGCGGGCGACGGGGACCGGCGTGCCGGCCCCGTCGACGATGGGTTCGGTGCGCACGTCACTTACCGCCGTTGACCACGGCCGACTCGACGGCCAGTGCGTCCAGGTTCCAGGCCTTGAGGATGTTGCCGTACTCCCCGCTCTTGATGAGTGAGTCCAGTGCGCCCTTGACGGAGTCGATGAGCTCCTTGTTGTCCGGCCTCATCCCGATGCCCCAGGGGCTCGCGGTGCCGTCGAGGGTGATCGCCTCCATCTCGAGCTTCGGGTCGGCCGCCTTGTACGCGGCGACCACGTAGTCGGTGACGCTCGCCTGCGCACGGCCGTTGCTCACCTGCATCATGGCCTCCGTGTCGCCGGGGAACTTGAGGATGTCCACGGCGGGCTTGCCGTCCTTCTCGCAGGTCTCGTCGTAGCTCTCGGCCAGCTCCATCGAGGAGCCGTTGTCGACGACGGAGACGGTCTTGCCGCACAGGTCCGCAGGCCCGGCGATGCCTGCCGGGTTGCCCTTCTTGACCAGCAGCGCGGCGCCGGCCTGCACGTAGTCGACGAACGTGACCTGCTCCTGCCGTTCCGGCGTGTCGCTCATCGAGGAGATGACGAAGTCGTAGCGGCCGGTGAGCACGCCGGGGATCTGCGAGTTGAACTCCTCGTCGGTGATGGTCACCTTGACGCCGAGCTTCCTCGCGATGGCGCGAGCCAGGGCGGGGTCGAAGCCGATCGCGGTCTTGCCGTCGCTCGCGAACAGCTCCATGGGCGGGTAGCCGATCGAGGAGACGACCTTGAGGCCGTTCGACTTGAGGCTCGCCGGCGCCTTGGCCGCGAGCTCCTGGTCAGGGGTGATGGCGTTGATGACGTCGGCCGCCTTCTCCTCGGCGGGGGCCTGGTCGAGGACGACGGCCGGCGGCGTCGAGGCCGCCGCGCCGGAGTCCTCGGCGTCCAGGGACTGGGCGCCGCAGGCGGCGGTCGCGGCGAGCAGCCCGCCGACGGCGAGCGTGGTGAGGATCCGGGTGTTCACAGGGGGTGCTCCTTCAGATGCGCCGCCAGCGGACCTCGCCGCCGACGACGGTGGTCAGAACCTTGGTGCGCAGCACCGCCTCGGGCGACTCCAGGTAGGGGTCGGTGTCCACCGCGATGAAGTCGGCGAGTCTGCCGGGCGTGAGGACGCCCTTGCGCTCCTCCTCGCCCGCGGCGTAGGCCGCGCCCAGGGTGTGGGCGGTGACGGCCTCGGCCATGCTCAGCCGCTGCTCCGGCTGCCACCCGCCGACGGGGGTGCCGTCGGTCCGGGTGCGGGTCACCGCGGCGTACAGCGCGGCGAACGGGTTGGGGTGCTCGACGGGGGCGTCGGAGCCGAAGGCCAGCGCCACGCCGACGTTGAGCATTCCCCGCCAGGCGTAGGAGGCCAGGTCGTGGCCGGCCAGCAGGTGGTCCACCAGGTCGATGTCGCTGGTGCAGTGCACGGGCTGCATCGAGGCGACGATGCCCAGCCGCGCCATCCGCGCCAGGTCGCCGGGCCGCAGGTGCTGGGCGTGCTCGATGCGGTGCCGCAGGCCCGGCGTCTGGCCGACCGCCTCGTACGCGTTGATGACCAGGTGGTTGGCCAGGTCGCCGATCGCGTGCGTCGCCACGGCGATGCCGGCTCCCGCCGCCCGGGAGAACAACGCGACCAGTTCCTCGTACGGCGTGACGGCGATGCCGTTGTTTCCGTGCTCGCCGGCGAAGGACTCGCTCATGTGGCAGGTGTGCGAGCCCAGGGCGCCGTCGCTGAAGATCTTCACGGGGCCGGTGCGGACCCAGTCGTCGCCCTGCCCGGTGCGGCGGCCCTCGGCGATCGCCGCCTCCAGGTGGACCATCGGGATCGCCTTGTGGACGCGCAGCTTGAGCTCGCCCGCGTCGCGCAGCCGCAGGTAGGCGGCCCGGCAGTCCTCGCCGTCGATGTCGTGGACGCTGGTCAGGCCGAGCGCGAGCAGCTCCTCCTGCGCCGCGCGGAGCAGGTCGCGCAGGTCGGGGGAGACCATGAGGTCGCGGAGCGGGTACGAGGCCGCCTCGCGCAGGATGCCCGTGGGCTCCCCGTTCGCGTCCCTGACGATCTCGCCCCCCACGGGGTCGGGCGTGCTCGCGTCGATGCCGGCCAGCCGCAGCGCCGCCGAGTTGGCCCACACGGTGTGACCGTCCACGCTGGGCAGCGCGACCGGCAGGTCCGGGCACACGGAGTCGAGCGCGTACCGGTCCGGCTGGGCGGGCGGGTTCCAGGTGTTGCTGTTCCACCGGCCGCCGAACAGCCAGGCGCCCGGTCGCAGCCGCGCCGCGTGCGCGGCCACCGCGGCGAGGGCCTCGTCCAGGGACCGCACGTCGCGCAGGTCCACCGCGCCGAGGCTCTGGGCGTACTGCGCCGTGTGGATGTGCGCGTCGTAGAGGCCGGGGAGGACGGCGGCGCCGTCCAGGTCGATCAGCTCCGCGCCCGGGCCCGCGGCCTCGCGCACCTCCGCCTCCGTGCCGACGGCGAGCAGCGTCTCGCCGTCCACGGCCATGGCCTGGGCGGGTGGGGCGCCGCCGGTCCCCGTGTGGATGGCGGCGTTGCGGTACACGCGGATGCTCATGTGACCTTCAGAAGGATTCGGGAACGATGGGCCATCACTGTAGAAGTGGCGAAAAGAAGTAGGAAGCGCTATAAACACGACATTTGGCAGCCCTGAGAGCAAGGAACGCTAATGCTCAAGCCGGAACATCTCCGCACTCTGCGCGAAGTGGTTCAGTTCGGCTCCTTCGCGGCCGCGGCGAACCGGCTGGGGTACACCTCGTCGGCCGTCTCCCAGCAGATGGCCGCGCTGGAGCGGCAGATCGGCGTCCGGCTGTTCGAGCGTTCCGCGCACAGCGTGCTGCCCACCAGCGCCGCGGAGGTGCTGGCCAGGCACGCGGCGGCCGTGCTCGGCGACATGGAACGAATGATCGCCACCGTCCAGGCCGTGCACCGCAACAGTGAGCGGCGCATCCGCCTGGGCATCTTCCCCAGCTTCGCCGACAAGCTGACCGGCGTGCTCGCGCGGATGGAGGACAGGGACCGGGCCGGCGTCAAGGTCACCGTCGCCGAGTCCTCCCAGCTCATCCCGCGTCTCGGCGCCGGAGGCGAGCTGGACGCGGCGATCGTCTACCAGGTGGGGAACTCCGGCCTCTCGTGGCCGTCGGCGCTGGGCCGCCGCTGGATCGCCGAGGACCGCTACAAGATCGTCCTACCCGCCCAGTGGTGCGACCTGGCGCCGTACCGGGCCGAGCAGCTCGTCGACCTGCCGTGGATCACGCACCACCCGGGCAGCAGCGACGCCTCGTTCTTCGAGGGCGTGTTCGCCCGCTGGGGCCTGCACCCCCGGGTGGCGGGGTACTCCGACGACTTCAAGATCATGCTGGCGATGGTCGAGGCGGGGATGGGCGCCGCGTTCGTCACCGACCTCGCGCTGCGCGGGCACGGCTCGGGCGTCGTGGTCGCCGACGTGCCGTGGCTGAACACCAGTCGCAGCATCTTCGCCCTCGCCCGCCCGGAGCGGGAGAGCGCCCGGCTGCTGTCCCTGCTGGACGCGCTGGCGGTCTGACCGTACGCGGCCCGGTGAAGTGCGCACCGGGGCGGCGAAGGTCCTCCGAGGGTCGACGCGAACCGGGAGATATGTCACCATTTGCCGGATCTCGGTGTGGCTGGTGACGACCCCGCCGCGCCGTCCCCGCCGGACGGTTCCCCGCCGCCCGAGGAGGCGTTCGAGGAGGCCCCCGACCATGGAACGCGAGCCGGAGACCATCGGGTCCGCCGAGGCGGTCGCGGAACGCGACGCGGCGATCGCCCGGTCCGCCGAGGCGATCCGCCTGTACGGCGATCACGCGATCCTCATCGAGGCCGGCGCCGAGCCGGTCATCGAACGGCTCTCCGCTCAGGAGCGTCCCGTGCCCGGCGCCTCGCCGGAGCTGTGGGCCTGGACCTTCGTCGTCAAGGACATGATCGACGTCGCCGGGCTCCCCACGACCCGCGGTTCCGCCCTGTACGGAAGCGAGGAGGCGCTGGCCACCGCCCCCTGCGTCGAGGCGCTGGAACGCGCGGGGGCGCTGCTGGTGGGCAAGGCGAACCAGCACGAGTTCGCCTGGGGCGTCACCAGCGAGAACCCGCACTGGGGCGACGTGCGCAACCCGCGTCACCCGCACCTGTCTCCCGGCGGATCGAGCGGCGGCACGGCGGCCGCCCTCGCCGCGGGCATCGCCAGGTTCGGCCTCGGCACCGACACCGGCGGCTCCGTACGGATCCCGGCGGCCTGTTGCGGCGTGGTCGGCCTGCGGCCCAGCGCCGGCGCCGTCCCGGCCGAGGGGGTCGCGCCGCTCGCCCCCATGTTCGACGTCGTCGGGCCCATGACCACCTCGGTCGCCGACTGCGCCCGCGTGTGGCGGGTGCTCTCCGGCGAGGCGGTCGAGCCGCCGGACGCGCTACGCGGGCTGGTCGTCGGCGTCGCCGAGGGGTGCGCGCAGGCCGGGGAGTTCGCGGACCTCGGCGCCGAGATCCGCGAGATCGCCCTGCCGTACGACATCCTCCCGCCGTACTGGACGATCGTGGGCGCGCAGGCCCGCCGCACGCACGAGGCCACCTATCCGAGGGCGGCCGGGAGCTACAGCGAGGGAGTGCGGCGGAAGCTGGACGGCGCCGGCGGGATCGGCCATCGGGAGTACCGCCGGGCGGTCGAGGAGCTCGACGCGGTCAGGGCCCGTTTCACCAGGGAGATGTCCGGGATCGATCTCCTGATCACGCCGACGCTCGGTGGGCCCGCGCCCCGGCTCGGGTGCGACGAGGCCGCCGTACGCGGCGAGATCGGCCGCGTCACCGCCGTCGTGTCCGCGCTCGGCCTGCCCGCGCTGGCGGTGGGGGACCTGCAGATGGTGGGACGCCGCGAGGCCGACGTCCTGCGTGCCGGGCTCTGCCGGGAGGCGCTGGGCGGCGGCGTCCCCGAGCCCCGCTGACCTCTCCCCGAGCCCTGCTGACCCTTCAGGCGGGCCGCGGCAGGGCCCACGGATCCACCGGCACGACGGCCGTGCAGCGGCCGAGCCGGTCGAGGACCCGGCCGTACAACTTGGCCTGCCGCAGCACGATCTGCCGGTCGGCCACGGTCACGTGGGGAAATCGCTCCTCCAGGCGGACCACCAGGGGATGCAGGTCCGAGACCTCGTGCAGGCCCACGGTGAGGAGCATGTTGCGGGGGCCCGCGAGCGCCGCGCAGGTGCGGGTCTCCGGCCAGCCGAGCAGTGCCCGGCCCGTCTCCTCCAGCAGGCCGTCCGGCATCCGCAGCCACAGGACCGCCGAGGAGTGCCAGCCCGCGTGCGAGCGCGCGAGGTCGCAGCGGAAGTCGATGTCGCCCGTCGCGACCAGCCGGGACAGCCTGCGCTGCACCGTGCGCTCGGACACGCCGACGGTCCGGGCCAGTTCGGAGTAACCGGCCCGGCCGTCCGGCAGCAGGGCCTTGAACAGCAGGCGGTCGAGTGCGTCCATCCGCCTCGTCGACTCCGGCGGGCCGGGCCGCCGCGCCAGGGCGGCCGCCGTACGGGGGGACAGCACGCGCAGCCGCCAGTGGCGCGAGGCCTCGAAGACGCGCGTCGCGACATGGGTGCGCACCTTCGCCACCCCCGGCATCCGCGGCAGGTCCGTGAGCAGGTAGTCCGCGAGCGCCGGCATCGACGCGGCCACGGCGATCACGAAGAGGTCGTGGCCCGCGGCGACGTGCTGCACGGTGATGAGATGCCCGGCCGTGGCGAGCCGGCCCGCGACCTCGACCGCGGCTCCGGACACGCAGTCGATCTCCAGGAACACCATGCTCATCTCGTGCATCTGGCGCTGACCGAGGGCGACGGTGGTCCAGGCCTCGCCGTCGTCGTTCAGCCGCTGCCAGCGCCGCGCGGCCGTCGCCGGATCGGCGCCGATCGCCGCCCCGATGTCCACCCAGCTCGCGCGGGGGTTGATCTGCAGCGCGTCGATCAGTTCGAGGTCGGCCTCCGACAACAACCGAGGCTGCTCTGTGTCGGAATCCTGCACTCATGCCCCTTCAATGACTGTTTGCTGCATTTTTGCGCTCGGAACACCCTATAGACCGATCCTTGTGCGCGCGGCCGTCCCGGCGCACCCCGAACGGCCGCCGGAGGCTTCCGCGACCGTGCGGCGGGATCCCGTCGCATCCGGGGAGAGGACGAACGTCGATGACTCGGTTCTGGGGCACCCGGCGGGTCCGCAACCTGGCCGGAGGCGGCCGGTGAGCGAGCCCCGTCTGGTCGGCGTCCTGGGCGGCATGGGACCGGCGGCCACGGTCGACTTCTACGGCAAGCTCGTGGAGGAGACGCCGGCGACCTGCGACCAGGGTCACGTGCCCGTCGTCATCTGGGGCGACCCCCGCGTCCCCGACCGATCGCTGAATCTGATCGGCGACGGCGAGGACCCGATTCCGCACCTGCGACGCGGCATCGAGGGCCTGAAACGGGCCGGGTGCCAGGTGCTCGCGGTGCCGTGCAACACCGCCCACGCGTTCGTCCCCCGCCTCGCGGCCGAGGCCGGGCTGGAGCTGGCCAGCATCATCGAGGTCACCGCCGACGCCCTCGCCGCCGACGGCGTACGCGCGGCGGGCGTGCTCGCCACGACGGGCACCCTGCGCGCGGGCCTGTACGCGGAGGCGCTACGGCGGCGCGGCGTCGCGGTGATCGAGCCGGCCGAGCCCGATCAGTCACGGGTCATGGCGGCCATCGGCGCGGTCAAGAGCGGCGCCGCCGGCCCGGCCCACCGGCTGAGTCTCGAGGATGTCTCGCGCTCCCTCGTGGACCGCGGCGCCGAGCGGGTCGTCGCGGCGTGCACCGAGATCGTCCTGGCCTTGGACGCCTCCCGCGTCCCCGTCCCCGTCGTCGACCCCGCCCGCCTGCTCGCCCGCCGGGTCGCCGAACTGGCCCTCCGCTGACCCCGCCGCTGCGACCGTCGTGGGGCCGGCGGCCGCTGCCTTCCGCCGGCGCAGGAGTCATAGTCGTAGGATGACGAAGTAGGCGTTATTCCTGCTGGTCACGAGGCATGCCATGCGGGTGAGCGGTTCGCGTCGCACACGATGGGCCGAGGGAAAAGGCGGACTGACCCGGCGCACGATCGTGGTGAGCATGCTGATCTTGGGCCTCATCTGCGGCGCCTTCGCGTTCCTCCTGCCGGCGATTTCGGGTCTTCGTGAGGCGGTGCATCTCACAAACCACTCCAGGCATGTGCTGACGACCGCGAACCACCTCCACAGGCTCGTCATCGACCTTGAGACCGGTCAGCGGGGGTTCGTCATCGCCGGAGACGAGAGCTTCCTGCAACCGTGGAGACAGGCCCGTGCCTCCATCCCCGAGCAGGCGGCCACCCTGGAGCGGCTCGCGAGCGTCCAGAGCGCCGCGCAGGCAGACCGAGCGCGCCAGATCAAGCAGTCCATCGAGGCCTACATCCGTGACTATTCGATGCCGACCGTGGAGGCCGCGCGGCGAGATCCGGCATCCGTCCGAACCGTGGCGGTGACGGCAGAGGGAAAACGCCGTGTCGACGCGATAAGGGGCCAATTCGAGCGCTTCGTGAATTTTGAGAATCAACTTCTCGCGTCGCGGCAAGAGCGTGCCGCCGATGCCGCTGTCCGGGCCACCGTGGCGGCGGCGGCCGGTGTGGCGGGATCGATCCTGCTCATCCTTCTCTTCGACACCTACCTGATCCGGTCGATCGTCCGGCCGGTCCGCAAAGCGGCCGCAGTCGCTTCCCGGTTGGCCGGCGGAGACCTCACGGCGCGCATGCCGGAAACCGGTGCCGGCGAGATCGGCGAGCTCGAAGTCGCGTTCAACAGCATGGGACGCTCGCTGGAGGAGAGCCGCGAGCTGACAGAGAGGGCGCACAGGCGCCTCAAACTGCTGTACGACGCCAGCACGGCGATGGGCACCACCCTCGATGTGAGGCGGACCGCGGAAGAGCTGGTGAAGGTAGTGGTCCCCGAGTTCGCCGACTTCGTCACGGTCGACCTGGTAGCGGGTGTCTTGCGAGGCGATGACCACCAGCCGCCGGACGAGGGCGAGACGCTGTGCCGGGTGGCCGTCGGAGGCATCGAAGACACCGCGTCGTTCCACCCGCCCGGCGTGCCGATCACGTGGGCCCCGTCCACGCCTCAGGCCCGCAGTTTTGACGGTGGCCTCGCCGTGATCGAGCCCGATCTGCGGGCTTCCGCCGCGTGGCGGTCGCGGGACCCGGAAGAGACCGATCGGATCCTGGGCGACGGCATCCACTCCCTGATCACGACTCCGCTACGTGCCCGGGGGATGCGGATGGGCGTGGTCAGTTTCTGGCGCTCGCGTCTGCCCGGGCGATTCGACGAGGAGGACCTGTCCTACGCGGTGGAACTGGCCGCCAAGGCGGGCGTCCTCATCGACAACGCCCGCCGATACACCTGTGAACGCAACACCGCGCTGACCCTGCAGCGCAGTCTGCTGCCCCAGCGGCTGCCCGTGCAGCCGGCGGTGGAGATCGCCTCCCGTTATCTGCCGGCGAGCGCGCAGACCGGGGTGGGCGGCGACTGGTTCGACGTGATCCCGCTGTCCGGCTGCCGGGTCGCCCTCGTCGTCGGGGACGTCGTCGGTCACGGCATCCACGCCGCCGCCACCATGGGCCGGCTGCGCACCGCCGTACGCACCCTGGCCGACGTCGACCTGCCACCTGACGAGCTCCTCACCCACCTGGACGACCTGGTCATCCACCTCACCAGCGACGAACAGCCCGGCGTGGCGGAAGGCGACACGGCGGCGTTCGCCGAGCTGGGCGCCACGTGCCTGTACGCCGTCTACGACCCCGTCTCACGCCTGTGCACCGCGGCCACCGCCGGTCACCCGCTGCCTGTCCTGCTCACTCCCGACGGCACCACGGAACTGGTGAGCGGGCCGGTCGGCCCTCCTCTCGGTGTCGGCGGCCTGCCCTTCGAGAGCACCGAGCTGCGCTTGGCCGAGGGCACCGTCATCGCCCTGTTCACCGACGGCCTGATCGAAGCCCGCAACCGGGACATCGACCAGGGCCTCGCCGAGCTGCGGCGCGCCCTGGCGCTGCCGGCGGCATCACTCGAAGACACCTGTGACGCCGTGACCGGCGCCCTGCTGAGCGGCCGCGCGGCTGACGACGCAGCCCTTCTCCTCGCGTGCACCGAAGCCCTCTCCCCGGACCAGATCGCCACGTGGGACGTCCCCGCCGACCCGGCCCTGGTCGCGCCCACCCGGAAGCTCGCCATCGAGCAGCTCTTCGTGTGGGGACTGGACGAGATGGAGTTCGTCACCGGCCTCGTGGTGAGCGAGCTGGTCACCAACGCCATGCGCCACGGGACCGGCCCGATCCAGCTACGACTGATCCGCGACCGCACACTGATCTGCGAGGTCTCGGACGGCAGCAACACCGCACCGCACCTGCGCCGGGCCCGCGTCTTCGACGAGGGAGGCCGCGGGCTGCTGCTGGTCGCACAGCTCACGCAGGGCTGGGGCACGAGGCAGACGATCAGTGGCAAGACCATCTGGTGCGAACAGGCCCTGCCTCCCCCCATGCCGGGCACGGACGGGGCACCTGGCGACGAAGTCTCCAGGGCGGCATGAGACACGACACCCTCACACCGTGGCGCACGTACCACTGCGGGACCGGCGGCCTGACCCCGCGGCGAGCCGGTCCGGCCTTCCAGGGCTATGGGTGCATGGTCGGGTTGCGCGGCGTCCGGTCAGGCGGCGATCGCGGGGAACACCACGAGCGATCCGTCGCTGCTTCGTTCGATCTCGATCGCGACATCAGCCGGGTGAGTTCCCACGTCGAGGCCATCGCCCAAGGCGCGAAGGCGATATACGGCTTTGAGTAGGTCGTCGACCTCGCCCTGCGTGAACATGATGCTCAGGAAACCGCCATTGCGTTTCAATTCGAGAGTCGACAGTCGAAGGAGGACGGAGTTGACGCCTGATTCCAACTCGTCGACGCGACGTTCGTCGTCGTGCAGCGATCCGACAAAGGTCTTGAACGGATTGTCCGTGCCCGCCAGTTGCGCGTGTTCAACCGCCTGAAGCACAAGCACCCGGCGTTTGAGAGCGATGGCCAGTCGTGCCAGCTCCACGTGCGCTCGGAATGCTCCACCTTCCTCGTTGACGCCGGGGAATGATTTCGTCAGTACATCAAGCTCGACAGGACCGTCAGGCAGCTTGGCCAGCGCATCCTGCCATTTCGCGAGCCGACGCTTGGCCCGTTCGATCGCCGTGCTGATCGCGTACGACGAGGTGTCCAGCCCTAGCGACAGGCCGATTCTGCCCTTGTCGAGGAGGATCGACGTCGCCTTGTCGATCGCGTCACGACAACCGTCCAACTCGCTGCGTTCGTCCTCGAGGTTGTCTTCGTGCAACTGCTCCAAGAGGTCGGTGATCCGCTCGATCGCTTCCTGGCATTGGTGATCGGCGTAGGCGCTGACGCCGACCGCGACGGCCATCAGCACGAGTGGCGCGGCCACGGTCAGCGCCCCGGCGCCGGCCGCGGCCACACCCGCTGTGCCGGCCGAGCCGGTCGCGGCACCTGCGACAGCGGACTTGCCGGCAACGGGAACGAATCTCGCGTGGTTCGTGATGCGGCCGGTGGAGTTGACCAGCGCGCTGCGCACACCCCCTGCGGATGCCTTCATGGGCTGGACGAGTCCCTTACCGAGCTGTGCGGCGACCTTCGCCGGCACCACCATCCGGTAGAGCACGTCACCGTTAGCGGGGACGTTCAGCGTCGGAGACGCTGATTTCGCTGTCTGAGCCACGAGGTGTGATAACTGCTGAGCGAGCGGGCTGGCTGCGTGGAGCGGGATACCACCGTTCCGATCGCGCCTGGCCGACATCGGATGCGCTTCCAACGTGGCGATGGGGGAATCCGCGAGTGCGGCCAGGACTGTTCTCAGTTCTGCCAGCCGGGCCGGGGTCATCCCCTCATCGCCTATCACGTCCGGCACGCTCATGGTTTGCGTAGCGAGTGTCCATACTGGCACGGGCGCCATATCACCAGTGGTCACGTCGTGTCCCCTCCCCAACTGACGTCCACCATAGCCTTCAGCCGTAGGCCTGGATGAGTCAACGAATGACCGAGCGCCGTTGAGCTCTCCGCTCGCCGGAAATTTTTTCCTGATCATCCTGTTCATTCATTCGTGCGGCGTGTCGATCCGCCCGAGGCGTTTACGTGGGCGGCGGCTTGCCTCAAGCTCCGGTGGAACGAATTTGGAAGATGGATGTTCTCCAACGGGTCGTGGAGATGCACGGTAACGCCGCGCTGGCGCCGTAATCATCGTCCAGTCGTGACGAGAGGAAGGACGTGCGCCCAGCGGTCGTGACGCTACGGGCCGCCCGGATGCCGTCCGCCAAGCTCCACTGCTGTCCTCGCCGGGCCACCGCGATCGTGCAGGCCATCCTCGTCCCGCACGCCGTCGAAGCCGGCCCCTACTCAGGACTGAAAGGGCTCGATGGACCAGCTGAGATCGCGATATCCGAGTCGACCTGCCAGTCGTCATTGAGCGCCTTGCGGGACTCCGCCCGGCCGACCAGTGTGCCGCCCATCATGGCGTCTGCTGGTCGCGGCGGGTCTGCTTCTTCTCGCGGATGACCGCGTGGGCGTCGGCGACGGGGCCTAGGTGAGCGAGCTTGTCGGGATTGACGATCGAGCGGATGGTCTGGATGCGTCCGTCCAGGATGTCGAGCGTCCAGACGTTGCAGATGTGACCGTCTCGGTCGCGGATGATCGCACCCGGCTGGCCGTTCACCTCGTGCGCCTCCAGCACCGCGCCGATCTGGGCGAACGGCGGGATGGCGACGGACAGCACCCGGGCGACCTTCGCGACGCCGAAGAGGGGGATCGTACTCCCGATCTTGCCGGCGCCGTCATTGACTAGCTGGACGTCGGCGGCCAGCAGTTCCTGCAGCCCTGTGACGTCCCCCTCCCTCATCGCTTGGAAGAACCGCCCGGCGAGCTGCTCGCGGGCCCGGCGATCCGCCTCGAAGCGGGGCCGGCCCGCGTCCATGTGACGGCGTGCCTGCACCGCGAGCTGGCGGCAGGCCGCCTCCGACCGCTCCACCGCGGCGGCGATCTCCCGGTAGCTGAAAGCGAACACCTCGCGGAGCACGAAGACCGCACGCTCGAGCGGGCTGAGTCGCTCCAGCAGGATCAGCGCCGCCATCGACAACGAGTCGGACAGCTCCGCCGACCGCTCCGGGTCCTGGTAGGGGTCGGTCAGCAGCGGTTCGGGGAACCATGGCCCGACGTAAGCCTCGCGCCGGACGCGGGCCGAGCGCAGCACGTCGATCGAGATCCGCGTCACCGTGGCCGACAGGAAGGCCTTGGGCGACTCGGGCTGGGCCGGGGAGCCTTCGTAGCGCAGCCAGGCCTCCTGGACGGCGTCCTCGGCCTCGCTCACGCTGCCCAGGATGCGGTAGGCGATCGCGAAAAGCAGCGGCCTCAGTTCCTGGAAGTCCTCGACGCGAGTCACGCCGACCATTGATATCACCACTCAGGACAAAGGTGACATGGTGTCGCAGGTCACACTCGGGCGATCTCACATCTCTGCCGGGCTATCTCGTCCAGGGGGTTGTAACGGCTGAAAGCGGCAGCAAGGAGCACACCATGCAGAAGGTCTGGTTCGTCACCGGCTCGTCCCGCGGCCTGGGCCGCAACTTCGTGGAGGCCGCCCTGGCGCGCGGCGACAAGGTCGCTGCCACCGCCCGGAACACCGCGAGCCTGCGGGCGCTGGCCGACACCTACGGAGACGCGGTGCTTCCACTGGAGATGGACGTGATCGACAGGGCCACCGTCTTCGAGAGCGTGAAGCGCGCCAAGGAGCACTTCGGCCGGCTCGACGTCATCGTGAACAACGCCGGCTACGCCCAGATCGGCGCGGTCGAAGAACTTACAGAACAGGAACTGCGCGACCAGCTCGAGACCAATCTGTTCGGCGCGGTGTGGGTGGTCCAGGCCGCGCTGCCGTACCTGCGCGAGCAGCGCTCGGGGCACATCATCCAGCTTTCCTCGGCCGCCGGGGTCATCGCGATGCCGCTCGGCGGCGCGTACCACGCCTCTAAGTGGGCCCTGGAGGGCCTGAACGAGGCGCTCGCCGGCGAGGTCGCCGAGTTCGGCGTCAAGGTGACCATCATCGAGCCCGGCGGCTTCGCCACCCGGGACGGCAACAACCCCGACCCGCTCGCCAACGGCCACATGGCCAAGCCCGACCCGGCCTACGACGGTCTCCGTCAGCGCCTCGGGGCGATGACAGGGAAGATGCCCGCAGGCGATCCGGCCGCCGCGGCGCAGGCACTGCTGAAGCTCGTGGACTCCGCCAACCCGCCGGTTCGGGTGCTGTTCGGCAAGGGCTTCCACCCACTGATCGAGCGGGCCTACGCCGACCGGCTCAAGACCTGGGCCGACTGGCAGGACCTCTCAATCGAGGCACACGGCAACCTCGAAGCCCGCTGACTCAGGTGAGAGGCCGCGCGACCGGCGAGCGGCGCCCAGATCGCCCAGGCCACCTGGGCGTCCGGGCGATCCGCTCGGCCGGTGAGCGGCGCGGGCTGCAGCATCCGCACGCCGTTCAAAGGCCATCGGCTACGACTGCCGCTGTCGCGCCATCGGCGCTCGGTCGAACGCGCGCAAACTCCCATCCGCGCCTGCGGGGAACGCGCCGTGGCCACCGGGCCCGCCCGAGTGTGGTGGGGTCGCCCACGTCTTGTGGGCGATCCAGCGTCGGCACGCGGCTGACCTACCGCCCGGGCAAACAAAAGTGAGGGCCAAGACGAATCTCAGCCCTCACAAGAATTTGTGTCCGAGGGGGGACTTGAACCCCCATGCCCATCACTGGGCACTAGCACCTCAAGCTAGCGCGTCTGCCTATTCCGCCACCCGGACGTGGTGCCTTACGCAGGATCGTCATCCCGCGTCGGCGGATACAGGTTAGCACTCTCTCCGCCCTGCTTCATACCGGGAATGCGCCCGGCGCGGCTCGCGGCAGCCCGGGGGTGAACGTCACGCCCGTACGGCGGCAGGATGGAGACGCGAGCCGTACGACGTGAAAAGGGCGGGCCGGACCTCGGACGGATCCGCCGGCAGGAGGAGGCGCAATGACCCCACGCTACGGGGAGGACGAGGTCGCCGAGCTGTGCCGCGACCTGATCCGCATCGACTCGGTCAACGCGGGGGACAACGCGGGGCCAGGGGAACGTGAGGCCGCGGAATACGTGGCGGGAAAGCTGTCGGAGGTCGGCCTGGAGCCGCGGATCCTCGAGTCCGACCCCGGGCGGGCGAACGTGGTCGCCCGTGTCGAGGGCGCCGACCCGAGCAGGGACGCCCTGGTCCTCCACGGCCATCTGGACGTCGTGCCGTTCGACGCCGCCGACTGGACCCATCACCCGCTGAGCGGCGAGATCGCCGACGGGTGCGTCTGGGGCCGCGGTGCGGTCGACATGAAGGACATGGACGCGATGATCCTCGCCGTGGTGCGGCGGCGGCTGAGCGAGGGGCGCAGGCCTCCCAGGGACGTCGTGCTCGTCTTCACCGCGGACGAGGAGGCCGGGGGGCACTACGGCGCCCAGTGGCTGGCCGAGCGGCACCCGGACGTCTTCGAGGGCTGCACCGAGGCCGTCGGCGAGGTCGGTGGCTTCAGCGTGACCACCGAGCAGGGCAGGCTGTACCTGATCGAGGCGGCGGAGAAGGGCATCGCCTGGATGCGCCTGACCGCCAAGGGCAGGGCCGGGCACGGCTCGATGCTCAACGACGACAACGCCGTGACCGAGCTCGCCGAGGCTGTCGGCAGGATCGGCCGGCACAAGTGGCCGGTGAGGCTCACGCCCACCGTGCAGGCGTTCTTCGAGGAGGTCTTCGGCACGGAGGTCAAGGCGGAGGACGCGGAGGCGGCGGTGGCCACCCTGGGGCCGCTGGCCCGGATGATCGGCGCGACCCTCCGCAACACGACCAACCCGACCATGCTCCAGGCCGGGTACAAGGCGAACGTCATCCCCCAGATCGCGAGCGCGCACGTGGACGGCAGGTTCCTGCCGGGCTACGAGGACGAGTTCTTCCAGACCGTGGACGAGCTGCTCGGGCCGAACGTGACCCGGGAGTTCGTCTATCACGACGTGGCGGTCGAGACCCCCTTCAAGGGCCCGCTGGTCAAGGCGATGGCGGACGCGCTGCACGAGGAGGACCCGGGCTCGCGGGCCGTTCCGTACACGCTGAGCGGCGGCACCGACCTCAAGGCGTTCAGCCGTCTCGGCATCAGCGGGTACGGCTTCGCGCCCCTGCGGCTTCCCGAAGACTTGGACTTCTCCGGGATGTTCCATGGCGTCGACGAGCGGGTTCCGGTCGATTCGCTCCGCTTTGGCGTCCGGGTCCTTGACCGTTTCCTCGAATACTGCTGAGAAAGCTCTTGCGATCACATGCCGTGCCGCTACAGTAACTCTCCGTTGGGGGTTGGATCCGCTCCGGGTTGACCCGGCGGACTGTTCGACTCAGCGGTTTGGGGAGGTCGCGTGACGCGCACGTCGCAGGAGCAGTGGGGGGCCGACAGGCCCGTCACCGCTCCCGGCGTGCGCGTCACGTCTCCCGGCTCCGTCGAGCGGGGCCGGATGGCGCGGTTCGCGGCCGGTTCCCGTCTGGGCCGCCTGTTGGTCATCGGCGGGCTGATCGCCGCCGGATGGCTGCTCGGCGTGGTCTTCGGCGTCTTCGGCACGGCGACGTCCGTGGCCGGGGCCGCACCCTCACATGATGTCGCCGGGTCGGTTCTCCCCGACCGTCTCACAGGTCCGGACCTCGGCCTGACGTCCTCACCGGGCGCGGCCGGGTCCCATGGGGAGAGCACCGACGGTTTCCCCACGGCGACGAACGACGTCTCGGTGAACGCCGAGGCGATGGCGGGGCGCACGGTCGACGGGCTCACGAGCCAGTCGAAGCCTCTGCTCCCGCCGCCCTCCACCGCGGACCACGCGCCCGCAGACCAGGGTCTGGTCCCGCAGTCGAGCGGTGGAAGCATCCTGTTCGGGGATGTCGCGCGGGATGTGTTCGAACCGCGCTTCACCAAGCTGCCCGCCCCACTGGCGGCGGTTGTTCCCCCGGTGGTCCGCACAGCGGCGGACGACCCGTCTTTCTCTCCTGACTGATCCCGCCTTCGTGCCGGTCCCCGTCGTACGGCGACCGGTGCCATCGCCTGCCCTCGCTCGTGGTGCCCGGGCGGCAGGCTCCCGCGGGTGACGCGGAATCTCCCATCCTCGTGACCGTCCACGGCTCCGCTGTGCTCATACAGCCTGGACATGCGTCGCGAGCTGTCAGGTAACCCCCTAGAAGAACCACTAGGAGCATTCATCATGCGAACGTGGGCGAAGGGCTCGGCTTCCGCGGCGTTTCTGGCCGCCGGCGTCATGGCCCTTGGCAACGGTACGGCTTTCGCCGACACCGATGGCAGCCATTCCGTGCTCGGCGGCAACCAGGTCGACATCCCGGTGATCCTGCCGATCGACATCAGCGGCAACGCGGTGGCGGTCGTCGGCGAGTCCCGGGCCTCCTCCCTGGGCGGCGCGGCCGTGCAGGGCGCGGGCGTGGGCGCCGGGCGGAACAAGACCTCCGGAGCGGGCAGCATCCTCGGCGGCAACCAGGTGGTCGCGCCGATCAACGCCCCGGTCAACGCCTGCGGCAACGCGGTGTCGGTCATCGGGCGGTCCGACGCGAGCTGCCGTGGCGGCGCGGCGGTCAAGGGCTCGGGACAGCGCGCGAGCGCGGGCGGCAACCGCACCAGCGGCGTGCACAGCATCGGGGGCGGCAACCAGGTGGTCGCGCCGGTCACCGCGCCGATCAACCTGTGCGGCAACTCGATCGCCGTGTTCGGCGACGCCACCGCCGGGTGCCGTGGCGGCGCCTTCGTCGGCGGCGGCCGTGACGGCGTCCGCGCCGGCGGCAACCGCACCAGCGGCCGCGGCTCGGTCCTGGGCGGCAACCAGGTGGTCGTGCCGATCAACGCCCCGATCAACGTCTGCGGCAACTCCGTCGCGGTCATCGGCGAGGCGTTCTCGGGCTGCCACGGCGGCTCGTCCGTGGGCGGCTCCGGCGGCCACGGCGGTCACGGTCACGGCGGTCACGGAGGCCATGGCGGTCACGGCGGTCACGGTGGCCACGGCGGGTACGGCGGTCACCACGGGGGCGGTCACACGCACCGCCCCGGCTCGACGGGACACGACAACGACGGCCGCTTCTCGGTGGGCAGCGGCACGCAGGTGGTCGCGCCGATCGTCACGCCGGCCGACGTCTGCGGCAACGGCTCGGGCAACTGCCAGGGCGGTTCCAAGCCCGGCCACGGCGGCAAGGGCGGCTACGGCGGTCACGGTGGCCACGGGCACGGCGGGCACGGGCACGGTGGCCACGGGCATGGCGGGCATGGCGGTCACGGCGGTCACGGCGGCTGGTCCGGCGGCGGCGCGGGCGGCAACGTCACCAGTGGCGTGCACAGCGTCGGCGGCGGCAACCAGGTGGTCGCGCCGATCACCGTGCCGATCAACGTCTGCGGCAACGCCGTCGCGATCATCGGTGACGCCTTCGCGGGCTGCCGCGGCGGCGCGACCGTGGTCGGCGGCTGGACCAAGCACGGCGGCCGGGGTGCCGGCGGCAACGTCACGTCCGGTCGTGGCTCGATCCTCGGGGGCAACCAGGTCGTCGCCCCGATCACGGCCCCCGTCAACGTCTGCGGCAACGCGGTGTCGGTCATCGGCCGGTCCCAGGCTGGCTGCCGTGGCGGCGCCTCGGTCCTCGGCGGCGGGGTCGGCGCGGGCGGCAACATCACCTCGGGCAGGCACGGGATCCTCGCGGGCAACCAGATCGTCGCCCCGATCGCCGCGCCGATCAACCTCTGCGGCAACGCGGTCGCCGTGCTCGGCGACGCCGCCGCGGGGTGCCTGGGCGGTGCTCAGGTGGGCGGCGGCTGGAAGCACCACGGCTACCCGCAGCACAAGGCCGCCCGTGGCGCGGTCATGCCGGCCATGCCGGGTGCGTCGTTGCTGTCCGGCAAGCACACGGTGCAGCCGATGAGCGCCGCCGCGACTCCGTCCGCTCCGGTCATCGGCGATCTGCCGAACATGCTCGGCCTGCCGGAGACGCCGAGCCTGCCCGGCGCCCCCGTCAAGAAGGGGAACAAGGGCGGCAGCACCCCGGCGGCCGTCTCCAAGGCCGGCGGCGCGCTCGGCGACGCGACCCGTACGCTGCCCGCCCAGCAGACGCTGGAGGACGCGACCGCCTCGCTGCCTGTCGCCGACACGGCGCGCAGCCTCCCGACCGGCGACCTGAGCAAGAGCACCGACGTGCTGCCGCTGGGCAAGCTCAGCGGCCTCAAGCTGATGAGCGCCGAGCAGCCGGTCGGCCTGACCGGGATGAACCCGGCCTCGTTCCTCGCTCTGGCCCTCGGCGCCATGTTCGCCGCTTCGGCGAGCCTGTTCGCCGTCACCCGCCGCTTCCGGTTCGGCCGCAAGTAGCCGTACGGCCGCGCGTGTCGGCGCGGGAACACCTCCGGCGGCGACGGCCGCACGGATGTGATCCGGCGGCGCGCGGCTGACGGAGGCGAGGGATATCACTCGCCCGTGCCAGGGAGCGTTCGACAGATGCTCCCGGCGCGGGCGACCAGGACGCCTTCCCACCGCCAGTGGGTGGAGGCACGAACGCTTTGCCCGTTCCGGGGGCGCGGCCCGGGACGGGCAAAGCTCATTTGCCGAGTAATCTTCGCAAGACGGGTCGGCGCACGTTTGACGCGCGCGCCGACGGACCGGGAACGGGCAAAGCCCTTTTGACCGTGCGCGTCCGCGTCCCGGCGGCTCACATGGTCCTGGCGGCCCGTATGATCTTCCGACGCAGCCGGACGCGCCTGCTGCCGTCGGGATAAAGGCGTAGCCGCTCCAGTTCCCAGTCCCCGTGCTCGGCATGCTCGGTGAGCATCTGCCTCGCCACCTCACGAGGGGTGTCCCGAGGGAGATACAGGTCCAGGTAGGAGTAGTCGAGCACAGCCATTGGTCTCCGGGGCGTGCTAGGGAACTCGTTGGGCTCTATTCTGCGTCTCCGTGGATAACAGCGCCAGGCGGGTTACATTCCCGGACATAACCGGGTAGCCCGAGGGGGAGGAACGTGCGGCGGCAGGTACCTTCAAAGCGGCGCCTCCTCGGCGCCCCAAGGGGGTAAGAGCCCCCGGCCCGGACGACGAGGGTGTCATGAGCCGGGAGCACGAAGCCCGGCAGCACGGGGAATGACAGCGGACAGCGAGGTAGGAAGCAGCGTGCCAGCCAACAACGGCAACGCCGGCGGAACCCGCCTGGTGATCGTGGAATCGCCCGCGAAGGCGAAGACGATCGCCGGGTACCTCGGGCGCGGCTACATCGTCGAATCGAGCATCGGCCACATCCGTGATCTTCCGGAGAAGGCCGATGACATCCCGGAGAAGTACAAGAGCGAGGCCTGGGCCCGCCTCGGGGTGAACGTCGACCACGAGTTCGAGCCGCTCTATGTCGTGAACCCGGACAAGAAGTCACAGGTGTCCAAGCTCAAGCAGCTTCTCAAGGAAGCCGACGAGCTCTACCTCGCCACCGACGAGGACCGGGAGGGCGAGGCCATCGCCTGGCACCTGCGCGAGGTGCTCAAGCCCAAGATCCCCGTGCACCGCATGGTGTTCCACGAGATCACCCCGCACGCGATCAGGGACGCGGTCTCCAACCCCCGCGACCTCAACCTCCGCTTGGTGGACGCGCAGGAGACCCGGCGCATCCTCGACCGCCTCTACGGCTACGAGGTCAGCCCGGTCCTGTGGAAGAAGGTCAAGCCGCGGCTGTCCGCCGGCCGTGTCCAGTCGGTCGCGACCCGGCTGGTCGTGGAGCGCGAGCGGGAGCGGCTGGCGTTCACCGCCGCCAACTACTGGGACCTGCAGGCGCTGTTCGACACCGGCCGCGCCGGCGACGACCCCCGGACGTTCTCCGCCAGCCTCACGGGTGTGGACGGCAGGCGCGTGGCCCAGGGCCGCGACTTCGCCTCCACCGGCAGGCTGAAGGGCGCCGACGTCCTCCACCTCGACGAGGCCGCCGCGAGGGCCCTCGCCGCCCGTCTCGAGGGCGTGTCCTACGCCGTGCGCTCGGTGGAGCGCAAGCCGTACACGCGCAAGCCGTACGCGCCGTTCCGGACGACCACACTGCAGCAGGAGGCGAGCCGCAAGCTGGGCTTCTCCGCCAAGTACACGATGCAGGTGGCCCAGCGGCTGTACGAGAACGGCTACATCACCTACATGCGTACCGACAGCATCACGCTGTCGGAGACCGCCGTCGCCGCCGCCCGCAGCCAGGCGATCAAGCTGTACGGCTCGGCGTACGTGCCGGACAAGCCGCGCGTCTACACCAGCAAGGTGAAGAACGCCCAGGAGGCGCACGAGGCGATCCGGCCGTCCGGCGAGGAGTTCCGCACACCGGGCGAGACCGGCCTGTCCGGGGACATGTTCCGGCTGTACGAGCTGATCTGGCAGCGTACGGTCGCCTCCCAGATGAAGGACGCCGTCGGCGAGTCGGTGTCGGTCAAGGTCGGCGGCACCTCCAGCGCCGGAGAGAACGTAGAGTTCAGCGCCACCGGACGGACGATCACCTTCCACGGCTTCCTGAAGGCGTACGTCGAGGGCGCGGACGACCCCTCGACCGACCGGGACGACTCGGAGAAGCGCCTGCCCACGCTGACCGAGGGCGACCGGCTCACGGCGGCCGAGCTGACCGCGCTGGGACACTCGACCAAGCCGCCCGCGCGTTACACCGAGGCGTCGCTGGTCAAGGAGCTGGAGGACCGCGAGATCGGGCGGCCTTCGACGTACGCGTCCATCATCGGAACGATCCTCGACCGGGGCTACGTGTTCAAGAAGGGCACCGCCCTGGTGCCGTCGTTCCTCGCGTTCGCCGTGGTCAACCTGCTCGAACAGCACTTCGGCAACCTGGTCGACTACGACTTCACCGCCGACATGGAGAAGGTCCTCGACGACATCGCCAACGACCGCGCCGAACGGGTGCCCGAGCTGCGCAGGTTCTACTTCGGCGGCGGGGACGGCGACGAGGGCCTGAAGGAGATGGTCACCGACCTCGGGGAGATCGACGCCAAGGAGATCAGCTCGTTCCCGATCAAGGGCACGGACATCGTGATCAGGGTCGGCCGTTACGGGCCGTACCTCGACCGCGACGGCGCCCGGGTGAACATCCCCGAGGACATGGCGCCCGACGAGCTGACCGCGGAGAAGGCCGAGGAGCTGTTCTCGCGCCCGAGCGGCGACCGCGAGCTGGGCGTCGACCCGGCGACCGGCCGGACGATCGTGGCCAAGGACGGCCGTTTCGGCCCGTACGTCACCGAGGTCCTGCCCGAGGAGCCCGCGCCCGCGGAGGGCAAGAAGCGGACGAAGAAGGCGGACGTTCCCAAGCCGCGGACCAGCTCGCTGTTCAAGACGATGTCGCTGGACACGATCACGCTGGACCAGGCGCTCAAGCTGCTCCAGCTGCCCAGGGTCGTCGGCGAGATCGACGGCGAGGAGGTCACCGCGCAGAACGGCCGATTCGGGCCCTACATCAAGAAGGGGACCGACTCGCGCTCGCTCGGCTCCGAGGAGGACCTGCTCACGGTCACGATCGAGCAGGCCAAGGAGCTGTTCGCGCAGCCGAAGGCGCGCGGACGCGGCCGGGCCGCCGCCGCGCCGCCCCTGCGCGAGCTGGGCGAGGACCCGAACTCCAAGAAGCCGATCGTGGTGAAGGAGGGCCGCTTCGGCCCGTACGTCACGGACGGCGAGACCAACGCGTCCCTGCGCAAGGGCGACACGGTCGAGGACATCACGCTGGAGCGGGCTGCGGAGCTGCTGGCCGAGCGGCGAGAGCGGGCGCCCGCTCCCAAGCGCACGACCCGCGCCAGGACGACCGCCGCGAAGAAGCCCGCCACGAAGTCGTGATCCACGGCCCCGGGTGGCGGCCGACCGCCGCCACCCGGGCGCCGTCCGCGCTCGCGCAGATCAGGCTGTGGTGCAGGTCGTGCCGTTCAGCGTGAAAGCGCTCGGCGGGGCGGAGACGCCGGTGTGGGAGGCGTTGAAGCCGATGCGCGCGGACGCGCCGGGTGCGAGGGTGGCGTTCCAGGGCAGGTTGGCGGCCGTGACCGTGTTCCCCGCCGCCTGGCTCCAGTCGGCCGACCAGCCCTGGACGACGCGCTCGCCCGCGGACGGGAAGGCGAACCGCAGCGTCCAGCCCGAAATCGGCGTGGTGCCCGTGTTCGTGATCACCAGGTCGGCCGTGAGACCCGTGCTCCACGTCGACTGGGTGTAGCCGACCTCGCAGGTGGCGGCGGGAGTCACCGAAGGGCTCGGCGAGGGGCTCACTGGGGGGCTCGGCGACGGGCTGTACGTGGGGAACCCCTGCTGGGCCACAGTGGTGATCGGGTCGGACGGCAGGCTGAGGTTGCCGGCTGCGTCCCTGGCGACCACCACGTAGGTGTACTTGTGGCCCGTCACCAGGTTGCCCTCCAGGAAGTAGGGGGAGGACGTGGCGCCGGCCCGCACCCAGCCGGTCGCGGTCAGGCGGAAGACGACGTAACCGGTGACGCCGACGTTGTCGGTCGACGCCGACCAGCAGAACCCCGTGCCGGGGAAGTCGTACACGCAGCCGTCGTGCAGCCCGGTGGGTTTGCTGGGCGAGGTGGTGTCCCCGGTGACCGGGCTCGGGCTGACCACCATGCCGGTCACCGCCTGCGCGTTGATCAGCGCCGTCGGCGGGCTGGTGTGGCCGTCGGCGTCCTTGGCCACGACGTAGAAGGTATAGGTCCGGCCGTACGCCAGGCCGCCCATGACGACGGTGGTGCCGGTGGTCGACGTCGCCTTGACGAAGCCGTCGGCCGTGAGCCGGTAGACCTCGTAACCGGTGACGCCGACGTCGTCGGTGGACGCGCTCCAGCACAGGCCGACGTATCCCACAGTGGTGCCGGCCGGCACCGGCGGCGGGCACAGCCGCACGTTCGGCGTGGTCGGCACGGCCGGATCGCTGTTCGGCGACGGGCTCACGCTGGTTCGCGGGGTGGGGGAGGGCGTGGCGTCCGCCGCCGCAGCGGGCGTGCCGTGGAGCGCGATCGCCGCGACGGCCACCCCTCCCGCGGCCATCCACGCCAAATGCCGGGGACTTCTCATGTGTCACCTCGTGTCGTCCGCCCCCGGAGATCTGCCGGAGGCATCGTCTCCAGAACGCTTGCGTCGCGATCGTCCGCCCGTTCTCCGGGGTGGGCAAAGATCACCGGTGGTGGCACGGCATGAGGCCGACTCGACGGTGAAAATTTCAGCGGGCGCTGATTCTCGCCGTCGCACCCGGCCGTCACACCCGGGGAACGCGGCTGCCGGTGTGAGCTCGTAGCATCGTCGTCGGCCGGGCCGTGATCGCCAGCCGGTCGAGGGGAGTTCTCGTGGGGTTCGTGGGCATGATCCTGACAGCCGTGGTCGTCGTGCACCTCTACCTGTGGCGGCGGCTGGTCAGGGCGTCGACGACGCCGGGATCGCGCTCGCGCCGGGTGCTGACGTGGGTGCTCGTGGCCTTGGCGGCCCTGATGGTGGTGACCTTCGTCGGCAGCCGGTCCTTCGGCATGGACGTCGAGCGCGTCGTGGCCTGGCCCGGCTACCTGTGGCTCGCCATGATGTTCTACCTGTTCGTGTTCGGGCTGGTCATGGAGGTGCCCCGGGCGGTCGCGACGTTCCTCGTGTCCAGGCGCCGCCGTACGACGGCCGTGGCTGCGGGCGAGCGGGCCGAGGGGGAGGCGGCGCCGGTGGACGAGGTGGTCCTCGCGGGTGCGGCGGCCGGGGGAGGCACCCCCGCGCCCGGCACGGCCGCGACCGGCGGGCAGGCGGCGGAAGGGGCCGGCACGGGTGCGCCGGCGATCGACCGCCGGCTGTTCATCTCCCGCACGGCCTCCGCGGTCGTGGCCGCGGGTGCGCTCGCGACCGTGGGCTACGGCGTGACCCGCGCTCTCGGCGACCCGGTGATCGAGCGGGTGCCGGTCCGCCTGCCCCGGCTCGACCCCCGGATGAGCGGCCTGCGCATCGCGGTCGTCAGCGACATCCACCTCGGCCCGCTGACCGGCCGGGGCCACACCGAGCGGATCGTCCGGATGATCAACGGCCTGGAGGCCGACGCCGTGACGATCGTGGGTGACCTGGTGGACGGCACGGTCGCCGAACTGGGCCGTCTCGCCACGCCCCTGCGATCCCTCGAATCCCGTTATGGCGCGTATTTCGTGACCGGCAACCACGAGTACTACACCGCGGGCGGCCCCCTGGAATGGATCGAGGAGCTGCGCTCGCTGGGCGTCCGGCCGCTGCGCAACGAGCGAGTCGAGATCCGGCACGCGGGAGCCGTGCTCGACCTGGCGGGGGTCAACGACCTGAACGGCGCGCCGTCGGGCGACGGCCCGGACTTCGACAGGGCTCTCGGGGGCCGCGACGCGAACCGGCCCGTCGTGCTCCTGGCCCACCAGCCCGTCCAGGTGACGCAGGCCGCCGCCCACGGCGTCGACCTCCAGCTGTCCGGGCACACCCACGGCGGTCAGATGGCGCCGTTCAACCTGCTGGTGACGCTGCAGCAGCCCGTGGTGGCGGGGCTGGCGAGCGTGCCGCGCGCGGGCGGCGGCGACACCCAGGTCTACGTCACGCGGGGCGCGGGCTTCTGGGGGCCGCCGGTACGGGTCGGCGCGCCACCCGAGATCACCCTCGTCGAGTTGCGGGCCTGACCGCTCCCCGGAACACGGGAATCGGCAGAACATTGGCGCCATCTCGACAGCGAGGACGAGGCGGACGTAATACCCTCAGGCGACGAGCAGGCCTCCGTGGCCCGTTCGTCCGTCTCCCAAGCCCAGCGAGCACCTGGATACGCTGACATCATGAGCATCCCTGGCCGTGCCGCCGCCGCGCGACGCAAGCAGCCGCACGTGCTGGCGAACGCGCCGTTCCGCAGGCTGTGGACGGCGATGGCGACGTGCAGCCTCGGTGACTGGCTCAACATCATCGCGCTGACCGCCCTGGCCGGTAACCTCACCGCCGGATCCGGCTTCCAGGCGCAGAGCCTCGCCATCGGCGGCGTCTTCGTCGCCAAGATGCTGCCCGCGATCCTGCTCGGCCCGCTCGCGGGAGCGGTGGCCGACCGGTTCGACCGCAGGCTGACGATGGTCGTCGCCGACCTCGCGAGGTTCGCGGTGGTGCTGTCGATCCCGCTGGTCGGCGTCTACCAGTGGGTGATCGTCGCGACGTTCCTGGTCGAGTGCGTGAACCTCTTCTGGGTGCCCGCCAAGGACGCCACCGTGCCCAACCTCGTGCCCAAGGAGCGGCTCGAGGAGGCCAACCAGCTCAACCTTCTCGTCACGTACGGCACGGCCCCCGTGGCCGCGGCGCTGTTCGCGATCGTGTCCGCTGTGGTGACGACGATCTCGGCGGCCGTCCCGTCGTTCACCGTCGCGGCCACCAGCGTGGCGCTGTACGCCAACGCGCTGGCCTACCTGGCCTCCGCCGCGATGGTCTTCACGCTGCGGGCCATCCCGAAGAACCACGTCAGGCACGTGGCCGCGCCGTCGGTGTTCCGGCAGATCACCGAGGGCTGGCGGTTCGCCGGCGGCGACCGGATCGTGCGCGGCCTGATCATCGGCATGCTCGGCGCCTTCGCCGCCGGCGGCGCGGTCGTCGGTGTGGCCAAGGCGTACGTGCAGGCCATGGGCGGCGGCGACGCGGGGTACGGCGCGGTGTTCTGCGCCGTCTTCCTCGGCATGGCGTTCGGCATGTTCTTCGGCCTGCGGCTGCTGAAGGGGCTGTCCAGGCGGCGGCTGTTCGGGCTGTCGATCGTGCTCGCGGGGCTGACGCTGGCCGCCGTCTCGCTCATCCAGAACCTCGTGGTCGTCGTCGTGCTGACCGTGGTGCTGGGCGCCTGCGCCGGCATCGCCTGGATCATCGGCTACACGGTGATCGGCCTGGAGGTGGAGGACGGGCTGCGCGGCCGTACGTTCTCCTTCCTGCAGTCACTGGCCCGGGTGGTGCTGCTGCTGGTCGTGGCGCTGGCCTCCACCCTCGCTGCGCTGTTCGGCGCGCACGTCGTCCGGATAGCCGGGCTCAGCTACCGCTTCGACGGCACCAACCTCGTGCTGCTCCTCGGCGCGCTGCTCGCGATCGCCGTCGGGGTGGTCGCGCTGCGGCACATGGACGACCGTCCCGAGGTCCCCATCGGGGTCGACCTGCTGAACGCCCTGCGCGGGCGGCGGTTCGTCCAGGAGGAGGAGACGAACCCCGAGCGCGGGCTGTTCATCGCCTTCGAGGGCGGCGAGGGCTCGGGCAAGACCACCCAGTCGCGGCTGCTCGCGATCTGGCTGCGCGACCAGGGCTTCGACGTCGTGCAGACCCGCGAGCCGGGCTCGACCAAGGTCGGCATGCGGTTACGGGCGATCCTGCTCGACGCCGCGCACCAGGGCCTGTCCCCGCGGGCCGAGGCGATGCTGTACGCGGCGGACCGGGCCGAGCACGTGGAGAAGGTCATCAGGCCGGCGCTGCAGCGGGGCTCGACGGTGGTCTGCGACAGGTACGTGGACTCGTCGCTGGCCTACCAGGGCGCCGGACGGTCGCTCGACAAGGAGGACGTCGCGAGGATCAACAGGTGGGCGACGGGCGGGCTCGTCCCCGACCTCACCGTGCTCATCGACGTGCCGCCCGCGGTCGGGCTGCGGCGCATGGCCTCGCCGGCCGACCGCATCGAGGCCGAGCCGCTGGAGTTCCACGAGCGGGTGCGGCGGGAGTTCCGGGCGCTGGCGGCGGCCGATCCCGACCGGTATCTCGTGGTGGACGGCACGCTCGACCAGCGCGAGGTGACGCGCCTGATCCAGGATCGGGTGCGGGAGATCCTGCCCGACCCGGTGCCGCAGGAGGCCGAGGAGGCCACCGGCACGATGCCCGCCATCCGGGACTTCGGATAGCGGCATGAGTGTTTTCGGGGATCTGATCGGGCAGGACCGGGCGATCGACGTCCTGGGGCAGGCGGCCTCGGCCGCCGCGGAGGTCGTCGCCGGGGGGCGCGGCGCGGGCATGACCCACGCCTGGCTGTTCACCGGGCCGCCGGGGTCGGGGCGGTCCACGGCCGCCAAGGCGTTCGCGGCGTCGCTGCTCTGCGGTCAGCGGGGCTGCGGCCACTGCGACGCCTGCCACCAGGTCGAGGTCGGCTCGCACCCGGACGTCACGTTCGTGCGGCCCGAGGGGCTGTCGTACAGCGTGCGGCAGACGCGCGAACTCGTGCTCAAGGCGGCGGGGGCGCCCACGCTCGGCCGGTGGCGGATCGTGCTGTTCGAGGACGCCGACCGGGTGACGGAGGCGGCGGCGAACGCGTTGCTGAAGGCCATCGAGGAGCCGCCGCCGCGGACCGTGTGGCTGCTGTGCGCGCCCTCCCCGGACGACATGATCATCACGATCCGCTCGCGCTGCCGGGTCGTGACGCTGCGCACGCCCTCCACCGAGGCGGTCGCGAACGTGCTGGTGACCCGCGACGGAGTGCCCCACGACGTGGCGCTCGACGCCGCGCGGGCGGCCCAGGGGGACATCGGCAGGGCGCGGCGGCTCGCACTGGACGAGGAGGTGCGGCGCCGCCGCGACGACGTGCTGTCGATCCCTCGGTCGCTGACCGGCGTGGCGGAGTGCATCACCGCCGCCGAGCGGCTGGTGAAGACCTCCACCGAGGACGCCGACGCGGCCACGACCGCGCTGAACGAGACCGAGACCGCCGAGCTGCGCAAGGTCTACGGTGAGGGCTCCTCGGGCAAGGGGCTCAACAAGGGCCTCGTACGGGGCGGCGCGGGAGCGCTCAAGGAGCTCGAGACCATGCAGAAGTCCCGGGCCACCCGCATCAAGCGCGACTCCCTCGACCTCGCGCTGCTCGAACTCGTGGCGTTCTACCGCGACGTGCTGGCCGTGCAGTTCGGGGCCCCGGTCGAGCTGGCGAACGAGGACCGCAGGCACGAGGTGGAGACCCTCGCCCGCGCGTCCACTCCCGAGCAGACGCTCCGCCGTACGGACGCGATCATGAAGTGCCGGGAGCGGCTGGCGGCCAACGTGAACCCGCAGATCGCGGTCGAGGCCATGACCCTCGCCCTCCGCTCTCCCGCGTAGGACGCAGGCAACCCCGGCGGGCGTACGGCGTCTCTGGTACATGAAGGCCGAAACGCTCGATCTCGATCAGCAACCCGGGGGGCCCGTGAGCGTCCCGCCTCTGTCGGCGGGCGCCGACGACACGATCAGTGGTCTCTACGCCGAGCACGCCCTCGGCCTCACCCGGCTCGCCCTGATCATGGTCGGCGACCGGGAGAGCGCCGAAGACGTGGTGCAGGAGGCGTTCCTCGGTCTGCACCGGCGCTTCGGCGGCCTGCGTGACCGGGACAAGGCGCTCGTCTATCTGCGCGCCTGTGTGCTCAACAACGCCCGCAGCGTGCTGCGCAGGCGGAGGCTGCCGTCCTGGTTCGCCGGCACGTACGACCCGCCCGTCTGGTCGGCCGAGTCGGCCGCGATCCTCGGCGCGGAGCGGCGGGAGGTCATGGAGGCCCTCCACCGCCTGCCCCGGCGCCAGCGGGAGGCCCTGGTCCTGCGCTACTACGCCGAGCTGTCCGAAGAGGAGACGGCGCGCGTCATGAAGATCAGCCGGGGCACCGTCAAGTCCACCACCTCCCGGGCGCTCGACGCGCTCGGCCGCCTCCTGGGAGAGACCCGATGAACGACGTCATCCGCCGGTTGCAGGACGCCGCCCACGCGGTGGGGGAGACGGTCGACGCCGTCCCGCCGTTCGTCCCGGAGACCGCCCCGGTCCGCCGCCGTACGCGCGTGGGCACTGGACGGGGCAGGACGTGGCTGATGCCGGTCGCGGCGGCGGCCGCCGTGACGCTCGCGGTCGCGGGCGGCGCGGCCCTCGCGCGCCACGGTGGCGGGACCGGCGACACGGCCGCCGGCATCGCCGTCGGCCCGGCCGCCGACCCCGCCTTCCTCGCCCACATCGGCGACCCCGGCGACATCACGATCAGGAGCGTCGCCGACGGGCACAGCACCGACGTCGTGCCGCGGCCCGCGACGGACGAGGGATTCTCCGTGGTCCAGGCGACGCGCGACAACCGGGTCTTCTACGCGGCCACCGTCTCGGACGGCTGCCGCTCGCGGCTGTACCAGTTCACCCTGGACGGGGAGGGGAGGGTCGCCTCACGAGGCGAGCTTCCGTACGCGCCGCCGGCAGGCACCGAGATCACCGCGCTCGCGGTGAGCGGCGACGGCGCGACGCTCGCGTACGGGCTGTTCTCCTGCGAGCCGGGGCAGCCGCGCGTGTCCCTCGTCGTCACCGACACCGCGACCGGCGGCAGCCGTACGTGGACGTCGACGCGTCCGGCGAGCATCCGGGATCTCTCCCTGACCGAGGACGGACGCCGCGTGCTCCTCACCAGGGCCATGGGAACGGTTTTCGGGGTCTCGGAAGTACCCCGGCCCGCCAAGTCGGAGCCCCCGGGCTCGGGCGCGGAGCCTTCACCGGTCGACACGACAACGTCCGCGCAGGGTGCGGAGACGAGTGTGACTTCCGAGCCGGCATCCGCCGGCCCCGCGGCGACGCCCGCCGGGACCGAGGCGGGTGTGACCGCGGGCCGCGAGGCGGGAGAGCCGGCCTGGACCGAAACCGGTGCGCCCCCCGCGCCGGACTCGGGAGTGCCCGGCGAGGCCGGTGCGTCGGCGGCGCCCTCCGCGCCGGACGACCCCGGGGCCGATGTCGCCGTCCCGGCGTCCGATCTCCCCGGGTCCCCGCCGGACGGATGGGGATGCAGGGCGCGGTCGACGGGCGCGGAGCCCAGTGGCTCTCCGGAGGCCACTCCGGATGCGAAGGTCGTTTGGGCCTGCTCGGGTCCGCAGGATCCGATGCTGCTCGACACCGGCGTCGCCGGCACTCTCGACGACGCCCGTGTGATCAGGCTGACTCCTACGACAGGGACGCCCCCGGCCCTGATTCTCGGGGTCACGATCACACCCGACGGGTCGCGAGTGATCGCCGCGCAGACGACCCTCAAGCTGAGCACGGCCGGGGAGGACGCGATAAAGGACGACGTCGACGACATCGTGGCGTACGACCTCGAAGGGCGTCAGATCGAGGTTCTCCATGCCCGCGTCGGCAGAGGGGTGATTCCGACCGGGATGCTCGACGTGGACGGCACCGGCCGGAACTTCCTGGTCTCCAGACCCGGTGAGCTGGGCGAGATCACCCCGTCCGGCTACCGGACGCTGCACTCCTACGGCATTCCCCCGAAGGGCGCGCCCGTCGGCAAAGCGGCCTGGTAGGCACACCACTTCGGCGGGGCCGGGTCTCCCGGCCCCGCCGGAGGTTTGTCCACAGGCCATGATTGCCCGCGCCGTACGACACGTATGGTGGGTTCGGACGCGTTAGCCGTACAGGATCGAGGAGGGCCGGCGCTTGGGCATGATGATGGCGGTGAGCTTCACCCGCTATGGACGGCTCTACTACCTCGATCCCGGTGGTCACTCGCCCAAGGTGGGCGACAAGGTCCTCGTGCCCACCGACTCGGGCCCGGAGGTCGCCGAGTGCGTGTGGGCGCCGCAGTACGTGAGCGAGGACGTCGAGGGCCTGCCCGTCTGCCAGGGCATCGCGGGCGAGGAGCACCTGACCAGGGACGAGGCCAACCGTCGCCGCAGGGCGGAGGCCAGGAGCGTGTCCAAGCGCCTGATCAAGCGCCACGAGCTGCCGATGAAGGTCGTCGGCGTCGACTACCTGGACGCCGACAACGTCTACACCGTGTACTTCTCCGCGCCCCACCGGGTCGACTTCCGCGCGCTCGTGCGTGACCTGGCCCGCAACCTGCGGGCCCGGGTCGAGCTGCGGCAGATCGGCCCGCGCGACGAGGCCAGGCTCCAGGGCGGCATCGGCCCCTGCGGCCGCGACCTGTGCTGCGCGACGTTCCTCAAGGACTTCGAGCCGGTCTCCGTGCGGATGGCCAAGGACCAGGACCTTCCGGTCAACCCGCTCAGGATCGCGGGCGCCTGCGGCCGACTCATGTGCTGCCTGAAGTACGAGCACCCGCTCTATCAGGAGTTCCGGGCGTCGGCGCCGCGCGCGGGCCTCGCAGTGGACACCCCACAAGGCCCGGGCACGGTTGTGGGTCACAACGTGCCGTCCGACTCCGTCATCGTCCGCCTCAACGAGGGCGGCCGCCGCTGCGCGTGTTCCAAGGCCAGCGTCTGCGCGCCCCGCAAGGCCCACGACTCCATGTACGGCGAAGCGCAGCCGGTGGCCGAGGGCACATCCGAGAGCTGACGAGCGCCGTCGCGGCATGGCCGGGGCGGCCCGGCCGCCGGCGGCGAGCCCACAGTGTCTGACGGCCGAGCCCACGGTGCCTGACGGCGGCGAGCCCACGGTGTCTGACGGCGGCGAGCCCACGGTGTCTGACGGCGGCGAGCCCACGGTGTCTGACGGCGGCGAGCCCACGGTGTCTGACGGCGCGGCGAAGCGGCGGTGTCTGGCGGCGGCGAACCCACAGCCCCGTGCGCGCCCGGCGCGCGCCCGGGTGCCGTGGGTTCGCCACCTCGTCCGTCCTTCAGCGGCCTCCCGCTGTCGTGCTCACGGACTCGTCCGTCGTGCTCACGGGCTCGTGCAGGTGAGGGACGGCGTCGACGGCGTGCCACCTGCGGTGAAACCGAAGGTCGTCGAGGCGGAGGCCCCCAGCGAGCCGTTGTACGAGACGTTCTTCACCGACACGGCCGAGCCGCTGGTGCTCAGCGTGCCGTTCCAGACCTGGCTGATGCTCTGGCCGTTGCTGAGGTTCCACTTGACGGTCCAGCCGTTGATCGGCGAACCGCCGGCCGTGACCGTGACCTCGCCCTGGAAGCCGCCGCCCCACGAGTTGGTGGTGCGGTAGGTCGCGCTGCAGGCGCCGCCGGCCGGCGACTGGGCCGGGCTGGGCGACGGTGAAGCCGGGGGTGTCGGCGACGGCGAAGTCGGCGGCGTGGGGGAGGGCGAGACCGGGGGTGTCGGCGAAGGCGAGGACGTCGGCCCGCTGCCGCTGAACTGCCACCAGTTCACGTTCATCAGGTAGCCGCTCCCGCCGGTGAACCTGAGATACAGGTCGTGGGTGCCGGTCGCGCCGGTGACCGGGCAGGAGACGGTCGTCCAGGTCTGCCAGCCGCCGGTGCCCGGGACGTCGCACGTCCCCATCAGCGTGCCGCTGACGCCGTCCCGCCGCACCTCGATCTTGCCGCCGGCGGAGCCCGAGGCGACCCGCGCGCTGAAGGACCTGGCGCCGGTGCCGAAGGCGACGCCCTTGACCTTGATGTAGTCGCCGTTGTCGATGAACCCGACGTTCATGCCGCCCTCGTTGGACGGCTCGGTCTCGACGCCGGACTCCCAGGCGATGGTCTCGGCCTCCTGCCGGACGTACGGGTTCAGCGTGCCGACCTGGGGCGCCCCGGTCGTGGTCATGGTGATCGTCGGGATCGTGCCGTCGGCGTTGTAGCTGAACTTCTCCACCGCCACCGAGCGGGTGAAACCGCCGCCGCCCGGCAGCGCGCCGTTGTGGTAGAAGAAGTACGAACCGCCGTTGAAGTCGACGATCCCCGGGTGGTTGGTGAAGCTGCCGCCCTGCGTGGGCATGACCGTGCCCCGGTAGGTCCACGGCCCGGTGGGGCTGGTGGCCGTGGAGTAGGCGATGAATTCCGAGCAGCACTTCGCGGCGAACACGTTGTAGTACAGGTTGCCCCGCTTGTAGACCCAGGGTCCCTCTTCGTACAGGGTCGGGCGGCTGGCGTCACCGGTGCGGGTGCCGAACCCGGCGGTGGTGAGGTTGATCTTCGTAGGGCTGCCGGAGTAGGAGATCATGTCGGCGTTCAGCTTGACGTACCACAGGTTCGGGTTGCCCCAGTAGAGGTAGGCCTGCCCGTTGTCGTCGATGAAGACGGTGGGGTCGATCTCGCCGTTCTCCACCAGCGGGCGTCCGAGGGCGTCCTTGAAGGGGCCGGTGGGGCTGTCGGAGACGGCCACGCCGATGGCCATCCTGCCGGACGCCCGGCTGGTCGTGGGGACGTACCAGTAGAACTTGCCGTTCCGGTAGATGGTCTGGCCCGCCCACGCGTCGGATTTCGCCCAGCTGAAGCTGGCGACGCTCAGCGGCGAGCCGTGGTCGGTCCAGTTCACCATGTCGGCCGACGACCAGACCCGCCATTCGTTCATCGTGAACCACGTCGAGCCGTCCTCGTCGTGGCCGGTGTAGAGGTAGACCCGGCCGTTGTGGACGAGAGGCGCCGGGTCGGCGGTGTAGATGGTCTGGATTATCGGGTTGTCCGCCCTGGCCGCGGTGGCCGGGAGTAACGCCAGCATGCACAGCAGGCCCACGATCCAGGTCGCGGTGCGCCTGGACAGTGAAAACGCGTATCTCACATGCGCCTCCTGAGGTGGTGGTCGCTCACCGTGCGCGCCGGGCCGTCGAGACCCTCATGTGAGCGTTAACGCAACCTGTGAATGTGAGCGCTAACAATTCACGGTAGGCGACCGTGGTCATGCGGCGGAGCCAACCTCAGGCATGAGGGACGGTCAAGGTCGCGGACCTGGAGCGGGCCCTGCGGGCCTGGCGGGCTCCGATCCGCGCAACGGCGCTGAGCTGGCTCCGGAGCTTCGCCGAGCGAGCCGCCGAGCCCCGCAGGGATGTGAAACTTTCACCTCTTGAGGGAGTTAACGTACGGCCACGTCGTCGATTTCGCCGAAGAGGCCGGCGTCGAAGGTCGCGCTGTGGACGCCAGGCGGCGGCGCGGGCACGTAGAAGAAGCCGCGGTTGGCCGTGCCCGGCTTGACGTTGAACGTCGCCCAGGACGCCGGCGATACGTTCACCGAGGTTGCCGAAGGGTCGGCGGAGTCGGCCGCCGTAGGGCCGCCCAGCACGCCGCATCCGGACAACGCAGGGCCGTGACCATGATCACAGAAAGGGTCGGCCCGCGTGAGCGGCGACGGTAAGGATCTTCCATGCCGCCCGCATTGTAGGGACACGGACAGGCGGCCCGCCCGAAAAAGGAGTTGAGGATGGTTCTGTACTCACCTGTACGGTTGAGCGCGTCGAGCGAGGAGGACGGCCTTCATGGGTGATCAGGTCAGGGTCGGGTTCGTCGGGCTCGGGATCACCTCTCGCAGCCACTTCGCGGTGCTCGAGCAGCGGCCCGAGGTCGTCCTGGAGTTCACCGTCGACCCCGGGGTCACCGAGCCGCCCGCGTTCCGCGAGACCACCGCGGCGCACTACCGCGATCTCGCCGAGGCGCTGGACGCCCACCAGCCGGACCTGCTCGTGATCGCCACGCCGACGCCGACCCATGTGGACCTGACGGTGCGGGCGCTGACGCTGTCGTCGGCGACGGTGCTGGTGGAGAAGCCGCTCGTGCACGACCTCGCCGCGCTCGCCCGGCTCCGCGAACTGGACGAGGAGACCGACGTACGCGGCCGGGTGTTCACCGCGCACCACTTCGCGTTCGCGCCCGAGGTCCGCTGGGCGGCGGAGCAGATCGCCGGGCATCCCGAGTGGGGCCCGATCACCCGGATCACCTCGGCCTTCTACGACCCGTACGTCCTGCGGGGCGAGCAGGCCTTCGCGTCCTACGTGTCGAGCTGGACGGACTCGGGGGTGAACCAGCTCAGCATGCTGGCCCGCTTCGCCGAGCCGACCGCGCTGACCTCACTCCGCGAGATGGACGGCGGCGCGAGCGCCTGGGCCACGTGCGAGTTCCGCTCCCGCGGCAGGACCGGTCTCGCCTCGCTCCGATCGAGCTGGCTCACCGGCGAGAGCAGCAAGGGGACGACGCTCACCCTCGGCGAGACCGACGTCGAGGTGGTCATCGACCACACCGCGAACACCGGCTTCGCCGCGCGGGCGGGCACCCTGCTCGCGGCGTACGGCCACGACGGCCGCACGCCCAGGAAGACGGCGCGGCACCGGCCGCTGTACGAGAGCCTGCTGTCCGGCGCCCCCGACCCCGTGCTCGGCTTCGACACGACCGCGAAGATCACCGAGCTGCACCATTCGAGGCCCTGAGAGGGCTCAGCCCGTCTTCGGGCAGACCGTGCCGTTCTTGGGCGAGCGCAGAGCGAGCAGGTAGTCGTCGACCGCGCTGTCCACACAGGCGGAGCCGCTGCGGTAGGCCGTGTGCCCGTCGCCGTCGTACCCCAGGAGCACGCCCGAGGTCAGCTCCTTGGCGAGCCCCTGCGCCCACTCGTACGGCGTGGCGGGGTCGCGCAGGGTGCCGACCACGAGGATCGGCGGCGCGCCTTCGGCCTTGAGCGGCTTGTCGGCGCCGACGGACTTCGCGGGCCAGTAGGCGCAGGGCAGCGAACCCCACATCACGAACTGCCCGAAGTGCGGCGCCGCCTTGGCGGCCTCACCCGCGGCCCGCCGGTACGCGTTCAGCGCCTTCGGGTAGGGGTGGTCCACGCAGTTGACGGCCATGTTGGCCTCGGTCTGGTTCGAGTACGAGCCGTTGGGCCGCCGGTCGACCAGCAGGTCGGCCATCTGGAGCAGGTCCGTCCCGTCGCCCTGGTTGATCGCCTTGCCGAGGGCCTCCCGCAGCCGGGGCCAGGCCGCCCGCTCGTACAGCGGGGTGGCGATGCCGATCACCGTCCACGCCTCGTTGACCTTCCGGCCGTCGCCGAGGTCGTTCTTCAGCGGCTGCCGGTCGGCCTTCACCAGCAGGTCGCTGATCTCCTGCAACGCGCCGTCCACCGTACGGCTCTTGAACGGGCAGGAACGGCTGGCAAGGCAGTCTTCGACGAAGGCCCGCAGCGCCACCTCGAAGCCCTTGGCCTGCACCTCGTTGGACTTCAGCGACGGCACCGCCGGGTCGACCGCGCCGTCGAGCACGAGCGCCCGCACCCGCTTGGGGAACAGGTCGGCGTACATCGCGCCGAGGAAGGTGCCGTACGACTTGCCCAGATAGGTGAGACCGTGGTCGCCGAGGACGCCGCGCAGGACGTCCATGTCCCTGGCCGCGTCGGCCGTGCCGACGTGGGGGAGCAGACGGGCCGCCTTGGCGCCGCAGTTGTCGGCGAACTCCTTGGACGCCTTGTCGAGCGCCGTGACCTCGGCCGGCGTGTCCGGGCTCGAGTCCATCCCGATGTAGGTGTCGAGCTGGGAGGCGGTCATGCACGTGACGGGGGTCGACTCGCCCACGCCGCGGGGGTCGAACCCCACGACGTCGTACTGGGCGCGCACCCTGTCGCTGACCACGGATTGGGCCGCCCGCGCGTACTGGATGCCCGAGCCTCCGGGCCCGCCGGGGTTGATGAGCAGGGAGCCGGCGCGCTTGCCGGTGGCCGGCAGGCGGATCACGCTGAGGTCGATGCGCTCGCCGGTGGGCTTCTCGTAGTCGAGGGGCACCTGGATCTTCGCGCACTGGAAGCCGTCGCCGCAGTCGCGCCAGGCGGGCCGCTGGGCGTAGAACGGCCGCAGCTCCGCCGTGGGGGCCTCGACCGGCGGCTGCGCCTGCGCGCCCGTGCTGGGCTGATCGGAGGTGGCCGGCGTGTGGGTGGAGCATGCCGTGAACGGCAGCAGCGCGGCCAGCGCCGCGATCGCCATTCGCCGGCTCGGACCGCCGCCGTACCGCGTACGAGACGGTGTGAGCTTCGCTTTCTGCCCGGCCGATCGCATACCCGTCGTTTCCCCTGCCGTCGCCTGCGTGACGAAGACCAGCATGCCGCCTGCGGAGGACGGGCGGTGACGTACCGGCCACGGTGGCGAAGGATGAGGTCAATTGTCTGGCGGCTCGTCGGCGCCGTCAGGCGGGACAGGGCGCTTTTCCTGTGACAGATGCGTCTGGTACGCCCCGTTTCCGCTGGCCGTACGGTAAAGGGAGGGCCGCCGGACGGCCGGGGAAGTTTTACCGGTCTCCATGGAGCCTGCCCGGCTCCGGACCGCTCGCCGAGGGGCGCGCCGCTCCGGTGGTGACGGGTGCACGAGAACCACGATGACCCTGTAGACTGTGCGAAGCCGTTCGCGGCGTGCCGCCTTAGCTCAGTCGGCCAGAGCACTTCACTCGTAATGAAGGGGTCAAGGGTTCGATTCCCTTAGGCGGCTCCAGCTCAGAGGCCCTCCCGGATCTTTCGGGAGGGCCTTTTCGTTTCCGTACAGCAACGGCTTCGCATGCAGGCAAGGTGATGATCTGCGTGCAGCCTCCAGCGTTCGCTTCTCCAGGCGCTGGAGGCGGCCATCGTGATGCGCCCAGGAGGGCGAGCGAATAGCCTTCCTGGGCGTCGGAAAGAGACCTTCAGGTGTCGAGATTCCGGTTGAGTCGGTCGAGCGCCTTGCGGGTCTCGGGTGAAGGAACCTGGGTGTAGACGTTCATGGTGACGGAGATCTGGGAGTGGCGGAGGATACGCATCGCCACGCGGGGGTGAACGTCGAGCGCAGCCAGGAATGAGGCGCAAGTGTGCCGGGTGTCCCGGTGAAGTAGTTCGCCGCGTACGCGACTGAGCTGATGGGAGACCCACAGTTCTTGGCCGGCCAGGTCGACGCAATCCCAGGTCAAGCCGAGGACCTCCCCTCGTCGAAGGCCGAGCACTAGCGTCAGCACGAATGCGGCGTAGAGCGGCTCTTCCACGGTCCGAAGGTGTTCGAGGAACCGGCGCGCCTCGTCGACGCTCCACGTGTCGTGCTTCCGCTTCTTGCTGCTCTTGCTCGCGCTGGGCAACGTGGTCAACGCCACCACGTTTACACCGCCGCTACGAACGCCAGGCCGACGACTTCGCCTCCTTCGTCGCCATCGCTGCCGACCTCATTTGCTACCGCCGATTCGCCAAATGAGAACGACGTCTTACTCCGCCCGTGACAGAGGTGCAGCCTCTCGCACGCAGCGACGACTACTGAGAGTAAAAAGTGTCGTCACAGTAAGTAATCATCAGTGGTAGATATGGGCTCACTGCAACTACACGAGTTCAGGAGGCTCCATGGCACTCACGCTGACCCGTCGGACGCTGGCGGTGGCCGCCTGTCTGCTCACCAGCTCGCTCACCCTCGCGCCGGCCACCGCTGCCAGCGCCGACGGGGAAACCCGGCTCCAGGCGAAGTTCATCGCCAACCTGGTCGCCCGCCACAGCGGCAAGTGCCTGGAGGTCTACGGCGCCAAGACGGGCGACGGAGACAAGGTCGACCAGTGGACCTGCAACACCGGGACCTACATGGACTGGCAGCTCATAGCGACCAGCGGCGGTTACTACACCATAAGGGCCGTCCACAGCGGCAAATGCCTGGAGGTCTACGGCGCCGGCACGGCTGACGGAGCCAAAGTCGACCAGTGGACCTGCCACGCCAACCAGCCCTATATGGAATGGCGCCTGGACCAGAAGCCCAACGGCTACTTCAACATCGTCAACCGTCACAGCGGCAAGTGCCTGGAGGTCTACGGCGCCGGCACGGCCGACGGAGCCAAGGTCGACCAGTGGACCTGCTTCAACGAGCCCTACATGGAATGGCGGCTCGCCTGACCGCCGAAAGCGTGACAGCGCACTGACACCCGGCCGGCGTTACTCGGTCGGCGTCGATGAGTGTTAGCACCCGCTCTCCGGGCACGACGCCGCCCCCCAGCCGCCCCGCACCGCCGGGGACGGCGTCGCTCTGGCCACCCGAGCCGTGCCGACAACCGACCCCCGGCTCAAGCAACCGCACCCCCATCACAACCACATGGAGGAATCTGATGCTCGCCCCCCTACGCCAGGCTCTCGCCGCTGGCGTCGTTTCCCTGTCCGCCGCAGCGACCGCAATGGCCGCCGCACCACCTGCGACGGCCCAAACAGGGCTGCCGCCCATCGGCGCGGAGATCCCCTCTTCGATGCTCGCGATCAACAGCACGCTGAAGTTTCACAACACCACCTACACCCTCGACTTCAAAGGCGGCATCAAACAGCGCGTCGAGCCCAACCCCGACGACCCGATCAACAGCGTGCGGATGCGCACCGTCGGGTTCCGGGTCGCTGGCGAAGTCGACTCCGACACCTCAGTCGTCTTCGAGCAGTGCGACATCGATGTCGAAGCGGCCAGCACCTTGCGGCTCACGCAGAAATTCCCGCCACGGTATGAGGAACGAGACGTCCTGCCCTTCTGCGCCACCATCACGCAGCCAGACAGCGAGCCGGTCACGCTGACCACCAAGGACCCCATGATCCTCACCGCGAAACTCACCCAGTACCCAACCAGGGGCGACAGCTTCCAGCTGGCCAAGCCAGTCGACCTGGTCAACCCGGAGGACCCCGACACCGTCGTGGCACGACTGACCGCCTTCCCCTCCAAACGCGGCGGACTCTAACCCGATCCACGAACGTCGGCACGCCCGATCAAACGATCAACCGCCAAACAAGACACGGTCCTAACAACAGCAGCGTCAGCCCTGATCCGAGGCGCTATGGATCTGAGGCCCCCGTGGTGCTCCTGGAGAACGTCTACAGCAGTGAGCGTCCGTCCTTTTTGGCGGCGAACACGGGACGATTGGGCAATTCAGATCATCGGAGGTCTGCTCTTCTTGGCGCTTGGGTACGTGCTAGGCAAGATCACAAGCTAGTCCTGGCTGACTGTTCGTGGATCTCTACGGTGAGCAAGCCGTACCGAGAACGGGCTCGGCCAGCTACTCGTGCCGGATCACCGGATGCCGGTCTGTTCGAGATCGCCGCCCGACGGTGCGGTATGAGCCTGGCCGGTGAGGGATGGATGGTCGGCGACCATCCAGTCAAGGACATCGGCGGGGGACGGGCCGCCGGCCTCCGTACGATCTGGGTCGACCGGGGGAAACGGCCGGATCAGGAACACGACGCAGACCATGTCGTCACCGGCGTGCTCCAGGCGATGGAGATCCTGCACAGCGAGGCCTGACAGACGGGTTCCGCCACAGCTCATGGTGATTGCTGTACAGCAGCGCCGTACAGCAACGTCCCCGTGCACGATCACACTGCACCGGTCCGCACCTACCGCCCGAGCAGGACGGCAAGTCATCCACCAGGGACCTGCCTTTCCCTCGTAATGAAGGGGTCAAGGGTTCGATTCCCTTAGGCGGCTCCACCTTAAAGGCCCTCCCGGACCACCCGGGAGGGCCTTTTGCTAACACCCTTGCCAACAGGGCTCTGGATCTGACCGTGGCTTCGGCATCGAGGCGCTGGGGCGATGCTGCGGGTCATGGAGCGCAGGGCCGCCTTGCCGGCCGCGTACACGCTGAGCTGCGGCAGGGCCATAACGTTGGCGACCGAGGTGTGGCCGGCCCGACCCCGCTGCTGCCGCCGGTGATCACCACTCGGCTGCCGTCGTACTTGCCATCTCGTCACGCGCTCCCGAATCGCCGCGTCAGGAAGTTCAGCCAGGTCTGCTGGTAGGTCGCCGCGAGCCGCGACTGCGGCGCGAACAGGTCGAAGGCGTGGTACGCCCCCGAATAGAGGTGCAGCTCGACCGGGACGCCGTGAGCGAGCAGGCGCAGCGCGTAGTCGATGTCCTCGTCGCGGAAGCAGTCCAGGTCGCCGACGGCGATGAACGTCGGCGGCAGGCCGTGGAGGTCGCCGGCCCGGGCCGGCGCGGAGTAGGCGGACACGTCGTCGGTTCCGGCGCGGTCGCCGAGGATCAACTGCCAGGCGAGCAGGTTGGTGGACCGGTCCCAGATGCCGATGTCGACGATCTCGCGGCTGGACGCCGTCTCGTTGCGGTCGTCGAGCATGGGGTAGGCCAGCGACTGGAACAGCGGCGTCGCCTCCCCGCGGTCGCGGATGAGCAGGGCCGTCGCCGCGGCGATTCCGCCGCCGCCGCTCTGCCCGGCGAGACCGACGCGAGCCGGGTCCAGGCCGAGGCGGCCGGCCTCACCGAGGATCCATCGGTACGCGATGAACCCGTCCTCGGCGGCCCCGGGCGACGGTGCCTCCGGGGCGAGCCGGTAGTCGACGGCGGCGACCGCACAACCCAGTGTCGAGCACAGCTGCTTGAGCCACGGGTCGTCCTGGGCGGCGTACCCGAGGACCTGCCCGCCGCCGTGGAACCACAGCATGACCGGCAGGGGGCCGCCGGCGTTCGCGGGCCGCAGCAGCCGGACCGGGACGTCCGGGCCGTTGGGGCGGGTGGCGTTCAGCTCGGCCACGGAGACCATCGGGTCGTCGGGCAGATTCGCTGCGATCGACTCGGCGAAGGCGCGGACGGCTTCGCGGGTCCCTGCGATGTCGGTCAGATCGAAGGCCCCATGGGGCGTCATGGGTACGGCCGCGAGGGCGGTAGCCAGCTCGGGATCCATTGATATGCGGGCACGGGTCATGGTGCGCACCTTCCTGCTGCGCTTGTTAATGTCAGTGACTGACACTACCACGTAACGACAGTGACTGACATATCCCCTATGATGGCGGGGTGCCACGAAGCAGCGAGCAGGCGCGCCGCCGCCTCCAGCAGGCGGCCCTCGACCTCTACCGGGAGAACGGCTTCGATCGGACCACGACGGCCGAGATCGCAGCCCGCGCAGGCGTCACCGAGCGCACCTATTTCCGGCACTTCCCGGACAAGCGCGAGGTGCTGTTCGACGGCGAGGACGCCCTGCGCGTGACCCTGATCAGCGGCGTCGCCGAGGCGCCGGCCACGTTGCCGCCACTGCCGGCGTTGCTGTGGGCCCTCCGCTCGGCGACCTCGCTGCTGGAGAACAACCGCGCGTTCTCCGAGCCCCGGCAGCGGGTCATCGACACCACCCCCGCCCTGCGGGAACGGGAGCTGACGAAGGTGGCCTCCCTGGCCGCCGACCTCACTGAGGCGCTGCGCCGCCGCGGCGTCCCCGACCGCACCGCGGCCCTGGCGGCCCAGACCGGCATGGTCGCGTTCCGCCAGGCCTTCGGCGCGTGGATCTCGGACCCGGCACCCGGCCTGGACGCCTTGCTCCACCAGGCTTTCGACGACCTTCGCACCCTCACCACGGCTCGCTAGCCTCGGGCATTCACGAGGTCGTGGGGCTGTCCATGCCTTTATCGGCAGTCGGCGATCCGCCCGTGGTGTGCGGATTCGGATGCAGACCGTCGAGCAGGATGCGGATCAGGGCGCCGGGGAAGTCCGGGCCGTTATCGATGCCGGCGAGTGCGACGAGGCCGTCGAGGATCTGTCCGAGAGAGACGTCGTCGCGTACTTCTCCGCTGCGTTGCGCGGCGCGGAAAAGGGGTTCGCCGGCCGCGATTGTGCGGGAGCGGCTGGCGCGGAGGATGGGGGTGCCATTGGCGGATTCGGAGAGGAGGACGGAGGCGAGGGGCCCTTTGCGGGCGCCGATGGCGTGGAAGCGCATGAGCCAGGCGAAGAAGGCCTCGCCAGGCGTGTCGCCACTGACGGATTCGGCGGCTTGGCACATGTCGTCGACGGTGTGACGGAAGAGTTCCTCAACCAGTTCGAGTCTGCCGGGGAAGTTGCGGTAGAGCGTGGCCATGCCGACGCCGGCACGTCGGGCGATCTCGGCCATCGACGGTGCGGCACCGGGTTCGGCGAAGGCCTCGCGGGCGACCGCGATGATCTTCGACCGGTTGCGCTCCGCGTCGGCACGTCGGGCAGGGGCGGACTCGGCGCTCACGGCGGATGCTCCTTCCTTCGGCGTCCAGAATCTCAGCGTACCGGATACCCTTCTCACTTGCTCTTGCAAAACGGAGAGCCTGTCCGTTACGTTAGGTGGACAGGTAATCCGTTTAGGACGTCCGCTGATCAGGACACCAGGAGAGGAACAACCATGACTGCAACTGTGAGCGTCCCGCCCGTCGCCGACACCGCCCGCCGTGACATCCCCGCGTTCGTACGGGCCGGGGAGCGGATGATGTGGATCGGAGGCCGACAGGTCGCCGCAGTCTCCGGACGAACGCTGCCGAACACCGACCCGGCCACCGAGGAGGCGCTGGCCAGTGTGCCGCGCGGCGAGGCAGCCGACGTCGACGCCGCGGTCCACGCCGCGCGCGCGGCGTTCGCCGATCCCGCCTGGGCGGACATGAGCCCCGACCGGCGCGGCCGGATCCTGAACCAGATCGCCGACGTCATCGAGGAGCACGCCGACGAACTGGCCACCATCGACTCGGTCAACATGGGCGCACCCCGCATGCTGACCGCACACATGCTGGCCGAGGCGAGTGAGGTCTTCCGCTACTACGCGGGCTGGCCTACCAAGCTGTCCGGCGTGAGTGTTCCCGCGGGCAAGGACCGCATGGCCTACACCCGCAAGGAGCCCCTCGGTGTCGTCGGCATCATCTGGGGCTGGAATGGTCCGATGGGCCAACTGCCCGGCAAGCTCGCCCCGGCCCTGGCCGCCGGTAACACCGTCGTGCTCAAGCCGGCCGAGACCGCCTCGCTGAGCACGCTGCGCCTGGCCGAGCTGCTGGCCGGCACCGACCTGCCGGCCGGTGTGGTGAACGTCGTCACCGGCCTGGGCGCCGAGGCGGGCCAGGCGCTGGTCGCGCACCCCGGTGTCGCGAAGATCGCCTTCACCGGGTCGACCGCGACCGGCAAGCTGGTCCAGCGCCAGGCCACAGACACGCTCAAGCGCGTAACGCTCGAACTGGGCGGCAAGTCGCCGTCGGTCGTCTTCGCCGACGCCGACCTTGACGTCGCGGTCCGCGGCGTGGCGGCCGGCTTCCTGGGTAACGCGGGACAGGCCTGCGTCGCCGGATCACGGGTGTTCGTCGAGGAGAGCATCCGTGAGGAGTTCGTCGAGAAGTTGCTGAAGACGATGGAGGCATTCACCCCGGGCGACCCGCTGACCCCGGGCACGCTGGTGGGACCGCTGGCCACCAAGGCGCAGTTCGACCGCGTCAGCTCCTACCTCGACATCGCCCGCGAGGAGGGCGCGAACGTGGTGACCGGCGGCGGGCGCTTCGGTGATCACGGATACTTCTTCGCCCCCACCCTCCTCGACGACGTCCGCCCCGACATGCGCGTCGTCCGCGAGGAGATCTTCGGCCCCGTCGGCGTGATCACCACCTTCACCGACATCGACGACGCCCTCGCCCAGGCCAACGACACCGACTACGGACTGGCCGCCTCCGTGTGGACCACCAACCTCACCACCGCGCACCGCATGGCCGCAGCCATCGAGGCCGGCACCGTCTGGATCAACACCTGGGCCGAGATGAGCACCGGCAACCTCCCCTTCGGCGGTTACAAGCAGTCCGGCCTGGGCCGCGAAGGCGGCCTGGAAGGACTCGACGCCTACACCCAGGTCAAGACCGTCCGCATCGCGCTGTGACCATGCCACCTCACGCCTGAGCGGCCTGGCCATCCTCGAGCGCGACACACCCGGACCGAGCTCCTGGCGGCCATCACCACGATTCCCGACGCCGGTCGCGCGGCGGGCGACCTCCGCTCCGACGTCACCGCCGAAGACATCGCCGCCTCCCTCATCGGCATCTTCACCGTGGCCCCCGGCGCGAGCATGAAGCCAAGGCCGGTCGCCTGCTGGACCTCCTGATGGACGGCCTCCGGCCCGCCGCCCGGCCGGCGCCTGAGCCCGGATCTGATCAGCGCTAGAGGTCGAGCATCAGGGCACGGTGATCGGACACTTCGGGTGCGGTCATGATCTCGAATCGGCGGACGGCGGTGGGTTCGGAGACGAGCATGTAGCTCGCATGCCGTACGGGCTTCGGGTAGCGGGAGGTTCTGGTGTCGGCGTCCCGGACCAGGTCGGTGAGGTCGAGCTTGGCGAGGATCCGGAACGTCTCGCTGTCGGGCAGCACGTTGAAGTCGCCGCACACCACGGTGAGGTCGCCGTTCTCGCGCACGCTGGTGACGAGGCCGGCGAGCCTTTCGGCCTGCGCGCGGCGAGCGGGGGTGTCGGTCTTCCCATGTGCGTCCCGCAGGCCGTGAAGGTTGACGACGGTGACGAACCGCTGTGCCGTGCGGTCGAAGACGCGCACGGCCAGAGCGGCGCGCGGGCGGCCGTCGGCCGGCCATCCGTCGTGATGTTCGACGTAGCCGCCGTGGACGAACGCGGATCGCATGCCGACGATGGGCAGCGTCTCCCCGACAAAGGTGGCGAGCCCGAAATCCTGCCGATGTGAACCGCCTGCGTGGTCCTGGACCGGCCCGGAGTCGCTCGCGGTGAACAGGCCATGGTGGCGGGGAAGGCGTGAACGGACATCGGACAGGAGGTCCGCCCGCTGCGGCAGTGATCGCTCGGCGTCGTCGAATCGGGTCCAACCATGGGTGGTCGGGGTGTGTGTCACCTCCTGCAGACACAGGATGTCGGCGTCACAGCTGTCGAGCCAGGCGGCGAGTTCGTCGAACATCGCGCCGCCCCAGGCGTTGAGAGAGATGATCCGCACGCTGAAGAACCTAGACCAGACCCGTCATCCATACCCAAACCGCGCCTGGAGGCCGGCCGGCGCCGAATCCCGATTGCCTCCGGCCGACCTGCCTTCCTAGGGTGGGTGGCCGTGATCCACGGAACGGTCGAACCGGGTTTCGAGCAGGTACGGGACGTGTTCGCCGATGTGCTGGAGCGGCAGGCCGGCGGAGCGGGGGCGGCGGTGGCCGCCCAACTGGACGGCCGCTGGATCGTCGACCTGTGGGGCGGGCCCGGCTGGTCCCGCGACAGCGTCGTGATGCCGTACAGCGTGACCAAACCGTTCGCGGCGGTCTGTGTGCTGCTCCTCGTGGATCGGGGCGTGCTGGAGCTGGACGCCCCGATGCGGCGCTACTGGCCGGAGTTCACCGCGCCGGCGACCGTACGGCATGTCCTGTCGCACCAGGCGGGCGTGGTGGCGCTGGACCGGCCGGTGCCCACCGAGACCTTCTACGACTGGGACCGGATGTGCGCGCTTCTCGCCGCGCAGGAGCCGTCGTGGGAGCCGGGCACCGCGCACGGCGAGTCGGCGCTGTTCTACGGGCACCTGCTCGGCGAGCTGGTCCGGCGCACCGACGGGCGGACGCTCGGCCGCTTCCTCGCCGAGGAGATTTGCGGCCCGCACGAGCTGGACTTCCACATCGGCCTCGGCCCCGGGCGGCAGGCGCGGGCCGTCGAGCTGACCGGCTTGACCCCGGCCTACCGGGCTGCCGCGCTGGACGGCAGGCCCGACCTCTACCGGCGGGCCGTCGGCAACCCGCCCGGCGCGCAGGACCCGGCTGTGGTCAACTCCGCCGCCTGGCGGGCCGCGGAGATCCCCGCCGTCAACGGCCATGGCACCGCCCGTGCGGCCGCCGGGTTCTACGCCGCGTTGCCGCGGCTGCTGTCGGCCGGCCTGCTCGCCGAGGCCACCACCGCCCAATGCTCGGGGACGGACGCGGTCCTCGGGACGCAGGCGACCTGGGGGCTGGGCTTCGGCATCGACGGCGACGACTACGGCATGGGCGGCCTGGGCGGCAACTACGCCGGAGCCGCGGGCTACACCTTCGCCTTCCTCACCGGCCACGCGGGCGATTTCGACCGCGCCACCGACCTGGAGAACGCGCTGCGTGCCGTTCTCGGGCTCGGCCCGATTCCCGACTAGGCCGGGACCGGCGGCCCTGCACCGCGATGGCCGGGCAGAGACCGCCGGCGGTCCGCTGAGGAGGCGCCGGTCCTCAGCTCACCGCCTGCCGCAGGAGCGCCCCGATCCTCTCCTCGACGTCGGCGGTCAGCTCGGCCAGGGCGTACGAGGCCGGCCACATGGCGCCGTCGTCGAGGTTGGCCGCGTCGCTGAAGCCGAGCGTCGCGTAGCGGGCCTTGAACTTCGCCGCGGCCTGGAAGAAGCAGATCATCTTGCCGTTGTGGGAGTACGCCGGCATCCCGTACCAGAGCTTGGGCGTGAGGGCGGGCACGCTGGCCTTGATCACGGCGTGCAACCGCTCGGCGATCACCCGGTCGGGCTCCGGCATCTCGGCGATCTTCGCGAGCACCTCGCTCTCCGTGTCGGCCTTGGTGCCCCGCCGGGCGCTCTTCAGCTCCTTGGCGCGCTCCTTCATCGCGTCGCGCTCCTGCTCGGTGAAAGCGCCCTTGGTGGTGGTGGTCTTCTGCGTGGTCGACATGAGGACTTCCTCTCTCTGCTGAGTGTGGCTGGGGGCGGTGCTGGACGGGACCGGTGTCACCACTTGCCGGCCTGCTGGCGGGTCGGCACGTTGAGCCGGTTGAAGGCGTTGGCGAGCGCGATGTTGAGCAGCAGCGCGGCGAGCTCCTTCTGGTCGAAGTGCTTGGCGGCCACGTCCCACACCTGGTCCGGCACCGGGTCCGGCCGGTCGGCGAGCCGGGTCACGGCCTCGGTCAGGGCCAGCACGGCGCGCTCCTCGTCGCTGAACCACGGCGTCTCCCGCCACGCGGCGACGGCGTGCACCTGGTCCGCGGTCACGCCGTGCCGCTGGGCCTGGTGGACGCCCCCGGCGACACACGGACCACAGCCGTTGATCTGGCTGGCCCGCAGGTGGCTCAACGCCAGCAGCCTGCCGTCCACTCCGGCGCCCGCGACGGCCCTGTTGACCGCCATCAGGGCCTCCATCGCCTCGGGGATCAGAGCCGCCGGGTTCGGCATGCGCTCGGTCGACATCGCTTCTCCTTCGTCGCGGGTGTTTCTTCCGACGAGGACCATGTGACCATCGGCGTGTCCGCGCCCGCCTGGTCCGTGGGACACCGTGGGACAGGCAGAACCCGGCTGAGCAGCGCGGACGTACCGCTGATCCGTCTGCGTGGGCCGGGACGGGTACGGTGTTCCACGTGTCCAGCCCCCAGGAACGACTGGTGGCCCAGCTCGCCCGGATCAAGGAGCTGAGCGGGCTCAGCCTGCGCGCCCTCGCCCGCCAGACGGGTCTGAGCAGCTCGTCTCTGTCCAGATACCTGACCGGACAGCTCGTGCCGCCGTGGGAGGCCGTCGTGGCGCTGTGCCGGGCCGTGGGACGCGATCCCCGGCCGCTGCGCGCGCTGTGGGCCGAGGCGACCGAAGCCGGCGCGGCGCCCGTCCGGCGCCGCAACGACCTGCCGGGCGACCTGTTCGACTTCACCGGCAGGCAAGCGGAGTCCGCGCTGGTCGAAGAGCTGCTGCGCACCACCGGCGCGGCCGCGGTCGACGGCATGGCGGGCGTGGGCAAGACGAGCCTGGCCGTCCACGTGGCCCACAGGCTCGCTCCTTCGTATCCGGACGGCGGGCTCTATCTCGACCTGCAGGGCTTCACCCCGGGTCAGGAGCCACTGGAACCGCACGCCGCGCTGGGCCGGCTGCTGGACGCGCTGGACGTCACGCACCCCCCGGCCGGCACCGCCGAACGCGCGGCGCTCTGGCGGTCGGAGCTGTCCCGCCGACGGGTTCTGGTCGTGCTCGACAACGCGGTCGACGCGGAGCAGGTGCGCCCGCTGCTGCCCGGCGCGGGGAAGTCCGCGGTCCTGGTCACCAGCCGCCACCGGCTGGTCAGCCTGGACGGAGTGCCGCCGGTGTCCCTGGAGCCGCTGGCCGACGGCGACGCGGTGCATCTGTTCGCCCGGGCGGCCGGGCTCGCGCTCACCGAAGAGGACGCGGTCGGCCAGGTGCTGCGGCAGTGCGGCGGGCTCCCGCTGGCGCTGCGGATGGCGGGCGCGCGGCTCCGCCACCGCCCGGGCTGGACCGTGGCGGTGCTGGCAGAGCGGCTGCACGCCACCCCCGGCCGCTTCGACTCCGTCTTCGGCATGTCGCTGCATCAGCTCGACGCCGCCGAGCGCCGCATGTTCCGGTTGCTGGGCGTGCTGCCGGGCGCCGACTTCGACGCGGCGGTGGCGGGCGCGCTCACCGATATGCCGCCCGACCGGGCCGGCGCCGCGCTGGAGGAACTGGTCGACGCCCACCTGGTCCAGGAGCCCTCGCCCGGGCGCTACCGGATGCACGATCTGATCCGGCAGTACGCGGCGGACCTCGCCGCGGACGAGGAGCCCCGGGCCGAGGACGCCCTGCGCCGGGTCCTGCGGCACTATCTGGCCCAGGCCGTCGCCCACGAGCGGACGCTGCCCTCGCCGCAGCGCACGGAGCCCGCCCCGGGGGATCCGGCGAAGGCCATGGCCTGGTTCGACCTCGAGTACGTCAACCTGGTGGCCTGCTTCGACGCCGCCGTACGGCTCGGCGAGGACGAGGTGGTGGCCGAGCTGCCGCAGACCATGCGGGTCTGGTTCTTCCGGCATCGCGGGACCGACGACCAGGCGCGCCTGCTCGAGGCCGCCGCGGCCGCAGCGGCACGTCTCGGCCGCGACCAGGAGCGGGCTTCGCTGCTCGCCGATCTCGGCTACGCCCGTGCCGCCGCCGGACGCCTCACCGAGGCGCTCTCCGCGTACGAACTGGCCGAGCGGTCGGGGGTGCCGGATGACGACATCGCGGCCGCCCTGGCGCTGCGCATCGGCCTGGTACGCCGGGATCTGGGCGACCTCGAAGCGGCGCAGGCGCACTTCCGGCGGGCACGCGAGCTGTTCGAGAAGATCGGGCGCCGTACGGGCCAGTCCCAGGCGCTGGCCTTCGACGGATGGGTGACCCTTCACCTCGGGCGGCGCGCGGAAGCCGTCGAACTCGCCCGGGCGTCCGTCGCCCTGGCGGACGGGCCCGCACAGGTCACCGGGCTCGTCACCCTCGGTCTCGCCCTGGCACCGGACGACCCGGCGGAGTCGCTGCGGATGCTGCACGACGCGTTGCGGCTGTCCGAGCAGCACAATCTCCAGCACAACCAGGCGTGGTGCCACAACTATCTCGGGGTCGCCTTGCGGATCACGGGCTCACCCGCCGAAGCGCTCGAACACCATCGCCGGGCCTTCGAGCTGCTGGAACCGCTGGCCGAGGTGCAGCTGGAGATGGACGTCCTGCACACCTATGCCGAGACGTGCCGCGTGGCGGGCCGCCGTGACGAGGCGCTGGCGCTGCTCGACCGGGCCATCGGGCTCGCGCGCGAGCTGGGCCGGCCGTACGACGAGGAGCTGGCCCGTGCGGCGCGGGAGGTCGTGCGCGCCGACCGCTGAGCCGGCGCTGGGCCGGCGCTGGGCCGGCGCGCTCCTATTCGTCTGGCCATACCGTCGTTAATCGTTTGTCGGCCGCCTTGTGTGTCGTCGATGATGCGGCCATGGCTACGACACGGCGGACCGGCACGGGTCACGAGCGCGGCACGCCGGTCGAAGCCCTCCGTGGCCGGGCGCTCGACGGTTATGAGAGCGGCCCCGACGCACCGCTGCGGGCGATGGAGCGGGCCCTGGCGAAGGCCGGCGACGCCGTGACCATGGTGCTCGTCGAGGGCCCCAGCGACCAGATCGCCCTGGAGACGGCCGCGGTCGGCCGCGGCCGCGATTTCGAGGCGGAGCGGGTCGTGATCGTGCCGATCGGCGGGGCGCACGCGATCGGCCGCTTCCTGACGGAGCTGGGCCCGCCGGACACCCGGGTGCGTCTCGCGGGTCTGTGCGACCTGCACGAAGAGGAGATATTCCGGCGCGCGATGGTGGCGAACCGGGTCGGCTCACCTCGCACGCGCGCCGACATGGAGGACCTCGGGTTCTACGTCTGCGTGAACGACCTGGAGGACGAGCTGATCCGCGCCGTGGGCAGCGCGGGGATCGAGGCGCTCTTCGGCTCCCACGGCGACCTCAGGGCGTTCCGCTCATTGCAGAGCCAGCCCGAATGGCGCGGCCGGGAGCCCGAAGCGCAGATCCGGCGGTTCCTGGGCAGCGGCTCGCGCCGCAAGCTCCGGTACGCACGGCTGCTCGTCGAGGCGGCACTCGACCGGGACCGCCTGCCTCGGCCGCTCGACGCGCTGCTCGCGGCCGTTCGAGACATCGGGAAGCGGGATGACAGGTGATTGGTGTGCCGGACGATGACGAGGCGGCACAGGGCGGGACCGTGATGCGGCGCCGGCGTCTGCATCGGGCCGTCTTCGTCGCCGCCGGAATCTACAACATCGCCTGGGGCGCGTACGCGGCCCTGGACGCACAGTGGCTTTTCCGGTTCGCCGGCATGCCGCTCCAGAACCATCCGCAGATCTTCACGACCCTGGGCATGGTCCTGGCACTGTACGGCGTGCTGTACCTGGACGTGGCGCTGCGGCCCGAGCGGGGCTTCCTGATCGCGGCCGTGGGGCTCGCGGGCAAGGTCTTCGGTCCTCTCGGCTGGCTGTGGCTCGTCTCCACCGGCCAGTGGCCGATCTCCTCCGGAATCCTCGTCGTCACCAACGACCTGATCTGGTGGATCCCCTTCGTCGTCTACCTCGTGGACGCCCGGCCGATCTGGTGGCGCGACGTCCGCACCGGCCCCTACGGTGATCACCGTATCTCCGATCTTCCGTAGCGCGGCCGTCGACCGGCTGCTGGGCGCGGCGGTCGTACGCCACCGGCTACGTGGATTCGAGACGGAAGGCGACAGGCATGTCCCTGATCTCGCATGACCACTGCGAGGTGAGCGTCCACGACGGGGCGTTCTTCATCGTCGATGTGTCGTTCTCCGCTGTCCCGTACGAGGTGCCCGACCGGGGCCTGCTCAGCCTCTCGGCGGAGGACGATCTCGTGAGCGTCTCGCTCGAATCGTGGGACGAGGAACCGGGGGATCAGCGCGAGGACTGGGCGGAGGCCACCTCCGGCGTCCTCTGGTCCGAGACCGGCGAGATCTGCGTTACCGAGCAGTACACGAATGTCCAGGACGGGTTTCTGCTCCTGGGTGAGCCGGAGCGGTCCTGGAACGTACGCGTGTACACGCGGGCGGACGACGAAGCGCATCCGCGGGAGCGGTTCCTGGTCCAGTTCTGGCCGCGAGGGGCCTCGACCTAGATCTAGATCTTCCCTGTGCGGGGTCGGGAGATAACAAGATCCGGCCAACTGTCGGCACGGCCGCACGTGTCGGGCCGCACCACGCCTCTCCGTCGGACGAATCTTCCCTGCGGTGCCAGCGCCGGTCGTACGGCCTGGTCGATCGCCACGACGAGAGGACCTTCATGATGAGGCACATCCCCAGGATGTGTTACCCCGTCGCCGCCCTGGTGGCGGCGGCTGTCCCGTTGACGCTGTCCGGCCCGGTCCCGGCCGGAGCCGCGCCCCTCCGTGCGCGGACGGTGGCCGCGGCGCCGAACCCCGCGTCGTGCCCCGAGCAGGTGGCCTTGGTCAACGGCGGTTTCGAGAACCCCGTCGTCGCCGGGACGTGGGCTCCGCTCCCCGATGCCTCGCAGAACGACCCGAACGCGGTGCCGGGCTGGCGGACGACCGCCACCGACCACAGGATCGAGGTCTGGAGCCCCCGGATGAACGTCCCGGCGGTCGAGGGCGCGCAGTTCGCGGAGCTGAACGCCAACCAGGTCTCGACCCTCTACCAGGACCGTCCGACCACTCCGGGCCAGAAGCTGTACTGGCGGCTGTCCCATCGGGGGCGTCTCGGCACCGACCAGATGGCACTGGACATCGGCGCCCCCTCGGGCCCCGTCCAGCAGGGGACGATGTCCGACGGCAACGGGAAGTGGGGCGACTACCACGGCACCTACACCGTGCCCGCCGGGCAGACGACCACCCGGTTCGCCTTCCGCTCGATTTCCGCCGCCGGAGGCAACCCGTCGGTCGGCAACTTCCTCGACGACGTCTTCTTCGGCACCCCGCCGTGCGTCGTCGTCACCAAGTCCGCGAGCCCGCAGGGTCCGGTGAACGTCGGCGCCGAGATCACCTACCGGCTGACCGCCGTCAACAGGGGCGGCGACATCGCGCAGAACGTCCGGCTCACCGACAAGGTCCCGGCCGGGACGACCTTCGTGCCCGGCTCGCTCCGCGTCGTGAGCGGCCCGAACAGCGGCGCCATGACCGACAAGGCGGGCGACGACCAGGCCGAGTTCGACGCCGCCACCGGTGTCGTCGCCTTCAGGCTGGGTGACGGCGCGACCGGCGCGGCGGCGGGCCGGCTGGCCAACGACACCGTGCTGGCGGACGGCACCACCGTCGAGTTCCGGGTCAAGGTCGGCAGGCCGGCCGCCGGGAAGCAGCTCGTCAACCGGGGCGCGGTCGACTACGAGAACCGGCTCGGCCCGGACCCCGAGCCGCTGGCCTCCACCAGCGGTGAGAGCGTCACCGAGGTCAATCCGGCGGTCGACCTCAGCGTGGTCAAGTCCGCGGACAAGACCGAGGTCACCGTGGGCGAGACCGTCACCTACCGCGTCACGGTGGCCAACGCGGGTCCCAACGACGCCACCGGTGTCGCCGTCAAGGACGCGCTGCCGGCCACCCTCGCTCTCCTGTCGGCCACGCCCTCGACCGGCACGTACGCCGGGGGAACGTGGACCGTGGGCACGCTGGCCAGTGGCGCGACGGCCACGCTGGTCGTCCACGCGAAGGCCACCGCGATCGGGGAGACGGTCAACACCGCCACCGTGGGCGGCAAGGAGCTCGACCTCGATCCGGGCAACGACAGCGACGCGGTCAAGGTCTGCGTCCAGCGCGAGCCGTTCTGCCCGTACTGCACGCCGGGGAGCAGGCAGGGCACCGGCAAGTGACCCGCTGAGACCGGGAGCCGTCCTGCCGTGGCCCGCGTCCCACGGCAGGACGGCGACCGCCGGGGGCTATCGTCGTGCCCAGGACGCGCCACGACGGAGAGGACCCACATGGCAGGCCGCACCCTCCTGGACGAGCTGTACGAGGCCGAACGGCGACTGCAGAAAGCGCAGCTCACCGGTGACGTGGAGGAGCTCGACCGGCTGCTCGACGAGCGGCTCGTCTTCACGGGACCGCCGGACGGCCGGCTGCACACGGAGGCGAAGCAGCTGGATCTCCACAACCACCGCTCGCGTACGCAGGTGATGACGAAGGTGGCCGAGGAGGACCTCACCGTCGTCGTCTCGGGGACGACCGGGGTCACGTGTTTCCTCGGCACCCTCGAAGGCGCCTTCGCGGGGGAGCCGTTCGCCGGCCGGCTGCGCTACACCCGCACATGGGTGCACACCGACGAGTACGGCTGGCGCGTGCTGGCGGCGCACGCGAGTGAGGCCTGAGCCGAGGGCCGGAAGCGAGAAGCCCCTCCGGGACCACCCGGAGGGGCTTTCGCGTGCCAAGGACCGGAGGACACGCGAGCAGCGGATCGGCGTGGGTGCGCGTTCACTGTGCATGGATTCCGAATCCCTACGGCTGACGGCGCTCGCGCCGCCCTCGCCGCCTCCCGAGGCCGATCTGGCGGGCCTGTACCGCGAGCACCGGGCCAGCCTGGTGCGGCTCGCGGTGCTGCTCGTCGGCGACCTGGAGACGGCGGAGGACGTGGTGCAGGACGTCTTCGCCCGGCTGCAGAACCGGCGGCCCCCGGACCTGACTCTCGCCTATCTGCGGACCTGTGTGCTCAACGGGTCGCGGTCGGTGCTGCGCCGTCGTGCGGTCATGCTGCGCCGGACGCAACGGGTCACCGATCTAGCCGACTCGGCGGAGACGGCCGTTCTCATCGGCGAGTCCCGCAAGCAGGTGCTGCTGGCGCTGGCCCGGCTGCCCCGGCGGCAGCGGGAGGCGCTGGTGCTGCGTTACTACCTCGACCTGGCGGACTCCGAGATCGCTCTGCTCATGGGCGTGGGACAGAGCACCGTCAGATCCACGACCGCACGGGCCCTGGCCAGACTCCTTCGCGAACTGGGAGAGGACGAATGAGCACCATCGAGGACCGGCTCCGTGACGCCATGGCGGCCCGCGCGCGTACGGTGCCGGACGACGGCCTCGACCACGCGCTGCCCCCGCCACGCCGCACCCGGCCGCGTGGCCTCGCGATCGCCGCGGCGGCGCTCGCGGTGGCCGGCACGATCGTCGGCGTGACACGCCTCGCGGAGCCGTCCGCGGGCCCCGGGGAGGCCGGCGTCGCGGCGGCCTCGTCCGACCGGGTCGACGTCTCGGTCTTCCTCTGTACGAACCATTCGCCTTTCGAGAGCTGCACGGGCGGTGCGGCCACCGCCAGGGAGAAGGGGAACATCAGGCGAGCTCTCGAGGCCCGCCCCGATGTGCGGACCATCGTGTTCGAGGACCGGCGAGCGGCGTTCGAGAACTTTCGCAGGCAGGAGCGGAATGCCGAGCTGCTGAAGGCGGTCGGAGTCGAGGACATGCCGGAGTCCTTCCGGATCAAGGTCGCCCCCGGCGCCGACCCCCTGGCGGTGGTCAGGGCGGCCGAGGACCTGCCCGGAGTGTCCACCGTCATCGACGAGAGGTGCGGGAGGGACGACCCCGAGCGGGCCTCCGCACAGTGCGTACACCGGGGGAGGGGACGCTGAGCGCGTACGGGCGCGCGGAAGGGGCACGGGCGGGAACGCCCGTGCCCCTCGTGGCCCTCACCGGCTGTCAGGACCTCGCCTGCCGGCTCACTCGCAGGCCTCGCTCGAGTGGCGCATCATGGGCCGGCTGTAGCTGCTGACCTCCTGTGACTCGGTGACGTACCGCGTCTCGGTTATCGGACGCTGGTAGGTCATCATGCGCGTGTAGCTGACCGGACGGCTCTCGGTGACGAACCGGGTGGACTTCACCGCGTGGGTCTCCGGCACCATCCGGGTGTAGCTGACCGGACGGCTTTCGGTGACGAAGCTCGTCTCGGTGACGGGCCGCTTGTAGGTGACCTGACGGGTCACGGGGCGGCTTTCCGTGACGTACCGGGTCTCGGTGACGGGCCGCTGGTAGGTGACCTGACGGGTCACCGGACGGCTCTCGGTGACGTAGCGCACCACCGGGCGCTGATAGGTCACGTACCGCGTGACCGGCCGCGACTCGGTGACGTACCGCGTCTGGGTGATCGGGCGCTGGTAGGTCACCTGGTGGGTGACCGGCCGGCTTTCCGTGACCATGCGCGTGTGGGTCACCGGGCGCTGGTAGGACACCTGACGCGTTTCGGTGACCGGACGCATCCGGGTGACCATCCGCGTTTCGGTGATCGGGCGCTGGAAGGTGACCTGCCGGGTGAACGTGACCGGGCGGCTCTCGGTCACCATGCGCGTCTGCGTGACCGGCCGCTGGTAGGTGATCGTCCGCGTGTAGCTGATCGGACGGCTGTACGAGGACTGCTCGCCGAGCGCCAGGCTGCGGCTGCGCAGGGACGACTGGCCCAGCGACGAGGACTGCTCGCCGAGCGCGAGACTGCTGCTGCGGCTGCGCAGGGACGACTCGCCCAGCGCGGCCTGTGAGCGGTAGGCGAGGTTGCTTCCGGACTGGCCGCTCGACTCCTCGCTCGACTCTTCGCTCGATGAACCCTCCTGGGCGTTCTCCCGCCCGTACCCGCTCTCCTCCTCGTACGCGCGCCTGCTCTGCTCGGCCGCCTCCTCCGACTGTTCGCCGAGGCTGGTGCCCGGCTCCTCGGCCCGCGGCGCGCTGAGCGCGGCGGCGAGGCCGGAGGGGTGGGCGGCGGTGGTGGAGGCCGATGCGATGGCCGGCCAGAGCGTGACTGCGGACAGGACTGCCGGACCCAGCAGTAATGAGAATCGAGTGCCGTGCATAGAGATACTCCTCTCCGATCAGCGATCGGGTGTATCTCAATCGTTGGCACCGCGGCCGGAGCCCGTCCAGGCGAGTTGACCCGTCCCGGGACGTTCGCTGTCGCATTCCGTATGCGCCAATGGGGGTGGCTATCGGCGGCGCGGCCGATGACCGTGCTCCCTTTTGCCGCCCTGTTCCGGGGACGATGCGCTTTCAATGTTGCCGACACGTTTACGCATTAGGTATTGCGCGTTTTTCCGGAAAGAACCGCTCAGCGGTGGGCGATGACGGCGTAGCGCTCGTCGTGTACGGGTCTGCCCCACAGCACGGGATCGGTCAGCGGCTCCGCCCGCACGCTCGCGGCGTACGGCCGCAGCACCTCCACGAGGGGCTCGGCGCTCACCCCCCCGAGCCAGGGCAGGGACCCGGCGCCCGGCACGTACGGCGGGCCGTCCCCGGAGGCCCGCCAGTTGCCCTCGATGAGGACCAGCCGGCCGTGCGGGCGCAGCAGGCCCATCCAGGTGCGCAGGGCGCGTTCCGGCGCGGGCAGGGTCCACAGCAGGTGCCGGGCCAGCACGACGTCGAAGGAGGATCCGGCGTTCTCCGGCGGGTCGCTCGCGTCACCGGTGAGGACGGGGGTCGTGAAGCCCGCGGCGGCGAGCTTGCGCCGGGCCGCCTCGGCCATCCTGGGGGACAGGTCCACGCCCACGGGACGGTGTCCCTGCTCGGCCAGCAGCAGCGTGAGGGAACCGGTGCCGCAGCCCAGGTCGAGGACGTCGGCCGGAGGGCGCGGCATCCAGGACCGCAGCCGTCCCGCCCACGCCGCACGGACCCGAAGGTCGTGCAGTCCGTGGTCGGCCTCGTGGTCGAAGGTGTCGGCCTCCGCGTCCCAGTAGGAGGCGATCGACTGGGGATCCAGATCGGGCACGGACGCATCTTTGCACCGGAGTCCGACAAAAGCGGATGCAAAGAGTAAGACGGGCGGCATCCACGGAGTTCAGAGGGCCTGCGGAGGTGAACCGTTCACCCGGTGGAGTTCACCCGGTCGAACGGCCCCGCAGACGCCAGGACCCCGGCAGGAGGATCTCCTGCCGGGGTCCCGCACGTGTGGTGCCGGTGCCGGGTCGCCTCTCGGCGAAAGGCACAACGCGGCTCCAGCCGAACGGTAGTCCGCGAAGGCAAATTAGGTGAGGCCCGGGGACACCTGCACACCGGCCACGCTTCATCCAACCACGTGTCCGCCCCCGTTGTTCCCGGGCCACGCCATCTTTTTCGGCGCCGATCTTCGGAGCCGGTGCTCAACCACGGAGGAAGAGGGTCTTTCCGGACGAGCCGGGGAAGACGAGGAGCAGGTGCTCCTCGACCGGCCACTCCGACGCGTACTTAAGGGCCTCCGCCCGTCCGCGCACGTAGACCCGGACGCGGTAGTAGCCGGGCCCCGCCACGGCGAGGTTCGGCAGGGAGCCGTCCGCCTCCCCGGCGAGTCCGAGCACGCCGTCCGGGCTGGCGAGGCCGGTCTCGACGACGGTGTCCCAGCCCCTGAGCCGTACGCGGGGGGTGTGGGGCAGCGCCTTGACCGTCAGGCAGATCGGGGTGTTGTCCATGGCGGTGCCGACCGAGACGGCGGTCGTGGTCAGCCAGTCGATGACCTCGTCGAACGCGCGGTCCAGCCTGCGCGGCACGCCCGCGCTGTTTCCGCCGTCGACGAGGTAGCCGCCGCCCTCGCCCACGATGAGGGCGGTGGTCGCCTGCCGCACCGCCCGCAGGCGACGCGCGGGGTCCGAGCAGTGGGCGGTCAGCTTCGCCCGATAGTCGTCGTCCTTCTTGCGCGCCTCGGCCTCCGTCAGCACCAGATCGGGCGCTTCCCGGGCGACCGCGTCCGGGCACAGGAACACCAGCGCGTTCATGAGCGAGTAGCTCCAGTCGGACAGCCCGGCCTGGTCGAACAGGGTGTGGACGCGTGGCTCGGTGGAGGGCCGTCCGGCGACCCCGCACAGTGCCCGGCCGAAGGCGAGCAGTTCCCGGTCGGGCAGCGTCACGAACCGCGGGGCGTGCCCCGCCTGCGCAACTGGGACGACGCCCCGCGCCGTGCAGAGGAAGGCGTGCTCGCGGTCGTGGGGTTCGGTGTCGCCGTAGGAGCGTTGGACCACGGTCCACGGGTCGCAGTCGTCCTCCGAGAGCTCGTCCTCGTCATGGGCGGGCTGAGCGGCGGCGATGGTGGCGAGCAACCGCTCGGTCTCGGTGGTCTCGCCCGTGCCGGGGGTGGCGGCGTGCAGGCGCAGGGCCACGTCGAGGCCGGTGTAGCGGTCGTCGGCGCCCCGGTCGGCCGCGGGCACCGCCAGCAGGAGGCAGCACACCCCGAAGACCCCGGCCGTACGGCGCAGCCGGGCGTGCGGACGGGACCCGGCGGGCCGGACGGCCGACAGGATCAGGGCGGCGGCGACCACGTCGCAGGCGCTCACCCCCAGGTTCCACCCGGCTACCGGCTCCCACAGCTCCCAGCAGACGGAGCCGGCCGTGACCACGTCGTACGCGACGGAGGCCGGGCTCACGAGCGCCAGGAGCAGCACGTAGCAGGCGACGACCTGGCCCGTCACCCGGCTCGCGGGCCCGCCGCGCGTCACCAGCCAGAGCGCGAAGGCGACAGGGACGGCGAGAAGACGCGCCCAGAGCAGGGACGCCAGGAGCGGGCCGGGAAATCCCATCGTCAGGAAATCGAAGGCGGGACAGGACGGAAGGCCGTACGACGTGAATCCGAAGGACACCCAGCCTCCGGAGAACGCTGACAAGGCCAGGGGCAGGAGTGTCATGAGGACCGCGAGTATCCAGAGCCGGAAACCCCGTGTCCGCCACATGACGCCGCTCCCCGTCCGTCCGACAAACCAGAGGCACCTTATCCCCATGAAGATCGAAATTGTGGATATTCAGTGCGGTTCGAGTCGGGGAAAAGCCCTTGCCACATCCCCGGTGCTGCGAAAGCCTCCCCTCTTGTGGAACGAGTGATTCTGACCGGGGCGGACGGCGTCCCGGCCATCAGTTATGTCGAGGACAGACGGAACGGGCTGCCGTGCGCCGACCTGATCGAGGTCGTGGGCCCGGGCGCGGCCGACGCCGTGATGACGAAGCTGCCGGGCTGGGCGGTGGCGGGGCCGGTCGACCTGGGCGAGGCGCTCGTCGCGCGCGGCGCCCGCGTCATGCGGCACGCGCACGAGATGACCTGTGAACTGGACACGGCGCCGCCCGCCGAGGCCGGGGCGCCCGACGGTTTCCGGTTCGTGCCCTGCGACCGGTCGCCCGAGAAGGTGTTCGCGGCGTGGCGGGCGGCCTATCCGCCGGGCCACCCCGACCATCGCGGCGCGGACGACACCGCCGCGCTGCGCGACATCCTCACCCCGCTGCTGGGCGGGAAGATCACCGGCGAGATCCTGCCCTGGAGCCTGCTCGCAGTCGACGGGGACGACGTGGTGGCTGGCGGCGTAGTGGTCAGTCTCTTCCACGGCCGGCCCTGGGTGGTCGAGGTCTTCCGCCACCCCGCGCGCACGCCCCCGGGCCTCGGCGCCCGCATGCTCGCCGCCGTACGGATGAGGGCGGCGGCCGGCGGATGCGAGCGGCTGGGCCTTGTCGTGACCGAGGGCAACCCGGCCAGACGTGTGTACGAACGGCTCGGCTTCACTCTGGTCGCGAGCTCGATGACCGTGGTCATCCCGAGTTGACCGTCACGAACTCCTTCAGCTCCCGCTCGTAGCGCGCGGGGTCGGCGTTCCAGGAGCCGGTGTGCCCGCCGCCGCTCGTCCGTACGAGCCTGACGATGTCGGGACGGGCCTCGGCGAACCGGAGCGCCGGGGCGACCGGCACGGTCGCGTCGCCGTCGTCCACGAAGACCAGCGTGGGAATCCTGAACTCCCGCGCGTGCCGCAGGTGGTCGACGTCGTCGAACGACATGCCGGTACGCCGCTCGACGACCCATTCGCCCACCGTCACGAGGAAGCCGGGCACGCCCATCTGCTCGGCCCCGAGGGCGATCGGCGCCCGCCAGTCGATGACCGGGCTGTCGAGGATCATGGCCTTGATCGGCTCGCCGGGCAGGTTGCGTACGGCCATCGGCACGATGCCCCCGCCCATCGACCAGCCGTACAGGACGATGCCGGTCGCGCCCTGCTTCCTGGCGTACGTGATGGCCGCGGCCACGTCCTGCCACTCGGTGGCACCGAGGTGGAACTTGCCGTCGGGGCTCGCCGGGGCGTCCTCGTCGTTGCGGTAGGTGATGCCCAGCACCGGCATCCCCAGGCTGTGGAAGACCGGCAGCACGCGCAGCGCCTCGGCCGGGCCGCCGTTGCGGCCGTGCACGGCGATCACCCAGGTCGCCGAGGTGCCCTCGGTCCGCCAGCCGGGGAAGTCGCCGAGCGGCGAGGGGATCTTCACGTCCCGGTACGGCACGCCGGCGGCGGCCGGGGTCGCGTGACCCCACATCCAGCGGTCGAAGTAGGCGCGCACCCCGGGACGCAGCTCACCGCGGACGACCTCGGTGACCTTCCTGGTCACCGTGCCCGGCCCGGCCACGATCGCCGGTCCCAGCACGGCGTTGCCGTCGGCCCAGGTCAGGCCGTACGTGCCGGGGGCGTCCGTGTCGGTGCCGCCCTTGATCGTGACCTGGTCGCCGCTGACGGCCGTCACCTCCAGGGGATAGCCGGAGGTGTGGTCGGGGTCGATCACGAGCCCGGAGTAGTACCACCCCGCGCCGCCGACGGCGGTCACCGCGAGCACCACGACGACGGCGAGCGTCCACAGCAGGCGGCGCCGCCATCGTGTCGTCCTGCGCATGCCCAGAATCTACTGGGCGTTTTGCTCTTCTTTAAGTGCGCGGGCGGTGGTTCACGTGCGGATGACGCCTTTCGTGCGCATGAGGAACTCGCCTAGGTAGGCGTCGTGCGGGACCCACGGCGGCATCCGGTAAGTGGGGGTGTCGCCCAGGTAGACGTTCCTGATCGACGGGTCCTCCACGAGGCGGTCGATCAGTTCGTCGTCCTCCGTGATCGCGGTCAGCACGAGCGTGTTCCGCAGCGGCTCGATGCCGTCCGCCCGGCTCCAGGGCGCGAACCACACACAGGGGAAGGACAACTCGATGCCCGTCTGCGGCGCGTCCGGCCGGTCCACCCGGAAGACGGCCGGGCGCAGCACCCCGCTGCCGTCGCCGAGCTCGTCCACCACGCCGTCGCCGCCGAGCACCGGCGTCGCGCCGTCCACGTGGTCGAGCAGGTACTTCTCGATCGCGCGCGCGTCCGCGACCGGCTGGACGGGCAGCACCGCGCCCTCGTCCTCCGGCGGCAGGCTCGGGATCGCGGCGAGTCGTTCCGCGACGGCCTCGGCCACCGGCGCGGGATCGCCCTCCACGAAGACGGCGGTCGTGTTCACGCAGGCCGTCCCCCCGAATGCGCTGACCGAGTCCACGATCGTGCCGAGGTGGGACTCCCAGTCGCCCTCGGTGAGCAGGATCTTGGATCGTCCCGGGCCCTGCGGCAGCACCCTGACGTCGTTGCCGTACTTGTTCACGACCTCCTCGCCGCCGTACACCATGGCGAGGTCCGCGTCGCGGATGATGTCGTCGGCCACCGCGTAGTCGGTCGGCAGGAGCACCACCTGGTCCTCGCCGAACCCCGACTCCCGCAGCGCCGTGATCAGGCGGTGCGGGGTGAACGGCTCGCGCCGCGAGGGCCGCACCGCGACCCGGTAGCCGAGCGCCAGGGCCTCCAGCCACAACGTGTGCACCCCCGGGTGGTTGCCTGCGGCGTGCACGGCGAAGACGTCGCCGCGCCGGGTCCAGACCGCGTGGCCGTCGCAGGTGAGCGGGTCACGCCAGTCGTCCACCGCGCCCTGCGGCCGGGCGTGCCGGGTGGTGCGGTACGCCTCGCCGGCGCGCCGCCCGATGCCCGCGGTCGCCGAACGGACCACGGCGATCGGCATGCCCGAGACGCGGCTGACGATGTGCTGGTACTCCTCCGCCGGAATGCCGCTCACCGTGCCGGTCGCGAACAGCCGTCCCGCGCGGGCGAGGGCCGCCGCGCGATCGTGGGGCGGCGCGGTCCGCGCCTCGCGCAGGGCCGCCATCGTCCGCTGGACGAACAGGCGCGGCACCAGGCTCAGCTCGGCGACCGGCGCCCCGGTCAGCTCCGTGATCGTCTGCCGGCTGCGGCTGTGGTACGGCCCGCCCGCGCCCAGGGCGTCGAGCAGGATCAGCTCCTCCATCTAGTACACCCCCTCGATGACCGGTTCGTTGTCGAAGGTGGGGAGCGGGCCGACGTCGGCGACGGAGTCGCCCATCTGTCCCGGCGGCGGCGCCACGCGGGTGGCCAGGTCGCGTTCGAGGTTGTTGGGCAGCAGGAAGCTCTTGCTGACGTGGTGCATCACCACCTGACCGCGGTCGCCGTACCGGGCGACCTCGCCGGTCTCCTGGTCCACCACGGAGAACGTGATGTAGGGCGAGAACGTGTCGAAGACGACGATGTCCTCCTCCGGCGAAGTGACGCGCTCGGCCAGGCCGCCGAGGATCATCGTGCTGCCGTACGTGCCGTACAGCTTGACGCCGGGGAACACCTCGGTGCGGAGCAGATAGCGCGTGTCGGGGTCCATGTGGGCCCCGCCCCAGCTGATCGCGGCGATCTTCGCGTTGATCAGGTCGACGAGCGCGTTCCTGCGGGCCAGCCGGATCAGCAGCGGCGGCGTGGTCACCAGCACCCGCACGTCCTGCGTCTCCAGGATGTAGGCGCTCTGGTCGATCAGGTGCTCGGCGTAGCGCTCGGCCTCGTCGGCGCGGCCCTCGGCGATGCATCTCTTGACCCACCGGGGGTCCATGTCGACGGTGAACCGGATGCCGCCCCGTCGCGCGGCCTGCCAGCGGACCAGTTCGCCGAAGACGTGCGGCCCGGTCGGTCCGAGCGCCAGCCAGTGGCCGCTCTCGGGGTAGCCCCTGGCCTGCAGGTCCTGCTCGGTCCGGTGCATCAGCCGTTCCAGCCAGTCCCGCAGCACCACGACGCGTTTGGGCGGTCCGGTCGTCCCGCCGCTCTCGAACACGCCGACGACGTCGGCGTCCGGGCCGTAGCCCCGGGGAATGAGGTCCTCCACCCGGACATCGCGCAGCTCGTTGGCCACGTTGGGAAAGCGGCGCAGGTCGTCGAAGGTGCGCACGTCCTCGCGCGGGTCGAAGCCGAGGGTCTTCGCCCGCTCCAGCCAGTACGGCGAGCCGGTCTCGGGGCTGAAATGCCACCGCATGGCGGCCTCGATGAACTCCGGGCCCTCCGGGACCTGGTCGAGCGGGCAATCGAGAATCTGTTCCGGTGCCATATCCCGCCCCTTTGGCTTGGAAATGCCCTGAAAAGCCAGGCTATTTCCGTGTGATTCGCCACCGGGTCAAGAGAATCCGGGACTGGGCAAAAGACTGCGCGAGACGGGCCTCCGCCGCCGCGGGGTGTCAGGGCCGCGGGGAGGTCCGCTGCCAGGGCCTGCCCTGGCCTCTGCCGGTCCCCGCCCGGCACTTCGGGCACACCCGTCGCACCTCGTCGGCCGCCCCGCCCGACTCGGGGAAGGAGTCCGGCCAGGGGATGTGGTGGAACCGGTACAGCCGCGACCGGCTGAGCGCGAGCCCGCACACGGTCTGGTTGGTCCCGGGCCACCACGCGTGCGCCTCACCGGCCGGTTTGCGTACGCCGTCCTCGTCCCGCCACTCGCCGGAGGCCGCCACGGAAGGCTCCCCACGCGGCATCGCGCGCCTCCTTCCGCCTCGCCTCCGCCCCAACGTGCCCACGCCCGGAGCGGCCAATCACGGCGTCACGTTCCGCCCCCGGCTACCCTCCGCCACCCCCGGTGAGGACACGCAGGGCGACGCGGGGACGCAGCAGGGCCGGGGTCGGGTCGAGGTAGCCCGCCACGCGCCAGAAGGCGTCGGCCACGGCCACGTCGGTCGCGCCCACGCGGTGCAGCCGCGACACGTAGCGGTTGATCAGACGGGTGAGGAGCGGGCGGGGTCCGGTGATCTCGGGCAGGGCGAGGTCGCCCGCGGCGGACAGCTGCCAGGCCGGATCGATGACCTTCGCGGCCGCGCGGTAGAAGCGGTGGGCCAGGTCGCCGCGCCCGGTGGCGAGACAGGCCCGCAGGGCTTCGGCCTGGAGAGACGCCACGGTCATGCCCTGACCGTAGATGGGGTTGAAGCTGCACAGGCCGTCTCCGAAGACGAGCAGACCCTCCGGGTACGCGGACAGCTTCTCGTACCGCCGGCGGACGCTGGAGGGGAAGGCGTGGGTGACCGGATCGGAGAGGCGCTCCGACCTCACGATGACGTCGTGGACGTCGCGTGGGGCGATGGTCCCGGCGAAGTCGACCAGCGCGCCGGGGTCGGTGGGCGGATGGTCGCCCGCCATGCCGGCGACGGTGAGCAGCCATCGGTCTCCCTCGCACGCCATGAAGGCCATCCCGCGCGTACGGCCGGGGACCGGGCCCACGAGGATGCCCTGCTCGGGCGCGAGGGCGCCGGGGGGCGTACGGAAGAAACAGCTCACGTACTTGATGCCCACCTTGATGCGTTCCTCCGCCGGGGCGGGATAGCCCAGCCGGGCGACCCACTCGACGGACCGGCCCGACCGGCCGAGGGCGTCGACCACCAGGTCGGCCTCGACGGTCTCCTCCCGGCCGCCGGCGCCGGAGCGGCGGACGAAGCGGGCGCCGGTGACCCGGCCCGCCGAGGCGACCAGGCCGGAGACGTCGCAGCCCTGGACGAACTCCACACCGGGCAGGGCGGCGACCCGGCGGCGTACGGCGTGTTCCAGGGTGGCGCGGGTGGGCTGGAGCATGGTCGGCCCGGGACGGCCGCGGGTCAGCCGGTGGCCGGAGACGACGAACCTGATCTGCCGGGCCAGCTGGGTGTGCGGCACCCCGGCCAGGCCGAGCTCGCCGGCGAGACCCGGGAAGAACGAGCCGAGGACCTGGGAACCGCGCGGGAGCAGGACGTGGACGTGCCGCCCCTGCGGCACGCCGCGCCGGTTCAGCGGCTCGGCGGGGAGCTCGTCCCGTTCCAGCAGCGTCACCCGGGCGTACGTCTCGGTGAGCGCCCGTGCGGCGAGCAGGCCGCCCATGCTCGCCCCGAGCACCACGGCGTGACCGGCCCTACGTTCCATCGCGCACCCCTGCCGCCGGAGAACATGCCAGCGTCATTGTCCGGGCGGCCACCCGAGGCGTGAATCCGCGAAAGTGCGGTCTTGTCCGTCCTCCGCGTACGGCGAACCGGTGACGGCGCGCCGCGAAAATGGAGTGCCGGGCCCGGAAGGCGGCATGTAGCCTCTCCGCGCGCGAAGTCGGGAAGGGGACAGCTGGTGGGGCACGTCGAGGTCGGGCATCTGACGCATGTGCTGCCGGACGGCAGGATGCTGCTGAACGACGTGTCGTTCCGCGTGGGGGAGGGCGTCAAGGCGGCCCTGGTCGGTCCGAACGGCGCGGGCAAGACGACGCTGCTGCGGATGATCGCGGGCGATCTCCAGCCGGTCGAGGGCACCGTGGCCCATTCGGGCGGTCTCGGGGTGATGCGGCAGTTCGTCGGCAACATCCGGGACGGCCGTACGGTCCAGGACCTGCTGCTCAGCGTCGCGCCCGAGCGCGTCAGGACGGCGGCGGAACGGCTCCACGCCGCCGAGCTCGTGATGATGGAGCGCGACGACGAGAAGACCCAGATGCGGTACGCCCAGGCGATCACCGACTACGGCGACGCCGGAGGCTACGACATCGAGGTGCTCTGGGACGCCTGCGCGATGGCCGCCCTCGGCGCGCCGTACGACCGGGTGAAATATCGCGAGGTCGCCACGCTGTCCGGCGGCGAGCAGAAGAGGCTGGTGCTGGAGGCGCTGCTGCGCGGCCCCGACCAGGTGCTGCTGCTCGACGAGCCCGACAACTACCTCGACGTGCCGGGCAAGGTGTGGCTGGAGACGGCGCTGCGCGAGACGCCCAAGACCGTGCTGCTGGTCTCCCACGACCGCCAGCTGCTCGCCAACGCCGCCGACCGGATCGTCACGGTCGAGTCCGGCAACGTCTGGATCCACGGCGGCGGCTTCACGACGTACGCGGAGGCGCGGCGGGAGCGCAACGAGCGGCTCGACGAGCTGCGCAGGCGCTGGGACGAGGAGCACGCCAAGCTCAGGCGCCTGGTGGTCATGCTCAAGCAGAAGGCCACCTACAACGACGGCATGGCCCCCGCCTACCACGCCGCCCAGACCCGGCTGCGCCGGTTCGAGGAGGCCGGGCCGCCGGAGGTCGCGCCGAAGGACCAGGTCATCAGCATGCGGCTGCGCGGCGGCCGTACGGGCAAGCGGGCGGTGATGTGCGAGGCCCTGGAGCTGACGGGCCTCATGAAGCCCTTCGACCTCGAGGTCTGGTACGGCGAGCGGGTGGCCGTCCTCGGCTCCAACGGCTCCGGCAAGTCGCACTTCCTGCGGCTGCTCGCGGGGGAGGGCGTGCGGCACACCGGGACCGTCAGGCTCGGCGCGCGGGTGGTCCCCGGGCACTTCGCCCAGACCCACGCCCGGCCGGAACTCATCGGCCGTACGCCCTGCGAGATCGTCATGACCGAGCACGCCCGGCTGAAGAACGAGGCGATGAAGGCGCTGGCCCGCTACGAGCTCGCCGGCCGGGTCGCCGAGCAGCGGTTCGACACTTTGTCGGGCGGCCAGCAGGCCCGGCTGCAGATCCTGCTGCTCGAACTGTCCGGCGCCACGCTGCTGCTGCTCGACGAGCCGACCGACAACCTCGACCTGGCCAGCGCCGAGGCCCTGCAGCAGGGCCTGGACGCCTTCGCGGGCACCGTGCTGGCGGTGACCCACGACCGCTGGTTCGCCTCCGACTTCGACCGCTACCTCGTCTTCGGGTCGGACGGCAGGGTCTACGAGTCGCCCGAGCCCGTCTGGGACGAGACCCGGGTGGTCCGGCCCCGATAGACGGGCGGTAAAGATACCGGCGGGATCGCGCGTGTCCCGGAGGCGGCGTCCCATTCAGGGGTTATGACGGCTAAGTGACGCGACGTTGCCACATGACCGCCGCACTCGCCATCGCCGCGCTGGCGATGGCGTCGTGCGCGAGGAATGACAATCAGGAGGGCCCGCGACCGCTGGCCCTGAAGGAACAGGTGTCCTCGATCGTGCGCTCGGGGGCCGGATACGCGGTGAGCTGGGCGGGGGTGCTGAGCAACCCCAACCGCTGGCATTTCGGGGAGAACGCCGTCGCCGTGGTCACGGCGGTCGACGCCGGCGGCAAGGAGGTCGTGCACCTGGAACAGCCGCTGGACGCGGTGCCGCCCGGCCGCCCGCTGGCCTTCAGCGGCCAGGTCACGGCCACCGCCCAGCCGGTCCGTGTGAAGATCGACTACCGTCCCGCCTCGTGGCGGCCGATCCCGCGCACCCCGTCTGCGTTCCTCAAGTTCCCGATCTCGGACGTCCGTACGGACAAGCTGAAGAACGGGTCCTACCTCGTCACCGGCTACGTGCTGGACCCGTTCCGCAAGCCCGTCGCCGGCCTCGCCGTCACGGCCCTGCTGCGCGACGCCGCGGGCACGCTCGTCGGCGGGGCCACGTCGTACGTGGACGACGCGCGGCCGGGCGCCAGGAGCCGGTTCGTCATCACCGTCGAGGGTGTGCGCGGCTCCGTCGAAGCGACCGACGTGCAGGCCACGACCTGGGGCTCGACCGCCAAGACGTACGAGGAGCTGGCCGGGGCCGGGGCCGTCCCGCTGCACACGGTCGCGCCGACGACGGAGCCGTTCGCCAAGGACCGCGGGTATCCGGCGCCGGGCGACCGGCGCCAGTGAACGGCCCACTGCCGATCTTGACGGGGCGGGCGGGTTACCGTAGCGGGATGGCCAACCCCAGGATCGTGCTGTTCGGAGCCACCGGTTTCACCGGCAGGCTCACCGCCGAGGCGCTCGTCGCGCGCGGGGTCCGGCCGCTGCTGGCGGGCCGGGACCAGACGCGGCTGACCGCCCTCGCCGACTCGCTGGGCGGCGACGTGTCGGTCGCGGTCGCCGACGTCGGCCGCCCCGAGTCCGTACGCCGGATCGTCGCGCGCGGCGACGTGCTGATCTCGACGGTCGGCCCGTTCGTCCGGTGGGGGGAGGCCGCGGTCGCCGCCGCGACGGAGGCGGGCGCGGTCTACCTGGACACCACCGGAGAGCCCACGTTCATCAAGCGGATCTTCCAGCGGTACGGCCCCGCCGCGGCGGCCAGGGGCGCCGCCCTGATCACCGCCTTCGGGTACGACTACGTGCCCGGCAACCTCGCCGCGGCCCTGGCGCTGGGCAAGGCCGGGCCGGGGGCCGTTCGCGTGGACGTCGGCTACTTCGTGGAGGGAGGCATGGCGCGCCGCGCGAGCGCGGGGACCCGCGCCTCGGCCCTGGGAATGATCCTCGAACCGATGTACGGCTTCCGCGAGGGCCGCATCGTCCCCGAGCACGGCCGCACCCGCAGGTTCGTCGTGGACGGCCGGGTCCGGCACGGCCTGTCCATCGGCGCCTCCGAGCACTTCACGCTGCCGCCCGCGCACGCCGGTCTGCGTGAGGTGAACGTCTATCTCGGCTGGCTGGGCGGCCTCACCAGGGTCGCGGGCGTGCTGGTCAAGGCGACGCCCGTCATCGGCGCGGTGCCCGGGGTCCGGCGGGCGACCGAGGCGCTCGCCGACCGGGTGCTGCGTACGGGCGGGGGCGGCGCGCCGGCGGGGACGGGCGTGTCGTCGCGCATCGTGGCCGAGGCCTACGACGCGGAAGGCCGCCGCCTGGCCGCCGTCCACGTCGCCGGCGGCGACCCGTACGAATTCACGGCCGGCGTGCTGGCCTGGGGGGCGGCGACGGCGCTCGCGAAGGGCGTGCACGGCACCGGCGCCCTGGGGCCCGTGGACGCCTTCGGGCTGGAGAATCTCGCCCGGGGGTGCGCCGAGGCGGGAATGACCGTACGAGAGTGACGGCGTCCGTACGACTGACCGGATTTATCGTGATTGATTGCCTAATAAGACGGTGAATCGCGGCAGTTCGTTTGGATGGCGGAGCGTAAAAGTCCGCGGGGTAGTTACGCGACTTCGCCTGAATGGGTGGAGCGGGGAGTTACCGAGCATTTACGCTCCGTTATATGAATGATGGCGTCCTGGTCGAGGCATTGCGAGCCCGGGATCCGGGAGCGCTGGCCGCCCTTTACGACACATACGCGGAGAACCTTTACCGGTACTGCCGCACGTTGCTGGCCGGGCCCGACGCCGCCCAGGTCGCGCTGCGTGACACGCTGATCGCCGCGGAGGCCCTCGTCGGCTCGCTGGCCGATCCGCACGGGTTCCGTCCCTGGCTGTACGCCCTGGCCCGGGGCGAGTGCATGCGCCGCCGCACGCCCGGACCGGAGGACGATCCCGGCACCGGGCCGATTCCCGTCGCCACCGTGCCCTTTCCCGGCATCGCGGCCGACGGCGCGACGGCCGAAGGGGCCGACCTGCGCATCGTCGCCGGCAGCGCCGTGGGGGCGCTGTCCCCCGAGGACCGGGAGGTGCTCGAACTCACCGCCAGGCACGGGATGACCGGTCAGGACCTGGCCGCCGTGCTCGGCACGGGGGAGCGGTACGCCGAAGGGCTCCTCGACGCGGCCACCGAACGCCTGCGTGAGACGCTGACCGCCGAGATCCTGGCCAGGCGCGCCGCCCACGACTGCGAGCGGGCGTCCGCCATCCTCGCGGGGTTCACGGGAGAGCTCACCCCGCAGGCACGGGCCCAGCTGATCCGGCACCTCGCGCGGTGCGAGACCTGCGGGCGTCAGCGTGTCCGGCAGGTCTCCGCGGCCAAGGTGTTCGGGCTGCTCCCCCAGGTCGCCCTGCCGGAGACGCTGCGGGTGCGGGTGCTCAGCAGCTTCATCGACCCCGAGCTCGTGCCCTACCGGCGCTACGTCGCCAAGCGCGTGGGCAGGCTGAACGCCGCGGGCTTCCCGAGGGCCGGCCGCCGCGAGGGCCGGCTGGCGCAGGCCGTGGCCGGCGCCGTGGCCGCGCTGGCGGCGGTGGCGACGATCGCGCTCGTGTTCGCCCAGTTCGCCGGAGACCTGCGCGAGCAGGCCGCCGACACGATCGCCCCGCATCGGCTCCCCACGGCCGAGGCCCCGGTCAGCCCGTCCGCCGACACCGCGTCAGGGGAGGGATCCGAGGACGCGGCCGAGAAGGTGGCAGGGCGCTCGCCCGCGCCCCCGGCCTCCCGGGATCTGGCCGAGCCCGTCGCGCCTGTCGCGCCCGTGAGGCCGGTCGCCCTGCCGCGCCCGGCGCCCCTGCCCCCACCCGCGCCACCCTCCGCCGGACGGCCGCACCGTCCCGCGCCGCCGGTGAGACCGCCAGTGAGACCGCCGGTGGGATCGCCGGTGCGACCGCCAGTGGGATCACCGGTGCGCCCCTCCGGCGGGCCGTCCGCCACCGTGCCGAATCCGGGGGCCTCGCCGTCCGGCCCGACACCCGTGCCCACCATCACTCCCGTCACCCCCGGCACTGAGCCCAGCCCCGGCGGCTCCGGCTCCGATGGGCAGGGCTCCGGCGGTCCCGGCTCCGGCCGGCCGCCGAGGGGCGGGCCACCGCCGGCGCACTGGCCGGGACACCGCCCGCCCTGGCGCGACCACCAGCACCACCCCCGTCCCCACCGGGAGTGCCCGCCGACTCCCGCGCCGTCCCACGGGCCCTCCGGTGACCATGCCTGGCCCCCGGCCGTTCCGCCCGTACGCGGAGGACACGGCGGTGGGCACGGCGGTGGGCACGGCGGAGGACACGGCGGAGGACACGGCGGTGGGCACGGCGGCGGGCGCGAGGCCCGGGGCGCCGGAGACGGCGGCCGTTCCCTCCCCGGGCCGCGGCCCGCCCGGTACGGCGGCGCCGCCCACGAGCGCCCGGGCCGCGGAGAGACCGCCCGCGGTGAGTCCGGCGGGGACGGCTCGCGCCGTGACGGCCCGGGCCGCGGCAGGGACGGCTATCCGCCGGACGTACGCGCCCGGGAAGACGCCCCGGAAGGCGCCGGGCATCGTGGCGCGACCGGCGGCCCCGCGGCCGGAAGTTCCGGCGGGCCCGGAGGAGCCGGACGTCCCGGAGGATCCGGAGGCGGGCACGGTCCCGCCGGCGGCTCGTCTGCGGCCGGCCCGAAGGCCACATAGAGGGTCTTTTCGGACACCGGCCCACCTCTTTCCCTGCCTTATCGGGACGACCCACCACATAGGTCGATTACTAGGCGTGGCTTAGATGTGTACGGAGAGTAGTCGCCGGGAAGTGAGGGGAGTGGAGCAAGGAAGGGGAAGTAATGCCACTCCTCAGAGCGTCGGGGCTGGTCGCCGGGCTCGGGTCAAGCCTCGTCCTGACCTTGGGGGCGCCGGCCGGAGCCGATCCGAAGCCGTCGGCCAAGGACGTCGCCAAGGCGCGGCAGCAGGTGCAGGAGCGCGTACGGGAACTGGGCAGGGCCGAGGCCGATCTCGCGGCCGCGCAGGCCGGCAAGGAGACGCTGAACGCCGAGGCCGAGCGGCTCGTGGAGGCCTACAACGGGGAGCTCGTCCAGCTCGAGCAGGCGCGTACCGCGTACGAGCAGTCGGCGCGGCGGGCTCGCCAGGCGGCCGGCCAGGTCGAGCGGCTGCGCGGCGAGGTGGCCGCGAGGGTGGCCGAAGCGTACGGCGGGCTGCGGCTGTCGCCGTCCACCGCGGCGATGCTCGGCGGCCTGAGCGACATGCGCGGCTTCCTGCGAAGAGCGAGCGTGCTGACGCAGCTGGGCGACGAACAGGTCGCCACGCTGCAACGCCTGGAAGACGCGCAGCAGGTCTTCGAGATCCTCCGAGAACAGGCGGCCCGCGCCTACTCCGAGCAGTCGCGCAGCACCGACGAGGTGCGGCAGGCGAAGGACGCGGCACAGCGGGCCGTCGAGGAACAGCTCGAACAGACCCAGCGCTTCGAGCAGGAGAAAGCGGAGATCTCCAAACGGCTGGAGGTCGCCCGTGACCGTGTGGACGAGCTGAAACAGGCCAGGACCAAAGCCCGGCAGTCCGCCAGGAGGGTCTCCCTCCCCGTCCGCAGAAGCCTGGCGGTGCCGGCGTGGACGGGGCGGCTCGGGTCGGGGCCCGGCCAGCAGGCCGCCCAGTGGGCGCTCAAACAGATCGGCAAGCCGTACGTGTGGGCCGCCGCGGGCCCGTCGGGGTTCGACTGCTCGGGGCTGACGATGCGGGCCTGGCAGCGGGCCGGAGTGTCACTCGATCACTGGACCGGCACGCAGTGGACCTCGGGACGGCACGTCCCCCTCAAGGAACTGCGCACCGGCGACCTCATCTTCTACGGCCAATTGAGCCGCAATCCCGGCACCATCCATCACGTGGGCATCTACATCGGGCGCGGCATGATGGTCCACGCCCCCCAGACGGGGGACGTGGTGCGCATCTCGCCCATCTGGCGCCATGATCTCGTCGGCGCCACCCGGCCCGGCTGATCAGTGCTCCTGGTGCCCGGTCTCCTGGAACCGCTTGATGCTCGCGAGGATCTCGGCCTCGGCCTCGACGCGCCCGACCCAGTTGGCGCCCTCGACGGACTTGCCGGGCTCCAGGTCCTTGTAGACCTCGAAGAAGTGCTGGATCTCCAGCCGGTCGAACTCGGCGACGTGGTGGATGTCGCGGATGTGCTCCATCCGCGGATCGGTCGCCGGGACGCACAGGACCTTGTCGTCGCCGCCCTTCTCGTCGGTCATCCGGAACATCCCGACCGCACGGCAGCTGATCAGACAGCCGGGAAAGGTCGGCTCCTGGAGCAGTACGAGCGCGTCGAGCGGGTCGCCGTCCTCGCCGAGGGTGTTCTCGATGAACCCGTAGTCGGCGGGGTACTGGGTCGAGGTGAAAAGCAGGCGATCCAGACGTATGCGGCCGGTCTTGTGGTCAACCTCGTACTTGTTCCGTTGTCCCTTGGGAATCTCAACGACAACGTCGAACTCCACTCGTTCCTCCGCATGAGTCCCCGGTCTCCCGGGTGGGCGTTAATGTCTCGTAGGCGTGGTCAGGGTCGGCGCGAAATGAGGGCGTAGTGGTGCGACGTGAGCGGTGGATGGTGGTGGCCACCCTCGCCCTGCTGCAGATCTTCGTCGTCCTCGCGGGCACTTATTTGGTCACCCATGACGCCGACAGGACCCCGGCTCCGGTCGCGTCTCCGAAGCCGACCCCGATCCCCCTGGTGACCGCGGGTCCGGTTCTGGCCGCGGCGGGGGACGGGGCTCTTCCCGCCAAGGGTACTTTGACCACCCGCCTCGCCGCTGCGATGGGTGACCCCGCGCTGGGCGGCAGCGTGGCCGGGATCGTGCTCGACGCCGTCACGGGAGAACCGATATACGACGGCCGCTCGGGCACCGCCATCACCCCGGCCTCGACCACCAAGGTGGTCACCGCGCTGACGGTGCTGGCCACGGTGGGGCCGGACGCCCGCCTGGCCACCCGGGTCGTGCGGGGGACCTCCGCCACGTCGATCGTCCTGGTCGGCGGCGGCGACCCCACCCTGGCCGGCCCGGCCACCGGCGCCGCGGAGCAGAAGCGGATCTATCCGCGGCCGGCGTCGCTCGCCCGGCTCGCCTCGAGCACGGCCAAGGCGCTCAAGGCGGCGAACCTCGCCTCGGTGGACCTGTCGTACGACACCTCGCTGTTCACCGGGCCGCGGACGGCGCCGGGCTGGAAGCCGACGTACATCCCGGAGGGCAGTGTCGCCCCCGTGGCCGCCCTCATGATGGACGAGGGCCGGGCACGCAACGGCGCGCGCTATCCGGACCCGGCGCGGGCGACCGCCGACGCGTTCGCGTCGCTGCTCAGGAAGAACGGCATCAAGGTGGGCAAGAAGGTCGACTCGGCCAAGGCGGCGCCCACCGCGCAGGAACTGGCCCGGGTCGAGTCCGGGCCGGTCTACGCGCTCGTCGAGCGGATGCTCACGCACAGTGACAACGACCTGGCCGAGGCGCTCGCCCGTCAGGCGGCCGTCAAGGAAGGTCTCCCGCACACCTTCGAGGGCGTGCCCGCGGCGGTCCGGCGTGTGCTCTCCCGCCTCGGCGTGACCGGCGGCGTGGAGGTCCACGACGGCAGCGGGCTCTCCACGAAGAACCGGATCACGCCGACCGCCCTCGCCCGCATCCTGGCCGTGGCGGCGTCCTCCGCCCATCCGGAGCTGCACTCGCTGATCAGCGGCCTGCCGGTCGCGGGATTCACCGGGACTCTGCACAACCGCTATGAGAAGTCCGATTCGAAGGCAGGGGCCGGATTGGTACGCGCGAAGACGGGCACTTTGAACGGGGTGAACACCCTGGCAGGCATCGCGTACACCTCCGACGGCCGGTTGCTGACCTTCGCGTTCATGGCCGACCAGGTGGCCAACCCGCCGGAGGCGATCGCCGCGCTCGACAAGATGGCCACGATCGTCTCCCAGAGCTGACCGTCCCTCTCGCCGCTGCATGCGCGGCGAGAAGGCGAAGAACGTACGGTGGTGGGTATGCAGGTGATCGACTGGGATCTGGCCGTCTCGACCGGGGTGCGCCTCGTGCGCCCCGGCCCTCAGGTGAGCCGCGAGGAGGCCAGGCAGGCGGTCCTCGAACTGCGGCGACTGTCGCGGGACGCCGAGGGGCACGTGCGGGAGTTCACCCGCATCGACTCCGCGCCGCCGGAGGCGGCGACCGTGGTCGACCGCCCCGGGTGGATCCGCGCGAACGTGGACGGCTTCCGGGTTGTCCTGGAGCCGCTGACGCAGAAGATGTCGAACATGCCGGCGGTCGTCGGCGCGGTCGGCTCGCGCATCACCGGGCTCGAGGTCGGCGCGGTGCTCGCCTTCCTCGCCTCGCGGGTGCTCGGGCAGTACGAACTGTTCCTCCCGCCCGACCCCTCGGGCAACGCCCCGACCGGGCGGCTGACGCTGGTGGCGCCCAACATCGTGCACGCCGAGCGCGAGCTGGGCGTCGATCCCCGCGACTTCCGCCTGTGGGTGTGCCTGCACGAGGAGACCCATCGGGTGCAGTTCACCGGCGTCCCCTGGCTGCGGGAGTACGTCCGCGGCCAGATGACCGAGTTCCTCCTCGCGTCAGAGATGGACCTGACGACCCTGCTGGAACGCCTGCGCGCGGCCTCCGACGCGGTGGCCGACGCCTTCAGGGGCGGCGAGGGCAACCTCATCGAGGCCATCCAGACGCCCGAGCAGAAGGCCGTGCTCGACCGGGTGACGGCCGTGATGACGCTGGTGGAGGGGCACGGCGACTACGTCATGGACGCGGTGGGCCCGTCCGTCGTGCCGTCGGTCGCCGAGATCCGCGCCAAGTTCCAGCGCCGCCGCGAGGGCGGCTCGCGCTTCGACCAGCTCGTCCGCCGGCTGCTCGGCATCGAGCTCAAGATGAAGCAGTACGCCGAGGGCTCCCATTTCGTGCGCACCGTCGTGGACGAGGCCGGCATGGAGTCGTTCAACAAGGTGTGGACCTCGCCGGAGACCCTGCCCGACCGCCAGGAGATCGCCGACCCGCACGCCTGGATGTCCCGCGTCCTCACCTCCGCCTGACCCCACTCCACCGCCCTGATCGTGCGGCGGCCGGGCCGGGGTGTTACCCGGCCCGCGAGCGGCGCCGCCAGAATGGCGGCATGGGCCCGCATCCCGCCGTCGCCGACGTCCGCCGTGCCGTACGGCTCTCGCTCGCGGACCTCACCGTCCCGCGAGACGTGGTGGAGCCGCCGCTCGTCCTCGTGGCCTGCAGCGGCGGCGCCGACTCGCTGGCGCTGGCGGCGGCCACCGGTTTCGCGGCCCCGCGCCTCGGTCTGCGCGCCGGGCTGGTCACCGTCGACCACGGCCTGCAGGAGGGCTCGGCCGCGCGCGCCCGCGACGTCGTACGGCTCGCGCACTCGCTCGGTCTCGACCCGGCCGAGGCGCTGACCGTCACGGTCGGCACGGCCGGGGGCCCCGAGGCCGCGGCGCGGGAAGCCCGCTACGCCGCGCTGTCCGCCGCCGCCGGCCGGCTGGGCGCCACCGCGGTCCTGCTCGGTCACACCCGCGACGACCAGGCGGAGACCGTGCTGCTGCGCCTGGCCCGGGGCAGCGGCACGCGGTCGCTGTCCGGCATGGCGGAGGTCACCGGGATCTACCGGCGCCCCCTGCTGGGGCTCGGCCGCGAGCGGACCAGGCAGGCGTGCGACGCCCTCGGCCTGCGGCCCTGGGACGATCCGCACAACGACGATCCCGCGTACACCAGGGTGCGGGTGCGGCGCGACGCCCTACCGGCGCTGGAGGCCGCGCTGGGGCCGGGGATCGCCGAGGCGCTGGCCCGTACGGCGCGGTTGTGCCGCGACGACGCCGACGCCCTGGACGAGTGGGCGGACAGCGTCCACGCCAAGTCGCGGGGCCCCGGCGGGGAACTGGACGTGACCGTGCTGGCCGGCGTGCCGGGGGCGGTGCGGCGGCGGGTCATCCAGCGGGCGGCCGTCGAGGCCGGGGCGAACGCCGCCGCGCTCGCGGCCGTGCACATCGAGGCGGTCGAGCGGCTGGTGACCGGCTGGCACGGGCAGAAGAGGGTGGACCTACCCGGGGGGGTAGGGGTGGTGAGGCGCTGTGGCACCCTTGTGTTCGCCGTGGACAACCTCTCGCTCGCGTAAGGAAAACCCCAGGTGGACGCAGCCGACATGGGCAAGGACCTCTCCAGAGTCCTCATCTCCGAGCAGGAGCTGCAGGAGAAGATCAAGGAACTGGCGGGCCAGATCGACGCCGACTACGCCGGCAGGGAACTGTTGATCGTCGGCGTGCTCAAGGGGGCGGTCATGGTCATGGCCGACCTCGCCCGCGCGCTGCACGTGCCCGTGCAGATGGACTGGATGGCCGTCTCCTCGTACGGCGCCGGGACCAAGTCGTCCGGTGTCGTGCGGGTGCTGAAGGACCTCGACACCGACATCGCCGGCCGGCACGTGCTCGTGGTCGAGGACATCATCGACTCCGGGCTGACGCTTTCGTGGCTGATGAACAACCTGAAGTCGCGCAACCCGGCGTCCGTGGAGATCTGCACTCTTCTGCGCAAGCCGGACGCGGTGAAGGTGGAGTTGGACGTCCGTTACGTAGGTTTTGACATCCCCAACGAGTTCGTCATCGGGTTCGGTCTCGATTACGCGGAGCAGTATCGCAACCTGCCGTTCATCGGGACTCTTGCGCCTCATGTGTACGGAGGGGAGTAAGCCCTTAGCGAAGTGACCCTCCAATCGGGCGTTATTGGGCGCCAGGTCGGGGAACACGGGGCTGGCTGACGTACGTTGGAAAGGCAAAGCCGGAGCCGCTCGGGCAGTTACCCGAGGCGGCTGCCGGGTGTACCTTCGGATATCCGTGGGAGGCCGCTGAGGCCGGCCCGCGGTAGCCAGAAGGAGCGGTAAGGGATGCCGCGACCCCGGGTTCTCCCGGGGCAGGCCTTGGTCAGGAAGGGACGGGCCCGCCGGGGTTCCGCAACGGATGGATCTCAAGCGATTTACACGTGGCCCACTGCTGTGGATCCTGGGCATCGTATTGCTTCTCCTGCTCGTCACCACGATGTTCGGCGGAGACGGCAACTACGCCACCGCTGACACCTCGACGGTCGTCCAGCAGATCCAGCAGGGCAATGTCAAGAGCGCGACCGTGGTCGACAAGGACCAGCGAGTCGAGCTGACGCTGAACAAACCCATCGAGGTCGCGGGCAAGACGACCGACCGCATCCAGGCCCCCTGGGTCGAGGGTCAGGGCGTCCAGCTCGCGCAGGCGCTCGACCAGGCCAAGCCCAGTCAGGGCTGGACGGTCGAGGTGCCGAAGCAGAACTTCCTCGTGAGCCTGCTGGTCAGCTTCCTGCCGATCATCATCGTCGTCCTGCTCTTCCTGTTCATCATGAACCAGATGCAGGGCGGCGGCTCCCGGGTCATGAACTTCGGCAAGTCGCGGGCCAAGCTGATCACCAAGGACACCCCGAAGACCACCTTCGCCGACGTGGCGGGGGCCGACGAGGCCATCGAGGAGCTCCAGGAGATCAAGGAGTTCCTCCAGGCGCCGGCCAAGTTCCAGGCCATCGGAGCGAAGATCCCCAAGGGCGTGCTGCTGTACGGCCCGCCCGGCACCGGCAAGACGCTGCTCGCGCGCGCCGTCGCGGGTGAGGCGGGCGTGCCGTTCTACTCGATCTCCGGTTCCGACTTCGTCGAGATGTTCGTCGGCGTCGGCGCCTCCCGCGTCCGCGACCTGTTCGAGCAGGCCAAGGCGAACGCCCCGGCGATCATCTTCATCGACGAGATCGACGCCGTCGGCCGGCACCGCGGCGCGGGCCTCGGCGGCGGCCACGACGAGCGTGAGCAGACGCTGAACCAGCTCCTCGTCGAGATGGACGGCTTCGACGTCAAGGGCGGCGTGATCCTCATCGCCGCCACCAACCGCCCCGACATCCTCGACCCCGCCCTGCTGCGTCCCGGCCGCTTCGACCGGCAGGTCGTCATCGACCGGCCCGACCTGGAGGGCCGCAAGGGCATCCTGCGCGTCCACGGCCGCGGCAAGCCGTTCGCCTCGGACGTCGACCTCGACGTGATCGCCCGCAGGACCCCCGGCTTCACCGGCGCCGACCTCGCCAACGTGATCAACGAGGCGGCCCTGCTGACCGCCCGCCAGGACCAGAAGCTCATCACGATGTCGCTCCTGGAGGAGTCGATCGACCGCGTGATGGCCGGTCCCGAGCGCAAGTCCCGGGTCATGTCGGACCAGGAGAAGAAGATCATCGCGTACCACGAGGGCGGCCACGCCCTGGTGGCCCACGCGCTGCCCAACTCCGACCCGGTCCACAAGATCACGATCCTGTCCCGCGGCCGCGCGCTCGGTTACACGATGACGCTGCCGATGGAGGACAAGTTCCTGGCGACCCGGTCCGAGATGATGGACCAGCTCGCCATGCTGCTCGGCGGCCGTACGGCGGAGGAGCTCGTCTTCCACGAGCCCACCACCGGCGCGTCCAACGACATCGAGAAGGCGACCTCGATCGCCCGCCGCATGGTCACCGAGTACGGCATGAGCGAGCGGCTCGGCGCCCGCAAGTTCGGCAGCGGCAACGGAGAGGTCTTCCTCGGCCGTGAGATGGGCCACGAGCGCGACTACTCCGAGCAGATCGCCTCGGCGATCGACGAGGAGGTCCGCCGCCTCATCGAGAGCGCGCACGACCAGGCGTGGGAGATCCTCGTCCAGTACCGCGACGTGCTCGACAACCTCGTGCTCGAACTGATGGAGAAGGAGACGCTCTCCCGGGAGCAGGTCCTCGAGATCTTCTCGCCCGTCGTGCCCAAGGAGAAGCGCCCCTCGTACGCCGGATACGGCAAGCGCCTGCCGTCCGACCGTCCTCCGGTCATCACCCCGAAGGAGCGCGCCAACGGCAACGGCCAGGCGCTGCCCGCCGGCGGGGCCGGCTCGACGCCGTGGGCCAACGACCAGTCGGCGCAGCGGGACGAGGCCTGACCATGGCCGAACCCATGGTGGGGCCGCCCCCCGGCTTCGACCACGATCGGATCGAGAAGGCGGTCCGGGAGATCCTGTTCGCGATCGGGGAGGACCCCGATCGCGACGGGCTCCGGGACACCCCCGCCCGGGTGGCGAGGGCGTTCGCCGAGCAGTTCGCCGGGCTCGGCCAGCGCCCCGAGGACGCGCTGACCACGATGTTCGACGCGGACCACGACGAGATGGTGCTCGTCAAGGACATCGAGGTGATGTCCACCTGCGAGCACCATCTGCTCCCGTTCCACGGCGTGGCCCACATCGGCTACACCCCGAACGAGAAGGGCCGCATCACCGGCCTGTCCAAACTGGCCAGGCTGGTGGACGTCTACGCCCGCCGGCCGCAGGTCCAGGAGCGGATGACCTCCCAGATCGCCGACGGCCTGATGAAGGTCCTCGAACCCCGGGGAGTGATCGTGGTGATCGAGGCCGAGCACATGTGCATGACCATGCGCGGTGTGCGCAAACCCGGCGCCAAGACGCTCACCTCGGCCGTTCGCGGCGATTTCCGCACCTGTGAGGCGACCCGGGCCGAGGCCATGTCGCTGATCCTGCGCGGCTGAGCGCGGGCGAGGGCCGGTTGGGACGGCACTCCTGCCCGACGGGCACCATGCCTCATGGCACTAGTCTTGACCCCATGACCGCAGCAAGTGTGCCCGGTATGCCCGAGTCTGGGCGCTGTCTGGTCATGGGCGTGGTCAACGTGACCCCCGACTCCTTCTCCGACGGCGGGGAGTGGTTCGACGCCGACATCGCGATCAGGCACGGCCTCGACCTGGTGGCCGAGGGCGCCGACATCGTGGACGTGGGCGGCGAGTCCACCCGTCCGGGTGCGGCCCGCGTCTCCCTGGAGGAGGAGCTCCGCCGCGTCGAGCCGGTGATCCGCGCGCTCAGCCGGGAAGGCGTGACCGTCAGCGTCGACACCATGCGCGCGGAGGTGGCCGAGGCGGCCGTCGAGGCCGGGGCGAAGCTCGTCAACGACGTGAGCGGCGGCCTGGCCGACCCCGCCATGCCGCGGGTGGTGGCCGCGACCGGCGTGCCGTACGTCGTGATGCACTGGCGCGGGCACAGCAGTGACATGGACAGCCGCGCCGTCTACGACGACGTCGTGACCGAGGTGTCGGAGGAGCTGCGCAAGCGGGTGGACTCGGTGCTGGCCGAGGGAGTGCGGGAGGAGCAGATCGTGCTCGATCCCGGTCTCGGGTTCTCCAAGAACGCCGAGCACAATTGGGCCCTGCTGGCCGGCATCGACGAGCTGAACCGCCTCGGCCGTCCGTTGCTGATCGGAGCGTCGCGCAAACGCTTTCTCGGCCGCCTGCTCGCGGGGCCGGACGGCGAACCCAGGCCGTTCGACGGGAGCGACGACGCCACGCTCGCCGTCACCGCGCTCGCGGCGCGGGCCGGCGCCTGGTGCGTGCGGGTGCATCGGGTGCGGCCGAACGCCGATGCGGTGCGTGTGGCCGCAGCCTGGCGGGCAGCAGGCGTACGACACGCTGACGAGGGCCGGTGACGAGATGCCGACAGGGACGCCGATGAAGGACATCGAGGAGCTCAACCAGGCGTTCTACAACGCCATCGAGAGCGGCGACCTCGACGCGATGTCGGAGATCTGGATCGAGGACGTCCCGGGACGTCCGGCCATGTGCGTCCATCCCGGCTGGCCCATGCTGACCGGACGGTCGGAGGTGCTCCGCTCGTGGGCGCTCATCATGGCCAACACGCCGTACATCCAGTTCGTGCTGACCGACGTGCAGACGACCGTGCTCGGAGACGTCGCCGTGGTCACCTGCGCGGAGAACATCCTGACGGCCGCCGACACCGACGAGCCGGGCTTCGCGGCCGGCCGGGTCGTCGCGTCCAGCACCTACGTGCGCACGGGAACCGGGTGGCGGCTGTGGCTCTACCACGGCTCACCGGTCCTCCAGAGCGACGACGACGACGAGGAGGAGCAGGAGCATTGACGGTGCGGCCGACGACCAGTCGTGACACGGTGCGGTTGACGGGCCTGCGGGCCCGTGGCAGGCACGGCTGCCTGCCCGCCGAGCGCGAGCTGGGCCAGGAGTTCGTGGTCGACGTGGCCCTGCGCTTCGACACCGCCCCGGCGGCCGCGGCCGACGACCTGACCCTCACGGTCGACTACGGGGCACTGGCGGGAGAGCTCGTCCGCATCGTGGAGGGCGAGCCGGTCAACCTCATCGAGACCCTCGCCGAGCGGCTGGCGGCGGCCTGCCTGGCCCACGAGCTGGTCGAGGAGGCGGAGGTCAGCGTGCACAAACCGGCAGCGCCGATCCCGCTGCCGTTCGACGACGTGGTGGTGACGATCAGAAGGGGGCGCGCATGAGGGTCGTGATCGCGCTCGGCAGCAACCTCGGCCGCCGTATCGACAACCTCCAGGGGGCCCTCGACTCGCTGTTCGACGCCCCCGGCCTCACGTTCGTGGCGGTGTCGCCGGTCTACGAGACCGATCCGGTCGGCGGGCCCGAGCAGGGCCCGTACCTGAACGCGGTGGTGGTCGCCGAGAGCATGCTCGACCCCCGCACGCTGCTCGACCGCGCGCAGAGCGTCGAGACCGCCTTCGGCCGCGAGCGCAAGGAGCGGTGGGGTCCGAGGACGCTCGACGTGGACCTCATCGCGGTCGGCAACCTGATGTCCGACGACCCCGAGCTCACGCTCCCGCACCCCCGGGCGCACGAGCGGGCGTTCGTCCTGGTCCCGTGGGCGCAGGCCGATCCGGCGGCGGTGCTGCCCGGTCGCGGCTCGGTCGCGGCCCTGCTGGCCGACACGGACCAGAGCGGAGTGCGGCTGCGCACCGACCTCGTGCTCGAACCCCCGGTCTGATCGACGAGGAGTCCCCGCGTGAAGCCCAGCAATCCCGGCGTGCTCGTCGGTCTGGTGGTCGTGTTCGCCCTGCTCACCTGGGGGCTGCTGCGGCAGTTCTACTCCATGTTGCCGACCCTGCCGTGGACCGCGATCCCCACCACGCTGCTGCTGGCCGTCGGCGAGGCGTACACGGGCTGGCTGACCCGGGCGAGGATCCTGCGCCGCCCCGGCACCAAGCCCGTCGAGCCGCTCGCCGTCGCCCGTCTGACGGCGCTGGCCAAGGCCACGGCGTACGCGGGGGCGGCGTTCGGCGGCGTCTTCGCCGGGTTCGTGCTGCGCGTGCTGGACCTGCTCGACCTGGACAAGCCCCGGCAGGACGCGTTCGTCGGCGGCGGGTCGTTCCTGGCCTGCGTGATCCTGGTCTGCGCGGCGCTGTTCCTCGAACACTGCTGCCGGGTGCCCGGCAAGCCGTCGGGGGAGACCTGATCCCTTACTTGTCGATGTCGCCGACGACGAAGAACATCGAGCCGAGAATCGCGATCATGTCGGCGACCAGGTTGCCCGGCAGCATCTCCCGCAGCACCTGGATGTTGTTGTAGGAGGCGCTGCGCAGCTTGAGTCGCCACGGCGTCTTCTCTCCGCGTGACACGAGGTAGTAGCCGTTCAGGCCGAGCGGGTTCTCCGTCCAGGCGTACGTGTGACCTTCGGGCGCCTTCAGCACCTTCGGCAGCCGCTGGTTGATCGGCCCGGGCGGCAGGTGCCGCAGGCGCTCGACGCAGGCGTCGGCGAGGTCGAGGGAGACCTTGACCTGTTCGAGCAGCACCTGGAACCGAGCCTGGCAGTCCCCGGCGGACCGGGTCACGACCTTCACCGGCAGCTCGCCGTACGCGAGGTAGGGCTCGTCGCGCCGCAGGTCGAAGTCCACGCCGGAGGCCCGCGCGATCGGGCCGCTCACGCCGTACTGCATGATCGTCTCGCGGTCGAGCACGCCGACGCCGCGGGTGCGGGCCAGGAAGATCTCGTTGCCGGCGATCAATTCCTCGATGTCGGGCAGCCGCCGGCGCACGGCCGCGACGGCGGCGGTGACGCGGTCGAGCCAGCCCAGCGGCAGCTCCTCCTTCAGCCCGCCCACCCGGTTGAACATGTAGTGCATGCGTCCGCCGGAGATCTCCTCCATGACGTGCTGCAGGGTCTCCCGCTCGCGGAAGGCGTAGAAGACCGGGGTGATGGCGCCGAGCTCCAGGGGATAGCTGCCGAGGAACATCAGGTGGCTGAGCACGCGGTTGAGCTCGGCCAGCAGCGTCCTGGCCCACACCGCCCTGGGCGGCGGCTGCATGCCGAGCATGCGCTCGACCGCGAGCACCACGCCCAGTTCGTTGGCGAACGCCGACAGCCAGTCGTGCCGGTTGGCCAGCACGATGATCTGCCGGTAGTCGCGCACCTCGAACAGCTTCTCCGCGCCGCGGTGCATGTAGCCGACGATCGGCTCGGCGGCCGTGATGCGCTCGCCGTCGAGGACGAGCCGCAGCCGCAGCACGCCGTGGGTGGACGGGTGCTGCGGGCCGATGTTGAGGATCATGTCCTCGGTGGCCAGCTCCCTCGCCTGCACGGCGTCGGCTCCCGCGCCCAGCCCCACGATGCGTTCGGTGCGCCCGCCCTCCTGCTCGGTCGTCATGCCCTCCATGCTTTCACGCTCATCACGCGCCCGCGAAGACGGCGAAGGCATCAGACGAACTCGACCACCGCCTCACGCCGACGGCAGTAGCCTGCGCCGGCGTCTCCCCTTCCGTGATCGAGCAGGGTGCCAGGAAGCTCCTCGCGGAGGCACGCGGTCAACAACTCGCCGAGGCGCGCAAGCGACTCGGGCTTGGCCAGAAGGACGTCGCGGTCGCCATGGGGCTGAGCGTGGCCCGGGTTTCGCAGATCGAGCACGGAGAGGTCACATCCCTCGATGTCATCGCTCGCTATGTGGAGGCGCTCGGGGCCCGCTTGGACCTGGTCGTCGACTTCGGTGATCGGACCCTGCGTCTGCCTGTCAGCGAGAAGCCGACGGATGCCGCTTGATCGGGGAGTCCTTGGGCGAGGCTCCCAGAACCGACCTGCCGTCTTCAGGCGGCGGCGATCTCGCGAAGGGCCTCGATGAGGCGGTCGACGTGCTCCTCGGTGGTGCCGATGCCGATCGAGGCGCGTACGGCGCTCACCGTGCCGTCGGCGCAGCCGGCGTCGTCCCCGCCGAGGAGGTGGCGGACGAAGGGGTGGGCGCAGAACTTGCCGTCCCTGACGCCGATGCCGTGCTCGGCCGAGAGCGTCTCGGCGACCTCTCGCGCCGTGCGGCCCTCCACGGCGAACGACACGATGCCGACGCGCGGGTGGTCGGGGCCCCACAGGGACAGCTCGCGTACGCCGGGGATCGTGGCGAGCCCGGCGCGCAGGCGGGCGAGCAGCCGCTCCTCCTCCTGGACCAGCGCGATCCAGCCGGTCGTGGCCAGCGCGTCGCAGGCGGCGGCGAGCGCGATCGCGCCGAGCACGTTGGGGGTGCCGGCCTCGTGCCGCGTCTCGGGGTCGTCGCTCCAGTCCACCGTCTCGCCCACCGACCGTACGGCTCCGCCGCCGCGCAGGTACGGATCGGCGTCGGCGAGCCAGTCGGGGCGTCCCACGAGCACCCCGGCGCCGAAGGGGGCGTAGAGCTTGTGCCCGGAGAACGCCACGTAGTCGAGGTCGAGCGCGGCGAGGTTGAGCCCGCGATGGGGGACGAGCTGGGCCGCGTCCACGGCGATGCGCGCGCCGTGCCGGTGGGCGACGTGGGCCAGCCCGGCGATCGGCCACAGCTCGCCCGTGACGTTGGAGGCGGCGGTCACGACGAGCAGGGCCGGGCCCTCGATCGCGGCCAGCGCCTCGTCGGCCGCCCGGATCGCCTCGCCGGGGAAGGCGGGCGGCGCGAGCCGTACGGCGTCGGGCCAGGGCAGCAGCGAGGCGTGGTGCTCGGTGTCGAACACGACGACGGTGGTGCCCTCGGGCAGGCTGCGGGCCAGCAGGTTCATCGCGTCGGTCGTGTTGCGCACGAAGATCAGGGCGTCGCCGGGACGGGCGCCGACGAAGGCCCGCACGGTGTGCCTGGCCTGCTCGTACCGCGCGGTGGTGAGCTGTGAGGCGTAGCCCGCGCCCCGGTGGACGCTGGAGTAGGCCGGTAGCGCCGCCGCGACGGTGGCGCTCACCGGCTCGAGACAGGGCGCGCTCGCCGCGTAGTCGAGGTTCGCGTACGGCACGAGCCTGCCGCCCCTGACGGGCACCTCCAGGCCGGCGCCCACCACAGCCGGTAGGCGTACGGGGGCGGCGTCGGGCTCGGTGACACGGGTGACGGCCTGCTGGACGAAGGTGAGTGCGGACAACGCCAAGCTCCTCGGGGTCTGGGACCCCGGCCATGGCGTCGTACGGCGGAGCCCGCGCTTGCCCGGCACACCTCGTGCCGGACCCGGTCCTCACCCGGGGCACCCCGCCGCGAGCGCGAGGGTTGCCGGCCAGCAAGCCGGGGCTTGACGCTGGCACTCATGACCTGAGCGCACTATAACCCGGCATCCGGGCCCGAAGGCAAGCCCGCTGGTGAGAGCCGCTTTGGCGTTATGGTGTGCATTGTGAAGTTTGATCCTTGGAATCCCGAGTTCGTGGCTCATCCGTACGACGTCTACCGCGACCTGCGGGACAACGAGCCGGTCAGCTTCTTCGAGCCGACCGGGCAGTGGCTGATCGCCCGGCACGCCGACGTGAACGCGCTGCTGCGCGACCGCCGGCTGGGCCGGTCCTACCTGCACGTGGCCGCCCACGAGGAGTTCGGCAGGGAGCCCGAGCCGGACTTCCAGGAGCCGTTCTGGCGGGTGGTCCGGGCCGGCATGCTCGACGTGGAGCCACCGGTGCACACCCGGCTGCGCCGCCTGGTGTCCAAGGCCTTCACGCCCCGGATGGTCGAGTCGCTGCGCCCGCGCGTGCGCAGGATCGCGACCGAGCTGACCGAGGGACTGGTCGAGCGCGGCGGCGGCGACCTGCTGGCCGAGGTCGCCGAGCCGCTGCCGGTCACCGTGATCGCCGAGATGCTGGGCGTGCCCGAGGCCGACCGTCACCTCCTGCGCCCCTGGTCGGCCGACATCTGCGGGATGTACGAGCTGAACCCGTCCCCGGAGGTCCAGCACACGGCCGTACGCGCCGCGACGGAGTTCGCCGAGTACCTGCGCGGGCTGGCGAGGGCTCGCAGGGAGCGGCCGGGCGACGACATGATCTCCGCGCTCGCGCAGGTGGTGGACGACGGCGACCGGCTGACCGAGGACGAGCTGATCGGCACCTGCGTGCTGCTGCTCAACGCCGGGCACGAGGCCACGGTCAACGCCACCGGCAGCGGGTGGTGGGCGCTGTTCCGCAACCCGGGTGAGCTGGAGCGGCTGCGCGCCGACCCCGGCCTGATGCCGGCGGCGGTGGAGGAGCTGCTGCGCTACGACACCCCGGCGCAGATGTTCGAGCGGTGGGTGCTCGAGGACGTCGAGGTCGGCGGTGTGACGATCCCCCGAGGCGTGGAGATCGCGCTGCTGTTCGGCTCGGCGAACCGGGACCCCGAGGTCTTCGCCGACCCGGACCGCCTGGACATCGGCCGGGCGGACAACCCGCACATCTCGTTCGGCGCCGGCATCCACTTCTGCCTCGGCGCGCCACTCGCGCGGGTCGAGATGGCGGAGTCCTTCGGCGCGCTGCTGCGCCTCGCCCCCGGCCTGGAGCTCGCCGAGGAGCCGAGCTGGAAGCCCAGCTACATCATGCGCGGCCTGGAATCACTGAAGGTCACCGTCTGACACGCTGACCGTGTGGTGCGTGACCGTCGTGTCGTAGCCGAGCAGGGCGGCCTGGGCGGCGGGCTCGACGACGGCGGTGGCGGGATCGTCGCCGGCGAAGCGGCGGATCGCGTCCATCGACTCCCACAGCGTCATGACCTGGATGTCCACCCGGCCGTCGGCGTCCCGCCGCAGCAGGTACGCGCCACGGTGCCCGTCCACGCCGCGCAGGGAGGGCAGGACCGACGCGGTGAAATGCCGCTCGTAGCGGTCCGCGCCCTCCCGGGTGGCGCTCGCGCGCCAGATTCTCGCGATCACGGTCGCTCCTCTCGATGTCGTGACTGGCTGAGCCAGCCGAAGCCGCCGAGGCCGGCCGGGTCGATCAGCTCGGCCTCCTGGGAGGCCCGGCCGAGCGTCCGTACGTACCTTGCCGGATCGGCGGACGCGAGCGCCAGCGGCGGGCGGGCGCCGGTGACCCCCAGCTCGCGCAGCGCCTCCCGCTGCGTGGTGAGCGTGGTCGCCTCCGCCCCCGCGCGCTCGCCCGCCGCCGCGCAGGCGTCCAGCGCGACGTGGGCGGTGATGTCGCACGACCCGTCCGGCACGGCGGGCACCGGCGCGCCGTCGCGATATCCGGTGAGCGTGCCGAGCGGGGGCCGCCGTCCGGCCAGGTGGGCGTAGTCCACGGCGACCGCGGTGCCGTGCGCCAGCCGCGCGATCACCGAGGCCCACGCCTCGTCCCGGGGACGGCCAATCTCGGCGCGCTCCCCGGCGAACCGCAGCGGCCACCAGCGCTCCAGCCAGGCCATGTCCTCGGGGGCGGGAGCCGGCCCGGGCCGCTCCTCGCCGGTCGCCGGATCGACGAGCACCAGACGTGGGCCGTCCGGCGTCATCTCGGCGACGTCGAGCGGCACGTTGTCGAGCCACTCGTTGGCGACCACCAGGCCGCCGACGCCGTACGGGACCCGCGGCTCCCAGGCGACGCGGGGATCGAGGTCGCCGGGCCGGGGGGACAGGTCGACGGCGGTGACCCGCAGCCGCTCCGCGAGGTCCGGCGGCGCGGCGGCGAGCACCCGGGCGGCCAGGAGACCGTCGCCGCTGCCCATGTCCACGAGATCGACCGGGTGGGGCCGGCCGAGGGCGGCGTCGACCCGCCGGAGCAGGCGCAGCACCGCCTCGGCGAAGACCGGCGAGGCGTGCACCGATGTCCGGAAATGCCGGTCGGGGCGCTCCCGCAGGTAGAAGCCCCGCTCACCGTAGAGCGCCCGCCGCATGGCCTCCCGCCAGGTGACTTCCACAGGGCTTCACGGTACCGACACGCCGGGGCCGTGACGAAAAGTAGTCACTTTCGTACTTATGGCTCAACATAGGCCTGTGAGAAACGGGACAAAATCGGACCGTTGGGTTAGGACGACCGAGGCGTGCCTGCCCGGCTGAGCCACGCCCGGCAGGGCTTGATCTGGCAGACATGACCTGGAGCCGGGTCGGCGGGAGCGCCGCCGCTACGCTGAACCGAGGGGAGGCGTCATGGACACAAGTGACCGCCCGGCGCGGCTCGCCGTGGGAGTGCTCGGCGCGGGACGGGTCGGCTCCGTGCTCGGAGCCGCGCTCATGCTCGCGGGTCATCGGGTGGTGGCGGCCAGCGGGGTGTCCGACGCGTCGGCGCGACGGGCCGCCGACCGCCTCGGCCTGCAGCTCAGCAGGCCGGACGAGGTGATCGCCAAATCCGAGCTCGTGCTGCTCACCGTGCCGGACGACGTGCTGCCCGGCCTCGTGTCCGGCCTCGCCGCCACCGGCGCCGACCTGCGCGGCAAGCTCCTCGCGCACGCGAGCGGCGCGTACGGCCTGGGCGTGCTGGATCCCGCGGCCGAGGCGGGCGCGCTGCCGCTCGCGCTGCATCCCGTGATGACGTTCACCGGCAGGAGCGACGACCTGACCCGGCTCAACGGCTGCTCGTTCGGCGTCACCGCGCCCGACCTGCTGCGGCCGGTGGCCGAGGCCCTGGTGATCGAGATGGGCGGCGAGCCGGTCTGGATCGCCGACCGGGACCGGCCGCTCTACCACGCCGCCCTGGCCGGCGCCGCGAACCACATGGTGACGCTCGTGGCCGAGTCGCAGGAACTGCTCGCGAAGATCGGCGTGGAGCACCCGGGCCGGATGCTCGCCCCGCTGCTGAGCGCCGCCCTCGACAACGTGCTGCGCCTGGGCATCACCGGGCTCACCGGGCCCGTGGTGCGCGGCGACGCGGGCACGGTGCGCAAGCACGTCGACGCGCTCATCCTGGCCGCCCCCGAGGCCGCGGACGCGTACGTCGCCCTCGCTAGACTCACCGCCGACCGGGCACTCGCGGCGGGGCTGCTCAAGCCGGAGGCGGCCGAACGCCTGCTGGACGCCCTGGGAGGGAACATATGGACCTGACCGTCGCCGCCGACCGGGCCGGCCTCGTCAAGGCGAGGGACGCGCTCGGCCCCGGGAGGATCGCCCTGGTCCCCACGATGGGGGCGCTCCACGAGGGCCACAGGTCGCTCATCCGGCTGGCGCGCGAGCACGCCGACCACGTGGTGGTCAGCGTGTTCGTCAACCCCCTGCAGTTCGGCCCCGGCGAGGACTTCTCCCGTTACCCCCGTACGTTCGACGCCGACCTCCGGGCGTGCGAGGAGGAGGGCGTGGGCGTGGTCTTCGCGCCCTCGGCCGACGACATGTACCTGCCGGACCGCCAGGTGGAGGTCTCGGCGGGCGGCATGGGCGGGGTGGTCGAGGGCGCCTTCCGGCCCGGCCACTTCGACGGCGTGCTGACCGTGGTGCTCAAGCTGTTCAACCTGGTGCGGCCGGACGTCGCGGTCTTCGGGCAGAAGGACGCCCAGCAACTCGCGCTGATCCGGCGGATGGTGGCCGACCTCGACGTCCCCGTGTCGATCGTCGGCGCGCCGACCGTGCGGGAGCCCGACGGCCTCGCGCTGTCGAGCCGCAACAGGTATCTGTCCGAGGCCGACCGCCGTACCGCGCTCGCGCTGTCGCGGGCGCTGCGGGCCGGCGCGGCACGGGCCGGGACGGCGGGGCCGGCCGGAATCCTCGACGCCGCGCGGGCCGTGCTGGAGGAGGCCGCCCGCTTCGACCCGCCGCTGCTGCTCGACTATCTGATCCTGGCCGATCCCGCGACGTTCGGGCCGGTCGGCGACGACCACCGGGGCGAGGCCGTCCTCGCCGTCGCCGCCAAGGTCGGCACCACCCGTCTCATCGACAACGTGGTCGTGACCCTTTAGGGAACTCGGGCTCCCCCGGCCCGCAGGGTGAACCAGAAGGTGGGGAACGGGTTCGTGCCGGGTGTGACGTCGGCCAGCTCCCAGCCGGCGAACCTGGCCCGCAGCTCGTCGGCGGTGACCCCGGAGAACGTGTCGTCGAGCGTTCCGGGGCCGTAGCCGAACATCAGCAGCCGTGCGCCGGGGGCGGCGCGCCTGGTGAGCCCTTCGGCGTAGGCGTCGCGGCGGTGCGGCGGGATGCCGCAGTAGCAGCTCAGGTCGAAGAACAGGTCGTAGGGGCCGGGCACGTCCGCCTCGTCGAGCCTCGTGGCGTCCGCGTGCAGCAGCCGTACGGCCACTCCCGCCGCCTCGGCCTTCTCCCGGGCCTGCTCGACCGCGCGCTCGACCAGGTCGACGGCCACGACCTCCCAGCCGTGCCGGGCCAGATATATGGCGTTTGTTCCGGTGCCGCAGCCGAGCTCCAGAGCGCGGCCGGGCGGCAGGGCGTCGCGCCCCTCGATCAGGGCCACCAGTTCGGGCGGCGTCACGCCGGTGTCCCACGGCGGCTTGCCGGCCCGGTAGTACTCCTCCAGCGCCCGGCGCACCGCCTCCTCGTGGTCCGCGTCCTGAGTCGTGTCCGGCCCGTCCATGATCGCGCTCCCGCTTGTTAGAGGTCAACTCTAGTGTTCAACTCTAGAGATAGACTCACGCCGTGGACACCGTCAAGAGGCCGGACAAACGGGCCGAGCGCTCGCGCCGCACACGGGAGAAGGTCATCGAGGCGGCGCGGGAGCTGTTCGTCGCGCAGGGCTATGGGGCCACGAGCCTGCAGGAGGTCGCCGACCGGGCGGGCGTGGCCGTCCAGACGGTCTACTTCGTCTTCGGCAACAAGCGCACGCTGTTCAAGCACGTCGTCGACACGTCCATCGCCGGCGACACCGAGCCGGTGGCGACCATGGACCGTGAATGGTTCCGCGCCGCGTGCGCCGCGCCCACCGCGGCCGGTCAGCTGCGCGCGCATGTCCGCGGCACGGGCGAGATCCTCGGCCGGGTCGCCCCGCTCATACCGATGATCGAGTCCGCCGGGGCCGCCGACCCGCAGATCGCCGCGCAGTGGCCCGACGGCCCCGATCCGCGCTACGTCGTGCAGCACGCCGCGGCCCAGGCGCTGGCCGGCAAGCCCGGCGTCCGCCCCGACGTCACCGCCGAGCTGGCCGCGGACCTGCTGTTCTGCCTGCTCAGCCCGCAGCTCTACCTGCTGTTCGTACGGGACCGCGGCTGGTCGCCGGACAGGTGGGAGGAATGGGCCTACGGCACTCTGGCCGCCCAGCTCTGCGCGGACCCCGCGGCGGGCACGGGTGGCGCCGAGGGCCGTGGCCGGGGGGACGCCGGATAGGAGGGGCCGGGGCGGCACCATCGCACGGGGGGCGTTATCGTCATTATGACGAAAGGGGATCCCCTCATGGTGGCGCTCGCACGCAGACTCACCGCCCCCGCACCCGGCTGGACCGTCGAGGCCGACGCCGTCGTGATCGGGTCCGGCATCGCCGGCCTCACCGTGGCGCTGCGCCACGTCGAGCTCGACCCCCGGGCGCGGGTGCTCGTGGTCACCAAGGACGTGCTGTCGGCCGGGTCCACCCGCTGGGCCCAGGGCGGCATCGCCGCCGTCCTCGACCCCGAGGACACCCCCGACGAGCACCTGAGGGACACCCTCGTCGCCGGGGTCGGCCTGTGCGACGAGGAGGCCGTACGCGTCCTGGTCACCGAGGGCCCCGACGCGCTGAAGCGGCTGATGAGCCACGGCGCCGAGTTCGACCGGGGCACCGACGGCGAGCTCCAGCTCACCCGCGAGGGCGGCCACCGCCGCAACCGGATCGTGCACGCGGGCGGCGACGCGACCGGCGCCGAGGTGCAGCGGGCTCTGGTCGAGGCCGTGCTGGCCGAGCCCCGCATCGAGGTCATCGAGCACGCCCTCGCCCTCGACCTCCTGCTCGACGCCGAGGGCCACGCCTGCGGGGTCACGCTCCACGTCATGGGGGAGGGCGCCCGCGACGGCGTCGGCGCCGTACGGGCCGGGGCCGTGGTGCTGGCCAGCGGCGGCATGGGCCAGGTCTACGCGGCCACCACCAACCCCGTCGTGTCCACCGGGGACGGCGTGGCGCTGGCCCTGCGGGTCGGCGCGGTCGTCAGGGACATCGAGTTCGTGCAGTTCCACCCCACGGTCCTGTGGCTGGGGGAGGGCTCGACCGGCCAGCAGCCCCTCGTCTCCGAGGCCGTACGCGGCGAGGGCGCCGTGCTGATCGACTCGGACGGCGAGCGTTTCATGCGGGGCGTGCACGAGCTGGCCGACCTCGCGCCCCGCGACGTGGTCGCCAAGGCGATCATGCGCCGGATGGCGCGGACCGGCGCCGACCACGTCTACCTCGACGCCACCCACTTCGGCGAGGAGAAGTGGCGCTCCAGGTTCCCCACGATCCTCGCCGTCTGCCGCGAGCACGGCATCGACCCCGTCACCGAGCCCATCCCCGTCGCCCCCGCCGCCCATTACGCGAGCGGCGGCGTGCGCACCGACCTGTACGGCAGGACCAGCGTGCCCGGCCTGTACGCCTGCGGAGAGGTGGCCTGCACTGGCGTGCACGGCGCCAACCGGCTGGCCTCCAACTCCCTCCTGGAAGGGCTCGTCTACGGCGAGCGCATCGCCGCCGATCTGGCCGCGAAGAAGCCCACCCCGCGCGAGCCCGCGCGGGACGACCGGCCCGAGGGCCTGGCCGACCCGCGTACGCGCCCGAGGGTCCAGGGCCACATGAGCCGGGGCGCCGGGGTGCTGCGCAGCGACCGCAGCCTCGCGCAGGTCGCCCGCGCGCTCTCCGACGCCCGCTGGACGCCGGTCGCGGTCGAGCCCTGCACCGAGTCGTGGGAGGCCACCAACCTCCTCACGGTGGCCTCCGCACTGGTCGCCGCGGCGGCCGTGCGCGAGGAGACCCGCGGCTCCCACTGGCGGGAGGACCACCCCGACCGCGACGACGCCCGCTGGCGGGCGCACATCGACATCGCGCTGACTGCGGAGGGACTGACCTTGACGCACACGCCTCACGAGGAACTGCGGACCGAGCTGGACAAGGCCGGCCTCGACCCGGACATCGTGCTCGGTCTCGTCCGGGCCGCGCTGGAGGAGGACCTGGCCGGGGGACAGGACGTGACCTCGGTCGCCACCATCCCCGCCGGCCAGCGAGCCGTCGCCGACGTGGTGGCGCGCAAGGAGGGCGTCGTCGCCGGCCTCGCCGTGGCCGAGACCGTCTTCCGCCAGGCCGGCGGGCAGGTCGAGGTCGAGCGGCACGCCGCCGACGGCGACCGGGTGCGCCCCGGCGACGTGGTGCTGACCGTGCGGGGCGCCACCAGGGACCTGCTCACGCTGGAGCGCACCGCGCTCAACTTCCTCACCCACCTGTCCGGCATCGCCACCCAGACCCGCCGCTGGGTGGACGCCGTGGAGGGCACCGGCGCCCGGATCCGCGACAGCCGCAAGACCCTGCCCGGGCTGCGCGCGCTGGAGAAGTACGCCGTCCGGGCCGGTGGCGGGGTCAACCACCGGATGGGCCTGCACGACGCCGCGCTGATCAAGGACAACCACGTCGTCGCCGCCGGAGGCGTCGCCGAGGCGTTCCGCGCCGTACGGCAGGCCTTCCCCGGCCTGCCGATCGAGGTCGAGGTGGACCGGATCGACCAGATCGAGCCGGTCCTGGCCGAGGGCGCCGACGAGATCCTGCTCGACAACTTCACCGTGGACCAGCTCGCCGAGGCCGTACGGCTGGTGGCCGGGCGGGCGCGGCTGGAGTCGAGCGGCGGGCTGACCCTGGACATGGCCCGCGCCGTCGGCGAGACGGGGGTCGACTACCTGGCCGTCGGCGCGCTCACCCACTCGGCCCCGGCACTCGACCTGGGCCTGGATCTTCGTGAGGCATAATCAGGGAATGCTGCTCACCATCGACGTCAGCAACACCCACACTGTGCTGGGCCTGTTCGAGGGTGAAGAGGTGATCGAGCACTGGCGGATCGCCACCGATCCGCGCCGCACCGCGGACGAGATCGCGGTGGTGCTCCAGGGTCTCCTCGGGCAGTCGCCGCTGCTCAAGGACGCCGACATCAGCGGCATCGCGATCTGTTCCACGGTCCCGTCGGTGCTCAACGAGATGCGGGAGATGTCCCGGCGCTACTACGGCGACGTCACGGCCGTGGTCGTCGAGCCCGGCGTCCGCACCGGCGTCCCGGTGCGGATGGACAACCCCAAGGAGGTCGGCAGCGACCGCATCGTGAACGCGCTCGCCGCCACCGCCCTGTACGGCGGGCCGTGCGTGATCGTGGACTTCGGCACGGCCACGTCGTTCGACGCGGTCTCGGCCCGGGGCGAGTACGTCGGCGCGGTGACCGCCCCCGGCCTGGAGATCTCGGTGGACGCGCTCGCCACGGCCGGGGCCCAGCTGCACAAGGTCGAGCTGGTCCGGCCGCGGTCGGTGATCGCCAAGAACACGGTGGAGGCGCTCCAGTCGGGCATCATCTACGGCTTCGCCGGCCTGGTGGACGGGATCGTGGACCGCATGACGGCCGAGCTGGCCTCCGACCCCGACGACGTCACCGTGGTCGCCACGGGCACCGGTGCGCCGCTGATCATCGGCGAGGCCCGTACCATCGACGTGCACGAGCCCTGGCTCACGCTGATCGGCCTGCGGCTGGTCTACGCCCGTAACGCGTCCTGACGACTCCCTCGCGTACGGGACCATAGAGGGCAGGATCCCGTTCAGAGAGGACTGACGTGATGGACGCCGACTGGGTGGCGCGTTTCGCCGATGAGGTCATCGCCGAGGCTGAACGGCGCGCACCGGGCAAACCCATCGTCTGCGCGTCCGGCCTCAGCCCGTCGGGCCCGATCCACCTGGGCAACCTGCGCGAGGTCATGACCCCGCATCTGGTGGCCGACGAGATCAGGCGGCGGGGTCACGAGTGCGTGCACATCATCTCGTGGGACGACTTCGACCGCTTCCGCAAGGTGCCGGTGGGCATCGACCCCTCGTGGAACGAGCACATCGGCAAGCCGCTGACCACCGTCCCGGCCCCGCCCGGCAGCGAGTACCCGAACTGGGCCGAGCACTTCAAGGCGCCGATGATCGCCGCGCTCAACGAGCTCGGGGTGGAGTTCCAGGGCATCAGCCAGACGCAGATGTACACCTCCGGGGCGTACCGGGAGCAGGTGCTGCTCGCCATGCGCGAGCGGCGGCGGATCGACGCGATCCTCGACCAGTACCGCACCAAGAAGGCGAAGGCCAAGGACGTCGTGGACGCCGACGAGGCCGCCGCGCTGGAGGGCTCGGGGGCCGCGAGCGAGGACGACGGTTCCGGCGCCGGGGGCTACTACCCCTACAAGCCCTACTGCTCGGCCTGCGACCGCGACCTGACCACGGTCACCTCCTACGACGACGAGACCACCGCGATGTCGTACACCTGCGTGTGCGGCCACAGTGAGACCGTCCTGCTGTCCGAGCACACCCGCGGCAAGCTGGTGTGGAAGGTCGACTGGCCGATGCGCTGGGCGTACGAGGGCGTGGTCTTCGAGCCGTCGGGCGTGGACCACAGCTCGCCGGGCTCGTCGTTCGTCGTCGGCGGTCAGATCGTCCGCGAGGTGTTCGACGCGCCGCAGCCGATCGGGCCGATGTACGCCTTCGTCGGCATCAGCGGCATGGCCAAGATGAGCAGCTCCAAGGGCGGCGTGCCGACTCCGGCCGACGCTCTGTCGATCATGGAGCCCGCGCTGCTGCGCTGGCTCTACGCCCGCCGCCGTCCCAACCAGTCGTTCAAGGTCTCCTTCGACCAGGAGATTCAGCGGATGTACGACGAGTGGGACACGCTGACCAGGAAGGTGCAGGACGGCACGGCGCTGCCGGCCGACCAGGCGGCCTACCGCCGCGCGTCGAGCACCGCGTCCAGGACGCTGCCGGAGACGCCGAGGCGGCTGCCCTACCGCACCCTCGCCTCGGTCGTGGACATCGCCACCGGGCACGAGGAGCAGACGCTGCGCATCCTGCGCGCGTTCGACCCGGAGATCACCGGGCTGGACGAGCTGCGGCCCCGGCTCGACCGCGCCCAGCACTGGGTGAACACCTACGTGCCCGCGGAGGACCGCACGCAGGTGCGCGAGACACCCGACAAGGAGCTGCTCGACACGCTCGGCGAGCAGGACCGCGAGTCGCTGCGCCTGCTGGCGGAGGGCCTCGACGCGCACTGGTCGCTCGACGGGCTGACCACCCTCGTGTACGGCGTGCCGAAGGTGCAGGCCGGGCTCGACATGGACGCCAAGGCGGCAACGCCCGAGCTGAAGGCGGCCCAGCGGGCCTTCTTCGCCCTGCTCTACCGCCTGCTCGTCGGCCGCGACACCGGCCCGCGCCTGCCCACGCTGCTGCTGGCGGTGGGCCGCGACCGGGTGCGTGAGCTGCTCGGTCGTGCCTGAGCGCGCCGTGTCTCATGTCCCGGGGGCGGGCCGCACCGCCGATTAGCCGGCGCCGCGGGCCGGACGGCATCGCCGTCCGGCCCGCGGTCGTACCGGACCCGTTCCCGTCCGCGCGCCGGTCCGGCGGCGTCGGGGCACCGGCACGCCAGGGCACCGGAATTTCAGGGCAGCAGGACCAGCCGGCCGCGCAGGCCACCCCCGCGCAGGCGTTCGTACGCCTCGGCCGCCCGCTCCAGGGGATAGGTGCCGGCGACCCGCGTGGTCAGCAGTCCGGCCTCGGCCAGCTTCGTCACGTCGAAGAGCTGGTCCGCGTCGGCGCGGACGAACACCGTCGAGACCCGGATGCCGCGCAACGGGAGCGGGGCCTGCCCGGCGGCGACGGCGACGAACGCGCCCCCGTTGCGCACGGCGTCCAGCGCGGGCAGGCCGGCGACCGCCGCGTCCACCACGCTGTCCACGCCGCCGGGAACGACGGCCCTGACGGTCGCGGCCAGGTCGGCGCCCCTCGGTATGAACCACTCCGCGCCGAAGCCCCGCACGAGCGGCTCGTCGCCGGGCGCGGAGACCGCGGCGACCCTGATCCCCCGCGCCGTGGCCAGCTCCACGAGGTAGCCGCCGAGGCCCCCGGCCGCGCCCGTGACGAGCAGGGTCTCGCCCTTGTCGAGCCCGGCGAGGTCGAGCGCCTGGACGGCGGTGAGCGCGTTCAGCGGCAGTGTCGACGCCTCGGGCGCGGCCACCCCGGCGGGCGCCGGCGCGACGGCCGTCTCGTCCAGCACCACCAGGTCCGACTGGGCTTTGGGCCGGTCGGTCAGCCGGTCCGACAGCCCGATGACGCGCTCACCGGAGCGTAGGGCCGTCACGCCCGCTCCGGCCCGGTCGACCACGCCCGCCACGTCCCAGCCCAGCGCGTACGCCTCCAGACGGGGCGTGAGGCCGTAATCGGGCAGGGCGCCCGAGGCGGTGATGAGGTCGATCGGGTTGACGGCGGCCGCCTCCACCCTGATCCGCACCTGGCCCGGCCCCGGCTCGGGATCGGGCGTCTCGACCACCCGTACGGCACCGTCCTGTGCCACCAGTGTTCTCATGTGTCCTCCTTCCACCTGGCAGCGAGCGTAGGGGGAGTTACTCTCCTTCGGTTAGTAGGCACCTGTAAGTGCGTAAGTAAGGCGGAGGAAAGGTGTAATCACCCTCGGTGCCGGTCCGAACCCGACTGCCGGCTCACGTGCCTGGGTGAAATCTCCGAGTGCCGCCGGAAGCGATCGGGCGGAGGCTGCCGAGGCGCCCCGGAAGGCGTACGACCGGCCGGTCGGCTTTCGACCTTGACGACCTTCGCGGCAGGCGTTTACCGTCCCTGGAGGGTGGGCCGACGAATCATCGTCGTGGGGGAGGGCGGACGATGGGTGTTCCCGAGGTCGTCTACCGAGGTGACAGTCTCGCCTCGGACTTTGATCGTGCCGGTCTCACCGATGAGGACTTACTTCTTCTCGCGGAGCTGGCCAAGGGCGTGACCGCAGACCGCGTGGGCCGCAGTCTCGACGTCAGCGGACGCACCGTGCGGCGGCGGCTGCGGGGCATCTGCGACCGCATCGGCGTCGCGACGGCGATCGAGGCAGTCGCCTGGGCGGCACGACGCCGCCTCATCTGACCGCGTTCCGGAGCGCACGAGGTCGGGAAGGGCGCCGGAGAAAGCGGCGACGCCGGCGGAGCCGTCCAAGCGGCGGCTCAACCGGCGTGCGCTCTTTCGCGGCGCGGCTCGGCCGGCGTGCGCTCCGGCTCGCGCGGTCTCGCGGCGCGGTTCAGCCGGCGTGCGCTCCGGCTCGCGCTCTCGCGGCGCGCTGTCCCGGCGGCCCCGCTCAGTCGGCGACGCGCACCGCTCCCGCGAACGGCCGTCCGGCGATCTTCGCGATGTGGATGACGTCTCCCGTGCGCGGCGCGTGGATCATGTAACCGCCGCCGATGTAGATGCCCACGTGGTGCAGGTCGGAGTAGAAGAACACCAGGTCGCCGGGGCGGAGCTGGTCACGGGAGATGTGGGTGCCGGCCGTCCACTGGTTGCCCGTGTAGTGGGGCAGGCTGATGCCGACGGACTGGTAGGCCGCCATGACCAGGCCCGAGCAGTCGAAGGAGTTCGGGCCCTCGGCGCCCCACACGTACGGTTTGAGCTGCTGCCTGAGGGCCCAGCGGGCCGCCTGGGCGGCCTTGCCGTCGCCCACGATCGGGAACGACATCCGGCTGCGCGTCTGGCTGCCGATCGTGCGGGCGACCTGCCGGTAGAGGCTGCTCTCGGTCTTCTTGATCAGCGCGTTGATCTTGTCGCGGCGCGAGTCGAGGCCGGCGAGCAGCTTCTTGACCTCGGTCTGCCGGGCCGCCGCGCTTTCCCTGGCCCGCGAGGCGGCGTCCATGGCCTTGGTGACCTCGGCGACCTCCTGGCTCTCCTGCAGCTCCAGCGCGTACGTCGTGGAGGCCTGGCTCAGGTACTTCTGCGGGTCGGCGTCGCTGTCGATGAGCACGAGCGCGTTGCCGAGCCCGTTGGTCATGTAGGAGTGCTGCGCGAGGGCGTTGGCCTTCTGCCGGCGGACCTCCAGCTCGGCCTCGCTCTTGGCGAGGTTCTTCTTGGCGAGCTCGGCGGACCGCTCGGCCGCCTTAAGCCGCACGCGCTCGCCGTTGTACTGCTCGGTGAGGCTCTCGATCTCGGTGTAGAGGCTCTCGACCTGCTCCGTGAGCTCCTTGAGGCTCGGCTTGGGGTCGGCGGTGGCGCGGACCACCGGGGCGCCGAACGTGATCGCGGTGAGCGCGACGCCGACGAACGCCAATCGGCGGATGGCACCCGGACCGGCCGTGCCGGATCCGGACCGTCGGTGGCGGGCGTGCCTGCCCGCCGGCCGTCCTCCACGCGTGCGCAACCGAGCTCCTCTCCCACATGTGCCCCGCGGCAGGCCGTGTGTCGTGGAGCACGGCCATGTGGCGGGGCACTACTGAGCGCCTACCGGGTTAGCTGACGGGTTCGGGCCGGAGTAGCCCTACCTTGGTGGATTCACCCCTTGACGATCTAGACCGAACCGATCCTGATCCTGCAGTTGGGTCCCCGGCTCCCCTCCGCACTCGGTGCTTCGAAGATTCGGCGCCCGGCCGCCGTGAGCGCTCACGATGACCGGCATCGTCGCTGGACGATAGTGCACGGCGAGTTCTTGCTCAACCAGAACTCCGAAACCCGTCTACGTTTGACAACCAAACGATCACAGCTGGGTCACGGGCTCAATGGGGATACATCCGCGTTCACCTGTGTTTGGAGCGATTCGAGGTGGTGGATGTGCCGTGCGGACTGCCGGAAAAAGTGGGACGAACCGGATCGCGGTCTCGCGGGCCGGCTGGGCGTCCATCCGTATCCTGACGGCTACACAGGGTCAGGCCTCATGTCGGGCGTGGTGTTTGGGAATGACCGTTATCCGTGGAGGTCCTTCGCGCCGACTATGAGGGATCGGATTCCGTCCGGCTAGGCTGACCGCTCATGGAGCAGGTCGCCGCGCAGACATCCAGTGGTTCGGGTGCCACGGCCGTGACGGTGCGCCGGGCCAGGACGCCGGACGTCCGGGCGATCCGGCGCCTCGTCGACGCGTACTCGGGCGTCGGCCCCCGTCTGCTCAAGAAGAGCACGGTGACGCTGTACGAGGACGTGCAGGAGTTCTGGGTCGCGGAGGTGGGCGGGCAGGTCGTCGGCTGCGGCGCGTTGCACGTGCTGTGGGAGGACCTCGCCGAGATCAGGACCGTCGCCGTGGACCCCGTGGTGCGTGGTGGGGGCATCGGTCACCGGATCGTCGCCGCGCTCATCGAGACCGCCCGGGACCTCGGCGTGCGGAGGGTCTTCTGCCTCACGTTCGCGGTCGAGTTCTTCGCCCGGCACGGCTTCCGGCCCATTCAGGGCACACCGGTCTCTCCCGAGGTGTACGCGGAACTGCTCGCGTCGTACGACGAGGGTGTCGCCGAGTTCCTGGATCTGGAGCACGTCAAGCCGAACACTCTGGGGAACACCCGGATGTTGCTGCACCTCGACCGCCATTGACCGCCGTTCACGTCCCGGCAGATAATGATCTTGACGCGAATTGTCAGTGTCCGCAAAGGTGACTGTTGTTACGCCTGTCGCTACTTTTGGCAATATCAGCGTGTGCTACGGACGTGCGGCGCATGCGTCTTCGAAACGAGGTGACACGGTGAGCACCGGACAGCCGCCGTACCCCCAGGACGAGTCGGACGGAACGCCACCGCCGTCATCGCACCCCGGGTACGGCACGGACAGACAGGCCCAGGACTACGACCCTGACGTGACGGTCGTCAACTACCGCCACACGGGGCAGAACACGGGCCCGCAGCAGCCGCCCGGCTACGACGCCGCCCAGGGCGGCTACGGCCAGCAGCAGGGCTACGGGGCCCAGCAGGGCCAGCAGCAGGGCTACGGCCAGACCGGACCCCAGCAGGGGTACGGCCAGCAGGCCGCCCAGCAGCAGTACGGCCAGCAGGGCTACGGCCAGACGGGCCCGCAGCAGGGCTACGGTCAAACCGGGCCCCAGCAGGGGTACGGCCAGCAGACCCCGCAGCAGGGCTACGGTCAGCAGCAGGGGTACGGCGCCCAGCAGCAGTACGGCCAGCAGGGCTACGGCGCCCAGCAGGGCCAGCAGCAGGGCTACGGCCAGACCGGACCCCAGCAGGGGTACGGCCAGCAGGCCGCCTCGCAGGACTACGGTCAGCAGCACGGTCAGCAGCAGGGGTACGGCGCCCAGCAGCAGTACGGCCAGCAGGGCTACGGCGCCCAGCAGAGTCAGCAGCAGGGCGGCTACGGCCAGCAGCAGTACGGTCAGCAGGGCTACGGCGCCCAGCAGGCCGCCTCGCAGGACTACGGTCAGCAGCAGTACGGCCAGCCGGGGTACGGCCAGCAGCAGGGCTACGGTCAGCAGCAGGCTTACGGCGCCCAGCAGTACGGCCAGCAGGGCTACGCCCAGCCCGCCTACGGCCAGCCGTACGCGGCCGCGGGGCCGATCCCGCCCGGCGCCCCGGCGCCGCTCGCGGAGTGGTGGCAGCGCCTCGTCGCCCGCATCATCGACGGCGTGGTCGTCGGCATCCCCTTCGGGATCATCTCGGTCGTGATCGCGGCGATCATCATCACCAACCCGAGCGTTGACATCGCGAACGGGACGATCACCCCGGGAGGCGGTTACTTCCTGGCGGAACTGCTCACGGCGATCCTGGCCGGCATCGTCATGGTCGGTTACGAGTTCGTCATGCTGCGCCAGCGCGGGCAGACGCTCGGAAAGATCGCGATGGGCATCAAGGTCGTATCGATCGGCGGAACCCTCGACGGCGGCCTCGCCGTCGACACGGCCGGTAAGCGCGCAATCGTGATGTGGGGTCCGCAGTTGGTGCGCTGGATTCCCTTCGTCACGTACCTGGCGGGCATCTTCTCGTTGCTGAATATCCTGTGGCTGCTTTGGGACAGGCCGTTGCAGCAGGCGTTGCATGACAAGGTCGCCAAGACCGTGGTGGTCAAGGTCAGGTAACGACCGTTGGGGGGGGGCCGATGGAACGGACCATCGGCCCCTTTTTCTATGGCCGCTTTGGCGCCGCCGGTACCAGGCGCCCATCCGGCTGTGCGGGAAAAACCGTACGGGGCCGCCCGGGCATGCCATGCTTGGGTTCACCGTCCCGAGAGGTGCCCCCAATGACCGCGAGACCGCCCCCGGCGCCAATCCTTAAGCCCGGCCCTCGCCGTCCCCGTCCGGGCCATATCGGTCCACGGGCGGCTTAAGGAACCGTCAGGGGCGCTTATGGGGCAGTATGGAGCCGCAGGGGCCCTTATGGCGCTCCGGATGCACACCGCTCTACCCGGTCGCGGAGGCCGCCCGCGGAATGCGGGGACCGTTTGGCCGTGCGAAAGTCGGCCGCCCGGCCGCCCGGACCGTCCACGTGATTGTGCCCCGCTCCTTTATTCGATCTTCATGCCGCCGCTTGTCGATCTTGGTGGAACCGGCCGGTCCTCTCTTTTTACGAGGCTTCCGGGCTGTGACGATCTGCTTGCGCGTATATCTCGCCAAGGCGTGCGCGCCGTACGAGAAGGGGGCGGGGGCTCCTTGTGAAGATCCGGCGCCGAGACGTCGCTCCTCGTTTCGCCCGAGCTCTTCAACGGCCGTACGTCCTCCGGCCGGCCTTTTTCACGAGCGTGTTTGCGGCTTCGCGCTTGTCGGGCCGCGACTGCCCGGCCTGGCCACAAGGCCCCTCACCTGCCCTTACGGCTCGGGCCTCACCGAACCCCGGGGAGTGCCGCTACCGCCGCCCGTCCTCGTACGGGAAGTGCGCAAGCGGTGAAACGGAGGGACGCCGGGGAGCGGTGACCGCCCGGGTCGGCATTCTGGGTACGATTTCGAGTGCATCCGGTAAGGCCGCTGGAGAGACGGGGGATTACCCGGGCCCTCCTGGGGCACCCCGGAAGGCGCGTCCGGTCCCTCCCGGCGCTATGGTCGTATCAGGGTGCCCGGCCCGGCAAGAGGCCGGTGACCTTGCCACGTCCTCGGAATTTCCTCGGGTGCACCTAATGACACCCCCGGCACGAGCGAGGCAGAATGACAGAGGTATTGTCCGCCTTGATACCTTCCGTGGTCGTCGCCGGCGCGGTCGTCTACGGCATCGTAAAGTTGGTACGTTCCGACGCGGCGGGTCTCCGCACGGCACGGGAGCCACGCGAGAAGTCACCGGACTCAGAGGTTCCTGAGAATCCGCAATCTTGAATTGTCAGCCAGGGGAAACCGGGTATATGTTTGGCTGACGAATCAAACTATGGGCTGCGAAAGGATTGCCGGATGGCCAAGCACACGCAGGTGATTCTCATCGACGATCTCGATGGCGGCGAGGCCAATGAGACGGTCACCTTCGCGATTGACGGCACGTCATATGAGATTGACCTGAGCGACGGCAACGCGAAGCGGCTTCGCGAGGCCCTGTCGCCTTTCGTCAGCAGCGCGCGGCGCGCGGACAGCGGGCAGGCCCGTGGGCGCCGTCGTGGTGCGGGCGGCGGGGGCCAGCGAGCCATGACCCGCGAGAAGAGTGCGGAGATCCGCGCCTGGGCGAAGGCTCACGGACACCCCGTGAGTGAGCGCGGCCGTATTGCCGCCTCGATCGTCCAGGCGTACGAGGACGCGCACTAGGTCGTGTCCCTAAGATCGCCACGGCGAGATCGGCGGGACACTCCCTAACTTCACCCTTGATCGTGCGGTTATGCCGGTCGTCGGAGGACCTGACGATCGCATAACCGCGCGATTGTGTTTGTGCTCCCTTAAAACCTCGTTCGCTTGCGGCGTATCGGGAACATGTCACCCCCAGCAGGGGGTTGGATAGAGCATGAACGCCCTTCGCTTGGGGAACCCTTCTGCCAAGGAGCGGGTCGCTGGGTCGGGGCTACCATGCGGAACGACGGGCCGGATCTCCCGTGCTCGCCTGACCGCTTCGTGAGGAGCGACGAGATGTTCGAGAGGTTCACCGACCGTGCGCGGCGGGTTGTCGTCCTGGCTCAGGAAGAGGCCAGGATGCTCAACCACAACTACATCGGTACTGAGCACATTCTTCTTGGTCTGATCCATGAGGGTGAGGGTGTGGCGGCCAAGGCTCTGGAGAGTCTTGGGATCAGTCTCGAGGGGGTGCGCCAGCAGGTCGAGGAGATCATCGGTCAGGGGCAGTCGGCGCCATCGGGACACATCCCCTTCACGCCGCGGGCCAAGAAGGTTCTTGAGCTGTCGCTGCGCGAGGCGTTGCAGCTCGGGCACAACTACATCGGCACCGA